>NZ_LLXZ01000011.1 GCF_001440395.1 Bradyrhizobium jicamae | reverse complement strand
TTCATGCCGGCGGCAACCGACTTGGCGCCTTCACGGACGATCGCAGCCGCCAGAACGGTTGCGGTGGTGGTGCCGTCGCCGGCAGCGTCCGCGGACTTGGAGGCGACTTCGCGCACCATCTGCGCGCCCATGTTCTCGAACTTGTCGTCGAGCTCGATCTCCTTGGCGACGGTGACGCCGTCCTTGGTGATGCGGGGAGCGCCGAACGACTTGTCGAGCACGACGTTGCGGCCCTTCGGACCGAGCGTGACCTTCACGGCATTGGCGAGAATGTCGACGCCGCGCAGCATGCGGTCGCGGGCATCAACGCCGAATTTGACTTCTTTGGCTGACATATTTGGTTTCCCTGAGTTGATCTTTGTTTCTCACCCTGTCGGGGAGGCGCCTCGCGGGCGCTCCTCAGGGTGAGCGTGGCAGGCGAAGGGCTTAGGCGGCCTTCTTCTTGGAGGCGGGGACGTCGAGCACGCCCATGACGTCGGACTCCTTCATGATCAGGAGATCTTCACCGTCGATCTTGACCTCGGTGCCCGACCACTTGCCGAACAGGACGCGGTCGCCAACCTTGAGGTCGATCGGGATCAGCTTGCCGGCTTCGTCACGGCCACCCGGGCCAACGGCGACGACTTCGCCCTGGGAGGGCTTTTCCTTGGCACTGTCCGGAATGATGATGCCGCCAGCGGTCTTCTCTTCGGCGTCGATGCGCTTGACCACGACGCGGTCGTGAAGCGGACGGAATTTCATGCAGTCCTCCTAAGTTTCTGAAGATGTTATCAGAATTGGCAATTTTGGCAGTCCGAGCCAGCGAGTGCTAACTCGGCTGCGGCTGATTTAGGCCAGTATTCTTCGGGGGACAAGGGCTTCTAGCAGAAAAATTGGCACTCAAATATGACGCCTGCCAATTTCGTTAGTCATGATTAACCGGGGCGGACGTACTCCGGGACCCCGTATTAGCACGTGCGGTAAGCTGCTGCTAACGCGTGAATTTTCAACAGTTCATTAAACATTTAGACTTGTGATGGGTTGGTCTCGTGCGTCACATTTCTCTCATGTGAGCGCATCTCCGCCGGGGTGGCTCGGTGTGTGGCCACCACGTGAAATGCGCTTCCAGCAATGGAGGTTTGGCATGGTGTCGCGGGTTGGAGTTGCTTCCGACGACTTCCGGAAGCAGGTGCTGGGTTACGGGCTGACGACGGCGCAAATTCTTTATCGGATGCCGGATCACCCCTCGTTGCTGCAGACCTATGTCTGGCAGAACTACGATCTGTTTCCGAAATTCCCGGCGCTGAAGGATTTCCTCGCCTTCTGGCAGGAAAAGCTCGATGGCCCGCTATTTTCCGTGACGGTTGCGCATTCCAGGCTGATCAAGCCGGCCGAGTTGCGCGCGGTGGACGGGGTTTTCAGGCTGCATTGATTGAGATGCTGTAGGGCGGGCAAAGGCGCTTGCGCCGTGCCCACCATCTGACACTCTGCTAGTGGTGGTGGGCACGCTTCGCTTTGCCCACCCTACAAAATTGAATTCGTGTTAGCCTCTTTGCATAAACAAAAAAGGGAGGCTCCCATGGCCAAGAAGAAAGTGACGTCACGTCCCGCGGCGCAGCCTGCCGTGAAGAAGAAATGGTCGGGCCACAAGACAGCCGCCAAATCCAGAGCCCGCAAGGCCCTCAAATCCAAGGGGCGTGTGTCGAAGGCCAAGCCGGCCAAAAAGGCGCGGCCGAAGCAGACCATCGCCATCAGCCATCACCGCGAAGAGGATTTCAAGGCCGACGGCCTGCGCACCTACGCCAAGTACCGCGACCTCGGCATCAAGGATGCGACCCACGGCCTGGCGCAGGCGCATGTGATCCGCCTGCAGGGGCCCTGCAATCCGGCGGAAGTTTCAAAGCTGCATTACCACGACGTCGAATTCCAGATGGTTTATGTGCTCAAGGGCTGGGTGAAGACCTACATGGAAGGGCAGGGCGAGACGCTGATGCAAGCGGGCAGCGCCTGGACCCAGCCACCACGCATCAAGCACCTGATCATGGATTATTCGGACGACGTCGAACTGCTGGAAGTGATTTTGCCGGCGGATTTCAAGACGGTGGAATTGGCATCGTAAGGCTCGCCGTCATTGCGAGCGAAGCGAAGCAATCCATTCCTCAGTCCGGGATAGATGGATTGCTTCGTCGCTTCGCTCCCTTGCGCAAACGCTTCGCGTTTGTCGCTGGCAATGACGAACCTACGTCAACACCCCCACCACCGCGCCCATCAAACACGTCGCCAACGTGCCTGATACGATCGACTTCAGCCCGAGCGCATTGATCTCCTCGCGCCGCTCCGGCGCCATGGTGCCGAGGCCGCCGATCATGATGCCGAGGCTGGCGAAGTTGGCAAAGCCGCACATCGCGTAGAGCATGATCAGCCGCGAGCGCGGATCGAGCGCGTCAGCGCCGAGCTTCGACAGTTCGACATAGGCGATCAGCTCGTTGAGGATAGTCTTGATGCCCATCAGGCTTCCGGCCGTGACGGCTTGCGGCCAGGGCAGGCCCATCAGCCAGCAAACGGGCGCCATCAGGTAGCCGAGCAGCCGCTGCAGCGAGATTTTGGCGCCGCCAATCTCGGGCAGCAGCCCCAAAATCGCGTTGGCGAGATAGACCAGCGCCACCAGCACCAGCAGCATGGCGACGATGTTGAGCAAAAGCTCGAGCCCCGCCGTGGTGCCCTTGACGATCGCATCCATGGTGCTCGAGACCTGCATGTCAGGATCTTCCAATGATCCCCCGGTGCGCTTGTCCGACGTCTCCGGCACCATGATCAGGCTGATCAGGATCGCAGCCGGCGCGCCGAGCACCGACGCAATGACGAAATGCGCCGCCGCATCCGGAATCAGCGGGGCGAGGAAGGTCGCGTACAGCACCAGGACCGTGCCGGCGATGCCCGCCATGCCACCGGTCATCACCAGGAACAACTCGCTGCGCGTGAGTTGCGCCAGATAGGGGCGAATGAACAAGGGCGCCTCGACCATGCCGAGAAAGATGTTGGCCGCGGTCGACAGGCCCACCGCGCCGCCGACGCCGAGCGTACGCTCCAGCAACCAGGCCATGCCGCGAACGACCGGGGGCAGCAGGCGCCAGTAGAACAGCAGCGTGGTCAGAACGCTCATGACGAGTACGATCGGCAGCGCCTGAAAAGCCAGGATGAAATCCGCGCCCGGGGCCTTGAGATCGAAGGGAAGGGGGCCGCCCCCGAGATAGCCGAACACGAAGGAAGTGCCGGCGCGCGTCGCCGCCGAGATCGTGTTGACGGCGTCGTTGATGGCGCCGAACGCTTTTGCCACCGGCGGCAGCTTGAGCAGCACCAGTGCGGTGACGATGGTGACGGCAAGGCCAACCGCCATTTGCCGCAACGAGACCGCGCGGCGGTTCTCGCTGAGCGCCCATGCGATTGCCAGCAGCGCCAGCACGCCAAACGCTGATTGCAGTTGCAGCATGAATCCCCCGAAGCCCCGGCGCGCGATTATGCCAGCGCCGCGTGGCCGCGCAATGCCGTGTTGCGGGCCTGCCCGTTGACATCGGCGCCGCGCTCGGTCACCCGTCTCGCCCATGTCCTCGACGATACCGGTGGGCGCCCGCGAACTGCTCAGGCACGCCCCGTTTCTGTATTTTCTGCTTTCGCGCAGCCTGTCGCGCTTCGCCAGCCAGATCGCGGCGGTCGCGATCGGCTGGCAGATCTACGACCTCACCGGCAGCGCCTTCCAGCTCGGCATGGTCGGGCTGGTGCAATTCCTGCCGACGGCGCTATTGGTTTTCGTGGCGGGGCACGCCGCCGACCGGTTCGAGCGCAAGCGCGTGGTGCAGCTTTGCCAGATTGCGGAAGCGGTGACCGCGCTGTTCCTGGCGGTCTCGACCTTTGCCGGCTGGCTCGACGAGGTGCAGATCTTCATTGCCACCTTCGTGATCGGCATCGCCGGCGCCTTCGAGAGCCCGGCGACGGCCGCGCTGCTGCCGCTGATTGCGCCCAGAGGCTCGCTGCAGCGTGCGACCGCGATTTCCTCGGGCGCCGCGCAGATCGCGACCATCACCGGTCCCGCACTTGGCGGTCTCATCTACGTCTTTGCGCCGAGCCTGCCGTATCTCGTCATCGTCGTGTTCTGGCTGGCGGGCGCGGTTCTCACCGGCTTCATCCACACGGAGAAGCAGGAGCTTTCGAAAGAGGCGACGGTCGCAGACGATGTGTATGCCGGTGTTCGCTTCATCCGCAACAATCCGGCGATCCTAGGCACCATCTCACTCGACCTGTTTGCCGTGCTGCTCGGCGGCGTCACGGCGCTGCTGCCGATCTATGCCCGCGACATCCTGCAGACCGGTCCGCTTGGCCTCGGCGTCCTGCGCGCCGCGCCCGCGGTCGGCGCGCTGTTGATGACCGCTTATCTCGCGCGTCACACCATCAATCGCCATGTGGGATTGCGGATGTTCCAGGCCGTGATCGTGTTCGGCGCGGCGACCATCGTGTTCGCGCTGTCGCAATGGATGTGGCTGTCGGTACTGGCGCTGGCGCTGTTGGGCGCCGCCGACACGATCAGCGTGGTGATCCGCTTCTCGCTGGTGCAGCTCGCGACGCCCGATGAGATGCGTGGTCGTGTCGGCGCGGTGAATTTTCTCTTCATCAACGCTTCGAACCAGCTTGGCCAGTTCGAAAGCGGCGTCACCGCGGCGCTGTTCGGCACCGTGCCGGCGGCCGTGCTCGGCGGCGTCGGCACCATCGCGATCGCGCTGTTGTGGATGAAGCTGTTTCCGTCGCTGCGGAAGGTGGAGCGGTTGGAGTAGGGGCTACGATGTCTCAGCATGTCGTCCCTGCGAACGCAGGGACCCATACCGCGTGAGCCCATCATGTGCACACGAACGGTAGAGACCTCGTAACCCAACGAGCGCTGCGGAGTATGGGTCCCCGCTTTCGCGGGGACGACGTCAGAGTGGCGCTAGCCCCGTCCGACGAACGGCATCTTGGTCGCCATGACCGTCATGAACAGCACGTTGGCATCGAGCGGCAGGCCCGCCATGTAGGCCACCGCATCGCCGACTGCCTTAGCATCCATGCGCGGCTCATGCTTCATCGTGCCATCGGGCTGCATCACGCCGGGGCCGGCGACCATGCGATCGGTCATCGGGGTGGCGGCATTGCCGATGTCGACCTGGCCGACTGCGATATCATACATGCGGCCGTCGAGATTGCTCGCCTTGGTCAGGCCGGTGATCGCGTGCTTGGTCGAGGTATAGGCCGACGAGAACGGCCGCGGGGCGTGCGCCGAGATCGAGCCGTTGTTGATGATGCGGCCGCCGCGCGGGGTCTGGTCCTTCATGATGCGGAAGGCGTGCTGCGTGCACAGGAATGGGCCGGTGAGGTTGGTGTTCACCACCGCCTGCCACTGCTCGAGGCTGAGGTCTTCGAAATTGACCGGTGGCGCGCCCATGCCGGCATTGTTGAAGAGAACGTCGAGCCGGCCGTAGGTATCCTTCACCTTGGCGAACAAGGCCGCGATCGACTCCGGCTTGGTCATATCGGCGGAAACGCACATGCTCTTGCCGACATTGTCGCCGAGCTTCTTGGTCTCCTCCAGCATCTCCATGCGGCGCCCGGCCAGCACCACGGTGTAGCCGGCATTCATCAGCGCCAGCGATGCGGCGCGTCCGACGCCGGTGCCTGCACCGGTAACGAGCGCGATCTTGTTGGTTGCGTCGGCCATTGTTTTCCTCGCCTTTACTTCTTTGCTTCTGTTTCGGATTTGTAGGGTGGTCTTGGAATATTCTGGTGTGCCGCGCGTAGCGCCGCCGACCAGCGCGCGCGCAGGTCGTGGAAATAGGGCTCGCCGGCCTCGATGCGGTGGTTGAGATCGGCCTCGCAGGCATCCGTGCGCACCACCAGCACGTCGATCGGCAGGCCGACGCCGAGATTGGAGCGCATGGTCGAATCCATCGAGATCAGGCCGGTCTTCAGCGCCTCATACAATTCGACGTCGTAATGCATCGCTCGGTCGAGCACCGGCTTGCCGTATTTGTGCTCGCCGATCTGCAAATAGGGCGTGTCGGTGGTGCATTCGATGAAATTGCCGGCGGTGTAGACCATGAACAGCCGCATCCGCGAGCCCTTGATCTGCCCGCCGAACAGGAAGGAGACATCGAAAGAGACGTCTTCGGACCGCAGCGCCGGGCCCTCGGTGGCATGGACCTGGCGGATCGCCCGCCCGATGCGCTGGGCCGCCTGGAACATGGTCGGCGCGTTCATCAGTGTCTCGACCTCGCCGGTGTTGGGGTCCTCGATGCCCTCGGTCAGGGTCGACAGCACCGACTGGCTGATCGCCAGATTGCCGGCGCTGGCAATCGCCATGATGCGCTCGCCGGGCTTCGAGAAAATATGCAGCTTGCGGAAGGTCGAGACGTTGTCGAGGCCGGCATTGGTGCGGGTATCCGCGATCATGACCAAGCCGTCCCGCACCAGAATTCCGCAGCAATAGGTCATTCAAAGTCCCCGACGCGTCCGTTTTTCGGCGGCCAAACTAGTAGCCAATTTCGGGGGGCCATCCAACCCCAATTCCCCTTGGCGCGGCATGCTCCGGGCGGCACGAACCTGCTCCGCTGGGCGGCGTAGCGGCTTGTGCCGGAGGCTTACCGCCGCCTGGACCCATCCCGGAGCTCAAACCGGGATCAGGCCCGCGCCAGAACGACATGCGCCTGGATCTTGGCGGCAACTTCGCCGTTTCCATGCTTGCGCGCGATGGCGGCTGCGGCGTGGTCGGTGGCGGCCTCGAGCTTGTCGGCGGCACGCGCCTCAATCTCGTTGCGTAGCGGCGTTCCCTGGCAATAGGCGGTCGCGATATGACGGGGCGAGGGTCCGCGGCTCTCCTCCGCCCTGGTTTCGATGGTCACGTTCGAAAAGCCTGCTTTGGCCAGATCGCTGCGGATCAACGCGACGTCGTGATAGCCGTGCGGCGTGCGCGCCAGAAAGCGCGGCGGATCGTTTGCAAAGAATTCCGCGAGCGCGTTGGTCACGTCGTCCGCGAACACGTTCTCCTCGATGCGGTCCCATGCGTTGAACAGGAAAGTTCCGCCCGGCTTGAGCACGCGCCTGGCCTCACGATAGGCCGACGGGCGATCGGGAAAGAACATCCCGCCAAACTGGCAGCAAACCAGATCGAAGGTGGCATCTTCGAACGGCAGTGCCTGTGCATCCGCTGTGCGCCAGCTGATGCGATCGTCGGCATTTTGCCGCGTGGCGGCATAATCAAGCATCGGTTGATTGAGGTCGGTCACGACGTAACGGGCATCGGAAGAAAGTCCGGGCGCCAGTGCGCGTGTCACCACGCCGCTGCCGGCCGCGATTTCCAGCACGGCCTTGGGTGAAAGTGCCGCAGCCTTTTGCGCAATATCCCGGGCGTAGCTCTCGAAGATCAAGGGAACCATGTAGCGGTCATAGTTTTCCGGGATCGAACCCGCGAAGATCTTGTCGCCTGCTGACATGGCCTGTCCTCTGCGTTACGCTTCGATCTCTCGTCATTCTAATGAAAAAGAAAATACATGGGGAGGCCGTCGTGCGCGTCAGAAAACTGCCGGGCAAGTCACATGCTGCGTTGGCGTCGCTTTTTTGCATTGCACTGATTGCCGCAAGCCCTGCCGCGGCGCAGAAAAAAGGCGGCACGCTCCGGCTCTATCACAACGACAATCCGCCCTCGACCTCGCTGCATGAGGAAGCGACGATTGCCTCGGTGACGCCGTTCGCGGCGATCTTCAACAATCTCGTGGTGTTCGATCCGGCCAAGGTGCACGAGAGCATCGACACCGTCATTCCGGATCTCGCCGAAAGCTGGTCGTGGGATTCAACCAACACCAGGCTGACGTTCAAGCTCCGGCAGGGCGTGAAATGGCACGACGGCCAGCCGTTCACGGCCAAGGACGTGCAATGCACCTGGCGGATGCTGATCGGCAAGACCGAGACCCAGGACTTCAAGCGCAATCCGCGCAAGGTCTGGTACACGAAGCTGCAGGACGTCTCCATCAACGGCGATTATGAGGCGACCTTCGAGCTGAGCGAGCCGCAACCGAGCCTGCCGGTGCTGCTGGCGAGCGCGTTTTCGCCGGTTTATCCCTGCCACGTGCCGCAGCAGGCCATGCGCACCAAACCGGTCGGCACCGGGCCGTTCAAATTCGTCGAGTTCAAGCGGGGCGAGTCGGTGCGCCTGGTGCGCAATCCCGACTACTGGAAGAAGGACCGTCCCTATCTGGACGAGATCACGTTCCGGATGATCGACAGCCGCGCGACGCGGATGCTGGCCTTTGCCACCGGCGAATACGACATCACCTTTCCCTCCGACGTCAGCGTTCCCCTGATGAAGGATGTCAAGGCGCGCGCGCCGAACGCGATCTGCGAGATGACGACGACGGGGACGCAAATCAATCTGATGGTCAACCGCGTCAACCCGCCGTTCGACAATACGGATATCCGCAAGGCGATGTCGCTGGCGCTGGACCGCAAACCCTTCAACACCATCCTGATGGAAGGGTTGGCGCGCATGGGCGGGGCCATGCTGGCCAAGCCAGAGGGCGAGTGGGGCATGCCGCCGGACATGGTATCGTCGCTCACGGGCTATGGTCCTAACGCCGAGAAGAACATCGCCGAGGCGCAGGCGATCATGCAGAAGCTCGGCTATAGCGATGCAAAGCCGCTGCAGATCAAAATCCAGACCAGGAACCTGCCGACCTATCGCGACCCCGCCGTGATCCTGACCGACCAGCTCAAGAAGATCTACATCACGAGCGAACTCGACATTCTCGACACGCCGCGCTGGTACGCGCGGCTGGCGAAAAAGGATTACACGATCGGGCTGAACGTCACCGGCGTCAGCGTCGATGATCCCGACGGCAACATCGTCGAGAACTATTCCTGCAAGTCGGAGCGCAACTACACCCAGTATTGCAACCCCGAGGTCGACCGGCTGCTGGCGGCGCAATCGAGCGAGCTCGATCGGGAGAAGCGGAAGAAGATCGTCTGGGAGATCGAGCGGCTGCTGGTCGAGGACGCGGCGCGGCCGATCATCCTGCACTCGTCGGCCGCCAATTGCTGGCAGCCCCATGTGAAGAACTTCCAGCCGCACGACAACAGCCAGTACAACAATCTGCGGTTCGAGGACGTGTGGTTGGACAAGTGACGGCCGTAGGGTGGGCAAAGCGGAGCGTGCCCACCATCTGGCATCACGATCGTAGATGGATGGTGGGCACGGCGCGATGCGCCTTTGCCCACCCAGGCTCGTCGCAATGCCGGCTGAATGCTACTGCGACTGGCTCTGCCACTGGCCGGGACGTCCCGCTTGTTCGACTTTCACCGCCACCGTCAGCGTCTCCGCGCCGCCGCCATAACGCGTGCCGCGCACTGGGGCGGCGCCGAGATAGTCGAGCCCGATGGCGACGCGGGCGTGGGCATCGGTGGTGCAGATGCCGTTGGCGGCATCGAAGCCGACCCAGCCAAGATCCGGCACATAGGCCTCTGCCCAGGCGTGGCCGGCCTGCTGATGAGTGGTGCCGTCGGAGCGCAGGAAGTGTCCGGAGACGAAGCGCGCCGGAACGCCGCCGGAGCGGGCGCAGGCGATGAAGATGTGCGCATAGTCCTGGCAGACGCCGCGCTTGAGCGCGAAGGCTTCCGCCGCCGAGGTGCCCGAGTTGGTCGGGTCTTCGTCGAAGATCATGTGCTCGTTGATCTGCACCATCAGCGCATGCAGGAAGCCGAGCACGTCGCCGTCGGATTCCGAGCGCATTTCGCGGGCGAACGTCGCCATCGCCGGGTTGACTTCGGTCAGCGCGGTGGAGCGCAGGAACAGGCTCGGCGGAAAGCGTTCGTCGGTGCCGCGCAGCACGCCGCCGGTGTCGTGGGTCTCGATCAGCCCTTCGACATGAATAGACAGGTCGGCGATCGGGCCGTGAGTCAATACATGGGTGACGTTGCCGAACGCGTCCTGATGGGTGTCGAGGCGGGAATCGGTCGAGACGTCGATCTGCCATTCGGCGACATATTGCCCGTCATGGCTGCCGGGCGTCATGCGCAGGATCTGGATCACGCCCGAGGCCGGGGGCTCGTAGCGATAGCTCGTGGTATGGGCAATTCGCAGGCGCATTGGGTGTCTCTTCTTTCGCGCCGTCATTCCGGGGCGATGCGAAGCATCGAACCCGGAATCTCGAGATTCCGGGTCTGGCGCTTGCACGCCATCCCGGAATGACAGCGCTCGATCAAATCAAATACTGCCTGGTGATGATCTCGCCCAGCCTTGAATTGTCCGCGATGAATTCCTGGATGAATTCATGGACGCCGTGCTGGAAGATATCGTCCATATGGCTGTGTTCAAGCCGGTTTCGCACCCCGCGGGCATGGCGCTGGGAGGCGCCCTGGCGGCCATAGGCGACGCCGATCTGGTCGAGATTGCGCACCAGATTGCTGTAGCAGCTCGCCAGCGACCGCGGCAGCGTGTCGTTGAGGATCAGGAGGTCGGCGATCAGCCACGGTTTCAAGGTCTCGCGATAGACCCAGTGATAGGCCGTCAGCGCCGACACCGAGCGGAGGATCGAGGTCCACTGGTAGTAATCGAGCGGACCACCGACATGCTCCTCCTCGGGCAGCAGCACGTGATACTTCACGTCGAGAATGCGGGCGGTGTTGTCGGCGCGCTCCAGGTGCAGCCCGAGGCGGGAGAACCAGTAGGCGTCGTTGCGTAGCATGGTCCGGTAGGCGGAGCCGTCGAATCGCAGCGAGGTCTCCTGCACGAAGCGGAGAAACCGCGCCAGTTCCTCGCGGCTGGAGGTGCCCTTGCCCCAGACTTCCTGCAATTCGATCCAGGCCGAATTGATGGTGTCCCACATCTCGCTGGTCAGCGCCGTGCGCACCGAGCGCGAATTGAGCCGGGCCGCTTCGATGCAGTTCTTGATCGAGGAGGGATTGGCCGGCGAGAACGCCAGATACTCGACGACGTTCTGCTCGGTGGCTTCCTGATAGGTCTCGTAGAAGCTGGTGCTGACGCCGGCCGTCAGCAGCGCCGATTCCCACTCATTGGTCTTGCCGATATAGGCGGCGGGAAGCGCGGTGACGCGCAAGGTGGCGTCGATGGTGCGCGCGATATATTCGGCGCGCTCGACATAGCGGGCCAGCCAGTACAGGTTTTCGGCGGTGCGCGACAGCATACGAAAATTTCGCTCTCTATTCGTCCAGTATCCAGGTGTCCTTGGTGCCGCCGCCCTGGCTCGAATTGACTACCAGCGAGCCTTCCTTCAGCGCTACCCGCGTCAATCCACCGGGCACGATGGTGACGTGCTTGCTGCCCGTCAGCACGAACGGCCGCAAGTCGACGTGGCGGGGTGCAAGACCGGAGGCAGTGCAGGTCGGGCAGGTCGACAGCGCCAGCGTCGGCTGGGCAATAAAGCCCTCCGGCTCGCGCTTGAGCTTGTCGCGGAACGCCTCGATCGTCGCCTTGGTGGCGGCGGGGCCGATCAGCATGCCATAGCCGCCGGAGCCGTGCACTTCCTTCACCACGAGGTCGCCGAGATTGTCGAGCACGTAGGCGAGGTCCTTCGGCTCGCGGCAACGCCAGGTCGGCACGTTCTTCAGGATCGGCTCTTCGCCGAGATAGAATTTCACGATCTCCGGCATGTAGGAATAGATCGCCTTGTCGTCGGCAATGCCGGTGCCGACCGCGTTCGCCAGCGTGACGTTGCCGGCGGCATAGGCCGACATCAGCCCGGGCACGCCGAGCGCCGAATCCGGGCGGAAGGTCAAGGGGTCGAGGAAATCGTCGTCGACGCGGCGGTAGATCACGTCGACGCGCTTCAGCCCCTCGGTGGTCCGCATGAACACCTCATCGTTCTTGACGATGAGGTCGCGGCCCTCGACCAGCTCGATGCCGAGCTTGTCGGCGAGGAACGAGTGCTCGTAATAGGCGGAATTGTAGACGCCGGGCGTCATCAGCGCGACCGTCGGCTCGGCGGAAGCGGAGAGCGGCGCAACCGACCGCAATGCCGACAGCAATTCATCAGGATAGCGCTCCACCGGTGCCACGCGGTGGCGGGCGAACAGGTCCGGAAACAGCCGCATCATGATTTCGCGGTTTTCCAGCATGTAGGAGACGCCCGAGGGCGTGCGCGCATTGTCCTCCAGCACGATGAAATTGTCGGCGTCGACCCGGACGATGTCGATGCCGGCGATGTGGACATAGACGTCGTGGGGGACGCTCTGGCCGTTCATCTCGGGCCGGAAGACCGGGTTCTGGAAGATCAGGTCATCGGGAATGAGGTTGGCGCGCAGGATGTCGCGGCCGTGATAGATGTCGCGCAGAAACATGTTGAGTGCGCGGACCCGCTGCTTCAGGCCCTTTTCCAGCGTGGTCCATTCCTTGGCCGACATGATCCGGGGGATCACGTCGAAGGGGATCAGCCGTTCCTGGGCTTCGGCGTCGCCATAGACGGCGAAGGTGATGCCGATCCGGCGGAACAGGAGTTCCGCCTCCTGACGGCGATATTCCAGGGCGTCCGGAGGCGTCTCCTTCAGCCAGCGGGAGAGCTCCCGATAGGCCGGGCGGAGGTCGCCGCCGGGCCCGTTCATTTCATCAAAGGCAACTGCCATAAATCCTGACTATCTCGCAAAGCCATGCGGCACAGTGCATGACTTCACGGGATGGTAGCAAGGCTCGGGCCAGCGCGATATGCATTGGCTTGCGGCATTTCGTGTGGGTAGCCGGCCACGCTGCCCTAAAAAAAGGCGGCCGGGTGCTTATTTCGGCAGCAAAGCCTCGTGACTTCAATGCGTTGCTTGCGCAAAGTACGGGGACAGGTGAGGGGAAGTCATGAGCGAGATCGTCACGGCGGGAATTCTGGTCATCGGCGACGAGATCCTGTCCGGCCGGACCAAGGACAAGAATATCGGCTTCATCGCCGAGTATCTGACCAATATCGGCATCGACCTCAGGGAGGTCCGCGTCGTCGCCGACGACGAGGCCGATATCGTCTCGGCTATTGATGCACTGCGAAATCGCTACACCTATGTCTTCACCACCGGCGGCATCGGGCCGACCCATGACGACATCACCGCAGACAGCGTCGCCAAGGCGTTCGGCGTCGCGATCGACCATCACCCGGAAGTCGTGGCGCGCTTTCGCGAGCGCTGGAGCGAGCAGGACCTGAACGAGGCCCGGCTGCGCATGGCCCGCGTGCCCGACGGCGCCGAACTGATCCAGAGCGCGACCATCCTCGCGCCCGGCTTCAAGCTCGGCAACGTCATCGTCATGGCCGGCATCCCCTCGATCATGCAGGCGATGATGGACATCGTCGCGCCCAAGCTGAAGTCGGGCGTGCGGATGCTGTCGGATTCGGTCCGGGCCAATGCGCGCGAAGGCGATATCGGCGGGCCGCTGCGGGACATCGCCAACGCCCATCCCGACACCATCATCGGCAGCTATCCGTTCATGGACGAGGACAAGAAGCCGAACACCAATCTCGTGGTCCGCTCCCGCGATCCCGAAAAGCTCAACGCCGCCATGACCGCGGTGAAGGAGATGCTGGCGGGATTGAACGTGCCGCGATAGCAGGTCGGCAAGACGAGGCGAACCAACGTGGCAGACAGTAATTCTGAATCGAGCCCTGACGCGCGGGCCGGCCGGCCCTTTCCGGTTTCCTGGGACCAGTTTCACAGGGATTGCCGTGCGCTGACCTGGCGGCTCAATGACGTCGGGCCGTTTCACGCCATCATCGCGATCACCCGCGGCGGTCTCGTGCCGGCCGCGATCGTGGCGCGCGAACTCGGTATCCGCATCATCGATACCGTCTGCATTGCCAGCTACGACCACACCAGCCAGGGCGACCTGCAGGTGCTCAAGGGCGTGTCTCCCGAGGTCGCCAAACTCGGGGGCGGCACGGGCAAGGGGCTGTTGATCGTCGACGACCTCGTCGATACCGGCGCCACCGGCCGGCTGGTACGCCAGCTGCTCCCGGACGCCCATTTCGCCACCGTCTACGCCAAGCCGAAGGGCAAGCCGCTGGTCGACACCTTCATCACCGAAGTGTCGCAGGATACCTGGATCCACTTTCCCTGGGATACCGCGTTGTCGTTCCAGCCGCCGATCCGGCCGTGAGGGGTGGCGTGATGCCTCCCGGTCATTGCGAGCGCAGCGAAGCAATCCATAGCGCGGCATAACGGATAGATGGATTGCGTCGTCGCTGCGATCCTCGCAATGACGCCGTAGCTAACGGGCAATTTCGATGCCTCTCCAGAACCGTGTCACGCCATCAGGCGACATCATCGCCACCACGCATCGCGGGCAGTTCACCGGCAATCGCGGCATCATCCATGATCCCGCGACAAAGACGTTATTGAGAAAGCGCTGGTCGAGCCCGGCCTGGATTACCTGTCTTTGCGAATTCCGGGGCTGGCGGCGGCCGGTGATGGGCCGGCGGAGCTGGACCGAGCTGTTCTTTCTCGACGAGGCCACCGCCTTCGCGGCCGGTCATCGCCCTTGCTTCTTCTGCCGCCGCGACGACGCCAACCGCTTTCGCGCCGCGTGGGAGAAGGGCAATGGCGTTGCGGATATTCGTGCGCGGGAGATGGATAGCGTGTTGCATCGGGAGCGGTTGGAGCGCGGCAGGAAGCGGCTGCATCCGCTCCCGGTGCCGGTGATGCAATTGCCCGACGGCGCGATGGTGCAGTTGGGTGAGGAGAGCTTTCTAATCGTGCGGGGCAGGGCGTTGCGATGGTCGATGGCTGGTTACAGCAAGACCGAGGCGACGATCGAAGACGCGCAGCTGCTGACGCCGCCCTCGACGCTGCGCGCACTCAATGCTGGATACCGCCCAGTGCTGCATCCGAGCGCGAGTTAGTTAGAAAGTGATGCCGCCTGCGCGGTCTGCCCTCTCTCCCGCTTGCGGGAGAGGGGACTGAAGCATCACCCCAGCCGCTCCCGGGCCAGCTTCGCGCCCGCACCCAGCGCGGCCAGCTTCGCTTCCGCGATATCCCGCCGCATCGGGGCCATGCCGCAATTCGTCGTCGCGACGATGTTGCTGAGCGGCACGAATTTTGAGACCGCCTCGATCACCTTCACGACGTCCTCGGCGGTCTCCACCGTGTCGCTGGCGACGTCGATCACGCCGGCCTGGATCACCTTGCCGGGGAGCAGCGCCAGCAGATCCAGCGGCACCTTTGAATTGCGGCACTCGATCGCGACCTGCTGGATCGGGCTTTTTTCGATCGCCGGGAAAATATCCTCGTATTGCCGCCACTCGCCGCCGAGCGTCTGCTTCCAGTCGGTGTTGGCCTTGATGCCGTAGCCGTAGCAGATGTGGACGGCGGTGGTGCAGGTCAGGCCTTCAGCGGCGCGCTCGAGCGCTCTTATGCCCCAGTCGGAGACCTCATCCATGAAGACGTTGAAGGCGGGTTCGTCGAACTGGATCACGTCGATGCCGTCGGCTTGCAACGCCTTGGCCTCGTTGTTGAGCAGTTCGGCAAAGGCGAAGGCCATCTTGACCTTGTCGCCGTAATGGCTGTCGGCGACGGTGTCGGCGATAGTCATCGGGCCGGGCAGGGTGAATTTCAGCTTGCGGGTGGTATGGCTGCGGGCGACGCGGGCTTCGTCCGCATGGACGCGGCCCTTCAGGGTCAGCGGTGCAACCACCTGTGGCACCATCGCCTTGTAGCGGTCCTTGCGGATGCCCATCTCGACCTTGTGGGCGAAATCGATGCCCTCGACCTTCTCCAGAAAACCATGGACGAAATGCTGGCGGGCCTGCTCGCCCTCGGTAACGATATCGATGCCGGAATCTTCCTGCAGCTTCACCGCCAGCATGGTGGCGTCGCGCTTGGCGCGGGCGAGTTCGTCGCCTTTCGACCGCCAGGGGGCCCACAGCGTGTTGGGCTCGGCCAGCCATTCCGGCTTGGGCAACGAGCCTGCGATCGTGGTTGGAAACAGCATGGGAGCCTCCCGTTCGGTTCGGATTGAGCGCCTGTCTGCCATGTCTTAAGATCGAGGTACAGAACAACAAAAGTCGCCACCGCGGGGAATATTTCCGCATCGACAGCCAGGGGAGCCATGATCGACCTGCATTACGCGCCAACGCCGAACGGCTGGAAAATCTCGATCATGCTGGAGGAACTCGGGCTTCCCTATCGGGTCATTCCGGTCAACATCCGCGCCGGCGAGCAGTTCAGGCCGGAGTTTCTGGCGATCAGCCCGAATAATCGCATTCCGGCCATCGTGGACCACGAACCCGCCGACGGGCAGGGGCCATTCTCGGTGTTCGAGACCGGGGCGATCCTGATCTATCTCGCCGACAAGACCGGGCGTTTCCTGCCCACGGAGATGCGGGCACGGTCCCAGGTGATGCAATGGCTGATGTGGCAGATGAGTGGGCTGGGGCCTATGCTCGGCCAGCACGGCCATTTCGCGCTCTACGCGGCGGAGAAGATTCCCTACGCGATCGAGCGATACCGTGACGAGGCGGCGCGGCTTTACGGTGTGCTCGACACGCAATTAGGCAAGACCGGCGCCTATATCGCCGGCGACTATTCGATCGCCGACATCGCCTGCTTCCCCTGGACCATGACCCACAAGGCGCAGGGCTTTACGCTCGACGACTACCCGAACGTCAAGCGCTGGTACGCGGACGTGCGCGCACGACCGCAGGTGCAGGCGGGGCTGGCGATCGGCAAGTTCGTGAAGGAGCCGTTCGACGAGGAGGCGCGGCGGAATATGTTCGGTGCGCGCGCAAAGGAGATGGCGGGGAAGAGTTGAGCCCCAGCCATGCCGTCATTGCGAGCGCAGCGAAGCAATCCATTCTTTCTTTGGGCGGCGCGATGGATTGCTTCGCTTCGCTCGCAATGACGGTGGAAACAGCACAAGTCTGAATAACAAGAGGAAACACCCATGATCGAATTCTTCTTCGACTGTTCCAGTCCCTGGACCTATCTCGCCTTTCACAACATCCAGCCGCTGGCCAAAGAACTCGGCGTCGAGATCAGCTGGCGGCCGATCCTGGTCGGCGGCATCTTCAATACCGTCAATCCGAGCGTCTACGCGCAGCGCGAGACCCCGGTGCCGTTGAAGGCGCGCTACATGAAGAAGGACCTCGGCGACTGGGCACGCTCCGCCGGACTCGCGATCAAGATGCCGCCGACGGTATTTCCCGTGAACAGCGTCAAGGCGATGCGCGGCTGCATCTGGCTCGGCAACAAGGAGATGGTGCCGTTCGCCACCGCGGTGTTCGAGACCTATTGGGGCGCCGACAAGGACATCTCGCAGGACTCGGTGTTGACGGAGATCTGCAAGAAGGTCGGCATTGACCACGTCAAGTTCTTTGAAGGCATTGGCCAGCAGGCGATCAAGGACCAGCTCAAGGCCAACACGGACGAGGTAATGGCCCGCGGCGGATTTGGCTCGCCGACGATCTTTGTCGACAAGACCGACATGTATTTCGGCAACGACCGGATGCCGCTAATCCGCGAAGCGCTGGAGCGCGTGAAGGCGCGGGCCGCCTGATGCCGAGGGCTGTCGTCTGCCGCGAGCTCGGTCCGCCCGAGAGCCTGCGTCTGGAAACCTTTGCCGCGGTACCGCTGGCGCCCGGGCAGGTGCGCGTCGCCATTCGCGCCGCCGGGTTGAATTTCCCTGACGTGCTGATGGCGGCGGGCGAATATCAGCTCAAGCCGCCGCTGCCGTTCACGCCGGGCATGGAAGCCGCCGGCGATGTCGTCGAGGTCAACGAAGCCACGGGCGTTACGGTTGGCGACAAGGTGATCGTCAAGATGCGTCACGGCGCCTATTCCGATGAGGCCGTCGCCAGCCCGTCGCAGCTCGTCAAACTGCCTTCCACGTTCGACTACGCGGAGGGCGCGACGTTCCTGGCCGGGCACGGCACCGCCTATCACGCGCTGATCGATCGCGGCCGGCTCCAGCCCGGCGAGGTGCTGCTGGTGCACGGCGCCGGCGGCGGCGTCGGGCTTGCCGCCGTCGAGATCGGCAAGATGCTAGGGGCCATCGTGATCGCGACGGCGTCAAGCGACGAGAAGCTTGAGATTGCGAAAGCGAGGGGCGCGGATCATCTCATCCGCTACGACCGCGAACCGTTCCGCGACGCCGTCAAGCGCATTACCGACGGGCAGGGCGCGGACGTGGTGTTCGATCCCGTCGGCGGCGAGGTGTTCGAGAATTCGATGCGCTGCATCAACTGGGGCGCGCGGCTACTCGTCATAGGGTTCACCGGCGGCATCGGGCTGGCAAAGACCAATCTGTTGATGATCAAGGGCGCCAGCGTGCTCGGCGTGCGCGCCGGCGAAGCGGTGCGGCGAAATCCCGCGCTCGGCGAGGTCAGGATCAAGGCGCTGACGGAATGGGCGGAGGCCGGGAAGGTGCGCCCCAACGTCTCGCACCGGTTGCCGCTGGAAGACTATGCGAAGGCGATGCGGCTGTTGATCGATCGCAAGGCGATTGGACGTGTGGCGCTGACGATGGGATGAAGTCGTAGGAGGGCAAAGGCGCACTTGCGCCGTGCCCACCATTCTCGCGGCGTAAAAGGATGGTGGGCACGCTGCGCTTTGCCCACCCTACGGCCGGGCTATTTGTATTCCCGCTCGTCCCACCACGGGAAATAGTCGGGCATGTCAGACGAAACCTTGTTCTTGAACTCGGCCGGGCGCTTTTCCAAAAATGACACTACGCCTTCCTTCACGTCGTCCGAGCGGCCGCGGGCGTAGATGCCGCGGCTGTCGACCTTGTGGGCTTCCATCGGATCGTCGGCGCCCATCATGCGCCACATCATCTGCCGGATCAGCGCCACCGATACCGGCGCGGTCTTGGCGGCAAATTCTTTTGCCAGCGCGCGGGCGGTCGGCAACAGATCGTCCGGCGGCACCACCTTGCTGACGAGACGGCCGGCGAGCGCTTCCTGCGCCGGGAAGACGCGGCCCGAATAGCACCATTCCAGCGCCTGCGAGATGCCGACGATGCGCGGCAGGAACCAGCTCGAGGCGGCTTCCGGCACGATGCCGCGCTGGGAGAACACGAAGCCGAAGCGCGCGGCGTCCGACGCAATGCGGATATCCATCGCAAGCTGCATGGTGACGCCGATGCCGACCGCTGGCCCGTTCACCGCCGCGATCACGGGCTTCAGACATTTGAAGATGCGCAGCGTCACCTGACCGCCGCCGTCGCGCACCATGGGATCGCTGTAATCCACCGCGCCGCTGGTGAGCCGCTTCACCGGGCCACGCCGCGCGTCGCGGTCGAATGTGTTGGCGCCGGAAGAGAGATCGGCGCCGGCGCAGAAGCCGCGGCCTGCGCCGGTGACGATGATGGCGCGGACATTGTCGTCCTTGTCGGCGGCGTCGAAGGCGTCGATCAGCTCCTGCTGCATCGTGCCGTTGAAGGCGTTGAGCTTGTCGGGCCGGTTCAGCGTGATGGTGAGAATCTGTTCGTCGACCTCGTACTTGATGGTCTCATACGCCATGGGAGCGGTTCCTCGCGTAATGCTTGCTGTTGATGTTCATCTTGTCATTGCCGGGCTTGACCCGGCAATCCATCTTTTATGAAGACGATGGATGCGCGGGTCAGGCCCGCGCATGACAATCCCGCATGTCCCTGCAGGTCTTGCGTTTACTTCTTCGGCGGCGTCGGCCACGGCTTCTGCGGCCCGCGCAGGCCCTCGAACGCCTTGGCCATGCCGAGCACGCCGAGATCGTCGAAGCGGCGGCCGATGATCTGGACGCCGATCGGAAAACCCTTGGCGTCGTACCCGCCATTGATCGAGAGCGCCGGATTCTCCGCCATATTCCACGGCACGGTATAGGCAATGTGCTCGAACGGTTTATCCGGATCGTTAAGCGGGGCGGCAAACTCGGCCGGGAAGTTGACCACCGGCGATACCGGCGAAATCACGTAGTCGAACTCGCAGAACAGTTTTGCCGCCGCGGTGCGGATCGCCATGGTGGCGTTGAAGCCCCTGATGACGTCGACGCCGGAAAGTTTTGCACCGGCTTCCGCCCATTTGTGGATGTAGGGCAGCGTCTTGCCGCGCTCCTCGGGCGACAATTTTGACAGATCGTCCCACAATCGCGCCCGCCAGAAATTGTCGAGGCCGTCGATGATCTCGCGCGTCAGGACGCCGCTGACCTCGCTGACGACGGCGCCGGCGGATTCGAACGCCTTGGCCGCGTTGACGGCAACGTTTCGCACGTCGCTTTCCAGCTTCTGCCCGGCGCCGGCATCGAGCATGAGGCCGATCCGAACCTTGCGCGGCGACTTGTCGTGCGCCCGCCAGTTGATGGTATCAGCCGGCAGGCTCATGCCGTCGCGGCGATCCGGCTTCGACAGCACGCACATCATCAGCGCCGCATCGTCGACCGTGCGGGTCATGGGGCCGGCGACCCGGCCGACATAGGGCGGATCGATCGGAACGCGCCCGAGGCTCGGCTTCAGCGCGACCAGACCGCACCACGAAGCCGGCAGCCGGACCGAGCCGCCGATATCGGTACCGAGATGCAGCGGGCCGTAACCGGCCGCGCCCGCCGCGCCCGCGCCCGACGAGGAACCACCGGGATTCTTGCTCAGGTCCCAGGGATTGCGGGTGAGGGGATGGAAGCTGGAGAGACCTGACGACAGCATGCCGTAATCCGGCATCGTCGTCTTGGCGAAGATGATCGCGCCGGATTCGCGCAAGCGTGCGGCGGGCGGTGCATCCTTTTCCGCCGCCACCAGTTTCACGCTGGCTGACCCCAGCGGTATCGGCTGACCCTTGGTGGCGATATTGTCCTTGATCGTCACCGGCACGCCGTCGAGCGTGCTCACCGGCTCGCCCTTCTGCCAGCGGTCGGTCGATGCTTTCGCGACCGCGCGTGCGCCGTCGGGATCGTACAGATACAACGCCTTGATGTGCGGCTCCCACGCCGCGACATGCTCGATCACTTCCTCCAGCACTTCCGAGGGCGAGAACTGCTTTGCGCGATAACCTGCGATCAGATCAGTGGCGGAGAGGTCATGCAGCGAGGTGACCTCTTCCTCGGGGGCTGCGTTCTGCATGCTAACCTACCGGTAGCCGGGTTTCGATGATGCGGGCGAACATGCTGGCGCCGATCGGCAGGATCTTGTCGTCGAGTACGTAGCCGGGATTGTGCACGGGCACCGAGCCATCATGGCCGACCCAGAAATAGGCGCCGGGCACCACCTGCATCATGTCGGCGAAATCCTCGCTGCCCATCTTTGGGGCCGAGCGCGTCAACACGTTGGCTGGATCGACCACCGTCTTTGCCACGGCTTCGACCACCTTGGACTGTTCCTCCTCATTGATGAGGACGCTGAACGTGTCGTTGATGTCGGCGGTGATTTCGCACTCGAATGTCGCGGCAACGCCGGCGCAGATCTTGCGCATGCGCTCGCGGATCAGCGCGCGCACGCCGTCATCGAAGGCGCGCACGGTGCCGCCGAGCCTAGCCTCGCCGGGGATCACGTTGTTGGCGGAGCCGGCATGGATTTGCGTGACCGACAGCACCGCCGACTTCAACGGGTCGACGTTGCGGCTGACGATGGTCTGCAGTGCCTGCGCCAGCGTCGTAGCGATCACCACCGCGTCCTTGGAGCGCTCGGGCATCGCGCCATGCGCGCCATAGCCCTGGATGGTGATGTCGAAGAAGTCGGCGCCGGCCATTGCCGGGCCCGGCAGGATCGCGATCTCGCCATGGTTCAGGTCCGGCGCGTTGTGCAGCCCGTAGATCTCGTCGCAGGGAAACTTCTGGAACAGGCCATCCTTGATCATGGCGCGGGCGCCGCCGAGCCCTTCCTCGGCCGGCTGGAAGATGAAATGCACGGTGCCGTCGAAATTCTTGGTCTCCGCCAGATAGCGTGCGGTACCGAGCAGCATCGTGGTGTGGCCGTCATGGCCGCAGCCGTGGAAACGACCGGGAATGGTCGAACGCCATTTCAGGTTGGTGTTTTCCTCCATCGGCAGCGCGTCCATGTCGGCGCGCAGGCCGATGCGCTTGCCGCCGCTGCCCTTGCCCTTGAGGACGCCGATCACGCCGGTGCCGCCGAGTCCGCGATGCACCTCGATACCCCAGCCCTTCAGCTTCTCCGCGACGATACCGGAGGTGCGAACTTCCTCGAAGCCGATCTCGGGGTGGGCATGCAGATCGCGACGGATGGCGGTGAGTTCGTCGGCAAAGCCGTCGATGCGTTCAATGTTAGGCATGTCTGTTATCCCGTGACTGAAGATTTTGAGCGTGATTGGGCGGATGGGGTGAAGGCGGCGCCGTTCGGCTTGATGCGGATGCCCGGACGCAGCCGCGTCCAGGGCAGCGTGGCCGTATCGGCCGGCATCGCGCCGGGCGCGGCGCAGATCAGGAGCTTTTCGGCGATCGGTTCGAAATCGGCGCGGAAATGCACCGAGCTTTTGTTGACCAGGATCTTCTGTTCGGTCGGCTCGATGCCGACATAGCGGTACATCGACTGATCCGCAAGTTGCGCCTTGTAGGAGCCGACGACGACCCTGACATCGCCGATGCGCAGGCAGGCCGACGGACCCATGTCCATGTCGCGGCCGCCGTAATAGGGGCCGGACGCCACGAATTGTCCGTCCGACAGTTTCTCGACGAAAAAGGTTTCCTTGTAGGGCGTATCGCCCGGAATGCCGGACTTGCCGCCGAGCTCCAGCGTGACGGTCGCGCCGACGCCGGCCGCATGCGCGGCCTTGGCCGACTCCGGATCGTAGATCACGCCGGTGGCACCGGACGCCTTGTTGCGCACCAGCGCGCGCAGCATGCCGGTGGTGTCGGAATCGCCGCCCGCACCGGGATTGTCCTGGGTATCGGCAATGATGATCGGCCTTGTTGCCGATTTCGAAAGCTCCATGGCGAGGCGCACGCCGTCATCGGGCGAATAGATGCGGCCGTCGAAATCGTCCTCATGGCTCTCGATCAGCGCGACGATCCTGTCGGCGGCGGCATCGGCGTCGGCCTGCGTCCGGCCATAGGCAAACACGCTCGGTCCGCAATGAGGAAAATCCGCCGCCGGAAAGCCCGGCGCAAAGGACAGCGTCGGCACCGCGTCGCTTTCGAGCGCTGCGAGCCCTTCATAGATGCCTTTGGTCGGCTGGTCGTTGGTGCATTGCCACGAGATCGGGATCAGGAACGGCAACTGCCGGAATGCCTTGGCGAAGCGTTGCCCGCTCTTCAATATCAGCGCGAGGTGCCTTGCACAGGCTCGGCCGGTGTCGGCCATGTCGACGTGAGGGTAGGTGCGGTAGGCAATGAGTGCATCCGCATGCTCCACCATCTCGGGCGAGACGTTGGCGTGGAGGTCGAGACTCGCGACCAGCGGCAGATCCGGGCCTATCACCTTGCGCACGCGGGCGAGGATCTCGCCTTCGCCATCATCGTGCTGCTCGGTCACCATGGCGCCGTGCAGATCAAGGTAGACGGCGTCGATCGGGCCGGCATTGGCGATGCCGTCGACCATCTCCTTCATGACGCGTTCGAAGGCATCGGTCGTGACATGCGCCGATGGGCTGGCGGCCGCGGCGATGGTCGGGACCAGTTCCCAGCCATTGGCCTCAGCCGTCTCGACGAAGCCGGCAAGGCCGACATTGATCTTGCGCATGACCTTCAGCACATCGGGCCCATGGGCCATCGATGGCCAGCCGCCGCCATGAACGAAATCGGCATAGGTCGCCTTGGTCGGCGCGAAGGTGTTGGTCTCGTGCAGGAAGCCGCCGACGGCGATGCGGGTCATATGTCTCAGCCGGTGTTTTTCGTTGGGGGGACGTTAAGCGGGAGATCGCGGCAAGCGCAAGCCGCGGAGCAATTCCGTTTTGCATGCCGCGTGGGCGTTAGTAATTGTCTTGCACCGCCATAAGCCCGTCATTGCGAGGAGCAAAGCGACGAAGAAATTCATCTATCCCCGCGCGGAGAGATGGATTGCTTCGTTTCGCTCGCAATGACGCAGAAAGGCCGTCGCTACTCCGCCGCGACCTCCACTGGCCGGAAATTCGCGAAATCCCAGCCGCGGCCGGGCGCGGCATCGAGCAGCGCCTTGGTATAGGGCTGTTGCGGATGGGTCAGCACCTCTGCCGCCGGTCCCTGTTCCACAATCCGGCCATGTTGCATCACCGCGACGTCGTCGCAGATCTGCGCTGCAACACGAAGATCGTGGGTGATGAACAGGAGCGCGATGCCCAGCCGCTTCTGGATTTCGTCGAGCAGTTCGAGCACCTGCGCCTGCACCGAGACGTCGAGGGCGGAAACCGCTTCGTCCGCAACCAGAACGTCGGGATCGAGCGCGAGCGCACGCGCGATCGCGATGCGCTGGCGCTGGCCGCCGGAGAATTGGTGCGGATAGCGCGAGACCGCATCCGCCGGCAGGCCGACCAGCTCGAGCAGCTCGCGCGCCTTCGCCAGCGCCTCCGCACGCGGCATGCCGTAATTGATCGGGCCTTCCGCGATGGTCTCGCCGACGGTGATCCGCGGATTGAGCGAGCGATAGGGGTCCTGGAAGATGATCTGGATCTTCTTGCGATGCGGCTGGAGCAGCCGCCGCGACAGGTCGGAAATCTCGCGGCCGGCGAGCCGTACGCCGCCCGACGTCGGATCGATCAGGCGGACGATGCAGCGCGCCACCGTCGATTTGCCGGAGCCGCTCTCACCGACGATGCCGAGCGTACGGCCCTTGCGCAGCGTGAGAGTGACGTCCTTGGCGGCGGCGACTTCGCGGGATTTTCCGAAGAAGGAACGCTCGCGGTAGACTTTGCCGAGTTCGTTGGCTTCCAGCACGATCGGCTCGTCGGTTTCCGCGCGCGGCGCCCGCGGCACCAGGCTCGGCACCGAGGAGAGCAGGTTGCGGGTGTATTCCATCGCCGGCGTGCGCAGGATGCCGTCGAGCGTGCCGGTCTCGACCAGCCGGCCGTAGCGCATCACGGCGACGCGGTCGGCAATCTCCGCGACCACGCCCATGTCATGGGTGATGAACAGCACCGCGGTGCCGTGGTCGCGCTGCAGGTCGCGGATCAGGGTGAGGATCTGCTTCTGCGTGGTGACGTCGAGCGCGGTGGTCGGCTCGTCCGCGATCAGGAGTTTCGGTTCGAGTACCAGCGCCATCGCGATCATGATGCGCTGGCGCTGTCCGCCGGACAGCCGGTGCGGGTAGGAGGCAAAGATGCGCTCCACATCCGGCAGCCGCACATGCTCCATCATCGCCAGGATCTTCTGGCGGCGGGCGCGGGCATCGAGGTCGGTGTGGGCGCGCAGGACCTCGTCGATCTGGCGGCCGACGGGCACCACCGGATTGAGCGCCGTCATCGGCTCCTGAAAGATCATTGCCATCCGTGTGGCGCGCAATTGCCGCAGGCGCTTGTCGGTGGCGGTCAGCAGTTCTTCGCCGACCAGCTTGACGCTGCCGCCGGAGGGCACCAGCGCGCCCTTTTGCAGCAGGCCCATCACGGTGAGCGAGGTTACGGACTTGCCGGAGCCGCTTTCGCCGACCACGCACAGCGTCTCGCCTTCGCGGACCTGCAGCGAGACGCCGTCGATGATGCGCTGGCCGGACGGATTCTTGCCGAGGCCGACGACGAGGTTGTCGATGTCGAGAACGATGTTTTTCATCTCAGTTATTTCTGCCGTCATTGCTAGGAGCGGAGCGACGAAGCAATCCATTCTTTCTTCGTGCGGCGAGATGGATTGCTTCGCTTCGCTCGCAATGACGGGGAGAGGTCGAACTCATTTTCCGGCCTCCCGCTGCTTCATGCGCGGATCGAGGGCATCGCGGGCGGCGTCGCCGATCAGGTTGATGCTCAGGATGGCGATCGACAGCAACAGGCCCGGCCAGAAGATCAGCGACGGCTTGACCTGGAAGTAGGCGCGGCCCTCGGCCATGATGTTGCCCCAGGTCGGCGTTTCCGGGCTGATGCCGGCGCCGAGGAACGACAGGATGGCTTCGGTGAGGATGGCGGAAGCGCAGACATAGGTGCCTTGCACGATCAGCGGCGCGACCGTGTTCGGCATCAAATGCCGCCACATGATCTTGGGCAGGCTGGTGCCGACCGAGATCGCGGCCTCCACATAAGGCTCCTCGCGCGCCGACAGCACGACCGAACGCACCAGCCGCGCCACGCGGGGAATTTCCGGAATGGTGATCGCGACCAGCACCGTCGTCAGGCTAGCGCCCGACAGCGACACCACGGCGATCGCGAGCAGGATGGACGGGATCGCCATCAGGCCGTCCATCACCCGCATCATCACGGCGTCGACCCAGCGGAAGAAGCCGGAGACGAGCCCGATCAGAAGGCCGATGCCGATCGAGAAGACTGCGGCGCCAAGGCCGATCAGCAGCGAAATCCGTGCGCCGTAGATGATGCGCGACAGCACGTCGCGACCATAGGCGTCGGTGCCGAGCAGGAATGTCGCGCTGGCCGGCTTCAGCCGTTGCGCCGGCAACAGCAATTGCGGGTCGTGCGGCGCGAGCAGGGGCGCGAGGATTGCCATCAGGATGATCAACCCAAGGCAGATGCTCGCGGTCGCGATGATCGGGGTCGCCGTGAGGAATCCCAGTTTCGGCCGGAACGGCGTGGTGACCGGGATTGACGGTTCGGGAAGGGTTTCGATTGCCATCGTGCCGAACCTCAGTAACGAATTCTTGGATCAAGAAGGGTGTAGGCGAGGTCGATCAACAGGTTGACGGTGACATAGATGCCCGACGTCAAAAGGATCATCGCCTGAATCACCGGATAGTCGCGCGCCAGCACCGCATCGACGGTGAGGCGGCCGATGCCGGGCACGTTGAACACGCTCTCGGTAACGACGACGCCGGAAATCAGCAGCGCGAAACCCGTTCCGATCACCGTGATGACGGGCACGGCGGCGTTGCGCAGTGCATGGCGCAGCAGCACACCGGTCTCGCTGATGCCTTTCGCCCGCGCGGTGCGGACGTAATCCTCACCCAGCACATCGAGCATTGCCGCCCGCGTCATGCGCGCGATCAGCGCAACGTAGATGAAGGAGAGCGTGCAGGTCGGCAGGATGATGCGCTCGAAGAATGGGCCGAACCCTGCCGTGATGCTGCGGAAACCCTGCACCGGCACCCAGCGCAGTTCGATCGCAAAGATCTG
Source organism: Bradyrhizobium jicamae (assembly GCF_001440395.1). Lineage (GTDB taxonomy): Bacteria > Pseudomonadota > Alphaproteobacteria > Rhizobiales > Xanthobacteraceae > Bradyrhizobium > Bradyrhizobium jicamae. The sequence continues at coordinate 22,822 of NZ_LLXZ01000011.1, read as the reverse complement.
GATCAGGACATAGCCGATCACGAACACCGGCACCGAAAAGCCGATGACCGACAGGCCCATCACGAAACGGTCGATCCAGGTGCCGTGCTTCCACGCCGCGATTACGCCAAGCGGCACGGCGACAATGACAGCCAGGATGATGGTGCAGAGCGCGATCGAGATCGACGGCTCGACGCGCTTGCTGATCATCGTCAGCACCGGCACGTTTGATATCAGCGACATGCCGAGGTCACCCTGCAGCAGCTTGCCGATCCAGGTGAAGAACTGGGTGTAGAGCGGCTCATTGAGGCCGAGCGACGTGCGGATGCGCTCGAGCTGCTCGGGCGTCGCATTGTCGCCGGCCAAAATCGCGGCGGGATCGCCCGGCGTCAGCCGCAGCAGGAGGAACACAAACAGCGCGACCACGCCCATCACGGGAATGGCGGCGAGAATGCGGCGAAGCAGATATCCGAGCATCTTGATCCGTCAGTTGTGGGTGAATTGGGCAGCGCCGGTCTTGGAGTTGGTTTCCGCGCCGTCAGCGTAGCATTTCAGCAAGTCCCGTGCCATTGCGCCTGCGTTTTTTGCGATGCAGCTAAGCGGTTCGAAGGAAGAACATTCGTCCTCATTACGAGCAAAGCGAAGCAATCCACGCATCCGCCGAAAGATGGATTGCTTCCGTCGCCAAGCCTTGTCATCGGCCGCGCATTCACGCGACCCGTTGGCTCTTCTCAATGACGGCGCAGGGCAATCGCCATTACTCCAGCGTCGCCAAAAGCCCAGCCATCAGCCGGCCGCGTTCGGCGAGGCTGTCGACCTCGATATGTTCGTTGAGCGTGTGGGCATCGGCGCCGCGGACGCCGAGGCCGTCCAGCGTCGGGATACCCATCGCGCCGGTAAAGTTGCCGTCGGAACCGCCGCCGGCGCTGCCATGCGGCAGTTCGAGGCCAAGCTGCGCGGCAATGCCGCGGGCCTTTTCGTACAGCGCCATGGTACCGGCATCGGGCTCCCAGACCGGGCGGGTCACGCCGCGCGTCACGGTGAAGCTCACGTCATTGCTCGTGCCAGACAACGCCAGCATGCGTTCGACGCCGCGGTCGAGATCGGCCTGGCGCTTGGCCATGCTGAGTGCCTCGCCGGTGCAGGTGGTGGCGACACAATTGACCCACTGGCCGCCATGCACGATGCCGACCGAGAACGTACAATCTTCGGTCGTCATGCCGTCGATGGCTATAATCTGGCGTGCCATTTCGCGGATCGCGGAGCGGCCGGAGGAGAGCGTCGCGCCGGCGTGGCTCGGCTTGCCGACAGCTTCGAGATTGAAGCGTGCAATTGCGTAGCGGCCGGTGACGACGCCGTTGTTGGGCCGTCCGGGCTCCGGCACCAGCACATATTTGTTGCGCGCCGCTTCCGCCTCGATGATGTCGCGGGTCGAGGGCGTGCCGACCTCCTCATCCGGCGTGAACAGCACGGTAATCGGCAGGGGTGTCGTGAACGCGGCGCGGGCCAGTTGCCGGATCGCTTCCAGCGAGAGGTAATTGCCGCCCTTCATGTCGAAAATGCCGGGGCCGAAGCATTTGCCGCCCTCGCGCCGCCATTTCAGTTTCTCGATGGTGCCGACGGGGTGGACGGTATCCATGTGGCCGGCGATCAGGATGCCGGGCTCGCCTTGTTTGGGGTGCGGAAAGCGGGCGCGGACACAGCCGGCAAAACCTTGGCGGCCGGCGATGCGCTCGATGGTCGCACCCATGATCGCCATGTCGCGTGCGGCGAGGTCAAGCATGCGCTCGACGGCGCTCTTGTCCCAGGTCGGGCTTTCGCATTCCACCCAGCTACGCAGACCCTGCAGCATGGCCTCGGAATCAAAGGGAAGATTGGCTGGGTTCATGGACTTCTCTTGGTTTTCTTGATCTTGGGTTTCGACTAATCGGGCACCGGTCTCGCCGCCTACGAGAATGATCTCGCGCGGATTTGTAAAGTGAAACATGAGCGCGCGTCCGCGGTATCCGCAGGGTGGTGGTCGCCTCAAAGCCGATTGACGTGCCGCGCGCTTGATGCAAGTCTTCAAATAGTCAGGATTTACAGCGTGTTAGTTCGCCCAAATAACGAACCGCATGCATAATGAATCAGCGGACTTTGACCAGTTTCACGTCAGGAGAGATCGAATGTTCCCCATCATGCGTTGGAAGCGTCCCACGATAGCGTCCGCATTGTCGGCGCTTGCGCTGTCGGTAGCGGTGACGTCGCTAGCCCTGAGCTCGCAGGCCATGGCCGCCGGCAAGAAGACCATCACCGCCGTGATGCATTCCGACCTGCGCGTCATCGATCCCGGTTTCACCACCGCCTACATCACCCGCGACCATGGCTACATGGTCTACGACACGCTGTTGGCGACGGATTCCAGCTTCAAGATCCAGCCGCAGATGGCCGATTGGAAAGTCAGCGATGACAAGCTGACCTACACATTCACGTTGCGCGATGGCCTGAAGTGGCATGACGGCCAGCCGGTCACGGCGGAAGATTGCGTCGCCTCGCTGAAGCGTTGGGGCCGCAACGACACGATGGGCCAGAAGCTGATGGATTTCGTCGCCAGCCTGGAGCCGATCGACGCCAAGAGCTTTGCGCTGAAACTGAAGGAGCCCTACGGCCTAGTGCTGGAGTCGATCGGCAAGCCGTCGTCCTACACCCCGTTCATGATGCCGAAGCGGCTGGCGGAAACGCCCGCCGGCCAGCAGATCAAGGAACAGGTCGGATCAGGTCCGTTCAAGTTCGTGCAAGCGGAATTCCAGCCGGGCGTGAAGGCCGTTTATGAAAAGAACCCGGACTATGTCCCGCGCAAGGAAGCGCCGAGCTGGACCTCCGGCGGCAAGGTCGTGAAGGTCGATCGCGTCGAATGGATCACGATGCCGGATGCGCAGACCGCGGTGAACGCGCTGCAGTCGGGCGATATCGACTTCATGGAGAACCTGCCGTTCGATTTGCTGCCGGTGCTGGAGGCGAACAAGGACATCAAGGTCGACGTCCTCAACAAGTTCGGTTTCCAGACGCTGGGCCGGATGAACTTCCTCTATCCGCCCTTCGATAACGTCAAGGTTCGCCGCGCGGCCTTCCTGGCCATGAAGCAGAAGGACGTGCTCGACGCGCTGGTCGGCAATGCCAAGTATCAAAAGATCTGCGGTGCGATCTTCGTATGCGATACCCCGCTGGAGAGCGATGTCGGCGCCGAGAGCCTGGTGAAGGGCAATGCCATGGCGGAAGCGAAGAAGCTGCTCGCCGAGTCCGGTTACGATGGCACGCCGGTCGTGGTCATGGCGCCCGGTGACGTCGTGACGCTGAAGGCGCAGCCGATCGTCGCGGCGCAATTGCTCCGCGAAGCCGGCTTCAAGGTCGACGTGCAGGCCACCGACTGGCAGACCGTCGTGACCCGCCGCGCCAGCCAGAAGCCGCCGAAGGAAGGCGGCTGGAACATGTTCTTCACCAACTGGGTTGCCGCCGACGTTTCCAACCCGGTCGCCAACGCTTCAGTGGGCGGTCGCGGCAAGAACGGCGGCTGGTTCGGCTGGGCCGAAGACGCCAAGATCGAAGAGCTCCGCGACAAGTTTGCGCGCTCCGCCACGCTGGACGAGCAGAAGAAGATCGCTGCCGACATCCAGAAGCAGGCCTATGAACAGGTGATCTACATCCCGCTCGGCCAGTATTTGATCCCGAGCGGCTGGCGCAAATCGCTCACCGGCATCGTCGACGGCCCGGCAACGCCGGTGTTCTGGAATATCGACAAGAGCGAGTAGGGCGCACCAGCTTCAAGCGGACAGCAAAAAGCGCGACGGAGGTTTCGTCCTCCGTCGCGCTTCGTTTTTTTGCAGTCGGCTTCAGCAGTGGCTGTCGCGCTCCAGTTCCGGGCCGTCGTTCAGAAGCGGCGAGCGAACCTGTGGCTGTTGTGGCTGACGCGCCTGGTTCCGGGCCGGCTTGCGGTTGGTTGCGGCGGGTTTATCCAAGGGTTGTTCGTTGGCCAATTTGTCGTGCTCCTTTTTGTGCACGACAACATTCTTGCGTGCGTTGCGTTCCTTACATCGGATGCGCCGCGAGATGTTCCAGCATTAATTCGCATACACGTTCCGGCGCCTGATCCGCCGCAAAGTGGCCGACGCCGGGCAACTCCTCGAAGCGATAGGGCGCGGCGATGAAATCGACGGTGCCTTCGGCCGCGATACGGCCGACGGTGTCGTCGGCATCGCCCCAGACATAAAGCGTCGGCACGCGGATCGGGCCGAGCGGCCCGCGGATCGCGCCGCGCGCGCGATACCAGGCCAACGCGGCTTCCATTGCGTCTTTGTTGCCGAGTACGGCGAGATGCATCTCGATCGCGTCCGCGGGAACGCCGTTGGCGGTGAGACGCTCGCGCAGCCATCTGGCGTCGTCCGCGAGCACAATATCGGCGGCGTCAGGTTCCAGAAACGCCTTGTGATGTTTTGAGCGCTGCGCCTGTTCGCTGTCGGTTTCGAGCGCGCGGTTGAAGGCGTTTGGATGTGGCCGCGAGAGAATCGTGAGCGAGGCCAACCGTTCGTGGTGGCGGTCGGCGATGCCCCAGGCGATGCTGCCGCCCCAGTCATGGCCGGCGAGATGAAAGCGTGCGTCGCCATAGCCTGCGGCCGCGGCGATCGCCAGCGCATCGTCCATCAGGCGGTCGATCAGGTAGTGCGAAAATTCGCGCGGATCGGGGCGGGCGCCCGGCGAATAGCCGCGCTGGCCCGGCGCAATGGCGCGATAACCCATGTCGCCGAGCGCCGTGACCTGCGCGCGCCAGCAATGCATCGATTCCGCAAAGCCGTGCAGCAACAGCACCAGCGGCGCGCCGGGCGGGCCGGCCGTGATGGCATCGAAGACGAGATGCGGCGCGATGACGATCTTTTCGCTGTCGGGCATGCGGCGATCCTGGACGGATAATCGGGCCGATCCATGTCGACGCCTATTTCAGCCGGGCGGGCGGAATTGTGCAAGCCGGGAAAAGTGCTGTATGGGAAGCCGCATCAGAGGCCCGAGAGGACGGAACGTTTGCATTATCTGAGGTCCATACTGTTCGATGCCGTCGTGGTGATCCTGACGGTCGTCGTTGCATCGACGGTGCCGTTCATGGCGCTGTTCAACGCGAGCAGCGCGACGGTGCGTGCGGTGTCCCAGGTGTGGGCCAAAGGCATCATGTTCCTGATGAAATACGTGGTCGGGCTGGATTATCGCGTCGAGGGGCGTGAGCACGTTCCCGACGGCCCCTGCATCATTGCCTGCAATCATCAATCGCTGTGGGAGACCGCAGCGCTCTGCGTGATCTTCCCCGACGCCAGCATCGTCGCCAAGAAGGAGCTGAGAAAGCTACCGATGGTGGGCTGGTTTCTCGAGCGCTATCCAATGATCCTGGTCGATCGCTCGGCCGGCCGCCATGCGCTGCGCCAGATGGTCGATGAAGCCAAGCGCGCGGTCGGCGAGGGCCGCAAGGTGCTGCTGTTTCCGCAAGGGACGCGGCAGGCGATCGACGAGCCCGTGGTGTTTCAGTCCGCCGGCATCTCCGCGCTCTACACCAATCTCGAAGTCCCCGTGGTGCCGGCAGCATGCAATTCCGGGCTGTTCTGGGGCAAGAAGACCCTGATGATGCACTCCGGCACCATCACGCTCTCGTTCCTGCCGCCGATCGCGCCGGGCCTGCCGCGCAAGGAATTTCAGGAAAAGATGGAGCGGATGATTGCGGAGGAGGCGAGCCGATTGCTGAAGGTGAGCGAGGCGAAGGTCGCGCGCTAGCTCTCGCGCCGCGCGGCGAGCCAGCCTGCGAGCGGCGCGAGAAACGCCAGGCACCAGATGAGCTGTGAGATTCTCGGCGCGGCGAAAGCTACGACCGTCCCGAGCACGAACACGCCCAGTGGAAACAGCGCCGTCGCCAGCAACTGCGGATTGCTTTGGCCCCGCAGCGCTAGCACCCACAACAGCGCGTTCAGCGCGGCGATCACGGTCAGGTGGAATCCATAGAGCACCGCGATCACGCCATCGACCCGATAGACGCCGTAGAGACCGTTCGTCACCGGCAGGATGATGATCGAGAGCAGAAAAAACAGATTGAGAAACACTACGCCGCGGCCGCCTTCCGGCGCGACCGCAAGCCGCCGGTGATGACTGAACCAGAACAGCCCGGCGACGATGAAACTGATCGTCAGCGCGATGACGGGATGCGCGTAGACGTGAATCAGACCCATCCAGGTCGGCGCTTCCTTGAAACTGCTGGCCTTCGGCAGATCATAGGCGAGCAGCGTCATGGCAACGCCGAAGATGGTGTTGCTCAGCATCTCCAGCCGGCGCATTTCGAAAAGACCGATTTGCGGCAATGTAGTCCCCCGTCTCCCAAGTCCGTTCCCGGCCACACGGCTCAAGCTATGCCTCGCAGGGCGCGGCTTGCCTAGCCATAGCTCGCGGCCGAAAAGCCTGCCTTCGCCTGTCGGCTTCGGCGCGGCAGCCTTCACTCGCTTTGCGAGCGAAGGCTGGTGCGGGCGGTGGGACTCGAACCCACACGACGTTGCCATCGAGGGATTTTAAGTCCCTTGCGTCTACCAGTTCCGCCACGTCCGCTTAGTCTCAGGAGATCAGATACTTAGCGCGTTTTCCGGAGAAGTGAAATTGGGTTATTCTCCGGCCCGAACGCCCCCCACCTTTAAGTGAGCGCGCGCGCCAAAGCAAAGCCTCAATGCGGACACTTGGGGTGTTTACTTGCGGCGAGCTTTAGGCGATCTCAACATAATCCACCTAACGAAGGTCCGATGTCGAACTCGTTGTCCCATCGCCGGTTATTTTCGCGGAGCCTTGCCGCGCTGGCGCTGGTTGCGCTCAGCGTCGGGCTGGCCGGCTGCGCCAGCATGAGCGATACCATTTCGCCGGCCTTCGCCGATCCCGCCAAATACGATCTCTACGATTGCAAGCAGCTCGAGCCGGAGCGCAAGAGCCTTGCCGCGCGCACCGCGGAATTGCAGGGGCTGATGACGAAGGCTGAATCCGGCGTCGCCGGTCCGGTGGTGGCGGAGATGGCCTACCGCAACGACTACATCGCGCTCCGCGGACAATCGAAGCTGGCCGAGGAGGCGTGGCAGAAGAACCGCTGCTATGAATCGCAACCGGAAGCCAGGCCGGCGCCGACCCCGCCATCGATTGCGCCGGCTCCCGTCGCCAAGAAGGGCCGTACGAAGACGAGCGGCTAGCGCAAATTAGTAGCTGTCTTGTAGCCCGGATGAGCGAAGCGACATCCGGGAATTACGCGGGTAGCCGTTTCCGTTTGTCGCTGCGCTCATGCGGGCTACGGTCTCCCCACTACACCCGCCAGTCATAAATCCAGTTCTGCCGCGCCAGCATGCGCTCCCGGCCCATCGCCTTGATGGCGAGATCGCGCGCCAGCGCCAGCGGTCCGGTGAGATGATAGATGCGTCCTTGTTGTCGGGCGGCGCGCTGCACCCGCAGCACGCGGCCGCGACGCTGCCGGCCATAGCGCTTCAGCGCCGCCGGGATGCCAGCGATATTGTCGCCCTGGCTCTCGCTCAGGCATTTTGCGAGCACCGCAGCGTCTTCGATCGCCATGCCCGCGCCTTGCGCGGCAAACGGCAGCATCGCATGCGCGGCATCGCCGAGCAGTGCGACCGCGCCCTCGGTCCATTCGCCGAGATCGGGCAGGGTGAACAGCGCCCATCTCCGCCAGCCGTCGACGGCGCCGATCAGCATCCGCGCGGTCGAAGGCCAGCGCTGCGAGGCGAACGCGCTCTTCAGTTCATTGGCGTCGCCCGGCGCGCTCCAGCCCGGCCGGTTCCAGGTTCCCGGCACGATCGCGACCACGTTGATTTGCCGCGCTCCCGAGATCGGGTAGGCGACCAGATGCGCATCCGGCCCCATCCAGAGCTGCACGCGGGCCGAGGTATATTCGCGCGGCAGCGTCGTCGCATCGAGAGTGCCGCGCCAGGCGATCAGGCCGGAAAATTGCGGTTGCACGTCCGGGAACAGATGGTTCCGCACTGCAGACCAGATGCCGTCAGCGCCGACCAGCGCCGCTGCCAGCTCCTGTTGCCGCGTATTGCCGCGGCGCTGCACCACCGTCAGCCCCCTGGCATGCGAAGTCACGTCTTCGAACTGGCTGCCGAGCCTGAGGTCGATGTCCGGATGTTCGTTGACCGCCGCCAACAGCGCGGCTTGCAGATCGGCGCGGTGCATCACCCAATAGGGCGCGCCGGCACGAAGGCTGGCGGCCTCGCCGAGCGGCAGGCGGGCGATCTCGCCACCCGCGCGGGCGCTCATGATGTTGATGGCCTCGGGCGTCACGGCCCGGGCTGCGAGCCGTGAGCGCAGGCCGAGGTCGACCAGGATCCGGCTGGCGTTGGGAGAAAGCTGCAGCCCGGCGCCGGCTTCCTCCAGCCGTTCCGCCTTCTCCAGGATAATGACGCGAAAGCCCTTGGCCGCGAGCGAAAGCGCTGCCGTCAATCCCCCGATCCCGGCACCAGCAACGATGATGGTGCGCGGGGCAGCCACCGAAAGGTCAGGCGACCTTGTCCCTCAGGACGCATTCCGGCGGGCGGGCCTCGCCTGCGGCGAGGTCGGCGGCAAAGCGGTACAGCGTCGAGCAATAGGGGCAGATGATCTCGTTGTCGTTGCCGAGGTCGAGAAAGACGTGCGGATGGTCGAACGGCGGGTTGGCGCCCACGCACATGAATTCCTGCGAGCCGATCTCGATTACCGAGACCCCGGCGTCGTTATGGAAATGCGGGACGACATGGTCGGACATCAGTTTCACCTTGGATAGCGACGACAGGCGCACGCAATCAACGCGACGCGGCAGGTTCGAAATGCCGCGCACCATAGTGGGGGGTGCCGATGATTCCTAGAGCCGATTCGGGATGTCCCCGCCGCACATTTGCTCATGCAAATTCGACACAATCTTGTCGTCGGTGAAAAGCCCTTCTTTCGTCGGGGCAGTTGTGTCTTAAAAACGGCATACCATTTAGAGAAAGACGAAAACATTAGGTTTTTTGGATGAGGCGATTGCGGCTCGGTTCGGCTCTGGCAGGGGCATTGGGATGCCTTGCGCTCAGCGTGGCGGTGTGCGCCGCGCTGTGGCCGCACGCCCGTGAGGCCGGCGCCATTCTGGCCGCGCAGGACGATCCCGCGGCGCTGTCCGATATCCATATCAATTCCGCCCTGCGGAGCAATCAGGCGCTGGTCACCGAGAATATCGAGGCCGCACTCGCGGAGGGCGATTCCGACCTCGCCAACAGCTTCGTCGAACTCGCCCGCGACAGGGGCATTGCCGTCAGCGATGAACTGTCGAAGCGCGTCAGCGATGCCGTAACGGAGGCAGGTTCGGCGTCGCATTTTGCCAAACGCTTTGCCACGGGTCTCGTGACCGGCAACGCCGACGACGTCGCGAGCCTGTCGGGCACGATCGCCGGCGATCTGTTCGTGTTCGGCGACATCAGGGACGTCGTGCGCGAGGGCAAGCATCTGGCGACCGGCGAGGAAGTAGACCGGCTGGTGCTGGGTCTGGCGACGGTGGGTCTCGCGGTAACCGCCGCGACCTACGTATCCGTCGGTGGTCTCGGCCCGCTGCGCGCCGGTCTTTCCATGGTCAAGGACGCCCGCAAGGTCGGACGTCTCGGGGAGGGGCTGACGCAATGGGCCGGCCGTTCCGCGCGCGAGGTCGTGGACGCGCCTGTGCTGCAGCAGGCGGTCGCGAAGGGTTCGGTGCTGCGGCCCGGCGACACCATCAGCGCGATCAAGGCGGCGTTCCGCGCCGAGAAGGCTGGCGCGCTGGTGCGGCTGGCAAAGGACGTCGGACGCGTCGGCGAAAAGGCCGGCACGCGCGGCGCGCTCGACACGCTGCGCATCGCGCAAGGACCGAAGGATGTCGCCCGCGCGGCGCGGCTTGCCGAATCCAAGGGCAGCCAGACCCGTGCGATTCTGAAGGTGCTTGGCCGCGGCGCTCTGCTGCTGGCAACCGGCGCCTTCAATCTGACGATGTGGGTGTTCGGCGCGCTATTGGCGCTGTTCGGTTTCCTCTCGTCGATCAAGGCGACCACCGAGCGCGCAACGGAAGCGTGGCTGCGCCGCAAGAAAGCGCGGCGGTTAAGAATGCAGGCGGCGGCAACCTTGCCGTCCGGCCCGGCTCTGGCGGGCGCTGCCGCGCAGGGCTAGACTTGCAGCCATTGCATACTCGTCCGTTTTGATCCCCCAAGAAATGGAACTGATGATGCCGAGTTTTCACAACGGCGCTGTCGAAATTGCCTATCTCGATGAAGGCGAGGGTGATCCGATCGTTCTCGTGCACGGCTTTGCCTCCAGCAAGAATGTGAACTGGGTCTATCCGACCTGGGTTTCCGACCTGAAGAAGGACGGCCGCCGCGTCATCGCGCTCGACAATCGCGGCCATGGCGAGTCGGAAAAGCTCTATGATTCCGCTGATTACGAAATTGCGATCATGGCCGGTGACGTCATCGCGCTGCTGGATCATCTGCAAATCGAGCGCGCCGACATCATGGGTTATTCGCTGGGCTCGCGCATGACCGCGATCCTGGCGCGCGAGCAGCCGCAGCGGCTGCGCTCGGCGATTCTCGGCGGCATCGGGATCGGGCTGATCGAGGGCGGCGGCCCCGGCGAGAACGTGGCGATCGCGCTGGAGGCGCCGTCACTGGAGGACGTCACCGATCCGGTCGGGCGGACGTTTCGCGCTTTCGCCGACCAGACCCGCTCCGACCGCCGCGCGCTGGCCGCCTGCCTGCGCGGCTCGCGGCGGCTGATGACATCGGAGGAAGCCGCAGGGATCGGCGTGCCGGTGCTGATCGCGGTCGGTACCAAGGACGAAATCGCCGGCTCAGCCGCGGCGCTCGGGAAAATCATTCCGGGGGCCGAGGTGCTCGACATTCCGAACCGCGATCACATGCGCGCGGTCGGCGACAAGGTCTACAAGGTCGGCGTCACCGACTTCCTGTCGCGACGGCAATGAGCGGTTGCGCGCGTCTTCACCGCCGAATTGCCTGACGGCCGCGACCAGCACCACCGTGGTCGCAAGCCACGCCATCCGCGCGCCGTAACGGTCATGCGGGCCGGATATTACCGCGCAGATGAAGGCGTTGCCGAGCACGGCTGATGAGACCGTGCCGGCGAGCAAGGTGAGATCATCTAACCGTCGGCGCAGCACGCCGTGGCCGAACAGGATGACGGCCAGCAGCATCGACGCCAGCGCGACGGGAACGTGAATCCGGTTGATCGCGGTGAAGTCGAAATGCCAGCGCTGCTGCTGCGCCGCGCGCATCGGCTTCACCTGTGCGGGAAGAAAGCGCTCGATGATGCCGTAGGTATGGCCGAGCCAGACACCGATGCCTTCGCCGGTGGCGACCTGTACCAGTTGCTGCGCCGTCCCCGTCAGCGCCGACTGGGCCTGCCAGGCCGGATATTCGGCCAGCGAATGCAGCACGATATAACCCATCTCGTCGTTCAGTCCCTGAAAGCGGCCTAGCTTGTTGAACATGCTGTTGCCCCACAGGAACTGATCCGCCGTGGCGGGAAGCCGGTCGCGATAGGGGCAGAGCTTGAAATCTTGCTTCGGACAATGATCGCGCAAATATTGCGCGACGATGCCGTCCTGCAGCATCCGTCCGAAGGCGACGCCATAGCCGCCGGGCGTCCATGCCAGTTTGCCTGACAGAGCAAAATTGGTCGCGAGCAACAGCGCAGCTCCGGCGACGATGCTGAGGCTGCCTTGCGTCAGCCCGGAAACGGAAATCCGACCGCGCAGAAAAGGGCAGGCGATCCACCCCATGCAGCACAGTCCGAGCAGCACCGCGAGTGTTGCACTATGCGTTGCCGCGGCGAACGCGGTAAGGCCGAACAGCAGGCACTTTTCCGGAATCGAGGTCCGCTCGCCCTGCGTGACCAGGATGAAGAGCGCGAGCACGGCGAGGCCGGCAAAAATATCGGTCAGGAGCGTGCTGGTGAGCCACGGGAGCGAGGTGGTCAGGGCCAGGACGATGCTCATGGCCAGCAGTCGCAATGGTTGGGACTGGCCCAGCACGCGCAGCGTCAGCTGCAGGATCCACAACGTCGCCAGCGCCTGGATTCCGAGATTGATCCAGAAGCTCGAATCCTCGCCGAAATGCAGATAGAGGCCAAACGTCGTGGAGCGGCTGGGCACCAGGTAGCCTTCGTACCATCGCGCCAGATAGCCGCCGGTATCCCACTGGAGCAGGGGGTAGCCATTCCACAGGGCGGGGGCTAGCAACATCAAGGGGATGGCGATGGCGGCAATCCACGCAGCCCGCGAGTCAGCAGCGGTCCGCGCCTGCAATATCTGCGTGCTGATGTGACTTTCCCCCATCAGCCCCAGCATCCGGGAATGGCTGGCCGGCTGAAATTGACCAATAGTCGGACATGATCCGGCTTGATTTCCTGTTTTGGCTGACCACCTTGAACTGACCCCGGACGGCATTTGGCGGTGGTTTACTCTGCCAAAGCGTGCCCGGGACAGAAGCCCGCCCGCCGTGCTATAATATCGGCCAACCAAGCGAATTTGCGAGAGCCATATGGCAGTGCATCAGGTCAATCCGCAAGCGTCGAAGATCGCCGCGCTCGATCCGATCTGGGACCGCATCCGGGGTGAGGCGGAAGACATCGTCCGCCGCGAGCCCGAGCTTGCTTCCTTCATCTATTCGACCGTGCTGCATCACGACCGCCTCGAAGATTCGGTCGTGCATCGTATCGCTGAGCGGCTCGATCATTCGGCGCTATCGGGCGATTTGATCCGCCAGACCTATGACGAGGCGCTGCGCGACGAACCCGATCTCGGCAACGCATTCCGTGCCGATCTTGTGGCGGTCTACGATCGCGACCCCGCAACCTCGCGCTTCATCGATCCGTTGCTCTACTTCAAGGGCTTTCACGCGTTGCAGACCCATCGCCTTGCGCACTGGCTTTATCAAAAGGGTCGCAAGGATTTCGCCTATTATTTGCAGAGCCGCTCGTCGGCGGTGTTCCAGACCGACATCAATCCCGCCGCGAAGATCGGCCGCGGTATTTTCCTCGACCATGCCACCGGCTTCGTCTGCGGCGAGACTGCCGTGATCGACGACGACGTTTCGATCCTGCACGGCGTCACGCTGGGTGGCACCGGCAAGGAGAACGAGGACCGTCATCCGAAGATCAGGCGCGGCGTGCTGATCGGGGCGGGCGCAAAGATTCTCGGCAATATCGAGATCGGCCATTGCGCACGCATCGCGGCAGGCTCAGTGGTGGTCAAGCCGGTGCCGCACAACGTCACGGTTGCCGGCGTTCCCGCCAAGATCGTCGGCGAAGCCGGCTGTGCGGAGCCGTCACGCACCATGGATCAGATGCTCGGCGCAATCGGCCTTTGATTTTCCACACTTTCTGCCATCCGTATTTGTGAAGTTACGGCTGGTAGTCTGCGCCGTCTCGTCCTAAAAACCTCCCGGAAATTTAGAGAATCCGATTGGAGACCGCCCGTGGACGTTCAGGAAGTCAGGAAGCTAGACGCCTATCTCAAGCGCGTATTCGGCAATCCCAAGATCCGCGTCGTGCCGCGCCCGAAAAAGGACGACTCCGCCGAAGTCTATATCGGCGAGGAGTTCATCGGCGTGCTGTTCGTCGATGACGAGGACGACGATCGTTCGTTCCAGTTTCAGATGGCGATCCTCGAGGAGGATCTCGCCGACGTCGGCTAGGGCGCGCATTTCTTGCCACAGCGCCGTAGCGCCGTAGGGTGGGCAAAGCGAAGCGTGCCCACCATTTCGAAGCGCGATCAATGATAGATGGTGGGCACGTCGCTAACGCTCCTTTGCCCACCCTACGAAATCTAGCCCCTCGGCCCACGCATCTGCGCCGTCAGCCGCTCCATTGCGTTCGCAACTTCGCGCCATTGCGACAGCCAGCTCCGCGGAAATCGGAACGTCAGGTCGGCGCCGTCGACGCGGCGCTCGCTCAGGCACATGCCGGGCGTCTGGCCATCGCGCGAGCAGCGTGCGTTGAGGCTCGGCGACGTGGCGGAGAACAGGTCCTCATTGGCGTAGGGCGAGCCGTCGCGAAAGGCGCGCATCGTCAATGCATCGTCGATCGGTGCTGTCTTCTGTTCGAGGTAACGCGGATAGATGGTGCGAACCCGCATGTCCGGCGCCAGTGAATCGTGGTGGGCCGATATCGAGACGAAGATCCGGTCGATCGGCTGCACCTTTTCCTCGACCGTATCGGCGCTGACGTGCTTCGGCGCATCCGGCGGTTCGAGCGAGGGGAAGACGAAGCTGAGATCGACCCGTTCCTGCGGGCCCGAGTGGCGCTGGATCTTGCGGCGGATAGCTGATGTCGGCACGTTGAAGAGCGTGGCGCCGACGCTGACGGGCAGCCGTCCCGGCGCGCTGGCGGGCCGCGCTACCCAGGTCGGCCACAGCAAGTAGGCGACCAGCGCGATGGCGCCCGCCGCAATGGTTACCGCGACCATGATCAGGATCATGTGCGAGCGCGGGTCCCTGCGGGTATCGCGGGCAAGGTGCTGGGCCGTCGAAAGCAGGGTCATGAACGAGGCATCGGTCGGGGAGGCGTCAGGCGAATCATCTAGCGAATATGCCATGGGGCGCGTGATTTCCTCATGATTTCGCGGGAGTCAGCCCCTTCAAGCCATGCGCAAACGAGGTTCCGGCGGCCCGTCGTTAACCTTTCCTTAAGGATGCTGTGGCGGCCACCGGCCAATTTTGCGAAAGCAGGGCGCGCGGTTTGTCGAGTAGCGGAAGTTGTCATGTCGCCCGAAGCATTGAATTCCCTGTTCGCCCTGTGCATCGGCTTTGCGTTCGCAGGCGCGCTCGCCAGCGGCTATCAGGCAATGGCGGAGCGGCCGGCGGGGTTCGGCCTGCTGGGCGAGGGCGTGGCGCCGAAGACGTTTGCTTTCGTGCCGTTCCTAGTCTTCGCCGCACCGTTCATCATCATGCGCAACACGCTGCGCGGCGCGAAGATCGAGCGCCGCCGCTTCGAATTCGTGATGATGGCGACCGTGCTTTCCGGATTCTGGAGCATGATGTCCGGCACGTTCTTCCTGATGACGCTGCGTGCCGCGGGCGTGCTGGCCTGAGGCTGTCGGCCTGTTCGCTTGATCCCCTGCCTGCGGCTGTGCCAAGGTCTCCGTCAACGGAGACCTTTTTGTTATGGCGATCTACGAACTCGACGGGCAGGGGCCTGAACTCCCCGGAGACGGAAACTATTTCATCGCAGATACCGCTGTCGTGATCGGCAAGGTGCGGCTGCTGAATTCCGCCAGCGTGTGGTTCGGCGCGGTGCTGCGCGGCGATAATGAGTGGATCGAGATCGGCAAAGGCTCCAACGTGCAGGACAATTGCACCTGCCACACAGATCCCGGCTTTCCGCTCACGATTGGCAGCAACTGCACCGTTGGCCACAACGTTATCCTGCACGGTTGCACGCTTGAAGACGACGCGCTCGTCGGAATGGGCTCGATCGTCATGAATGGCGCGCGAATACGCCGCGGCAGCGTCGTAGGCGCAGGCTCGATCATTACCGAAGGCAAGGAGTATCCCGAATATTCCCTGATCATCGGCTCGCCCGCGCGCGCGGTCCGGACGTTGACGCCGGAGCAGTCGACAGCGATGGGGCGTGCCGCGAAGTCCTACGCGCTCAACGGACCGCGATTCAAAAACGGACTGAAGAAGATCGGCTGAAGACCCGCAGGTCTGCATCCGGCATTCAAACGCGGCTCAGGTGCCCTCGCTCTCGTTGGCTTCGCGAGGGCCGGCGATCTGTTCATGCCCGGCGGCCCACAGCGCATGCTCGTCGCTGCCATTCTGGTACGGATTGGCTTCCGCCGGAATGTTCTGGCGCGCGGCGCGCTGGCCTTCCTCGAAAGGGTCCGGGTCGGAATTCATGACGGCGTCCTTCCGGTTTTCGATTTCGTCTTCCGCCCCGTCGCGGCCTTCGAAACACCGGCGCTCTTCTTCAGCGCATCCTTGAGATCGATCGGAATGCCGTGCTTCTTGAACAGGTCGGCAAAGGCCTCGTCGGCCAGTTCCTGAAACGTCGCCATCCGGTCGCGTGCAAGCTGTTTGAGCTTGTCGAACGTGTCGTCGTCGAAGGCGATCAATTTGCGCAAGCGCGATCACTCCGGGCGTCGAACGGTTGTGATTGAATGATCTGGCGCGGGAATCGTTCCGGCAGGAACAAGGGCAGGGGCGCGGTCGTTGCTCTCGAAAGGGAGATTTCCGATGAAGCTGGCGTCTGTAACGGCCGCGGTTGCGGCAATCGCAATCCTGATATTCCCGGTCGCTTCCTTTGCTCAGAGCTCAGGCGGGTCCGCGGGCGGATCATCCGCCGGTAGCAGTAGCGGAAGCGCTGCCGGCTCGCCGAGCGCAGGCTCCGCCGGTGCCGGATCGCAGGGCATCAGCGGCGTTCCTCCCGGGCCCGCCGCCCCCGGCGGACTGAACAACGCTGGCGAAGATCCGAGCGGCGCGGCGAACCCGGTAAGGCGCGCGTCGCCGCCCGCGCCAGGCACGAATACCGCGGGCACCGCCCAGTCGTCGGGTCGCGGCGTCAACACCGAAAGCGGTGTAACGACGGGCTCAGGAAGATCGGCGGGGTCAGGAAGCGTTGACGCTGCAATCTCTGACGAGAACAAGACGGTCGATCGCAAGATCAAGAGCATCTGCCGCGGCTGCTGATCTTGAAAATACAGTCGCGCAGAAGTGAGCAAAATTACCCAGCCACTTCCGAGAACTCGTCCTAGAGTTGGTCCGGGATCTGTGAGGATCCGACGCCGAAAGCGTCGAGCGTTCGAACGCGAGATCACGGAGGGATGGGTCATGTTACGCAAGATGATGATCGCCCTGTTCGCATGCGCATCGGTCGCCATGCTTGTGCCGGACGTGGCGATGGCCCAACGCGGTTTTGGCGGTGGCGGCTTCCGGGGTGGCGGAATGGGAATGGGCGGCGGTGGTTTCCGCGGCGGCGGAATTGGAATCGGCGGTGGCGGCTTCCGCGGCGGCGGGATGGGAATAGGCGGCGGCGGCTTCCGCGGCGGTGCGATTGGAGTAGGTGGCGCCGGCTTCCGGACTGCTGCGATCGGCGGCGGTTTCCGTCCGGCCGCGATCGGGGGTGGCTTCCGTGCGGCCGCTCTGCCGGCTGCCGGATTTCGCGGTGGCGGATTTGCGGTCAACAATTTCCGCGGTGGCTTCCGCCCCGGATTCGGATTCAGGCATCGGAGATTTCCGATCGCCGCGGCGGCAATCGGCGTCGGATTGGGCTACGGCCTCTACGGTGGCGGTTACTACGACGATTATTATGACTACGGTTATCCGTATTACGCCGGCTATGGCTACGACGATCCCTACTACTATGGCGACGGCGGTTGCTACATCGTACGGCGAAGTGTGCTTACGCCGTATGGCTGGCGATTCCGGTCCGTGCAGGTCTGCGGCTAATCAGACGCAGACGGGATGAATAGCGCGGCCTCGGTGCTATTACGCCGAGGCCGCTGGTGGTATTTCTTGCTGACACTGTCCGCGTCACACGGGGGATGTTGAACATGCTCACAGCGCCCGCATTGACATTGTTGTTCCTGATGGTGGTGGTTGCCCTGGGTACGGCGTTCGTCTGGATGTTCTGGGAAATCGAGCAGGCGATGTCCCGGCTGCGTCGGATGTCCAGACCACGTCGCAAGAGCGATGGCTTGCACTAGCGAACGTCACATTGCCCGGTCTGTCTCGCGCGATGCCTCGCGACTGGCTTCCTGCCTGATATCTGCAATTTTCCGATAAATTGCGCTTGATGCTTGATACATCCTTAGATGGGAACCTGTCAGGGTTCCATCTGCACGAAAACGTGCATGTCCGACAAAGAACTTGGGAGACGAACAGCTTGCAGTGCCGCCTTACGCGGATGGTGGTTCAATGATCGTCTCATCCAGGTTGTGTTTTTTGTCGTCCGACCGGCCGTCCACCAGGATTTTTCGAGCCTCCGTCAGCCTGATCGCGCTGCTATGCGGCCTTGGTTGTGCGCAACCGTCGATGGCGCAATCGCTGCCGACCGGTGGCACGGTGGTCGGCGGGAACGTTGCGATCGGCTCGACGTCGCCGACCAGCCTGACAATCTCGCAATCGAGCCGCACCGGAATCGTCAACTGGTCGAGCTTCTCGGTCGGGCAGGGCAATCAGGTCCAGTTCAATAATGGCAGCGGCGCGACGCTCAACCGCGTCACCGGCAACGTGCCGTCGTCGATCAACGGCGTGGTGTCGGCAACCGGCTCCGTCTACCTCGTCAATCCGTCGGGGGTGGTCGTCGGGCCAACCGGCATGATCAAGACCGGCGGCAGCTTCGTCGCCTCGACGCTGGATGTGAAGGACGCCGATTTCCGGGCCGGCGGCGCGCTGACCTTCAGCGGCAACAGTAATGCCTCGGTCGTCAATCTCGGCAAGATCGGTTCGTCGAAGGGCGACGTCGTCCTGATCGCGCGCCAGGTTCGTAACGACGGCTCGCTGACCGCGCGTGGCGGCACCGCCGCGATGGCGTCCGGCAGCGAGGTGCTGCTGAGCGACGGCTCGCTCGGCAATGGCAAGGTGCTGGTGCGGCGCCCGGCGCAGGACGGCGAGATCAGAAACAGCGGCGCGATCCGCGCCACGGAAGTGGAGTTGCGCGCCAATGGCGGCAACATCTATGCGCTGGCCGGCAATATTGGCGGGGCGATCTCGGCAACCGGTGTTGCCAGCAAGGGCGGGCGCGTTTTCCTCACCTCCGAGGGCGGCTCGGTCAATGTGACGCAGAAGGTGGTGGCGCGGCGCATCCAGGCGGATGCCCCAACTGCGCCGGTGCGTTCAGGCGGAGAGCGCGCGTTCACCGGCGGCGACGTCGTGGTCAGCGGCGACAAGGTGATGGTCGGCGGCGCTATCGTTGCCAAAGGCAGCAACGGCGCCGGCGGCACCGCGGTGGTGACCGGCAGGGACGTCACCCTGACCTCGGGCGCAAAGATCGACGCCAGCGGAACGTCGGGCGGCACCGTGCTGATCGGCGGCGACCGCGCCGGCGGATCGGACGCCGCGCGGAAGTTTCTGCCGCAGGCCATCGCCAACGCGCAGAACGCGACGATCGAGGCGGGCGCAACGATCATGGCCGATGGCACGTCGGGCGCCGGCGGCAATGTGGTGGTGTGGTCGGATGGCGCGACGTCGTTTGGCGGCGCCATCAGCGCCACCGGGCTGCGCGGCGGCTTCATCGAGACCTCGGGCCATGCGTTCGACTTCGCGGGCGGCAGCGTCAATGCCGGTCCCGGCGGCACCTGGCTGCTCGATCCGGTGGATCTGACGATCAATTCGACGCTCGCCGCCACCATCGCGAGCGCGCTCAACGGGAACAGCAACGTCACCCAGGAGACGAACGCCGCCGGCAGCGGCGGCAGCGGCGACATCACGGTGGCCAGCGGCATCAGCTGGTCGACCAGCGCGACGCTGACGCTGAGCGCCTATCGCAACATCGCGGTCAACGCCAACATCACCAGCACCGGCGGCGGTGGCCTCGTGCTGCGTGCCGACAATGCCGGCACAGGCACCGGCACCGTGACGTTCGGCGGCGGGCAGGTATCGACCGCGGGCGCGGTCTCGATCTACTACAACCCGACCGGCAGCAATTCGACGGTCAACGCCACCAAATACACGGCGCCGACGCAGACGAATTTCAGCGGCAACGTAACCGGTGGCGCCACGCTCAAGACGAACATGCTGGTCAACACCGTCTTTGACCTGCAGAACATGAAGAATAACCTGGCCGGCGCCTATGCGCTCAGCCGCGACATCGATGCCAGCATCACGTCCACCTGGAACAGCGGGGCCGGGTTCCAGCCGATCGGTGGCAGCAACTCCTTCACCGGGAATTTGGACGGCCAGGGCCACACGATCTCGGGCCTCTTCATCAATCGGCCGTCAGACCAATACGTCGGGCTGGTCGGCTATCTCGCCGCCGGCAGCATGGTAAGCAACGTTGGCATCATTGATGCGTCCGTCACCGGCGGGACTACTGTCGGTGCGATCGTCGGCGGGAACTACGGAACGGTCAGCAATGTCTACTCAAGCGGATCGGTCACCGCCATCTCTGCCGGCGCCGGCGGGCTCGTCGGCTACAACTTTTACAGTCTGTCGAATGGTTACTCGAACAGCACTGTGCGCGGACCGTTGTATGTCGGCGGCGCCGTTGGGTTGAACAATTGTGCCAATCCATGCGTCAATTTTCCCGGCGTAGTATCGCAAGTCTATGCGACGGGCGCTGTGATCGGTACGGGCACTGGCCCAACTTCTATCGGCGGCCTCGTCGGCTTCAACGGCAGCACAGTCACGGCGTCCTATTGGGACAGCTACACCAGCGGGCAGACGCTCGCCATCGGCAGCGGCTCAGGCAGCGCGACGGCCGTGACCAGCGACCCGGCGCAGTCAGCCGCGGCCAACTACGCCTTCAAGCAGAGCGCCTATGGCGGCTTCAGCTTTCCGGGAACGGGCTCGACCGGCTGGTACATGGTCGACGGCCAGACCCGGCCGTTCGGCCGCTGGGAATACCAGACCACCATCACAAACGCGCACCAGCTTCAGTTGATGGCGATGAATCTCGGCGCGAGCTACACGCTGGCCGGCAATATCGACCTCAGCTCCAGCCTTGCGGCCGTCAACGGCAAGTATCCCGGCATGTGGACGTCGGCGGGTTTTTCCCCGATCGGCAGCACCGCCTCGAAATTCACCGGAGCGTTCAACGGCCAAGGGTACACCATTGCCAACCTGACCATCAATCGATCGACGACCGATGATGTCGGACTGTTTGGATATGTCGGCACGGGTGTAACGGTGCAGGACGTCGGTCTGCTCGGCGCCGCAGTAACCGGCAAGGCCGAGGTCGGCGCTTTGGCCGGCAACAATGCCGGGACCATTACGCGGTCTTATGCGACCGGCGTGGTGAACGGCAGCGGCAATGATGTCGGCGGGCTGGTCGGCAGAAACACCGGTACAGGCAGTAACATCACGCAGTCCTATGCAGGAGTGACGGTCGGCGGCAGTTCCAACCCTAATGTCGGTGGACTTGTCGGCTTCAATGACGGCACGATCACGCGGTCCTATGCGACCGGTGCGGTGAGCGGCACCGGCAATAATGTCGGCGGGCTGGTCGGGATAAGCACCAGTACGGGCAACATCACGCAATCCTATGCCAGCGGGACGGTCGGCGGCGCCAACTCTTATGTTGGTGGACTTGTCGGCATCAATGAAGGCACGATCACGGAGTCCTACGCGGTCGGCGCTGTCAACGGTGGGAGCGAGGTCGGTGGGTTGGCCGGCGGTAACGCCAAGGCTATCACGCGCTCCTATTCGACCGGCGCGGTGAACGGCAGCGGCAGTGATGTCGGGGGGCTGGTCGGGAAAAACGTTGGTACGGGCAGCAGCATCACGCAATCCTACGCCAGTGGGACGGTCGGCACTCCCAACTTTTTTGTCGGCGGGCTTGTTGGCAACAATGAAGGCACAATCGCGCAGGCCTACGCTGTCGGTACTGTCACTGGGCAGTACGTTGGAGGTCTGGCCGGCAACAATAGCGGCAGCATCACCCAGGCCTACGCCGCCGGGGCGGTGAGCGGCACCGCCCCCGGCGGGCTGATCGGCAATAACGGTGGCACCATCAGCCAATCCTATTTTGACACGGTGACGACAGGCCAGAACGCCGCCATCGGAAACGGAAGTGTCAACGGCGGGATCGGCCTGACGACCAGCCAGATGCAGAATCCTGCCAATTACGCGACCACATACACCGGCTGGGATTTTACCAACGTGTGGTCGGCGCCGAGCGCCGGCTACTATCCGCAGCTCTACGGCGTCAACTACGTCCTGCGCGTCGAGCCCGCCAATGCGTCACGGGTCTATGGCGACGCCAATCCGGCTTTCACCTATACGACGACCTACGGCCTGCACACGGGCGACACGTCAGCCATTCTCTCCGGCCTCTCGCTGTCGACGGCGGCGACGGCGACCTCCAATATCGGCAGCTACGCGATCACAGCGGGCGGTAGCGTCATCAGCGCCACCGGGCAGGCCTATCGCCTGATCCAGACACCTGCCACGCTGACGGTGACGCCGCGGGCGATCACGGTGACGGCCGACGCCAGGAGCCGCGTCTATGGCGATGCCAATCCGGCGCTGACCTATCAGGTCGGGGGCTCCGGGCTGGTCAATGGTGATACGCTGTCGGGCGCGCTGGCAACATCGGCGACGACAGCCAGCAATGTCGGCACCTACGGGATCACCCAAGGTACGCTCGCGGCCTCGTCTAACTACACACTGTCTTCCTTTACCGGCGACAACCTGACAGTCACGCCGCGCACGATCACGGTGACGGCGGATGCGAAGAGCCGCGCCTATGGCGACGCCAACCCGCCGTTGACCTATCTGGTCGGCGGCTCAGGCCTCGTCAATGGCGATACGCTGTCGGGCGCTCTGGCGACGTCGGCGACCACGGCGAGCAATGCCGGCGTCTACGGCATCACGCAGGGTACTCTGGCCGCCTCGACCAACTACACGCTATCCTCGTTTACCGGTGCCAACCTGACGGTAACACCACGCGCGATCACGGTGACTGCGGATACGAAGAGCCGCGCCTATGGCGATGCCAATCCGGCGCTGACCTATCTGGTCGGCGGTGCTGGTCTGGTCAATGGCGATACTCTGTCGGGCGCTCTCGTGACGTCGGCGGCGACATCGAGCAACGTCGGCACCTACGGGATCGGGCAGGGAACGCTGGCCGCCTCGGGCAA
>NZ_LLXZ01000010.1 GCF_001440395.1 Bradyrhizobium jicamae | reverse complement strand
ATGAATCGCGCCAGCATTGGTGCGACCAGCTTTGCCGGATCCGAGATCGACTGCCCAGTTTCGCGGGCAAGCACGACCGTGGGGATAGGCTATCGTTCGCTGTGGATTGACGCCTCGCATTGAAGTTCATCAAGGATGGGCATTCGCGTGGTCAGAACAATCGGAGGGCTTTCCGTTTGCGCGGATGCAGGCACAATAGAGCCACGGCTCAGCGTACTGCCTTTCCAGAGTCCGCGGCCGGCGTGCTCGGCGTCGCGCTGAGCGCCATCATATCGGTGTTTCGAGTATTGAGGCCAATCCAGCGCCAGGCCCTTGCGCACAAGGCATTCGACGAGATCGGTGCCGCCGACCGAACAGGTCGCAACTACCCGGCCGTATGGGTCAAAGTTAACGAGCGAGCAGTTGACCGGACGCCGCGCAATGAATGCGTCAAGTTGGTTGCTGTCTTTGCGCCACAACGATATTGCGAACTGTCCTCGCCGCGGCATAGCTGGCCGCTCCGGCGCGTCGACACCCCAGAGCCGAATGCGGCTTCCATGTATTTCCAGCGTGTCGCCATCAACGACGCTGGCTTGACCAGCAAAATCATCGGCCCGCGCTCCGCCGACAGCAGAAGAAGCATCAATACCAATGTTCGGCGCTTGATCATGACGTTGGGTACCGGTGGTTATAGGCAAATCGCGTGGACTAGATTTCGGCTAGTTCCCGAGCGGACACTACGCCCCTGCACCGCAGCATACCTTTGGCCGCGCTGTGAAATGTTCTCCGCGGCCCAGGAACGACCCCGTCTTGGCCGTGTTAAGGCGACAAAACCCACTTATGAAGGGAGCCGGCGCCATGGCCCGCGCAACAGCCCATCCGGATCATCAATGCATCTCAAGCGAAGACATCCAAGGAACCGAGGTCTATGGAGCAGATCGAAAGAATATCGGTGAGATTGATCACATCATCATCGACAAGATCTCAGGTCGCGTAGCTTATGCCGTCATGAGCTTTGGCGGATTTGTTGGATTGGGCCACAGCCATTATCCCATCCCGTGGGCCGCTCTGACATATGATACGTCGCTTGGTGGTTTTCGAACCAGTATCACCGAGCAGCAGCTCAAGGATGCGCCTGAGTTCAGTGATGATTCGTGGCAGGATCGAGACTGGGAAGCGCGCACCCATCAGTACTATGGGACTCCTAGCTACTGGGAAGCGCGACCGGGTGGCCTATAACGCCAGGCGCATCCGAGACTTTCGATCGTGGGTACCAGCTCATTAAGAAACTGGTTCACCAGCCGCGTGGTTAAGCGCCGGCCGGACGCCACAAGCGGCTCCGCTCCCTGGCCAAGGGCCCCCGCGTCGATTGCAAGCAAAGCGCAACGCGAGGGCATCCCCCTGAAGCCCGCCAACCGCTCTCCTTACTGCAAAGAAGGCGAGACGCTAATTTCGTGCTGACGGTCCTTCTTCAAGTACCTGACTAATGTCAGGCTTATCGAGACCGTCAGCGCGAACACATTCACAGGGCATTCCTGCGCCGCACTGACAGCCCAGCTCCCTCGACCAAGCCCGGTTAGGGTGGTTCTCGCATACCCAGCCAATGCCAAGGCAGACGTTACAGTCCGGGTCGATCATGAGACGAGTTTGACCGGCTGATGGCGGTATGCATCGATTGCGCAATTTGAAAGTACGAGCCTGCGCCGTTCCCCGCACCTGAACCTTTCGATGATATCATCGAGCAAAAAATTGGCAGACCAGTTCGGCTCCCCAAGTTCACCAGTTCTCTCGAGGACGCTCCAGGCAATCTGGAAGGACTGCTCTATCAAGTCAGTGTCGGCAATCATGCGGGGCAAACGACATCCGCAATCAATATGTTCCTACGCAGGTGGTTTCAGGCCAATGTTCTTAGTTCCTTTGCCGGTTCATCTCGAATGTGAATCTGACTTGCAGCACTGGGCCGTAATCGTCCCGCACTTCGATCGCCATGTGGTGACCTGCGCAATCGCGATCCGTCCGGACGGCGTCACGCGCCATGTCCGCCAATGAACGGGCCGCCTCCGCCTGCACGGCCTCGATGGTGGAGAGTTCAAGGCCTTCGTCATCGGTGGCGAGTTTGTCGCCGTCTCGCAAGTCGAAATAGTAGCGGGGCATCGGCGGACTAATTCCAAGGACTATAGCGCCCTTAACTAAATAGCGGAAACCGACCACTCGTTCCAACGAAGCCAAGAATCTACTTGGGCGGTTGCAATCCGGGAGATGTAACCCACGCGTTCAAGTGAGCGGCGGTTTCGGCGAGCCGCGCTCTGCGAATAAGCCTGTCTCGCTCCACTCCCGGCGGGGTGCCACGGGCTTCTTGCCGTAGACGCTCGGCCTCTTCCGAAAGATGCTTATCGAGATGAGCGACTTGTTTAGGATGAAGTCGCTGCTGTTGCATGGCGCTGCTCCCTGTTGAGTTAGCCGGGAGCGCAACGAGCGTTCTCATCACCGAAAAATGCCAAGGGCCGCGCGGTGATGATGAAAGCTAGGCCCTTTACTGGAGGGCGCGAAACAACATAAATCAGTCCTTCGACAAACCTTTGAACGAACTGGCTCGCAGCAGCCCTTCAGACGTGATGTCGCGGTTCGATTTCTGCCGTGAATACGGGATCGATGCACGTCGCCTTGGGTTTCTTGAGCGACTTACTCAATCTGCTCTTCGGGCTGACCACGGTATCAAGTTGCTTGCGGAGTTGACTTGAGACAGTGCGTGACCAGCCCGTTCCAACTTCCCCATATAACGAAGTTCTTTCCCTTCCCGCCTCCCGAGGTAGAGAGCCGCAACGCCGGAAGGATCTTTGATGAATCCCACGACCGGAAACTTGCCACGCTGGACGGTTTTGATTTTCAACCAACTCTCGTTCCGCTCCGAACGGTACGGTGCGTCCACGCGCTTGGAAATGATCCCCTCCCAGTTCAGTTTGGCGGCATGTTCAAACATCGCCTGCCCGTCCCCGATGAGATGTTCGGAGTGCAGCACCGGCAGCCCGATGTTGTTGTCCCCAAGAAGGTGTAACAGCCGTTGCTTGCGCTCATTTGCGGGAGCCTGCGGACGTCGCCGTCGCGCCAGAGCAGGTCGAAGGCATAGTAGACCATCCGGTCCTGTTGCCCGCCGCTAGCTCTGCCTGAAGTTCGGAAAAGTTGGTACGGCCCTCGTGAACGACAACCACCTCTCGTCGATGATGGCTTCGCCCGGAATGTCCAACGCACCGGCGATTGCCGAGAAGCGTTTGGTCCAGTCCAGCCCGTTGCGGGTGTAGACCTTCTTGCGTCCTCGATTGAGGTGTACCTGGACGCGGTAACCGTCGTATTTGATTTCGTGAAGCCAGTGTTCGCCCTTTGGCGCCCTGGACTTCAACGTCGCTAGCTGGGGTTTAATGAACCCCGGCATGGTGTCTTGGCAATAACTCAACTCACAAAAAAGCCCGCTAGGGCGAGCGGGCATTTTTGTTTATTTCCCTGGAATCTCGAACAATCAGGGGACGTGATCCTTTCTACCACTACCAATGCTGTAGGGTTTTTTGACGAAGTACTGGCGATTACCCAGGCCTTCTCCGCGCACTGGTCAATGGCAACCGTAATGGCCTGGACGTGCTGGTAGTAGTATCCATCCGCGTCGCCATCAGCCGCACTCCGCAAGTGCCTTGATCCAAGGCGGATTGCCGGCTTTCTCGTCGAACGAATTCCGCTCTACCATCTCCTGCCGCCCAGCACTTTGCCCTTGATGGGAGCGGGCAGGTCCTATTTGACCCGGTCCTGCTCGCCACCTCTCCGTTCAGTAAGTTCCTGCGTCACGGACCGCAATGCCTAGATTGCGGGACGTTATCAGCAGGTCTTGATCGTAGTCCGGCATGCGGAAGTGGAACGGCGCTCGAATATCCTTGTTTGAAGGCCACGCTGACGTCAAACAAAGGAGACGCTTATGAAGGTTACAACCCTCACTGTTCTCGCGCTTCTTCTCGCAACTTCCGGCTATGCTGCGGAAAAGCCGAGCCAGTCCTTCCTGAAGAAAGCCATTGAAGGCAACTACGCCGAAGTCGAGATGGGGAAGCTGGCGCAACAAAACGGCCAAAGCGACAATGTGAAGAAGTTCGGCCAGATGCTGCAGGCCGACCATACAGCAGCAAATGAGAAGGCCATCGACGCAGCGAAGTCGATGGGCGTGACACCGCCCGACGGCCCGAATGCCAAGCAAAAGGCCGATTACGAAAAAATGTCAAAAATGTCCGGGCAACCGTTCGATCGCGATTTCGCAACTCATATGGTCGCCGACCACCAGAAGGATATTGCAGAATACAAGAAAGCCTCAAAAAGCGCCGATGCGGCTGGGGAGTACGCGAAAGGGAACCTCGCAGTTTTACAGAAGCACCTGGAGACCGCGAGGTCGTTGGCCTCAAAGAAGACCTCGAGCAGGTAGGACCTGCTCCGGGGTTCCCGGGAGGGGCGGCTGGAAGAACCAAAATCCCCGGTGGACGTTGGATCCGCATGTCGGACGCTTTTCACTATTTCCGAGCTCATGCTGTCCGCGCCCTTTGCAAGGCTCGGACGATGCCTGTCGGACGGATGAGGCATCTCCAGATCGTGGTAGGAAGGATTTATCACCTCCTGACGAAGGAGGCCGCATACGGCCCAAATTTGCATCACATGGAGGATTTTCGGGCGGCACAAAAGCTCGAAAAATCGCTCGACTGACGGGAATAGCAAATTCCTCAAATCGAAGCGGCGCTCGCGAAGAAATTGCGTGCGCTTTAGGAGGAACGCGGGGTGTCCGCCGAGAGACGAGTTGAATGATGGTTGCCGACACCCAGACGGTCGTTAGGCTACCTCGGGAATATGCGCAGCGGACCGCATTGCGCGGCGGCAATCCATATCGTGCAAAGGCCTACTCTCGCGCTGCCGACAGTCTTTCCGCGCTTGCCGTCCCCCTCCACGTGCTGATCGGGGAGGATCGCCTCACCGAAATTCCGGGAGTGGGCGAAGCTATTGCCGACATCATCACAAAGCTGCATCGGAACGGCACTCATCCGAGCCTCGAGAAGCCTCCGTAAGGAGATCCCGCGGGCGTCCTCGAGATGCTGACGGTACCGGGCTTACGTCCCGAGAAGGTGCTCGGCCAGGATGTCGGATTCGATGCCCTTGAGGATCCGGAATTCCTTACCGAAGCTCTTGTTGAGCCCACTTCGCGGTGCTGCTCCTCGATCTCGTCGAGCGAGAGTCCGCCGGACGTAATGCGCTGACTGCGAGTGGTCCGCCACCCCGAAATATTGAAAACCGCGTTTGCGTGTGGCCTTCGCCATTGCCTCAAGCGGCTCGGTGCCGTCAGAGGCATTCGTGTGATGCTCTTAGGTGCTGTCATTTTAAACGGGGCCGCATCCGCTACGAACGATCCGGCCAGCATCGTTGAATTTGCCGTCTGCACGCCAAGCGGCGGAATCAATCGTCGTTGTTCACCTAGTGTCGACTGCCGAACAGACTGGGAGGGTCAATCGGCCTCTAGTCAGCTCGGCTGCCGCTACCGAAGGCGAAGCCAGGTGAGAAGAAAAAAGTGGTCACTAGGCATGCACGCAGCAAGCATTGAGTTTAGCGGGAACTCGGTTGACTGTTTCGTTCGTAACCGGTCCGAGACTGGAGCGGCCTTGCAGTTCGTTAGCACGATCAATCTTCCGGCACAATTTATATTGGTGGTCGCCCCTGAATGCACCAGGTGCATCGCTATTTGGCGAACGGAATGGCTGATCGGAGTCAAATTCCTCTTGTAAATCGCCAGGACCATAAAAATGGCCCCAGCGCGAACCGTGCGCTGAGGCTATTCAAGTCCCTCAGCCGGACAAGTTGGTCTATCTGGGCGTCTGCCGGAACCTTGGCTCGTCACCGCTTGCTCAAAACGTATGATCGAAGTTGGCGCGTAGTCTCTGCTCGGTCACTGCTAACGCGAGCACTGTCGCCGCAAGGACGACGGTAGGTTCAAGATATGCGCAGGGTCCGTAACCCTGTTGAATGAAGCGCTGCCTGCTGCCCATACGCTCGTAGAAGGCGACCATGACCATCGCGCTCGCAAGCTCGCAATCTGCATCCGCCATTCCGGCGAACTACTCATGAAGGTCTGCCAATCTGAAATATTCGCCCTTGACGCTGCTTGCGGCGTGACCGGCCATCACCACTACAACCGCTGTCGAAATAACCGTCAAAGTCAACGCGGCAAGGATGACGCCAATCAACTTCAAAGCGCGCTTGTCTGCCGCCATGCCCGGACTGCAACAGAATCGATCCGGACGGCGTTCCTACAATGCCGGTCGGCTTCAAGCCCGATGTAGGTTAGCCGTCGGTACAGCATCAATCAGAGCGCCGCTTCAAAAATCCGTCGACGCTCTTTCTGAAGTTCGGCTTCAGGTTTAAACGGCACGCCTAGTTTTTTCGCTTTGAGCTTCGTCACCGCGACTGTTCGCTTTAGCGCAATAGCTGCGCGTATCGCCGAAGCCCCAGATGCGAAAACGCAGGCGGTGGCCAAGCTCCCAAGTGTAATTGCACGGAATCAAATCAGTGGTTCCGCCTGTTCCACGCTCGATAAGTCGCAGCTCTGGGGCACCTGGCCCGCACCCACACAGGCTGATCCAACATTGCCGCACTTATCAGGCAGCTCCACCACAACAAAGGTTAGCTGCATCGCTTTTTTTGTACCCTAAGGCGAGCTCACCGCGCGGTGGGATAGCCGCACCACTTCGATCCGGAGACAACCTTTGCAGCGGTATTGAAGAAGATCACCGCCGCCGTCGTCAGGCCAGATCTTCTCAGCTTTCATCGTTTGATTGCAAACGATGCAAATCATCAAATCCACAAGTCGACTCTGGGCGTCGTTCATGGCCGTGAAGTGCTGCATGGCGGGAAGGCAACAAGCGGTTCTGCTCCATGTTCCTAAGCGCCTTAGGAACGCTGGTGCGGCGCTGCAGTTGGTTTTCCTCTTGCCAGAAGGAGAACGCAGATGATTTCGATTTCACCTCACGAACGGCCCATCACTAGCGCCTGGCTCCCGGCGACAATTCTGG
This sequence comes from Bradyrhizobium jicamae, assembly GCF_001440395.1. Lineage (GTDB taxonomy): Bacteria > Pseudomonadota > Alphaproteobacteria > Rhizobiales > Xanthobacteraceae > Bradyrhizobium > Bradyrhizobium jicamae. The sequence goes on along the minus strand of NZ_LLXZ01000010.1, from coordinate 46,767 downwards.
TGCTGTTCATCCTGCTCTTCTTTCCGAACGATCTCGCTGCGCAGGGACAGCCGGTCGAAACTGCATCGCATCTGCCGGTCGCCCTTTGGTTCATCGGTGCCGGCGTCCTGGGGCTGGTTATGGCCTACGGCATCATGCGAAACAGGACTAGGACCCGGGCCGAGAAACAGAGTACCGAACAAGCGACGAAAACTCTGTACACGAAAGAAAATCGCGACCGGGCCGCTTCAGGCTGACCGACAGTCCCGTGAATCCAGAGTTCAGCCGCGCTTGGCTCTCGATACGTAGCCGGCGGTGACCTCATCTTTGTGGCCAGCGAACGCAGCGAGTACTTCGGTCTTCTCGCGCTTCGGGACCTTGGCGAAGTCAAGTGTCCGCCCGAGTTCGGCTGCGACCTCGTCAAATTCTGCTGGGGAGATCCGCAAGTCACGATGGGCCTCCTCAAGGCCAAGCGGCGTCGCCCCCGGCTTGGTCGCCTTGAACTGGAAAGGCCCACCCGAAACGTTACAGACCCACAGTGTTCGCATGAACTTGAGGCCGGGTAGCCGTTTCAGATTCTTGGTGTGCCATTCCCTCAGCTGCGGGTTTTTGGACTTCTGGCCTACTATGGGATTCTTTACGACAGCTTCGCTGAAGTGATCCACGACCGCTGCAATGGCGAACACTCCGCCAAGTCGCTCATACAGGCTTTTGTCCGGCGAGGTTTGCTGGGCCTGCGCATGCGCTTGATTGGCCCCGGCCAAAGCCGCCGGGGCTGCTGTCAGCGCCAGCCCTGCGACTACGCTTCGTCTGCTGATGGATGTCGAACGAGTCCTTGTCATCACTACCTCCTTATGTCGCGTTCGAGAGGCATTTGCAGCTCGGCATCGTCCGATGCAAACGGGGCCGTGCCCATTGCGCGGCCACCGGCGGCCTTCTCGGTGATCGTCGTGCTGACCTTCGGATGGTTTTGGAGGAAAAAGGTTCCCGGAAAATTTTGGAGCCGGATACAAAAGCCCGCGTCACCGGCTTGCCGCCGCATATTTGGTGCGGACATTGGCCGAGCAGACCAACGTACTTACCAGGAGCCGCCGCCAACTACCTCTTGGTCAAGTCCAGACCGCACCTATTGGCCGCGGTGTGAGAGACGCGTTCCCGAGATGTCTTATGAACGGTCATGTTGCTAGATCTATTCTATCCAAACTCTCGCACCGCATTGGCACTTGTAAACGCGGACTATGTTTCCCCTCCCGACGGACAAAACACTATGTGTGAGAAGCGGGATGGCCGAACAAATTGGGCAACGCGGCTCGTTCTGCTCCTCGGTCGCCTTTGACGGGAGCTCTTTACTCTGTACCACGCAAACCTCCCTGGAGTGCGGGTAAGTCGGTTACAGGACATTCGTTCCGAAAGTTCAGACGTACTTTATGCGCTCTGCCAAGAGCCGCGGCAAAGTTGTTCGTCGGCCCCGGTATCGTTCATGCGGCGCTTTCCGCTTGATCGTAATGGATGTGCATCAGGCCGAATCCGTCTGCGCCTTGCGAACTCCAATCGTGGTTTGGCCGGAGCCCTTTTCGATCATCGTTCGACTTCTTTTCGTGATACCAGCCAATCGCGTCGCTGCCAGCTTCCGTGCTGTCCGCGTTGAACGATCGCGGGAAGTGACATCATGCGTTTCAATTCGAGCCTTTGCCGCCTCCGCGCCTGGTTCATAATGGGGACATCATATCTTCGCGCGCGTTTACTTCCGCAAATACTGAGAAGCTGTCGCCCGCAAGATAGACCCCGGAGGTCGATGGGACGTCTCGCCTAGCCACGGATCGGGCGCGGGCGATCTATCGCCGCGTCCTCAGATCTCTCCAGACAATGCGACAAACTGCACCGGCTCGAGCCGGGAAAAATAGGAACATCGCTCTGGGGGTCTTGTTGTCGAGGGCTACTACTGGAGGACAATATGAAAACGACGTTTCTTCTCTTGCTAACGACCGCTTCGCTCCTGGCCAGCCCGTCGCTAGCGCAAAATCCCCCGGCCGCGGATCGCCCGAACAACAATGCCGTCAACACCGCCGGGCAGAACAACTCCGACAAGCCTGTCTCCGGTGCCAACAGCTTCACTGAGGGGCAGGCCAAATCGAAGATCGAGGAAGCAGGTTACACGAACGTCACGTCACTGAAGAAGGACGATAATGGCGTGTGGCGCGGCAAGGCCAGCAAGGGAGGTACGTCAACCAATGTCAGCTTGGATTTTCAGGGCAACGTGAACTCGGCCAAATAGAAAACTAGCACTGAGTACCAAGAGAGGATTCTAGAATGACAGTTACAATCTCCCGTCTATATGACAATTATGCAGATGCGCAGCGGGCCGTGACTAATCTGGAGGCAGCTGGCGTGCCGCATTCCGATCTAAGCATCGTCGCCAACAATTCCGACAATTGGTATCGCTCGGATAATAATGTCGATCGCGACGGCGACGGGGTCGACGATCGTGCAGAAGGTGCTGCTACGGGCGCTGGAATTGGTGCAGGCCTCGGTGGCGCGGCAGGTTTGCTGGCCGGTCTTGGTTTGCTCGCCATTCCAGGGCTTGGTCCGGTAGTGGCGGCGGGATGGCTTGCCTCTACTGCGCTCGGCGCAACAGCCGGTGCCGCAACCGGCGGAATTGTCGGCGCACTGACTCAGGCCGGCGTATCCAAGGAGGACGCTCCGCTCTACGCCGAAGGCGTCAGGCGCGGCGGCACGCTGGTTTCGGCTCGCGTGCCGGACGCAGATCGAGCTCGCCTCGAAGCCATTCTGAACCAATCCGCGGTCAACCTCCGCGACCGAAGTGCGGCTTGGCAGAAATCCGGCTGGAAGACCTTCGATCCTTCCGCCAAGCCGTATGGCGCTGACGATGTGCGCAACGAGCGCCAACTCTACGGCGCTGGAATGCGTTGATTATTTCAAGCGGCCCGCCTGTCGGGCCGCTTATTCTCGCTTAGGGGCGGGATGCCCATCATTTTGATTTTGCACGGAGCCGAACATGAGCCGCGTAATGCCTTCTATGACCGCCCTGCTTGGATTGCTTGCGATCGCTGGCTATCAAAACCGGGACAAGCTGGCTGAGATGTTTCGCAGCGCAACTGACGGTCAATCGAAAAGTGGTAACCCGGATCGGCTTGGCGGGATGCTCGGCAATCTCAGCGGAATGTTGGGCGGCGCCGGCGTCGGTAGTCTACTCAATGGCGGAATCGGAGAGCTTTTGGAGCGGTTCAGACAGAACGGCCAGGGAGAGGCGGCCGAATCCTGGATCAATCAGGGTCCTAACAAGGAAGTGACGCCCCTCGAGCTTAAACAGGCGATCGGAGCTGACGTCCTGCAAAAACTGGAGCAACAGACTGGCCTCACGCAGGAAGAGATTCTTGCGAGGTTGTCGCGCGAGCTTCCAGCTGCCGTCGACAAATATACTCCCGACGGGCAATTGCCGGCAGCTGGGTAGATCGTTCTGTCTGAAATGCGGGTCCGCCTTCTACCGAGCCAACATCGCTTAAGCGGAGGTGGAACTCCGCCCGGCGCAGCGACTAGATGCCGTAATGAGCCCTGCTCCGAGCAAGGGGTCATGATGGTGGCTGTCCCCCGATAGATGATGAAACGGGGTCACGACGTGAGTCGGCCCCAAGCATCTAGAGACGGAGGACAGCCGTGGAGAATTATGCCGGAATCGACGTGTCATTGGAACTGTCGAGCGTGTGCGTTGTGGATGCCCAGGGTAAAATCCTGAAAGAAGCGAAGGTCGCGAGTGAACCCGACGCCTTAGTTGAATTTTTTGAAGCACTTGGCTTTGAAGTGAAGCGGATCGGGCTGGAAGCGGGGCCGCTGTCGCAATGGCTGCATGCGGGCCTGAAAGGAGCAGGATTCGAGACGGTTCTGCTGGAAACACGGCATGTGAAGGCCGCGCTGTCTGCAATGACGGTAAAGACTGATCGCAAGGATGCGCGCGGGATCGCGTAACTGATCCGGATGGGATGGTTCCGGCCGGTACACGCGAAGTCGGTCGATGCGCAGGAGATTCGGGCCCTCCTGATTGCACGCAAACAGCTTCTCGGGCGGCTGATCGACGTGGAGTTGAGTATCCGCGGGATATTGCGTGGCTTCGGACTGAAGGTTGGTCTGGTGACGCGGAAGACGTTCGAAGCGAGGATCCGGGAGTTGGTTGCGGGTCAGGCGACATTGGAGCGCATTGCTGCGGCGATGCTTTCGGCACGATCGGCTCTGAAGGCAGAGTACGGAAGGCTACACAAGGCTGTGCTGGCAATTGTGCGTGACGATGCGGTCTGTCGCCGGCTTATGACAGTGCCGGGCGTCGGTCCCCTGGTGGCTATCACCTACAAATCGGCAATTGATGACCCTCATCGCATCGTAAAATCGAAGGCGGCAGGCGCGCTGTTCGGGCTCACGCCAAAGAAATACCAATCGGGAGAAAAAGACGTCACGGGCGGGATCACGTTGGCCGGCGATGAGACGGTGCGCACGGTGCTGTATGAGGCCGCCAACGTTCTGCTGTCGCGCATCACACGGTTCTCAAAACTCAAGCGCTGGGGGATGGACGTTGCCAAGCGGCGAGGCTCGAAGCGCGCAAAAGTCGCCCTGGCACGCAAGCTCGCAGTGATCCTGCATCGAATCTGGGTCGACGGAACAAGTTACCGATGGACTGACGCCGGCCCGATCGCAGCGTAGAAAACGTGGAGGAAATCGAGAACGCAACCGGGCTGAACTGAAGCTCGGTGCCCGAAGTCCCGTCGCCGGGACGGTGGATCCGGTGAAGCCGTTACACGCCCAGTGGCCGTCATCTGACGAACTACGCGTATCTAGATAGGCTCACCGCTCCCTCTGACAGCATGATGTGGCGGCCAGGCGTTGACCACGGACAGAAGCATGAGCTCGGCGGCGTGACGTTCACTCGGGAGGCTTGACATCATCGGGCCCATTATAGAAAGGGGGTGGACCCGTCGATCATCCGAAGGAGAGCGACGCTTCACCAGCCGCTCGCCGCACCGAAGCTCCGCCGGCGCCTGATCCATTAGCTGCTTAGTCCACTCGACAGCTTATTCGTCCGTATAGCACGCAAACGCGCGATGGCTCATGAACTGCCCGTCTGAACCTACAGAATACGCTTGATACTTGGTCACCAGAAACACCTACCTGGCAGGCTGAAGTCGTGGCGAGCGAAGCAGCTCGCAAACGTGAGTGGCAGCCTCATTCTGTTTGATTCTGTGCATGATGTGCTCCCGCTCGGCTCCTTCCGGGAGCGCCTTAGCTTGCTCAACTAATTCCGCGGTATCTTGGGCAAGACGCTCCTCAAGAGAATGAGTTTGCTTGAAGCGACGACGTTTGATGACCATGAACTGGCTCTCTATTGGAGGAGGCGGGACCGCTTACTGCGTTCTCATCACCGCCGCGTTCGATGGGTGCAGTATGCATTGCGCAGCGAAGTGTGCCCGAACAATTGTTAGGTCATTTCAAGAAGAAGGGCCGTTATATCCCTCCCGCTATGTCGACTATCGCACCGACACGCAGCGCGATACTAGAGACCATCATCCGTTTGCGTACTGCAGCTCGTAGCTCACGCTTTTGCCAAGCCCCGCGGCGACGACACGCAGTCTGCCTTTCGACACAAGCCTTCGCGCTGATCTTGGCAGACCAAGTCGTTGGTCGTTCGTATTGTCGATCGGGCCCGGATCCGCGACCGCGTTCCTTTTCACTGCCCGGCGTTGTAGCCGCGAATTTAGGACGTATCGAGCCCCTACTGATTTCAGGAACGGACCAACACCCCTTTTCGTTATGTGCGAAGCGAACATTCGCGAGTTGCAGTTATTTCAAGACGAAGCACTCTCCGCTGAACTCCGCACGGCTATTTCAAGGAAGGTCGACATGCGAGCGCATCGAATTTTCCTGAGCTTTGCAATAGTGATCGGTTGCGGCATCATCCAAAGTACCGCGGTTTCGCAAGAGTATCGGGGGACGTGGGAACAACAAAGGGCGTGCACGCCCGACGTCTGGCGGCTATGTGGTGCGCAAATACCCGATGTGGATAGGATCGTGGCGTGCTTACGGCGAAATGCTCCGCAACTCAGCGATCGGTGCCGCGCGGTTTTTGCACAGGGCGATGCGCCCTCACGTGGTGAGGATCGCGACTACGGGCAAAGGCGTTACGATCGAGATTATGGACCGCGGCGCTCCGATCGAGATTTTGGGCCAAGGCCCGACAGAGACTATGGACCAAGGCCTTACTATGGTCACCAAGGCCTTACGATTATGACAATGAAGTGGAAGATGGGCTTCCTGCCTAACAATGTTGCTCGCGATGTGGAGGTAGTCATGGGCGGTACCGGTGCCGTGGTTTATTTATGCCGGCTGCCCTCTGTTACAGGCGGCTGCGCACCGCAAGGGCCGCCAGACTGCTCGCGCGCGTAGGGCGGTCCGGCTTCCATCATATGCCTGCGGCTGATGACATGCAGCGGGTCAAAAATCGAAGCATGCCTTCGGCACATTCCCCCCGCATTCTTTGAACATCGCCTGATGTGTCACTATGATTTTGCCGTACCCGGCTCCGCTTTCTTGCGATGCTGTCTGGCAAGAAGCTCGGCCGGCGTTACATTGGCGACCGCCGACTGAATCTTGTTTTTCAGGCCTGTGACGACATCGCCCTCGCCCTTCATCGTTGCGTCAAAGCCCACGGGAGCGACCATGGCAGCGTCATCTTTGTCTTCGGATCCGACTTTGGTATCGAGCATGTCCGCGCGGGCGAAGAAGTCCGTTTCGGTAGCGCCAGGCATCAGACAAGTCACTGTGACCCTCGTATCGCGCAGTTCCTCTCGCAGTGCGAATGAGAACGAATTCAAATAGGACTTGGTGGCATTGTAGACCGCCTGAAAGCTGCCTGGGGTAAAGCCGGCGATCGAGCCGGTGATCAGTATGCGTCCTTCATTGCGACGCCGCATGTCCTGGCCAACACGGTGGATCAGGCAGGTCGTGCCGGTGGCATTCGTGTCGATGACCCGACGAATGCGGTCCCAGTCCTGATCAAGGAAAGCATGGCCTAGGCCGCGGCCGGCATTGGCCATCAGCAAATCAACTTTGCGGTCCTGAGCGGTCTCACAGAGTTTGTCGACACCTTCGACGGTGGCGAGGTCGGCTTGAACCGCCACAATGGCGCTCCTGTTCGCTTCGTTGCGCAGCGCTTGCGCCGCCGTCTCGATTTCGGGCTCATCCGCCGCGACCAAAAGGTCGTAGCCTTCGGCCGCGCAAAGTCGGGCAAGCTCAAAACCAATGCCGGTCGAGGCGCCTGTCACGATCGCAAATTGTCCGGCCATGGCCCATCGCCATCTCGGCTTTCCAGATTTTTAGGTGACTTCGGACCTAATCGAACTGACGCGAGACCGTTCTTATTCAAAAGGAACAAGCCGCTGCGCTCACGCTTGGTCTCGTCGAAACAACTCGTTGGAGCGGTCCATGAAAGCCCTCACCTGGCACGGCAAGAGCGACGTTCGTTGTGAAGCGGTTCCCGATCCTAAGATTCAGGATGGGCGCGACGCAATCATCAAGGTGACGGCCTGCGCGATCTGCGGTTCGGATCTGCATCTGTTCGACGGCATCATGCCGACCATGGAAAAGGGCGACGTTCTCGGCCACGAGACCATGGGCGAGGTTGTCGAGGTCGGCAAGGACAACGCGAAGCTCAAGGTTGGGGACCGTGTGGTGGTGCCGTTCACCATTGCCTGCGGCGAATGCTTCTTCTGCAAGAACGGCTATTTCTCCGGCTGCGAACGCTCCAATCCCAACGCGAAGCAGGCCGAGAAACTTTGGGGTCATTCTCCTGCCGGCCTCTTCGGCTATTCGCATATGCTCGGCGGCTTCGCCGGCGGCCAGGCAGAATATATGCGCGTCCCCTATGCCGATGTCGGTCCCTACAAGATTCCAGAGGGACTCACGGATGAGCAGGTGTTGTTCCTGTCCGATATCTTCCCGACTGGCTACATGGCAGCCGATTTCTGCAACCTCAAAGGCGGAGAGACGGTTGCGGTGTGGGGCTGCGGACCGGTTGGCCAATTTGCAATCAAGAGCGCATTCTTGCTGGGCGCCGAACGGGTGATTGCGATCGATACGGTACCCGAGCGCCTGACGCTGGCTACCAAGTCAGGCGCCATCACTCTGGATTTCATGAAGGAAGATATCTACGAGCGCATCCAGGAACTCACGCAAGGTCGCGGCGCCGATGCCTGCATCGATGCGGTCGGGACCGAACCCGAGACCAGGGCAAGCGTGGATTCCGTGATTGACCGCATCAAGGTAGCAACCTTCATGGGCACCGACCGTCCGCATGTTCTGCGGCAGGCGATCCAATGCTGCCGCAACTTCGGTACCGTCTCCATCGTCGGCGTCTATGGAGGCATGCTGGACAACATTCCCATGGGCAGCGCCATCAATCGTGGCCTGACCTTTCGCATGGCCCAGACCCCAGTTCAGCACTACCTGCCGAAACTGATGGAACGCATCGAAAAAGGCGAGATCGATCCGAGCTTCGTCATCACCCATCGCGCTACGCTTGACGACGGCCCAGACCTCTACAAGACGTTCCGTGCGAAGAAAGACGGCTGCATCAAGGTGGTGATGAAGCCGTTCGGGTAATGGAAGCCGCGAGAGACGCGAAGTCGCCTTGGCTGGCAGCGCTCAGCTCGGCCTTGCCAGCAACCCGGTCAGCCAACTGCCGCGGCCCAGTTCGAGGGATGCCGCAGTTGGCTGCATGATCGATGTCGCCATTCCGAACGGGAATGCCATCAGCTCTCCGCTGCGGCCTCATAGATGGGAACCCCAAGGGAGCGACGACGTTCCATTGTCATCATTGCGAAAGGAGACGTCGAATATGGGAATCTTCACCAAGGACATTAAAACTATGGAAGACTTGCTGGTCCATGGCCTGCAGGACATCTACTACGCTGAGCAGCAGATCCTCAAATCCCTACCCAAGATGATCGAAAAGGCGACCAACCGCGACCTCGCCGCGGGTCTGAAAGCCCATCTCGAAGAGACAAACAAGCAGGTCGAGCGACTTCAGAAGGTGTTCGAGAAGCTCGGCAAGGAGCCGAGCGGCACGCAGTGTCCCGCGATCGACGGCATCATCAAGGAGGCCGACGAGACCGCGGGCGAGATCGAGGACAAGGCGGTGCTGGACGCCGCCCTCGTCGCAGCCGCGCAGGCCGTCGAGCACTATGAAATGTGCCGCTATGGCACGCTGATCGCTTGGGCCGAAGAACTCGGCCACGACGAGATCGTGCGCTTCCTGACGACCAATCTGAACGAGGAAAAGGCGGCGAATACCAAGCTCAACACGGTGGCGCTGCGCAAGGGCGTCAACGCGAAGGCCTCTAACGCTGCCTGATGGCAGTTCCGATCAGCCCGAACGGCTCCGCGAGATAGCGGGGCCGTTTGCTTGCCGGAGCCTTCCCGTTCTCCGAACTGACCGCATTTTGCTTCGCACGTACCAAGCGGCAATCGAAACGACCAGCCACGCGAGCGACGCCGCAATGAACGCGCCCGCAACGCTGCCCTCCACCGCGAGCCAAAAGACGGCCGCGAACGCCAGCATACCCAGTGCTCCCAGCGCGGCGCCGGCGGAATCTACCGCGGCGGCCATTTGGCCGCGGCGCTTGCCGGAGAGGCCAGCCTCCCGTTTGCGGCGGATTTCGTGCTTTTCGATTAATGTTGCGCTGGCGCAGAAGATGGCTGGAAGGGCGAGAAAAAGGCCACCTACGGACGCGCCATAGCGGCTGCTGATAAGACCGGTGAAGACGGTCGCTGCGCCGCCGAGAACAAAGCGGATGAGGTATTCGTACCACCGGCTTTCCTTGAGAGACGACGGCGAGAAGTGGACGGGCGTCATGTCTGCGCTCCGGCGATCGCCAGCAGAAGGAAGGCAACCGGGAGCCACGCTGCGAGCGACAGGATGGTCGCAGGCAAGGCCCGCAGCCGCGTGCGAACGAGAAGATGACAGACGAGAATGCTGTAGGCGGCGAGCGCTATCGCGCCAGCCATCATGGATCGGCTCTGTAGGGCTGCGTAGCCCGCGCCGTGCGCGTAAATCGCGATGCCAAGCGTGGCGAGCGCCACGGAGGGCGCCGCACCGAAAAGGCCCGCAAAGCTCTTTGGACGCAGGACGTCGGCAAGCATCGCGAAGGCCGAAACGACCGCGCCACCAACGAGAAAGCGGACGATGTACTCGGTCATCTGGCCTTCTTCCAAAGTTTGAAGAGCGACCCGCCGGTCCCATAGATCGGATCCTTGCGCGGCACTGGCACCTTCGGAATGGTCTTCAGCGCTCGCGGCCGATCCTCCGCCGTTCTGCACTCGTCGTAGGTGCCGGTCGGTGGATAGGCCCCCACGACGAGGAAGTCATCATCGGCGGAGAGGCATTGATGGCCCGTGCCGGCCGGAAGAACGACGATGTCCCCGGCCTTCAAGGTGAATATCCGTCCCTTGGCGCCGCCGAAGCGGACCCTCCCCTTGCCGCTTGCAACGCCGAGCACCTCGTGGATTCGCGAGTGGTAGTGCACATAATCGTAGATGCTGTCGCGCCAAGTCTCCCCCCATCCGTTTGCCTCGAACAGGTCTTCGGTCACGGCCGCCGGATCGTGATTTTCGCCGAGATCGATAGCGCCCCGATAGATGATCAGGGGCCACCGCGGATGGTTCGGGACCAGACCGTCGTCCTTGAAACGAACCGTATGGGGCTTACGCGGCCGGGCGAGCGCGGCAGCTTTCCGTCTGCCGGGTCTCCGGAGGCCGGTCGCACGTTCGGCGTATTCCTTGAGATCCTCAAGTATCGGCATCATCGTTCTCCTTCGGCGTGGGGATGGCGATAGGATAGCCGGTCCACAACCGCAGCAGGCGCTCAAAGGCCGCCCCGAGCGCGAAGCCCAGGACGACGTCGCTCGTCCAGTGCGCCAGGACGACAACCCGCGTCAGCGAGAGGCCGACCGCGTAGGCTCGGATCGCCCGGCGGGGACCGGCCGGTAAGGTCCCGGCTGCGGATGCCAACGCGCCCATGTGCATCGCATGCCCGGAGGGAAAGGCGTCTTCGCGCTTTCCGGAAAAGGAGACGCCATGGATGTGCCCGATCACCGTCCTGCGATCGGGCCGGGTCTGGTTGAACAACGACTTCATGACGTGCGGCAACAGGGACGTCGCCGCCGTAACGAGCAGCGCGTGATTACCCGCGCGCCGCAGCGGCTCGCTACGGTCGCGCGAGAGGATCCAGCCGGCCGTGGCCAGAACCAACAAGACCTTTTCGTCGGCGCCCCAAGTCAGGCCGCGAGCCGCGTATTCCGGGGCCGGGGCCGTGTTGCGGGCGATCGCGCGCGCGATAGCAACGTCCGCCTTAGTCGGCCGGACCGCGATCGGAAAGCTTCGTCCGCAGCGGAGGCGACGTCCTGGAAATCTGGTCGGCTTCAACATTGGCTTTTGGACCTGGAAAGGTACACACCTTCCAACGCGCCACGTGTCGGCAAGGGTCCTAAACGGCGACTAGCGTCACACGGTCCATGTTGTCCTCCATGCTGGTTGCACTTAGGAACCTAGCGTTTGGCACGCAGTTAATGCCCCCGCATATGGGGGAAACGGATGCAGGCAGCAATCGACCGCGTAATGCAGACCTTCGTGATGATGGCCAGCCTCACTCCCGAAGACGCAGAGGCCGCGCGCGAAAGACTGACGGCGCATCTGGCCGGCATGGATGCTGATGAAAAGACGCTCGCAGTCGAGGGGCTCCGCTCTGCGCGGCCTCGATCGTGTCGCCAAACGACGGATCGCAAGGAAGGTCTGATGACCGATAACCTAACAACGCGAGAGCAGCCTGACCGAAGCACAATCAATATGAACCAAATCCATGAGGTTCGTTATTGGACGAAGCACCTCAACGTTTCGAAGCAAGAATTGCAGAAGGCTATCGAGAAGGTCGGAAATTCAGCCGCCGCCGTCCGCAATGAATTGGCGGTGGATTGAAGGCGTGGGGTATGCTCGCGATCTCTGGAGCGAGGCCCCCACGCTTCTCAATCGCTGCTTCAAGTAGGCGAGCAGGAAAAAGGCTTTTGCAAAAACGTCGTATCGATGGGCATTGGCTTCACCACTGTGCCGGACATGATGACAATGCTCATATCGGGATATCGGCGGCGAGCATATTGAGCGAGCGTCGCACCGGACATCTCACCTGCAAGGTTATGATCCGTTACGAGCGCCTGCAATTCGGTTCCAGTTGACGCGATGATTAGTTCGGCGGCCTCAGCGGTCGTGCATTCGATCACTTCGAAACCTTCATCCTTCAACACCTCTGCCAGCGCCTCACGCTGGAATGCGTCATCCTCGACCAACAGGGTCATGAACTTGGACATGCGCATCTCCCGATTTATCACGTAATTCGGGAGATGGGAGTTAGTTCACGTGAACGAAAAAAGGCGCCATCGCCTTAGCAACGGCCCGGAAATAGGAACGCTTCAGTTCCGGGTTGGTTGACATGCGTGACCGATACCGAACTCTTTGAGCAGTCGTTCAATATGTGCTTGGAGCGTCCTTAAGAGGACGGGTGAACTAGGCGAACCTAACGACAGCTCGCGATTTCTATTTGATAACATCGCTTGGATGAGGCGCGGCGAGCGGCGCAGGCTTTTGCTATCAATTGCGTACAGGCGCCGTCCGGCTAGGCTCGTTCGATGATGACCATCGTTGATGATTGACCCTGATGAAGAGAAATGCGCCTTGGACTACTGATGACGATAGCCGTTTGCTGGAGCTGCACAGGACCGGGCGGCCATTATTTTCCATCGCCGCGGCGTTCAAACGCAGCAAATCGGCGATAGCAGCCCGCCTTTCTATTCTGCGACGACGCGCCCGAGAAGCTACCGCTCAGATGCAAACCGATGAGCAGTAAAGTCGCGATCCAAATTTATCGCCAACACGGGCAAGGACGCGCCTGCTCATCTTAAGCTCGTCCGCTTGCCACTCCGCCCGACGCGGGATGAGCATTCGTTGATGGATGGTGGCGACGTTTAGAATACGCGTGGGTGATCTCGGCGCCCATCAGAATGATTTGCGAAGTGTAATAGACCCAGATCAACACGACCACGATCGAAGCGGCAGCTCCATAAGTTGATTCAAGACCCTGCTTGCCGATGTAAAAGCCGATAGCGGCCTTACCCAATTCGAAGAATAGCGCCGTGAGCAGCGCGCCGAGCCAGACATCAGCCCAGGCGACGGAAACTTCGGGCAGCCATTTGAACATCATCGCGAATAGGACCGTGACAACGGCAAACGAAACCACCATGCTCACAATGTGTAAAATCCCTTCCGGCAAGTAAGGAGCGATGAACTTTCCTGCCGCGGCGAGACCTGCGGTTACAAGAAGCGATACGAGAAGCAGAAAGCCAAGTGCGAGCACCGCTGCAAACGACAAGACGTAGTTGCGGGCGAAGTACCAGAGGCCGCTTTCCTTGGGCTCTTCCACCTCCCACACGATGTTGAGGGCATCCTTCAACTGCACGACGACGCCGATGGCAGCGAACAGCAAGGCGCCTATTCCAAGGATCGTTGCGAGGACGCCTGCGGCGGGACGGCTTGCTCCAGCCAGCATCGCCTCGACGGCCTTGGCACCGGTTTCGCCCAGCATCGCTTTCAATGATGAAATCACCTGGGCAGTGACGGCCTCCTGACCGAAGAAGAGACCTGCAACAGCGGTGGCAATCAGGATGATGGGTCCAAGCGAAAAGACGGAGTAATAGGCCAGAGCCGCTCCCTGACGGGCGTCCTTGTGGCTCGACCAGTTGGCTACCGCTTCTTTTGCTACTGTCCACCACATGGCTCTCAATCCTTGGCTATTCGCCGATAAGGGCGAGGCCTGGGCGAAAGTTCCTCGGCGGGAGAAAGGGGGCTCGGGAAGTGGCTGTCCCCGCGGCTTCTGCGTTCCCGCACGACCTCCTGCGCCCGCTTGCCGGCAGAGCAACACAGGAACCAAGCTCTTCGGCCACCGTTGAAGCTGGCTTTCAGGCCTGAAGGGCTATGTCGAAGAACGTTGGATTACGCTACGGAGCGCCGGGCGCCAGCGCGGTGCACTTGTGCGTCGATATGCAAAGGATGTTTGCGGAGCGCACGGAATGGAAGATGCCATGGCTTGAGCGTGTTTTGCCTAATACCGTTTCAATAACTTCCTTGCATCCCGAAAGAACCATCTTTACGCGCTTCATCCCAGCCCAGCATTCCGGTCAGGCCATCGGGATGTGGCGGCGCTATTACGAGCATTGGGCATCGATGACGATCGATGAGCTCGGCGCGGATATGATGAACGTCGTGCCGGCGCTTGCGCGGTTTGCACCACCTGCTCGCTTCTTCGACAAGCGTGTCTATTCCCCGTGGACCGGGAGCGATCTGCACCGGCAGCTTCGCGGCGCCGGAATCGATACCCTCATTATCACCGGCGGAGAGACCGATGTCTGCGTGCTCGCAACCATGATGGGCGCGGTCGATTGGGGCTTCCGCGTCCTACTGGTGACCGACGCCCTGTGCAGCTCGGCGGACGAGACCCACGACGCAATGATGAATGTCTATGAGAACCGGTTAGGCCAGCAGGTGGAATGCGTGTCGACCGAGACGATTCTCGAAAACTGGCGCTTCAAGTAACATGACCGCCGCGCAGGCGTCGTGCCTTGTGAAGGACACGGGATGGAAGAACTCACGGTTTTGAGGACGTTTTCGGCGGTGACGACAGTCCTCGCAGCCGGGCTCGTAGCCGCCAACTGGAATGCTCGCGTTACCGTCGCCGGCTTTGTTATCTTCATCGTAGCTTCCGTTGCCTGGATGATTGACGGCTGGCTTGAAGACAAGGCATCGCTCATTATCCAGAACGTCATTCTCCTTTTAATTAACGTGTTCGGAGTCTGGCGCTGGCTTCCGAAGGCTGAGAAGGAGGTTAAGTCGTAAGAGAGCGGCTTCAGTCGCAAAACCCGTCACGGCGCAGGAAGGCCTTGTTGATAGCGACCGCCGCTTTGGCACCTTCCGCAATCGCGATTGATACGAGTAGAACGTCGCGTGACACGTCCCCAGCCACATATACGCCCGGGACACTGGTTTCTTCGGTCTCGGGGTCTGTAACGACACCGCCTTTCATATCCCGCCTGCAACCAAGCCGCTGAGACAGGTCCGACGCCTGACGACAACCGGTTGAAAAGAACAGACCTGCCCGCTCCAGATCGGGTGCGTTTTTGAACTTGATCTTGGTGAGCACCCCATTCGCGCCTTCAACGGCAACGACCGGTTCGCTCCGCAGCGGGATCCCGTGTTGCTTCAGCTTCCGCGCTGCATTCACGCTGACCTCGGTGCCGTCGCTGCAAGCCACAACATCCGGTATCCAGTGCTTCATCATGACCGCAAGGGCCGCCCCCTTATCCCCCTTGCCGAGCGCAGCTACAGGTCTGCCTGCATACTCGAAGCCGTCGCAATACAGACAGTGGTGGACGGAAATCCCGTAGAGAGGCTCGATCCCCGCTATCTCGGGGAGTTCGTCCACAATACCCGTGGCGAGAAGGACTTTGGACGCGACGCCGCCCGTGCCGTCGGCACAGACAAATGCAAAGCAGTCCTCGGCAGGCCTGAGCTCGGTTACCCGCGTCCTCCGAAATGAAACCGACTTGTAGCGGGTCAGTTCCTGCCGGGCTTCCTCAAGGAAAGCGGATGGAGACCGCCCTTCACGTCCCAGCAGGCCATGGATGGCCTGCGATGCGCGGTTGCGCGGCTGTTCATCATCGCAAAGCAGCACCAGCCGGCGGCATCGTCCCAGGATCAGGCCAGCGCTCAGTCCGGCAGGTCCGCCGCCAACGATAAGCACATCAATTTTCATGCAGACCATCTCCATTCCAACTCATATGGGACGCTTCCGGAAGCTGGGAACCCCTTCCCACTGTTCATTCGTTAGATACTCGAGAAACAAGATCATGCTACGCGCGCGCACAGCACCGAATTGGAAGGAATTGACATCTGAGGAGCGCCGCGAGCGGCGGCAGCTCCGCCGCGAAAAGCAGCGCAAGGACAACATCGGACGCGCCGCGAAGATGCACGCCGCCCGCCTCAAGATGGAAGCTGACAGCCCGAAGAGCCCGCCTGATTTGAAGTCATCAGTCTATGTCGGCTGTTCGGGCTGGCGTTACTGGAAATGGCGGGACTCGTTTTATGCGGGCGTACCCCAGGAAAAGTGGTTCGAGCACTACCTGAAGCGCTTCGACACCGTCGAAATCAATGCATCCTTTTACTCCTGGCCGACGGTTGCCAACGTTCAGGCCTGGCGACGCCAACCCGGCAAGAAGAAGTTCGTTTACACCATCAAGTTCTGTGAACTCATCACTCATGTAAAAACGTTCAAGGGCACAAGGACACTCATTCGAGATTTTGGCATCATCGCTGATATTCTCGGCGAGCGGATGGGCTGCTTCCTGTTCCAGCTGCCGCCGAGCTACCGCTACACAAAGGCGCGGTTGAGCACGATCGTGAGCCAACTCGATCCAGCGCGCCGCAACGTTGTGGAGTTTAGGCACGCCAGCTGGTGGAACGAGGAAGTTTATGGCGCGTTCCGAAAAGCCGGAATTATCTTCTGCTCCTGCAGCGGGCCGCGCCTGCCCGACGAACTCATCCGGACAGCCGACGAAATTTACGTCCGCCTGCATGGCCCCAAGCGCTGGTATCGGCACGACTACTCGAAGAGCGAGCTGGCGACCTGGGCGGACAGGATCAGGGCGAGCGGAGCGAAAAGAGCCTGGATTTACTTCAACAACGATAATGAAGCTCATGCCCCCAAGAACGCGGCAGCTCTGCGGCGAATGCTAGACCGTGTATCGTTGGCCGCGTAAGGCCAGACGTAGGAACCCTGCCAGCATCGTAAGCGTTCATAAGCGTTTGGGAGAACGTTTCATGGCCAGCACGTCATTCTGGATGGATATTGACATTGCCCCAGACGCGGGAGTTCTGGATGGCGTCCGGGAATGCGACGTCGCCGTCGTCGGCTCTGGCATTGCCGGGATTTCGACCGCGTATGAGCTCTGCAAGCGAGGTAAATCCGTTTTTGTCATCGATCGCGGACGCATCTGCGGCGGCATGACTTCGAGGACTTCAGCTCATCTTGCCCCGTTGTGCGATGATCTCGTCAGCGAAATGGCGAAGATCAGGGGCAAGGAGGCGACAACGCTTTTTTGCGATAGCCAGGCGGCTGCTGTCGACCGCATTGAGGAAATCCAGAAGAAAGAGAAGATCGATTGCGACTTCCGTCGCCTCGACGGCTATCTCTTTCAGGGGCAAGGTATGCCGGCAGACATCATCGACGAAGAGCTGGAGGCAGTCCGCGGTGTCGGCGCGCCGGTCCACAGGCTCATGGGCGTGCCCTTCAGCGGCTGCGAGAATCGTCACGTCCTACGCTATCCCAAGCAGGCAACCTTTCATCCGCTCAAGTATCTTGCCGGCGTCGTGAAGGCTTGCCGCGAAAACGGCGTGACTTTCTACCGTGACAGCCCGGTTGAGGAAGTAACTGAAGAGAACGTCATTGTGACCGTGAAAACAGCACGCGGGGTCATTCGCGCACGGCATGCGGTCGTCGCGACCAACTCCTCCATCTCTGACCGCTTCGCCATTCACACCAAGACGGCGCCATACCGCACGTATGTGATCACGTTTGAGATCGAGCGCGGCGCTCTGCCCGACGCGCTCTACTGGGATACGGAAGACCCCTACCATTATGTCCGCCTGCAGCCAGGCCCGGCAAATACCGATTACGTTCTCGTCGGTGGTGAAGACCACAAAAGCGGAGAAGCCGACGACGCACAGGATCGGTTCAGAAAGCTTGAAGCATGGGCGCGCGGCTTGATCTCCGGCCTTGGCAAAGAAACTCATCGCTGGTCAGGTCAAGTGCTCGACACCATAGACTACTCCGGCTTCATTGGCCGCGATCCCGGGAGCACAAACGTCTATATCGCGATGGGCGATTCCGGACAGGGCCTTACGCACGGCGTTGCTGGCGCGATGCTGAATGCCGGCCTGATCTCGGGCGAAGACCATCCTTGGAAGGAAATCTACGCGCCGGGTCGCGTCCCGCTGAAGGCCGCGAAAAATTTCATGGCCGAGAATGTAACGGCGCTCAAAAGCTTTGCCGAATATGTGGCCCCGGGCGAACTTACTTCACTTGAGGCGCTGACGCGCGGCGAAGGCGGCATCATCCGGCGCGGTCTTGAGAAGATTGCTGCCTATCGCGACAATGACGGAGCGCTGCATTTGAATTCGGCGAGTTGTACCCATGTCGGCTGCCATCTGCACTGGAACAGTTTCGAGACTTGCTGGGATTGCCCTTGCCACGGCTCAATCTTCGACGTGAACGGACAACCCATCAACGCGCCGGCCATCGGCTCGCTTGCCCGCGTCCAGGAGTAAGGTAGCCGCACGTGCGGCCGAAGCAGCAAAGCTCGATGAGATGAGCGAAAGGAAGGAATGGAACAATGCCGGAAGAGCCGATGATGACCGAAGCTCAACGGGACGAACTCAAGACGCTCTGTCTGAAGGCGGACGTGCCGGACAAATCGGGTGAGCTGCTAACCCAGGAGGGCGCCCAGCAGTTTATCGACGAACTGAAGAAACAGATCGCAGAGCGCAAATAGAAACGAAACGCTGGAGGATCTCCATCGGTTCGTTTGCACGTTAGCGGAGTGGTCGACGGCGCTGCCAGTGCCGCTGGAGCGGGTGTCACCGAATCAGCTAAAAACGTGGCACCGCCAAGGGCAGCGGGCCATCATGCCTCGCATGGCGACCTCGAGCACCTCAAGATCTTCGCAAACGCTGACGCCGCGGGAAAATGGTTCGAGGAAAACGATCCCGAAGGCGTGGTGCTCGAGTATGAAGTTCTGGAATGAACCGGATCGGCCGTTGCAATCGTCTGGCAAGTGATCGGGTTCCTGTAAGAGACGGCCCGGTGCGGCCTTCACAGCCGACCGGCCAACTCATTGGCGCGTTAGGATGACACCCAGCAAGAATGCAACAGCTAACGACTGGATGGGCGCCTCGCGCGTCGCGGCGGCTACGCGGTCGAGCCATGTCTGGTGTGGCGCGAGCTCGCCGGCAAGGTCCGAGGACATGCTGCGGATCGCGTCCACGGCGCTATCGATCCGTTGTTCGGCCCTTTCAACAGACGCGGGGGTCTCGTCACTATTCATGAAAGCTCATAGCGTGTCAGGGGTGCGGGTCGGCGAGGATTTGTCCTGATTGCGCAGCTCTTGTTCAGCTTCCCGATCTTTCGATCTGCCGGCCGTTCCCAAAGTTGGTACGCTTGCGCCTCGATCTCCTGTTTGCTCGGTTTTCCGAGTTGGAGCACGGCCCCACCTTCAGGGGTATGGGGGCTTATCAGCGGGACCGTGCTAGACCGGCTTAGGGGCTGGCCTGCAGATTTAAGTTCACACCAAGCCGCTAGTTCCTCGCTGGGACCTCCCCGCAACACAAGGGCCATGCGGGGCTTTACACCGCATGGCCTCAGCAGGGACTGTCCCGCTCCTCACTAAGAATTCCGTCGCCACCGGAGCAACTGGTGCAACTGCGGGCTGTCGAAGTCGTTCTCCTAACCAAAGCACCTCAAAAACAACGAGGAAACGCGATGATGATCCGCCTTGCCTGCTGCGCAGCCTGTCTTGTGGTGTATGCCGTTGCCGAACCAGCTTTGGCCGCGGACGGATGTGGCGTCGGGTGCCACAGTACGTCTGAAGGGGCTTGCGTCCGCGATGGATGGCAACAAGGCTTGCCCGTTCGGAACGTGTGCCCGGCCACGTCTAGGCCAGCTCCCCCTTGCGGTCCATATCACCGATGGAGTCGCCGATCCATGATGTGCATTCCGACTTGAACCGACAGTTGCCTCCGCTCATCGCCTAGTGCCGGAGACTGTCGTCTCTACGGCCGCCGACAAAGGCGGTGAGCCCTAGTCCAGGAACCAAGAGCCAGCCAAGCGTGTTGGGTGCGCGCGCAGAGATGTGGCCTTTGACGCATTGGAATGACGGCCCTAGCCGTCGCCCCTTGCCGGCTGGGGCCGTTCTTTGCAACGCACTCGTACTGATCGTGTCTTGAGCTGCATCACTGCAATCGCGGTGCTCGCGCTGCTGTTGTACTTAAGTTTTGGACCGTCGAACTAGCCAAATTTGGCGCTGTCCCGACCACGAATCCTTCGACGTGCCCTAAGCCACCACACTGAGGCGCATGATGGCATCGCTAGGACTCCCACACTGGCTGATGATCGCAGGGACCTTGCTGGTGGTTGCTGGCTTAATTGGTGTCTTAGTGAGCAGAAAGAAGGCGGACGAAGTTGATCCAGTTCCCGAAGAGCCGACCGCTACGCCTCGCCAACAGATGCCGCCTTTGCCAAGCCTTCTAGACTCCAGGCCAAAGAATAGCGCCCGGTAAGGCCCGCCGCACGATGGGCTCAGTTCGAAGAAAATATCCGGAAGGCGTCGCGTTCGAGCACGATGTCCTCGAACGAAAGAGGTTGCCAGCGCAGGCGGCCTCTACGTCTATTTCTTGGTTGGTAGATTTACCGGAACCTGTCGCATCGCGCTGACAACCCTCACGCTACCGTCGGATGCGTGGTCCTTGATAGTCTCCAAAATCAGAAAGAACTTTTCCGCAAGCATGGTGGACCTCCTCTCTGGGCAGTTGATCCGTGCGCATATTATCACCCCGGCAGCATCCCTATAAAAAGCCGCCGCAAGTCGGCCTACCTGCTGTCCCGCTCGCGCAAAAGCCGCTCGAGGTCGGCATCGAAAATCGCTTGGGACTTCTCGAACTGAACGAGCAACTGGTCGGCACCGGCCACATCTAGGCCGAGATTGTTTTCCTTGGCGATAACGCTGCGCTGACGCGCCATAATACGGTGTCCCGCTGTGACATGACGCTATGCCATGGCAATGCGTTCAGCAAGGTTCAGCATCTCACTACCTGGGTGGTCGCAAACCGGCCGACCGCAGCCACTCGCTGATGTGCGTGGCGGTTTCGTTCTGCCGGATTTTCCGCACGATCTGATCGTGTTGGGCACCAGGAGAAGCTTCTCAGCGAGCTCTCTCAAGTGAAAGCCGCTCTTCCAATGTCGATGTCTGGGTGAAACGGCGGCGCTTCTGCATGCGCTGTTCCTTTCCCGTTGGCGGAAGGCGGGAGCGCAACCGAGCGTTCTCATCACCGATAGGTGCCATTGGCTGCGCTGTGGTGTCCGTCCGGAGACCCCCGGTTCCGAATCCATTTTTCGGTTATGCACCAGTCTTACGACAATAGTGTTGTCGCGGATTCGCGCTTCTGTGCCGCAGCGAACCTCCTCCCCGTCAGAGACCCTCCGCTGGCGAATGTGATAAAAAGAAGCGAGCGGCGCGTTTGCCTCGAACACCGCATTTGTCTTCTCAGCTCCGCTATGAGCCTGGATCTCGGTCGCGTGCAATCTTGGCGTTGACGGCAAGGTTTTTTCCTCGCGTCAGGAAGAGTACGCTTAGTCGTGCTACACCTCCAGGTTCAGCGCGGCTTTTCACCGCTGCCTGTCGCCCCGGTCGAGGTGCCCGTGGCTGAGCCCGTTGTCGGCGGAGCAGAATCAGTCTTTCCAGGAGCGCGGGCGGAAGCACCGGGCTTTTCCTGCTCGCCGACATAGCCCGACTCACCCGACTGGCGAGTCTTCGCGCCCTTGTCCGCCTCCTCCTGCATTGTTGCATTTGTGGGTTCGGTGCAGGCTGCTGCTGCGCTAGCACTGGCATGGTAATCATGGTTCCACCAACTACAAGCAGCGCGACCATTGTGGTTCGCATGGACAATCCTCCCATCCTAGCGTCACTTGTGCCAATACCAACGCGCCGGCTGGCGATGGTTCCCAGCTCATCCTCCTTTCAAGAAGGGGATTCGGCGAGGCAGCAGCCGCGCCCTGTCGTCGGAGCCGTTATTCGCCCGTCGTGCGTCGCCTTGAGTACGATGTTCTAGAATGAAGGGGGCCGCTAACGATGTGGCTCGCGCTCCAGCAAAAGCCGCTCTAGGTTGTTCTCAAATATCGCTTGGCACTGCTCGAACCGAGCGAGCAACTCCTCAGCGCCGGACGCATCCACGCCACGACCGTGTTTCCTGGCGACAATGTTGCGCTGTCGCACTATGACACCCTGTCCCGTTTCGACATGGCGCTGCGCCATGACAATGCGTTCAGCAAGATCCAGCATGCGGCTAACTCGGTGGTCGCAAACCGGGCGAATTCAGCCACTCGCTCATGTGCACGGCGGTTTCCGTTTGCCGCGCTTTTGCGGACAAGCCTGTCGTGCTCCACCCCGGGCGGGGGTGTCCTCGGCTTCTTGCCGTAGTCGCTCAGCCACTTCTGAAAGTCGCTTGTCGAGGGGATCTATTTGTTTGAGAAGGCGCCGCTTCTGCATAGCGCTGCTCCCTGTGGGATGGGGCGGGAGCGCAACCGGCGTTCTCATCACCGATAGCTGCCTAAAGGACCGTGCGGTGATGGCACAGCATGGAATCCGATTTGGCACAGCGCGATACCTTTATTTCGTTCCGAGCAGGAACTTCCCCGGAAAATGGGAGCAACAAGTGTGAACGAAAGCGCCAGCGCCAACCGGCGGATTAGGAACGGAGAGACGGTGGGCCCGTTCCTGCTTGGCGCCGGTTAGCACCAGGATGGCGCGTTGGAATGGCGGCCCCGGCTATCTCCTCCCAGATAGTGGGGCCGCTTTGGCGTCAACGTGAACCGCGGAAGATCGACTAGGGAACAAGTGGCAACCGACTAGGAACATCCGCCTGCTGCGGGAGTCGGTCACGGCTTCCGGTTTTGCCGCCCGAAGAATTCTGTCGGAAGAAAACATCGGGAGTTGGCGGCCCCAGCTGTCCAGTTGAGAGCTGGGGCCTTCTCATTGCCAACTTGAACCGGCGCGCCTGGATTTTGTGGGCAATCAAACGACATAATTCGTTTTACGTCAGAACTACGGAACCCAGAAATTGTTGCTCGGAGCGGCCTTGAACTTCGCCGGCGAGCGGTCGGCGCGACGGCGGCTGTTTTTTCCTCGACTGTCAGGATGGTAATGTCAGGCACCGGATCTTGGCGGCACGCAGCAAAATGAACGGCGTGGCCGGTATGCCCAGCCGGTGTCATCACAGCGAAGGCCACTTCATGCCGCAGCGGCTTTGCCCTGTTTGTCCTCGCCTCGCATGACGATTTTCAGCGCCTCGTCCGGCAGCGGCCTTTGCAGCGCCGCCTTCGCCTCTCCCAAGGCGCTCGCATCCAGACATCCCGCTCCTCATAGGTCGTCAGGATCACCGGCATGGCCTTGGGATGGATCGGCTCGACGACCGCATTCAGCGACGTCCTCAGAAAACCATAGACCTGATGCGGCCCAGGCACCGGCTTCGACTTGGTCCGGCGATCCCGTGGAGCGCGTCCAGATGCTAGCGTAGGCGGCCACCGAGGCGGTCGTGACTAAGCGCGAGCCAGACCACGTCCTTCTTCGTCTCGGTGGTCGGCTCGGGAACATATTGGGCGAAACTGTTGAATGGCCCGAGGCGTCGGTTCTCTGGCTTCGGGGAACTTCGCGTTTTCGTACGGCGTTTGCAGAAAAGAAAAACGCGAGGGTCTCATCATGATAATCGATTGGAACAGTGTTTTCGTTCCTAGCCTCGGTATCGCCGAGATCGTCCTCCGGGGCACGCTCATGTACCTCGGCCTTTTCTTGATCCTTCGCTTTATGGCAAGACGTCAGGCGGGGCATTTCGGGCCGGCAGATCTTCTTGTGATCGTGCTGATCGCGGATGCTGCGCAGAATGGGCTCGGTAAGGAATATCAGTCCGTGACCGAAGGTCTCGTCTTGGTCATGACGATCGTTGCCTGGGAATACATTATTGACTGGCTGATTTACCGCTTTCCCCTCCTGCGACCATACCTCACACCTTCGTCTCTGACCTTGATCAATGATGGGCGAATAGTTGAGGAGGCAATGCGCAGGGAAATGCTGTCGATGGACGAACTCGCTTCTCAGTTGCGTCAGCATCAAGTGGAGTACATTACTGATGTAAAGCTCGCCAAGCTCGAAGGCGACGGGCGGCTCAGCGTGATTAGGCACGAAAATCGTTAGCGCTCGCCCGACCACCACGTCGACGGCGGATTGTTCGCCTAAATCAGTGGTGCGCCGAAGCGCGATCATGTGGCTGCGCTTGTTCGGTCTGGTTAAGGGATTGGGCAATGAGAAAGCTCTTGAGTCCATAGCCCGCCATGAAGGCAAGCGCCGACTCGAAGAAATCAAGCCGTCCAAGCGCCGGAAACTCGTCGAGCATAAACAGCAACCGGTGCCGGCGGCTCCTGGCCTGGAGGTCCTCGGTCAGACGGCGGCCGATCTGGTTCAGGATCAATCGCACCAAGGGCTTTGTGCGGCTGATATCCGACGGAGGTATCACTAGATAGAGTGTGGTCGGCCGATGACCTTCGATGATATCCCGGATGCGCCAATCGCAGCGGCGCGTCACCTGGGCAACGACGGGGTCGCGATAGAGCCCGAGGAACGACATCGCGGTCGAGAGCACGCCGGATCGTTCATTCTCGCTCTTGTTCAATAGCTCCCTCGCCGCGGACGCGATCACCGGATGTGTCCCGGCTTCGCCGAGATGCCGCGTGGTCATCATCGCGCGAAGCGTGCTTTCGATCGGCCGTTTCGGATCGGAGAGAAAACTTGCGACGCCGGCGAGCGTCTTGTCATGCTCTGAATAGAGAACGTGAAGAATGGCTCCGACCAACAGCGCGTGGCTGGTCTTCTCTCAGTGATTCCGCTGCTCCAGCGACCCTTCGGGATCGACGAGTACGTCTGCGACATTTTGCACATCGCGGACTTCCCTCTCCCCTCGCCTTACTTCGAGGAGAGGGTTGTAAGCCGCACTGCGTGAATTGGTTGGATCAAACAGCAGCACCCGGCCGTGCTGCGCCCGAAAACCTGACGTCAAGGTCCAGTTCTCACCCTTGATGTCATGGACAATACAACTCCCCGGCCAAGTCAGGAGGGTCGGGACAACAAGTCCGACGCCCTTGCCGGATCTGGTCGGCGCGAAACACAGCACATGCTCCGGCCCATCGTGCCGCAGGTAGTGTCCCTCGAATCGGCCGAGCATCACACCATCTGCGCCGGCGAGCCCGGCAGCAAGGACTTCAAGCTGGCCCGCCCAACGGGCCGCACCATAGGTCGCCGCCGTCTCCGCTTCCCGGGCCCGCCACACCGACATCGCGAATGCGACCACAATAGCAATGAATCCGCCCGACGCCGCGACACATGCTCCTTCGACGAACACTGCAGGCGCATAGGCGTCGAAAGCGTACCACCACCAGAAGAAGGCCGGAGGAAGATAGATGGGAATGCCCGGTGCGAGCTCGAACCAGGGTTGGCCGAGTTGGGGCTGATAGCCAAGCCGCCACGCCGTCGTTCACTGCGTCGCGGCCCACGTCGTGATCAGCACGACCGTAAGGACGACGGCAATTTGGCCCCAGAGTATTTTGGTGGCGGACATGGCACGGGAGATCAAATACCTCCCCGCCCCTACACAAGCTAACTCGCCGATCTTGAGTATTTTCGGACATCCGTGCGAGCAAATCGGCGCATTAGCTGCCAAATCCGCGACTTACTCAATGGGCTGACCACGGTATCGAGCCGTATTTGCGGCGCAAAACGCCACGACGACGATTTTAGGCACCATTCGGCGGATCCATCGTTAGCGTTTGATGGAGGACCGTCCTCACGAAACAAGCGACAGCGGCAAGCTGGACAAGCTTCGGCGTCACATCCGCATATTGGTCGATATCGGCCGGCTTTCGGTTGAGGATGTCGACTTGGACCGCTTTTTAGACCGGGCAGTCATCCAGATCGCCCGCGCAGTAGAGATACATCATGTGAAGGTTCTTCGATATCGTCCGGAGGCGTCCGATCTGCTCCTCGTCGCGGGCGTCGGATGGAAGGAAGGGGTCGCCCACACCGCTACCTTCTCGGTTGACCTACGATCACCGCCTGGGCGAGCATTTCAAACAGGCGAACCAGTCAGCATCAAAGACTTCAGCGAGCAGGAGGAATACATTCGCTCCGATTTCCTAAATCAGCACGGCATTGTCTCGTTGAGCAATGTGCCTGTGCTTATCGGCGGCGCGGCATGGGGTGTATTGGAGGTGGACAGTACTACGCCGAGAGACTTCACCGAGGATACCACCGACTTTTTGACCGCTACTGCCGCCTTGTTAGGAACCGTGCTGCACCACAAGGCGCGGCCGGATGAACAAGCACGCTTAATGGCTGCCGTTGCCGAATCTCAAAAGCGAGAGATTTTGCTTCGCGAAATGCAACATCGCGTCAAGAACAACTTCCAGCTCGTCCTATCCTCAATTTCCATTCAAAAGCATCGGTATGGCGGCGCGGAGGTCCATCGGGCTTTGAACCACGTAGCGAGCCGGATCAATGCGATCTCGCTTGCACATGATCAGCTTGCCCCTCGGCCAGAGGGCCAGATCGTTCGGCTCTCCCACTACGTTCGCGCTCTCTGCAGTGCGATACGCCAGCAGGTTGAGCAAGTGGAGTTCGATGTCGAGTGCGACGAGCTCGAATTGAACATTGACCGGGCGTTACCTGTTGGTCTCATCTTGAATGAGACTGCGATGAACAGCATAAAGCATGCGTTCGGCACAGAAGGCGGCAGGATCAAAGTGAGCTTGGTGGGAGGCATCGGCTATGGGGAGGCCCGTTTGACAATGTCCGACAACGGAAGAGGCATGCATAGCCCAAACAAAAGTGGGTCAGGGCTCAAATTGATTGTCTCGCTTGCGAGACAGATCGGCGGAACCGTCAACCACGAGAGTAATCATGGAGGCACCACAACAACGCTCACGTTTCCATTGATAAGCTGAGCTGTGATCGGCGGAACTATCTCGCTTCCCCATCTAAGAGATGCCCATTCGCTAGATGGCTGGATGAGGTCTTGAGAAATCTTGAGCTTCCGTCCGAAGCAATGGGAGAAGTGGCGGGTAGCAAACTCCCGCTGTCTCGCGCGGCGCGCCACGCGCCGTGTAGATTTGTGCCATCGCTGTGAAGCTTCGTATTTCGGAACGCAACGTAATGTCCGCTTGCTCAAAAGGCGGGGCCCGCCCGCATCTAACCTAGATGAAAAAATCCGCTGCCGTGGCGTTTGGGCGGTCTAGAAGAAAGCGGGTTTGGCCAATACAACCCCCTTGCGAGCGCCGTCGCTACGGCCTCGTTCCTAATTTCCGAGAGCATTTCGTACCGCTACCTACCAATCCAACGTCGCCGACATCGATTCCAACTAACCTCCAAATGGTAGTCCCATTGCCCCAACCGGGGCCGCAACCGTACGGCGCAGTTCGGCACCCCATGAGGGTACAAACGCAATGGCAGAAGCGCTGGCCGCGGTCCTCCCGCGCGACAGGGTGCGCCATCGCTTGAGAGCTGAGCACAGGATCTCTGCAGCTGCGGACTAGGCGACAGGCGCTATTGCTCAACGTGAGAGACAGTTCTTTCCTGCAGTGCTTCCGACAGTCAACAGTCGACGATCGCAGACAGCTACCATCTACACGTCTATACTTTACACCATTCGCATTCCTTGTCTGTAAGCGCGGCCGCGGAGAAGGCTCAATGGTTGCAGCTGGGCTGGTGGCCTTTGTACTCGGAATACTCTTAGCAAAATTCAATGTGTTTTCAGTTGCAATCGCAACCATGACCTCTGCTGTTGCAGTATTCATCATTGCCGCTCTTAGCGGATGGACAGTCTTAGATTCCATTCTTGTCAGCATTCTTGCGATACTTGCGTTACAAGCTGGATATGTCGGGGGCCATCTATTTCGCACATTGCAAAAATAGCTGGCATTGCCGGCGAGTTTTTTCAGTAGGCGTTCTGATAGCTCTTCTTCGAGAACACCGTTTTGATGACGATTTTCACGTCGAACGCGAAGGACCAGTTGTCGATGTAGTAAAGGTCGTACGCAATACGCATCTGCATCTTGTCCAAGGTATCCGTTTCACCGCGCAATCCGTTTACCTGCGCCCAGCCTGTAATGCCCGGCTTGACGTTATGTCTTCTCGATAGCCGCGCAATCTGGCCGTCATACATTTGATTATGTAGGACCGCATGCGGCCGTGGCCCTACTAACGACATCTCCCCTCGGATTACGTTAAGCAGCTGCGGTAGCTCATCCATGTTGGTTTGACGCAACATCCGTCCGATACGCGTGACCCGTGGATCATCCCGGCTCGCCTGGCGAAACTGATGTTCATCCCTCCGCTGCATCATGGTGCGGAATTTCAAAACCCTTATGGGCGCGTTATTGTATCCATGTCGGATCTGACGAAAGAGCACGGGGCCCGAAGAGTCGAGTTTGATTAACGCAGCCACCAACAGCATAAGGGGCATGAGCAGCAACCCCGCCGTGATAGCTACAACAAGATCAAAACTTCGCTTGAGGAGACGATCGGCCACCCACCGCGGACCTGCAATCATCTCGATGACGGGCGCACGACCAAAGGAGCCAATTCGACCGCAATGCAGAAACTCCACCATTCCGTTCGGCAACAATTGAACCTTTACCGGCGCCTGCGACAGCTTTTCCACCGCTGCGGCAATCGCGCTCATCTCATCCCCATCAAATAGAAGCAGAACAGAGGTGGATCGGAATTTGCGGCATTCTCGAACAATCTCACTCAGCTGCGCGTCGGCATCGTCCGCTTTCAGGTAGTATATTTTCCGTATCTCTTCCAATCTGGAAGACCATCGTTCGAGCACTTCCAGGGGCTGGCTAACTCCTGGAAAGACTACGATCAATAGGCCGGGAGCGGTCCAGTAATGACGCTTTCGCGCCGCTTCCACCGCACGCCAACCTATGATCCTGACGCAGATTGCCACTGGCAGTCCCAATGCTAGCTGCGCAACGAACGTACCCCTCGAATAGATGGTCACCTTGCCCGATAGAAACATAAGGGCGAGAAGAAAAACAAATGCCAAGCACAATGCGAGTACGCTCCGATGAACTGCTCCGTTATTCCATTCGGTGCCCAGAAAGTCATACTGCTTGTCTGCGAGGCAAATTATGCCGTAGATCAATGCGAGACCGATAGATATCCACCCATAAGGCAGGTTATCGGGCAGACCTTCCCACACGACTTGATGGTAGGCGACAAACGCAAAGTATGCTGAGAGTGCGATAGCCAACATTTCGGTGAAGGCGACGGCTGCGACAAGACTATTGCGGACATCGCGGTGCGCAAGAAATGCACGCTCTTCGGCCGAGGCTGCTGACCAGGTCGATTCTACCATCCCGCACTCTCCATCCGCACTTACAAGCGTCCCAGCAACTTCATCGCCTCGCTGTTTTCGTCCCCTCGGGCTCCCGACCACCAATGCGCAATAATGCTCGCCAGAAATGTCGGATTTCCAACGAGGTAGCGCGCTGCTAGCCGCCGCGGCTCCAGACACAAGCGGTAGACCCACTCCAGGCGGGCCGCACGCACCCAGTGAGGTGCGCGCGAAACGTTACCGGCCAGAAAATCGAACAGCGCGCCGACGCCAAAGCCGAGCGTGCAGCCGGTCTGATCGAAGTTCTTCGCGAGCCAGAGCTCCTGGGCGGGGTTTCCAAGGCCAACCAAAATCAGGCTCGGCCTGCAACTCCGGATTCTTGCAAGAAGCCCCGGCGACTGGAGATCGCCATATCCATGCTCAACCCCCACGACGTCGTGCTGAGGATACTTCTTCTTCAGAGCAGCTCCAGCCTGTGCGGCTATCCCTGGCTTCGCGCCCAACAAGAAGATCCTCAGACCTTGGACAGAGCGACCGAGAAAATAGGGGATGAAATCCGTGCCATTCAAATTGTCCGGGAATCTTGCGCCATATAAAACTCTGCTTGCGATGTCCGTCCCGATGCCGTCGTTCAGTACCATGAAACGGCGCAATGCCTCGCGAACGCTTGGCTCGGCATGTGCAATGTTCAGAAGATTTGCATTGCCAAACGCAACAATACCTTTTGAACCGTTATCGATCGCGCGTTCGAGATACACAAAAGCGCCCCGCCGATTGATCGTCTGTATGGGCACATCCAGAATCGCGCGTGTCGGTTGTCCGAGCACCGATCTGTAGAGTGCCAAATAGCGAGCCGTAACAGCATTCCAATCATATGCCTTTGCCGCTTCGAGGCAGGCATTGCGCACCTCTTCGTATCGCTCGCTCACCTGCATCCACTGCTGAACGAAGGCGCCCGCCGCCACCTTCGGCTGATCAAAATCCACCAGGCGACCGATGCCAGTAGAGCTTACCAGGGACTCAAACGCTCCAATGCCGGAAAGAATCGGATAGAGGCCGGCCGAAAGGCCCTCAACTGCGGCGAGGCCGAAGCCCTCGTACTCGGACGCACTGACGAAAATGCTCGATTGCCGAATCAGCTCTCGTATCTGCTCGTCCGAAGGTGACTCTATGACGGAAATGGCTTCCAGTTGACCGGAGCGGCTAATCAGATCACGGATATCGGCTGCGGTGTGATCCCACGGTCGTCCCGCAATTGTCAGCGACCACTCTGGATCGAGTTGTCGAACTTCCCTTACCCACGCGACCAGCCGATCCAACCTTTTGTTGCAAGACAGTCTTCCAATGCAAACCATGTGTTTGATGGGATACCTGCTGCCCGCCGCCACGAACTTGGAAACGTTAACGCCGTTCTCAATCAAGTTCAGGCCTGCGCTTCGAATGTGGCTGAAGCGCTGCAGATCCGCTTTGCTCACGGCAGCGACGCCTGCATAGCCCTTCATTGACATCAACGTCGTCGTCCGAAACCAGATTGACTTAAGCAGGGAGGAGCGGCTGGTATGAAAAAAGCCGCCATGAGTCGACACGACGAGGCGGCGGCGGTGAATGACTTTCGTCAGGGCAAGGAAATCAAAAAAGAAGTCGATCCCGTGAACGTGGACGATATCGGCCGTCCGGATAAAGCCCAGCACCCGTGGTGCGATAGGATACCGGTGCGAACCGCGATACGGGATTCTTACAACTTCCACTCCATCCACAATCTCATACGACGGTAGCTTCGCCTCGCCCGAGCCAGCGCTGGGCCGAAACAGGCGATCCAGCGTTACGACCCTAACTGCAAAACCATCTTCTACTTGCCGTCTGGATAGCTCGCGGACGACATCCTCCAAACCGCCAACCGAAGGGAAGAACTGCCGAACCACATGAACGATCAACATGGCTTTTCCAGTCAGGGAAGGATGCCGATCGCACTGTTCGGCACGTCATACCCTTCGCAACGCAGCGATGACTGTACGGTTCGGAAACTTCCCGCAAATCCTCCACTATTTGCAGATTCATTAACCTATGTTTTGACTTGTGCCCTTGGACACACCACGGTGTCGCCGCGGGCTTGCTACCCGGCTAGCTCGCATGGGTTGATCGGCCGGCAGCGGCTGCTCGCTGCGGGAGGAGTGTCGGGACTCAATCAGTCGATGCGAGCCGAGATTGGCGCCCATCATCAGCGGGTCGCGGGCAGCTCTGCCCTGCCGGTCCGCAGCCTGACGCTGCTTTCGAGGTCTTCGGAGGGTCTGGCGCGCACCTCAACGACATCGCCTGGCTGGACTTGCTCCGAACCCTCGACTGCCGTCTGCTGGCTCTCGCCTGTGGATGCACGTCTCACCAGCTCGTATCTCGGCGTCACACCGGCGTTCCGCACGCGCTTGGCTATCGCGAGGGGAGCAGTCGTCTCAGCCTCCGCTATCAATTGCTTCGCCATTTCAATCCGAGCTCGTGTGTCTCGCATCTCGACGCTGACAGCGTCGCTTTCCGCGTCGATGCGCTCGCGCGACTTCGCTCTCAGTTCATCCCCTTGTTGGATGGCCTGCGCAATGCTTTGACGCGCGCGCATGATGATCGCATCGAGGTTCCGTTGTGTCCCTTCTATCTCCGCGAGCGTGCGTTCGACGAGCAGGATTCTGGGGTTGGACGCAAGTCCTCGCGCCGCGAGACCGCGCACCTCGTCCAGTTCTCTCTGAACCAACTCGGCCTGCCGCTTCTCCGCCTGAATCTGCTGTTGTACTGCCTGAATCTCGCCTTGATACAGCTTCTGAAGCTCCGCGAAGCCTGTCAGTTGCTTCTCCAGTTCTCGCTTCCGAGCCTGAAAGAGTCCACGCTCGCGTTCCTGGAGCCCCACCTTCGTGTCTGTTGGATCGAGCCCGTCTATCTCGGAAAACGAAATCTCGGCCGCACCAGCTCGCTCAGCCTCTATGCGCACATTGCGTACAGCGAGCATGGTCGATTTTTCCTTGAGAATTCGAAGGTCTGCCCGTTGCATGATTGCATCGCGCTCAAGCCGCAGGAGTCCGGGATCATTCATACGAAAAAAGCCGCCTGCGATGCTTACGGCTTGGAGCACCGTGAGGCCCGGTCGAAATGCATATGCCCCCGGCTTCTGAACGTCTCCCAGTATGAAGAACGGCCGGTACTCCTTGATTTGAGCGGACACATTTGGGGTTTCATTGAAACGGGATTGCTGCTTAAGGGCACCTTCCACAGCTTGTTCAAGTTGCGCAGTGGAAATCCCATTTACATTGATCTCTCCGATCAGCGGAAAGGAGATTCTTCCATCCGCCCCAACCTTGAAGTCGCCGCTCACATCTGGCCACTCATATACCTTAAC
This sequence comes from Bradyrhizobium jicamae, assembly GCF_001440395.1. GTDB lineage: Bacteria > Pseudomonadota > Alphaproteobacteria > Rhizobiales > Xanthobacteraceae > Bradyrhizobium > Bradyrhizobium jicamae. Next base: position 14,042 of record NZ_LLXZ01000010.1, on the reverse strand, counting down.
GGTCACAGTGTCTTCTGGACCAAGCAAGTAGTCCGCACGCGCGGGTACCCCTAGCGTCGTGAACAGCAGGAGGAAAGCGATAAAAGTCCGCTTCGTGCTCATTGTCCCCTCCGCTTCTTCTCGGCTTTGGCGTTGAGCCAGGTGACCCGCCTCGAATCGGCCGAACCATTCGCGGGTCTTGCGAACTTTGTTTGGTCGAAGAACGCCGCCAAAGCTGCGTCGTAAGTTCGAAGCCGTCGAACATTGACTTTGTTGAGGATTGTTCCGAGCACCTTCTGCATGAACTCCTCTTGGCCGCTCATTACGGACTCAAGAACATCCCGCGACGTCCTCCCCCATTCTATAACTAGTAGAAATCCATCGAATGCGCCGGCGGCCTCGCGCACGTCGGCCATCGGTGTTGCTGGCGGCAGATCAACGATGATAAGGTCGAACAATGGGGTCGCCTCTGAAAGCACATGTGACAGGGCGGAAATCGAACTCAGTGGACTGGCGGATGCGGTCGGCATCTGTCCGAGCGGCAGGAACCGCAAGTTTGATTCCGATACAGCCCACAAGACATTCCCCAACGAACTGCTTTTTGCCAGCAAGTCGACCAGGCCTGTTTGCGCTTTCGGAGCCAGCAGCTGCGATAGTCTTCCGCTATTCGTCGCAGCGTCCACGAGAAGCACCCGGCTTCCCGTAGCTGCGGCCAGTTGCGCAAGATTGGCCGCTATCTCTGTCTTCCCTTCACGCGGCAGCATCGATGTAACACCGATGACTTTTGTATTCGGCTGATCGCGAATAGCTGCAAGGGATCGACGGATCGCGTGAGTGAGGAAGGACCGCGGATTGCGAATCGCATTGAAGGTGACATTCTGGTCGCTCAGTAGCGGGGCAATCCCGAAGCATTCGGCTCCGGTTGCGAGACTCGCTTGGTTGGGCGTTCGGATGGTGCGATCCAGTAAGTCTGCCGCAAACGCAGCGGTAATCCCAAATATTGATCCGACCAGGATTGCCGCGCACAGGACCACAATCGCACTTGGCCCATCTTTGCGGATAGGTGCGGTCGCCGCTGTTATGACGGTGGCATTCGGTCCCATCCCCGCCATGCGTGTTCGTAGCCACGAACTGGCGGATTGCGCGACCTTGGCATTCAAACTTGCCACGAAGTTTATGTACTCGACAGCGATCTGGTTGGCAATGTTCGACGCTTGATCGGGTGTACGGGCAGTGAAGCGAATCTCCAGTGTGTAGCTATCACCAACACGACCGACGTAGAGCCTTCGCTTAAACGAGTCGAGAGCGCGACGGCGTTGCTGCTCCTCGCTCCGGAGTGCATTCGACGATCCAAAAAGCCCACTCGCAGCCAAGAACTCGGGATCGTCGATCAGCTTAAGGGCGTCGATAACCCGGTTTGCAATTTCTTCAGATCGAAGGAGTTCTATTTGATTCTGAATCAATGGAACGTCGACTTCCGACCGAGCGAAAACCGCATCTTGACGGCCGAGCTGCAGGCTCTTGTTATCGATCAGCAACTTTGTGATCGCTGTGTAGGAGTCATTTCGATACAGCGAGAACAGAACTGCCAGGACGACAAAGAAGGCCGTCACTTGCAAGATTAAGCGCTTGTGCCTGACCAAGCTGCCGAAGCCAGGCGGGATCGCAAGGACGTGCCCGTCCTCAACATCCAGCATGGGGCGAGCCATCTGCAGATGTCGCTGGCGCGTTTCTTTTAGCATGTCTGCACTCTGCTACTGTTGTCAGATTCCTTCACTTGGTCCCCGCCCTCGCTCTATTCCCATCGGCGCAGCGAACATGGATTGGTGAATTTTGTAAGGACAGACATTACGGGTGCGTCCGTTCCGCCCCGCGGCTCGCTCGAAAGCGGATAGTCCCCCCACCAGGGACCGCCGGCCCAATACGCTCCGCCAACTCCCGCCTGCTTGAGTGTATCGAGCGCGCTATCAAGAACGGCGAACCAGCGCGGATCATCATTCGGGACACCGTATTCTGTTACGGTTCCTCGAAAGCCACGACGTTGAAGCCATTCGAGAAATGGCCGCAGACGATTGATCGCTATCTCGGGATGGATCCGGTCGTCATCGTAGCTCTTCTCATAAATCCCCTTGCCGCTTCCGTCGAAATACTGGTGCGCCACATAAACTAGCCGATCCGCACTATCCGTGATCGCCAGATGTTCATTGAACTCTCGCCAACTCCGCGCACTGCTCCAGCCGTCACCCGGCAGGTAGATCCAGCGCTGCTTGTCAATCTCGCGAATTGCGTCGACTGCAGCCTGCGCGATTCCTGCCCACGCTCCCTTGGTATCGTGCGGCTCGTTCATGAGAGTGTAGATCAGCTGTTCATCGTGGGCAGCAAAGCGAATAGCGACGCGTCTCCAAAAGTCGACGAACGCGGCAACAGGCACCGCGTTGCTGCCAATTAACTCGGGAATGCCGTCTTTCACGGCGTAACGCGCATAATTGTGCGGTCCTATGATGAGGACCATATTCTGACCGCGTGCCTTCTCGATCAGGGACTGAAGACGTTCAGTCTCTGCTGCGTCAAGATCCGAGAACAGCTTCGGTTGTAACCGCTCCCAGAGAAACGTGACCCGGGCTACTCTGAACCCCTTCGAGCGGTAGTACGCCAACAAACTTTCGTCCGGATATATGTAGTCCTTTGCATACTCTCCGCGCACGCCCGGCGACAGCGCAGGTCCCACAATATTGATGCCAAACTCTCTCCAGGGCTCACTCGGCAGACCAGTGTCGCAAACGACCGCCTTCTCCCCATCGACGGCGCCAGTCGATCCCGGCCAGAGCACCATTCCGACCGACAATGCGATGCCTCCAAGAAAATCGCGGCGCTGTACACAACGTGAAACCTTCATGCTGCCTCCCGCGTCAGGACCGATTAGGAAGGCTGCCGGCAAGTGCGCCCCTGGCCCGAGCAAGCATCAGACGCGCTCTTAGCGAATCGCGCGGAGCTACGCCGTAAGCAGCAATACCTGCTAGCAGTAAGCCACACGCACGAACTCGACGAAGTGCATCAGCCAATCTGTTCGCCCTATAGCGGGACTCCACGCGTGCGACGGCATATGCTCTCAAGAAATCTCTCTCGAGCAACCATTCGTCGTTCATTCTGGACTTGGGAACTGAGTTGAATACAATAGCTTCATTCGCCCAAACAGCAACGGAGCCCAACATCTTCAGCTGATAGGCGAAATCGATTCCGTCTGCTTCAGGCAGGTGAAACGGGATGATCTCGGGCAAACACGATCGAATAGTCGTCGACCGGATCAGTGAATTATCGAGGGCGGGCAGACACGTTATCGGGCCGAAACGCATTCCGCATCTGTCAAAATATCCACTCGCCAGCATCCAATCGGACGGTGGCTCGTCAAACATTGACTTAACAGGTCCGGTAACAACGTCGGCGTCAAACTCTTCCTGGACCTCCTTAAGCGAATGTAGCCACTTTCTTGGAGGCCTCTCCCCGCAGTTGATGAGTGCTATGAATTGCGCCTCGGGCTGAAGATCCAAGGCGATCGCACACGCCGAGTTGCAGTTCAGCTCGGACGAACCTCGACAGACGATTATTTTTCGAGTTTGACTCGCTAGATCTAGAGCCCATTGACCATCCAGCGCCATAACATTGGGCACAATCCCGACGACCAGGCCGCGATAGTCCTGATCGACAATGCCCTCCACAGTTTGATGAAACAGCCGGACGTCGGCGCAAGGGCCCAGCACACAGACAGCTATGGTTGCACACCCATTGATTGCGGCGTGACTGAGTGGGACCGGCCCACTCTCCGGCTCCGGCCGGTCGCCCGTCCGCGCCGCCCTATTTGATGTTGTTTGCATGCGCGCCCTTCGAGACCGAGAAACTTTTCGTGGGCATCTACGTTCACGAGGTCGGAACGTTCCACAAGCCGCTCCCCGGTGTTCGGGGTGATTAGCATTTGTTATTCGGCAGGCCTTCGACCCACCTGATCACGGAGTTCGCAATGTCGCTTAGCGAACAGTTCTCCCGCCTGACCTATCACTCCCTCGGAGACGCGATCCGCAGCGTTTTTCGGTTCGGCGTTCGAGCACTGAGCAGCACAGGTTCAGCCCTCGGCAGTTATGCAGTTCTGCCTCTCGACCATCGAGCTGTGGTGTCACCGACCAGCGGCGAGTTCGTCTACGGCCAGGTGCGCAGACGAATAGCCGAGCAGGATGCTGTTTATGACACGCTGCTCCGCGCAATGAGCCCTCATACGTCGCTAGCGAAGACGATCATTCAGCAAGAGGCGCAGAACGAAACGACGCCGTTCTGGGATAACGCCTATTTTCATGGAAACGACGCGAGCGCCGCATGGGCACTTACGGCGCTGATGCGACCGAGATTGATCGTTGAGATCGGAAGTGGCAACTCCACGAAATTCTTCCGTCACGCGATCGAGTATCATGGGCTTTCGACCCGCCTGGCATGTGTGGATCCTGCCCCACGAGCCGAAATAGATGCAATTGCCGACGAGATACATTACGAGACCGTCCAGCGTACCAGCACGAACGTCTTCACATCGTTAGAACCTGGCGACATCCTCTTCTTCGATGGAAGCCATCTCGTGGTGCAGGGCTGTGATACCCAATACGTCTTTCTGGAGATCTTGCCGCTGCTTCCAAAAGGCGTTCTTGTGCATGTTCACGACGTCAACCTGCCGTACGAGTACCGAAGCTTCTACAATTCCCGATTATACGGCGAACAGTACCTGCTGGCGGCTCTGCTGCTTTTTTCACCTGATTGGAAGCCCGTTCTGCCGGTGTACTGGTTGGAAAAGACAGGCCGACTTACAGCCACAGAACAGCCGGCGGCTTCGTTCTGGATAACCAACGATCTTGATTTCCTAATCGATCGTATCACGACCGCAACTGCTGCCACTCACTAGGGAAAGAGCCAAGCGGTGCGAGACGAAGAGCTCAAAAGCTTCCGCACCGCTGCATCAGCCGGTATGGCCTTCACTGCCCTTGGGCAGGGACTCAAGCTGCTCGTGCACATGGCCGCTATCGTTCTCCTGTCTCGACTTCTTGGTCCAAGCAATTTTGGTGTATTTGCCATGATCTCGCCAGTACTCGCGCTCGCCGCGATACTGCGCGACGGCGGCATTAACGGCGCAATGCTTCAGCGCAGTTCGATAACCCATCAAGAACTAAGCACGCTATTCTGGCTGCACGCGAGCTGGGGTTGCGCAGTTGCTGCAATCCTGGGGTTATCAGCCCCTTTGATTGCGCATTTTTACGACGAGCCACGCCTGATCCCTCTGATTATCGCCTCTACCGCCATCGTCGTGACGGGATCCCTCTCGCTGCAGCACATGGCGTTGCTGAACCGAGAGCTGCGCTTTCGCGCCCTGGCATTCATAGACGCGGGTTCGCTGGCACTTGGCTTTGCTGTAGGCACGGTGATAGCGCTGCTGACTCGCTCTTACTGGGCGTTGTTGGGTGCAAGCTACACCACCACAGTGACGATTGTTATCGCGAGCTGGATCCTCTGCCGTTGGCGCCCCGGTTGGCCGAATAGAAGCAGCAAAATCGCGGATATCCTTCGCGTCGGAGGCAACATCACCCTGTCCGGCCTGTTCGACTTTCTAATCCGGAGTGTGGACAACGTTCTGATCGGCCGCGCTCGCGGACCGTTTGAACTCGGATTGTACGATCGATCCTACCGCATAGTATTGTTTCCTCTCATTTTCGTAACCGCACCCATGGACCGCCTCGTTCTTCCCTCGTTGGTGCGAATGCGCTTAGATCACGACCGTTATCGGAAGATCTACCGACTGGCTCTCCAGGCTCCCCTGCTAGCCATCCTGCCGGCGATGGTCACAATCATGGCCATCCCTGAACCTATTTGTCTGCTGCTGCTTGGAAGCGAATGGATCGAAGCCGCCCCGCTTCTTGCCTGGCTGTCTCTGGCAGGCGCACTGCAACTGGTAACAAGTTCTATTAGTTCGCTTCTGATCAGTCAGGAGCGCGCGCGGGAGTTGACTGTTCTCAATGCACTCAGCTTTGTGCTCGCGTGCGTTGCCTACGCCATCGGCTTGCCATTCGGTGCATGGGGAGTCGCCGCGTGCTATGCAGTTAGCGAGGTCGTCCGGTCGCCTCTGGCAATCTATTGGGCTACCCGAACAGGTTCAGTGCGAGCGAGAGACGTAGGCGAAGTCGTTCTGCCGTTCTGCGTTGCCGCGATATGTACCATAGCGGCGATTTCACTCATTGGACAACGCTTGCCCAGCGCCCCTTGGCTGCTCATCGCATTATCCGTATCCACAGCCTATGCGATTACTCTCGCCATACTCGTCTGCACTCATCTTGGACGTGAATGCCTCCATGAAGCACTCAATGTGACCCGCCTCCTTGGACTATCCCTATGGTCACCTGATGGAAGCGGCTGGTTGCGGCGACGCCAGGTAAGCAGATGATGGCTTTCGGTGTTGACCCGCTGCGGTCATTAACAGGAGTAGAAATGCATGCACGAAGCCGAACCGATAGAAAAATCCGTTGGTGGGCGCCTGGAGGAAATAGAGGATGTAGACCCCGAGAACTAGGCTCCGGTGCTCCATCCGGTCGATACGTTGCCATGGCCTCAAAGCCATCGCTGCATAGGCACAAACGAAGATTGCATAGAACAGACCTACGCGGAACGCTTCTCCCATAACGCCGACATCATTGATGAAGAAATTGCGCCCATAAAGCCGCGCCAAGCCGCCGTCGTAAAGAAGTGACACTGCTCCCAGTCCGAGGAAATAGTTCTCCGAGAGTGAGTTAGCGATGATGGCGAGCGTATTGATGCGCGGATTATCTGACAGATTCGAGCCGAAGAATTCTGAGATATTCGGCAGCAGCGTGTCCAGAATCTGCGAGAACACGACTGGGCCGCGGATTGACAACGTCCCCAGGAACGCAACAATTGTTATCAATCCAACAACCATGGCCCAAAGCGGTCGTAGTAGAAAAATGAGTACGAGGACAGTGATGGCGGCGGCCAACGTGAGTTGGCGCGACTGAGCGACCTGGACAAGCCCGACAAGTCCGACGATCGCCGCCACGAGATATGTAGTGCGTCGTGGTGAGACCAGCGAACCGGCCACCCCGATAATGAACGATATGGCGAAGCAGTCGCCAGCCGAGGACATGCGTAACCTTCGCGTATCGAGATCTGGCAAAGCCCGACCGCTCAACAGCTCCGGTACAGCGAGCTGGAGCCCAATGGCGGTGACCAAATAGATGCTGGCACACAATGTAAGTGAAAGCAGCAGGTCACTCACCGTCAACCCAAATTTGCGCCGCACTGGATCAAGCACAAACCAATAAAGAAACGTTAGGATGCGTCGCTCTTCGCTTAGGCCGTAAATTGGCGGCTGATCGAACGCAAGCCAGGCAAATCCGCTGCCGAGAAGCAGCCACGTGAAAGGGAAAAGAAAGAAGAAAAGATCGAGAGGCCGCAACTTGCCGGAAGCCAGTTCGGTGGAGATCGTGAGCATGGCAATAGCAATCAGCATTGCCAACGTCGCTTCGAGCAAGAGATAGGCCGCAAGCGGATGCGTTTCGAAGGCGTTGCCGATCGAGTGGAAGAACTGAAACGCAGAACAGAACAACAGAGTCGTTATTGCAGTACCGGTTGCCCGGCTCTTGCTCACCGCGTGAGAGAATGCGATTGTTGTTTGCAATTGCTAGATCTCGCCTTACGATCACTGAGAACCTGCGACAGTCTAGCCGGTTCCAAATCGGCCGGGCGAATGTTCGCCGGACAAGATGCTCTCCCCGCGCCACATTGATTTATCCGAACGAAAGAAGTGTTTTGCGTGTGACGCATCAGGAAGCACACGAAATGCCGATCGGAACTCGCGTCAGGATGAGCGAGCTTGGGTCTGTTCGTTGCCCTCGACTCGCTGGAAAGATTGGCACCGTTGTAGGTAGAGGCATCTATAGAAGCAGCATCACGGTGCGGTTCGATGGAAATAGGACGACCAACTCCTTGCATCGCGACTATATTGTACCGGCACAACCTTCCAATTGAGCTTGTGGCAATCGCAAGCCGCGACGATTGGCGGACGGCGGGTCTCTAGGCCCGCACTTTTTCACTGCCGATTCCCCAACGCCCCTCGCCGTTGAGAAGTTCAGGTTGCGCTTCCGTGTTGACATAACGATCAACAGTTAGCCTTACATGCGTGCTGTGTATTAGGTTGACTCAGGCCCGACGGTTACGACCACCAAACCGTCGATTCCAATCAGGAAAGTCATTGTGGGTTGATCGCACTTTGGTGCCACTTCGATCGCGTTCTTGAACACTTCGATTTCTGTCTGCCTTGCCAGTCGGATATTGAACGTTGACTCCGAGGAGCAAATCGAAACTCCCTTGGATGTAAATTCCATCAGATTCATCCGCAGGCCAGCATCTCTACCGATCTGAAGGGCTTCTGTGCGATCACGCGCTTCAAAGGCAAGCGTCGGTCTTCCCTCGATCTCGAGAACAAAGATCGCACCAATGCCGTCCCGTCCCGACAAACGTTCTCGTGCCGACACCAGCTTCTCCTCTATCAGAATTGAGCCAGCGATTTTGCTTCGGGTATTGCGGCCGCCTGTTTCTCCGACCCTTCTGCACGTTATCGGTCGGATATCCTCAATTCAGCGCCCGATTGTCGCTTCGGCAGAGAACGCCGACCCAAACGCCCCGTTCCCGCAAGGAAAATGCTCAGCCCGACGCCAGTACACCGACAGCAGGTACAGACCCGACGCACGGGCTCTACCCAGAATCGCGCTTATTGGAACGCTCGCCTTTGATCAAAGTTTAATTGCTACTTTTTCCCGGCCAACGGGACACATCTTGCCGGGAGTGTCGGGTACCCGACTTATTGGGAATCCCGAGGACCAGTTGTTCGCCCCACGGCGAGCACATTTCAGCGTTCCGCGTTGGGCGCTCCATTTCTGCAAGGTTAGGGCATCGGTCCTATAGCCTTGCCAGCGGGGTGAGGCATGGAAATTGGAAGACCATACTCGCGGCTGTTGCTACGGCTGGAACGGTTAAACGCCCTGTCGCTTGACGATAAGCAACGCCTCATCGATCTTCCATTGAAGATCGCCAACTACTCCGCTGATGCAGAAGTTGTCTCGCATGGCGACTCATCATCACGATGCACGCTTGTGCTGGGTGGTTTTCTGTACAGCCACAAATCCATAGCGACTTCGCGTCGCCAAATCACCTCGTTCTTTGTACCTGGTGATGTAGCGGATCTTTCATCATTTTACCTGTCGAAGGTCGAGCACGGTATCAGCGCGCTCGGTCCTACGGTCGTGGCGTTCGTGCCGCACTCGTCACTCACGGAGGTGCTTGATAGGTCACCTGGGTTGGCGCGGGCATTCTGGCGCGAAACTTTGATGCAGGCGGCTATTTCTCAAGAATGGATTGTCAATTTGGGGCGCCGCGACGCGATCGCAAGAATCGCTCATATCCTTTGTGAATTAACTGCACGGCTTCAAATGGTCGGATTGGCGCGCGACCTCGCATTTTCCGTGCCGTGGACTCAAATGGACGTTGCTGACGCCAGCGGTATCTCCCAGGTTCACGCCAATCGGGTCATTCAGGAGCTTCGACAGCTCGGGCTGGTGGAGTGGGATTCCAAGCATGTGAGGATCAAGGACTGGGATTCTCTTGTGCGGCTTGCAAGCTTTGATAGCGACTACTTACAATCATCCGTGGAGGCAGATCTCTAGCTTGCCAAAGAAAAGCGCCGTTTCGGTGAATTTGAACGCGGTAGCCGCCGTACTTAATTTCATGAATCCACTGGTCGCCCCGCCGGCGCCTGGGATCCCTCAAAGTCGCAAGCATGGCTCAGCGCTTGTCGGCGACAATGAAGGGGTCTGGGCGTGCACGCCGCCTCTCCACGTCCGACGTCCCCGTTCGCGCCGCGACAGATGGGACCACGCGACCTCACGTGGACGCGTTGAATCTTCACCGTACCCCGTGCACGGGAACTGCAGGATCGTGGATTGGCGCGCGACTATCCACGAACCGATAACTGCTCAGCATGAGGACCGCGGCAAATAGCAGAGCGATTGAAGCTGTGGCGACCTTGTAAAGGCATTTTATACCCCTTCACATGGATGCAACTGCCGCAAGTATCAGACCAAAATACAGGGCCGCAATCCCCAAACCGACAAACCTGCTTCTTGGCGCCCGTCCATCATTCCACTCCTTCCACTACTTTCAAAAACTCGGAAGCGCTCCGAGGTCCAGTTGGGAATAAGTGGCAATTCGCCTAGTTGGTGCAAACACAGGCCGGAACAGCCTGCACTACGAGGAGGAGGACAGAATGAAGCTAACGACCTTTATCGCCGCTGCAGTTATGACGGCAGTTGCAGCACCTGCGTTCGCGCAAGCGTTCTACGTGGTGCAGGACGTCAAGACCAAGAAATGCACGATCACCGAAACGAAGCCGGCGTCATCGGAAGTGACCGTGGTCAGCGGCGACAGCGTTTACAAGACCAAGGCCGAAGCCGAGTCTGGCATGAAAGCCATCAAGGTTTGCACGTCGAACTGAGAAGGGATATGCGCCTATTCCTGCCGTAACTCTCGGGCGGCGGGATTTGCGCGCGCATTAAAAGAGTCGGGTTCTTGGTGTGACACACACATGTCCAGCCTCACGCCGTCCACCCGCAAAGCCCCTGCCGGTAGCTCTGGGGGGCGTTTTGCTGCGCTATGGTGCCGATCCGAAGGAAAGCCGTTTAACTTAAATGGCCCGGCGCTCAGAAGTGCCGTTTTTCCGAAGAGGAACATCGTCCAACCTGGAGACGGGAACAACTGGCAATACGGCAGCGTTCCTCAGAGTGGGTAAGTATGAAGGAGGCGCAAAATGCCAGTATTCATCATGTGGGCTGTTCCTGCCGTCATCGTGATAGGCGGTGTTAGTTATTACTTGATTCGCGCAGTTCACTAACCGATGTGGAAGCGGCCGAAGGCTACCACCTCTAAATGAGTGTCATTTGCCTTCGGCGCGTTGAGGACCTGTATCCTGCCTCGCGCGTAGCGAATCAGCCGACAAAGGGCAAGCTAACGTGGATCGACCGATTGCCGTTTTTTCCCGGTGTAGTGAACCAGCTCACAGCGTCTCGCTCGGGATCGTCGGAGAATACAGGTTGGGGAGGACCCGGCCCATGACGAAACTTGCGATGCGCGTCCCCCAGTGGCTCACTATCGACGTGATGATCCTTGTGGTTGGAGCGGTCATCTTGATCGTAGCCGCCCTGTGGTTATAGCAATCGGCGGATTTAGGAACAGAGTGTCACTAGGCCCGTTCTGCTTGGCGCCGGTTAGCTTTCCAGCCTGGCGCATTGGAATGGCGGCCCCAGCTTGTCCTTCCAGAAGCTGGGGCCGTTTGATCTGGCGGTAGCGAAAGGTCCGCCAGTTTGATGCGATCCCGCGGTTTTGCGTCTGGATTCGATCATGGAAAAAGCGGTCGCCTATGCATATCGCTCGGACTCGTCGGGTTTGGTCTTTGGGTCCTCATTGCCGGCCTGAGCTCTAGCGCGCCCGCATTTATGGATTTGCGTCGCTCTCATCCCAATAGCGATCGGGCTCATCAGCGCTTTCGGCCCCCTTAAAACGAGCTTTAGGAACCAATCCCTGCAGGCAGCTCTTGCAGGCTATGAGCACCTTTGAACTATGGGCACTATGCCTGTCGCTGCTACCAGCTGTGCTCGTGTGGGCGTGGCTCGCAGCGGGTGTCGTAGAGCAGTTGGTTCCTCTCTCAACGAACGCACGATACATTGTGATTATTGCGTGGGCCGGCGCGGCCGCGCTGATATTGTTTGTTTCCTTCAATCCAACAGCATTCCGATATCCTGGAAATCCACCTGTGCCTTGCGTGGGCGATGGTGTGGACTTTGATACCCGAGATGGACTTTGTTACAAGCATGTTCCGCTGCAATTTCAGCGACGATAGCCGTTCCGCGCGCTCAGTCACCCTTCCCGTCTGACTAGGCATATTTATTAGCCCCACGATTGACTCAACGCCGCGGGACGGTGGAATGGGGCTTTGTTGGGGAGTTGAGTAATGCGTATTGTGTTTGGGCTTTTTATCGCTCTTGTTCTCGTGACAAGCGCCAGTGCATCAACCCTGTTATCAAACCGACCCCGATGGAAATTTGTACACTTGCGGCGGCGGCCAGATATCCATTTCCAATGGCAACAGCTACTACGCCGACGAACCAATAGTCCTTTCGATTATGTCAGGGGTTATTGGCCATGACGCCATCGGGCCATCCTCCGACATTCATCCTGTCCCGCGCAGGTCGTTCAGCCGCCACGACAAAGCAGAAGCTTGCTACATCGGCTAAAAATTCGGACCGAATACGTCGTCGTTGAATTGGGCGCTCGCGTCGTCCTGTTCCATGCTGTTGATTATGTTCTGCTCCGGAATCGTGAAGCCACCGGACGAAAGAGTGTCGGCAGGCAACGCCCCGAATGCGGCACGATATTTGTCCATCGCAGCTACCGTACCGACGTAGGCACAGCCACATCCCGACGGGTCCGCATAAAGGTAGTAGGGACGCCCTCCCTTACTCCGTAGCAGGAATTGGTTTGCCGGGAGAGAGTTCAAACGTGCCATCATTTCGGGCGTAATGGCAGCGATGGGATTGAATCCCGAACTCAATAATAGCTGTCCAGTAGTTTGCTGAGCGTAGCTGGACGTGCCGAGCAAAGACAGCAAAAGTACAGAGATTGTCACGCGGTCTGTGACAACTCCCGTAAATTTGGGCATCGCTTCAGATCCTATTATAGCAAAGCTAACACTCACTTCAGCTTACTCTCTCGCGGTGCCAGCCAAGTGTCCGTCCGTCTTCTGCCATTGGGGGTCTCTATCTTGACGAGCCCCATTCGCGGACGGTTGCTTGCAGTCGGTCGCGCAGGTTCTTATTGCATCGTAATCGTCACGCCGCCGACGGCGGCCGAAACTTCAGCGCCGATCCGCGCACCGCTGAGCTGTAAGATAACGCCGTTGGCATTTTGCAACTGCGCGCCCCCCGCTCCACCGGCGACCGCTCCGCCCGCGCCGGCTACGACATAGCTGCCTGCGAGATCGCCGGCCCTCCGCAAGTTCAGTGCCCTGCCCACGAACTTGCTGGTGGAGGCGCCGATCGAAAGGCCTAGGCTCATACCTGAAACCGTGAAGGGATATCTCTTGCCCCTAAAGGTCAGTACACCCTGGCCGCCGCCGACGTCGACGATAAAGCCGCCCTTGGTAAATACGACACTCACCGTACCGGTGTCAGCGAAGGAGGCCGTTGCAAAACCCGTCAGCAGCAACAGCGCCATAGCAGCGGTCTGATTCATCCGGTGCATTTTCATTTAGCCCTCCCAATGTGTGGCCCTACCTCTCCATAAGGAGAGGATTGACCCATTGATCTTTATCAATGCTCGCGGATTTTCACATCCGCGCATAACAAGCCTGCATGATTTTATCGGCTGCGCGCTATGCAATATCGGCCGCCCGGCGGCATTCCTTATTGCTTGTGAGGCGGGCTAACTGACACTGATGTCCGGGTCGGGTCAAAAGCCGGACTTGGTCACGCTGAGCTACGTCCGGTCTACCCCACGAGTCGACCTGCAGGCGGCCAATGTGATCTTCGGCTAAGGGCCAATAGGAGACCGGCTGCTTCGTGCATGATATACCCTCGTTCGATGTTGGAACGAGGCTTATAGCTGGATGCGCGCCAAATCGCTTTCTTTCTCCCGTCGTGACGCGCTCGTCGGTATCGCCGCGAGCGTTGCGCAAATGGCTACCGGAACGCCGTTGGTCACGGCCAAACCAATAGATGCCAGTGGAAACGCGGCGGGCAATGCCGCACCAGTGTTCTCTGCGACGGGCCCGGATGCTGAACTTTACGGAGCTGCGCAGGGGTTTCCGGTACCGACTTATGTCGAGGCCGTCTTGCAAGGCAATCCTTACAAGCCGGAACACCGCGTCGGTGTGTTTAGCCATTTCGACGAAATTTACCCGACGCGCCGGATCAAAC
>NZ_LLXZ01000009.1 GCF_001440395.1 Bradyrhizobium jicamae | reverse complement strand
CGGTCGGAAGCTTGTCCTTGGACGGGACGACGATGCCGGCCTTGCCCTTTTCGAACTCAATGGGCTTGGCCCCGAACTTGATCGACATGACCACCTGACCCGACGGGTCTGTCTTCCACCAGGGCCGGACCGCCTGCTGCTTGGTCGTGGTGTGCCGCTCCCCGTTTACCTTAGTCCATCGCTGGACGGTGCGGACATGGTTGGGGTCGTTCAAGAGTAGCTTCTGCTCCTCCAACTTCGTGATGAATTTGGTCCGGCGCTGCTGGACGGGATCGTTTGTGGTCTTGGGGAGAGCGGTGAACGAGAGTGACTTGAGGACTGGCATTTGAGGTTCTCCGTTGTTGGATAACCTCGCTGATCCTATTCAAGGGCATGACCCTGTACATGCCATGTTGCCAACTCTGCATGCTTGCAGTCCGGAGCAGGTATCCCGTGAACTTCCATATGCCGCCCCTCGGCAATCTGCTGGCTTGCCTACCCAGTCACCAGCTTTCTGTACAGATCGAGCATCCCAGGCAATGAACGTTGGAGTTTTTCTGTGCATCGAATAGCTTCTGCTCGCAACCCAAGCTCCGCGAACCGCTCGATCAAATTCTTTAGCTTGTCATCGAGATCATAGGTTGGTGCATTGGCATTGAGCATTGTCTCCAGCAAGGCCGCGACCCCCGCCGGCTCACTATCGACCATCCTTGCAAGCTCTCCCACCATCTGATCTGTGCTGTGATCGATGTGTGCAAACGGCATCACCGGCATCAGCAGCGACATGGTGCGCTGGTCGAGCTTCCTCACATACGGGCTCAGGCGACTGAGGCGAGCCATAAAATGCTCCGATTTATCGCCACGTTGTTCCCACCACTTCAGGCAGTGTTCCCAGAACCTCAGGACGCTTTCGAGTTGCTGCTCCGTTAGCTTGTCGCGTCTGACTTGCCAGAACAACTCTACCAGCGTCTCGACATCGTCGACTCCTGAGGAAAAGATGGCTTTCACGATCGGGGAAGCCAGCGTCTCGTCGCCCCAAAGGTATGCCAGTCCCACCCATTCAATGACCCGCTCACGGCCGTTCCTGTCCTCAAGCTTTGTCGACAGGGCGTCCGAGAAGACGTTGTGGTGAGCCAGGAGGAGGTAGATCGGCCGGCTCACCTGAGCATAAGCAAGGCCGCCCACCGCAACCTTGAAATTGTTGGGATACTCCTTCGCTGGAAACAGGCGAGCTACATTGGCCTTGAGCCAGTCAAGGCTCAAATAGTGAAGATTGGAAATGTAGGATGCCGACAAGGTCGAGAACTCGAAATTGTCGTCCCGGCATTTATCCAGCTCAGCGTCGAACATCTCCTTGAGCGCTTGCCACACCTCTTCCCGCGGCTGCTTCGCTTTGTCGGCAACGCGGCAGGCTCGAAGCGCGTGGTTATACATGGCGCCGATGACATGGCCCTTATCTGTATTCAGCGAGTAGGTCATGGGATCGGCGAGATCGAGTTTGCCCGCTTCCGCATGCTGGAGCATCGTCTTGATGATCTCCCACCCCTTGGGCAACAGGTCGGCCGGATAGGCAGTCTTGTCGTCGCGCGTTGCCGCTTCGAGGAAACTTGCGATAAGTCCACGCATCCACTCACGGGTAGGGGTCCCATAAGCGCGCTCGTCTTCCTCAACTTTTTCCCAAAAACTGTCTTGGGAAACGGTCTCGCAGAAGAACGCGAGTAGCTTCGGCCACGCGGCCTTCCAGTCGAATTCAGGTTTCTTCTCATTCGAGGGATCGAAGAGCTTCTTGAAGCCCTGGATGAGAGCATGTTGGAACGGGACCTTTGCTCCGTGGAATTCCGATAGCAGCGGCAAGAACGTGTTTGGCTTTGCAGCGACGGCGCCTTCCAATGCCGCCACGAGGCCGCCGAGTGTTGGACCGCGCCACGAGTTACTGGGGTTGAAACCGTTCAATCGTTCGATCAGTGTTCCATCCTCGGCGAAGGCGACCAGCGAGTCGGCTTCATACGGAGCCGGCCCCGGGCCCCAGCGCGTCTCATGGTAGGCGAGAAATTCAGGATGTTCAGTTACTGGCCCAAGCTCCGGCTTGGCGGATAGTTCTGCGAACCACTGTGCCGCCTCAGGCTGATCCTTGATGGCTGAGAGCCACTCCCGTTGCGTGAATTGCAATCGACGTTCCCGATCCTCGCCGCGCGAAGGAATAGGAAGGTTTCGGATAGCGGCTATTACGCCAGCCTTCGCGTGTGGTGACATTTCAGCAAAACGCATCGTCAGCAAGCGATAGAGCTCATGGCGATGACCTGTTGAAAAAAGCGCGGGCGTAAGGTGTGGTTCGAAGGCCTCATGAAGCACGTCGTAGTGCTCACTCACCGTATGAAGCGCAATCCTCCGGATGATCTCGGACTCGTCCTTCAGAGCTTCCGCAATAAACACTCCGGCCTGCGCTGGCGCTGTCTCGACCCATCCTTCCAAAACATCGCGCAATCCTTCGACGAAGCGATTCTCCGGCCCGTAGAAATCGCGGTTTTGCGGATTACTTTCGATCGCGGGCCGCCATAGCGAACTCCCATAGCTGCGCCGGTCGGGGGAATAGACCCGTCTTAAGCCATCCTCGAATAGCCTTGCACCATTGACGCCCGCCTTGCGGCCAAGCTCGCGCGCGTAGGCATCAAGCATTTCCTTGAGCCAATGATCTTCGACAACGGTACCAAGGTCTTCTGACCGCCGTTGCCGCTTGGGGTTCTGTTCAAGGACAAGGCACGCGCCGATCACGGCGCACGCTTTGGCTATGCTTGCCGCCGAACCGTTCTCAAAGAGATGCTTGAGAAAGCCCTTGGTGAGCTCGTGCGGGACGAGCGATCGATCGAATTTGGAAGAGAGCCAAACGGCGACGAGACCTACATCTTCTTCCGTGATGCAGCGTACCGGCAGCAATCCGAAGAACTCGGCAAACTTGTGGTAGGTCCGGAAGTTGTCGCGTGGGTCACCCGTGTCGCTGTCCCTGTAATTCGTGACAGCGCGAATGACGTTCAAAATTTTCTCGGCCAGTGTGTCATCTTTCAACTCCCTGGCGCGGTTGGTCACCACCTGCAGATAGGTGAGCGGAGCCCAGACCGGAATGTGGACGAATTCAGGATTTGCGGACTGAACCGGTCCCAAATTGCTCGCGGGATCGAAAAAGCCCCCCGCTTTCAGCGCGTCGAAAAACTGTTCCGGTTCTGAACGCTTGGATAGAAGCTCGAATCCGTGCCGCGCGAACTCGTCCCCGCGTCGCATCGTGTCGAAGAACGATTCCAGTTTCGATGGTAGGCTAGGGCTCAAGGTAGCTCTCCATCTCCATTTGCACTTGTAGCTCCAGCGGAGCTCTGGCCGGCATCGCCTCTGCAAACGCCTCAAGCACTTCCGTTAGCTGCCCCCAATCGCGCTGATCACGCCGAAACGGGATCAATTCGATATCGCATTGCGCATAGTACTGCGTAAGGCTCCGCATTAATTCATACTCGTGAGCGAAATAGCCCTGCAGCATGAAGTGCCGGGCTTGCGGCCGTTCCGACGGAAACTGCTGCCGAGCCTTCTGAATCACGTACTCGAGGATTTCCAGATCTTCCAACCCATAACCGACAAAAAGGACGGTCTTATGCTGAAATAGTACCTCAAGGAACGTCAGCGTTCGGTTTTCGCGGGTCGGGTCGTCGCTACCTCGATCGTTTGCGTACCGTCGGATATAGTCTCGCGTGGTCATGACCATGCCGGCGGGATCGACCAAGGAGCCGTGGATGTGGAAAACGCAATTCTCCTGGTTGAGGTTAGCCGGGGTGAAGTCCTCGACATTCGCAATCCGGCGTCGCACACGGGGCGTGGCAACAGTGTCTTGAACCGGGCTATCGGTGCTCACTGATAAAGGAGGGTCAAGTATTTCAGTGTCTAGCCAAGCGTCGTAATTGGTCGTGACGAATGTTTTGCTAAGCTTGCCAAGGCTGCGGTAGACGCGGTGTCCGACTGCATTGTTTTGATATCCATCGAAGGGATTGATCAGCTTCTCGTAATCAATCGTCAGCGCATGCTCTGATTCAATAGCGCGCGCAATTGACAGCTTCATGCGCGGAGAGAGGTGTCTAATCTGCTCCATTTGCCCATGATTGAATTTGTTGGCCGTGATGCAAGCCATCAAGGCGCCATCGGCTAACTGCGCCCAGGTCGGGCATCCGGCAAGCCTTGACGCTCCTGCGCCAACGAACGGAATCAGCGTTCCGCGATGCGCCGCTTCGCGCAAGGCCTGCGGGATAACAGGAATGAGCGGAATTCCGTCGCTCATGAATTTGACGTCCGCGTTACTGGTTCATAGTTCATGTGCCGGTTTCGCTGGAGGCGCCCCTGCTTCTAACTAGCTGACTCGCTTAAATTGCTAGGCACTGCCTGCTGACGCGACATCTTCCAGCGTCCGCGCGGTTCAAATGCGGCATTTCCGTCATTCTACCCCTTGTACCGCTCGATTCGCCAATCGTAAGTCTGCTTGAACTCAAACACGTTAATCACGTCAGAGTCGACTAGCTCCTTATCAAGCCGTCGCTCCAGTTGTTCTTTGCGAAATTCCCGATCGGCACCTGCAAAATGTTCGCCTACGGTCGTGCTTTTCACATGCGTGACCTGGAAATACTTGAGAGAATTGTCGCGCGCGCTTTTGAGCATGAAAACGTCGCGCTCTTTGAGAAATGTATATCTTCCATCCATGACGCAAATCTCCCTGATGCCCTCGTTTCCGTTGACAAGGAGACGATGAGTATCGGAATCTAGTTGAACTACGCCGTCAACATGAACTGTCCCAATTGTCGGCGTCGAAAATTCTTCTGGAAAAACTTTGATACGCTTAAACTCTTTTAGCGAAATCCGTTCCGGCTCGCTGTAGCCGTGGCGTACTTCGAGAAAATCGTGTGAGCCGGAAAACGGCCCCTTGTGATTTTGAAAGTCGACGAAGATATGTGGACATCGGTCCGGGGTGATCCCCTTCTCGTCGATCACAAGCATGTCCTCAAATCTTACAAGAGAATTTTTGCAATATTCAGCCTTGTTGCGATTGGGGAGATGATCCCAGAAATCTTCTATCGCGTCACGGAGCTCCCCCTCCTTCTGACGAGCCGTCCAGTCGTCATCGTCAACATGATGAGGCTGAATCAAGGACACCTTCACGGTGAAGTCGAACTCCTTTTTGTCGACATCCAGGTAGGCGTACCAGTGCTGATGCCTCACGATGAGCCCTTGCGGATGGATGCGCCTCGCCTCGAACCGTTTCCAGCGAGGATTCTTATTGAAATCTGGATATTGCTCCTCAAACGGATAGTGTTCGTCATTCGTGTCGCGCAAGAGCACCGGCCAATGCCCCTTGCCTTCGCCCATGATTCGCAGCAGCTTGTTCTTATTGACAACTTTTCCTCTAATCTCTGTTGACCGCGAGCGGCGTCGGGAGACGAGAGAGATGCCGAAGAAGGTAAAAAGTACCCGGTCATTCTTCGGCAGCAGGAGCATTCCTTCAAGCTCCGCCCTTCCCCAAAGGTAGAACTCCATCACTCCTTTTTTTACGAGATCGAACCGAAAAGTATCGTACGACGCTTTCGAAAAATTGGCTGGCGCCGCTAGGATAAATCCGTATGGCGGATCGTTCTCGTCAACTTCGGCGAGGATTGCACTTACTCGCTTAGGTCCAATTTCCTTCTCGCGCTTGCATTGAAATATCCACGTGTTTCCCTGCATCGGATGCAGGGCTGGATCGCTCTCCTCGTCTTCATCGAGAATATCTGACTCAGCCGGTTTTGCTATCCGCTCATAACCGCGAACATCAATACCGTCATCAGAACCACTTCGTCCCGTTGCCTCAATCGATTGCCAGTCCTTAAAATCATTCGCAAGTGCGCGGATCAGATCCTCGAAGCGTTTGGGGTCCAAGTCCTCGAAATGAAACGGACCAATCGTGCGTGTGATTTTCGGCATGGCCTACCTTACCGAGCTTCCTAGCCCAGCGGAAGGCGTCAAGAACGCTGGCCAATGCCTTGCGAAACCCCTTTGGTGGTGGCCCGGCAGCACCGATCCACGATTTCCAAAACGCACGGTAACAGCATCATGAGGGCAATTCGTCGAAGTGCGCCATTTCGCTATCAATCGACAATGTTCGTCTGCATCTGCTTTCACTCAACACTGATGATGGAATTACTCTTCTATAATCAGTCCGTCCAAGCCATTGGACTTCCAACCACTATTTTCCAGTCGGCATGTACGACCACTCCTGACTGATTACATTCCAGCGTCCTGATGCCGATAAATAATCGGTTTGGAGGACGACATGGGATTGGGGAAGCAAGCCAAGACGTTAACGAAGGGCCAAGTCGAGGCTGTCCTGGGTTACTTGGCCAAGACCAGATGGCCGACCCGAAACCAGGTTATCTTCCTGCTCTCAGCAAAGGCCGGACTAAGGGCCAAGGAGATAGCCAGCCTGACCTGGAGGATGGTCACGGATGCCAGGGGCGAGATCGGCCAAGCCATTTATCTGGAGAACGTGGCCAGCAAAGGCCGGTCGGGTCGCGTGATACCGATGAGCGATGAGCTTCGGACAGCTCTCGGCGAATATTCCAAGACGACCGTAATCGTGAGCAACCGTTTTCTGATCGAAAGCGAGCGCTCCGACAGCATGTCGGCTCAGGCCATCGTGAACCTATTCTGGCGATGGTATCACGACATCGGCTTCGACGGATGCTCCAGTCACAGCGGACGCCGGACCTTCATCACCAATAGCGCTAGAAAAATCTCCACCGTTGGCGGATCCCTCCGTGATGTCCAGATGCTTGCTGGGCATTCGAACCTCAGGACCACGCAACGATACATCGAGCCAAATCCGGAGGCGCAGCTGAAAGTCGTGGAGCTGGTCTAGTTGTCTGCCCTTGCTGCGAAAGCGGACATACGCTCAGTTTACCCAGATGTCTGAGAAGGGCCACTAGGCGACATTTATTACCCACGCGGACCCCAAAGAATGATGGCCGCGCCAATTAGGCACACTGAAGCGCCGGCAATGTCCCAGCGATCCGGACGCACGCTCTCGATTATCCAGAGCCAAAAAAGTGACGCGACAATGTAGATGCCGCCGTAGGTGGCATAGGCGCGGCCCGCCGCCTCGGTCTCGACGAATGTCAACAGGTAAGCAAACACGATGAGAGAAAACAGGCCTGGAAGCAGCCACCACATCGGCTTGCCAAGACGCAACCACCCCCAGAACGCAAAGCAACCGGCGATTTCGGCGATCGCCACGCCAACATAGACGACAACAGTTTTCATGGGAGAGGACAGTGTCACAGCATTCGCTGCCGCTCAAGGCAGCGGATTAAATTGATGCGCGGTCACGCCCGCAGCACGCTGATGAGGGATTTCTCAATCAGCGGCCACAACACTGCGACCGTCAATAGCACTGTTGATCCCGCCATCATCACGAGCGTTGACGCGGCCGGTCTACGCCGCGTGTGGCGCGATTGCCAAGCAATCCACCCCCATGCGCCGGCGACGGAGAGAAAGGCAAGCACGGTCACCCACAGATGCATGCTGACGAACCACGCCAACAAAGTTCCGGTGCTGGCGAGCACGGTTGCCGGCAGTGCAAAGGGCAAGACGCAGCATACCCCGCAAGCTACCGCGCCGGTTGAAAGCGTCACCGCCGTGACGCTAGCAGCCTTCGACCCGGGCAGCTCCTCCGCAGGCATCTTCGCCGCCGAGGTCGACGTGTCGCACGAGCATGAAGAAGAGACTATGGGCGCTTTAGCCACAAATTGTTCAAATAGGGCGTCCGCGGCTTCCCATGCTGCTTCGGGCGCGGTGATGGTAAGGCAGATGTCATTACGCGATTCTTGCAACTCGAACGTAAGGAAAGCGCAGCAGCTTTGCTCATTGCGAACCATCTCATGCACCCGAGCGCGCGCTTCGATCGCGTAGTGCAATTCCAACACGAGATCGTGGCGCTCGTGACTGCGGAGCGCGTCTTTGTTCAAGGCGGCGATCCAGGCGAGGCGGTCTTCGTACGCTCCAGGCGCTAGTGTGCAGGCGATAGGGGTGGCCTCAGCGATCGACATGGAAGAATCTCTCCAGAAGGTGATTAGAACCAAGCTTGCACTAACCGTACCTCCTCAAGTAACTAGAGGTTCAAGCGAAAAGATTTGCAGAGAAATCAATACGATGGACGGCCTGAAGATCGGCGCGCTCGCGAAACGAACCGGCACCAACGCCCCTACGATCCGTTATTATGAGGAAATTGGATTGTTGCGGTCGGCCGACCGTCAGGCCGGTGGTCAGCGCGTCTATAGCGATGCCGACGTGAAACGGCTGACCTTTATCCGCCGCTGCCGCGAGTTTGGCTTCTCGATCGAGCAGGTGCGTTCACTGGTGGAGTTGATGCAGGACCCCACACAGTCCTGCGTTCATGCCCGCGACCTTGCACAGGAGCACTTGATCGCGGTGCGGGCTAAGCTGGCAGAACTCAAGGCATTGGAGCGCAGTATCGCAGCCTTCGTCGCGAGCTGCGACGCATCATGTGCGGGCGGCCCGGGACCCGAATGCGTGATCCTTGATGACCTCTCGAAGAGGCGTGTAGAGGTGCCCAGCACTTCAAAAGGACGCCGCTCGCCTTGCGGGACTTGTTCGTAGCTGCAGCCAAAGTCCGGAAGGTCATTTGCGGAAGTCAGGCGAATGCTCGGCCGACGTCTCGTACGCAGTGAGCAGACATCAATATGATTGGCCGTGAAAATCTTAATAATGGGCCGTCGGCACCGAACGAGGCCCGGGGGTAGCCGATTTAGGGACCCCCTCAAGGAGAACGCCCGCGACCAAGAGTTTGCGTCGGCTCCTAAAAGACACTCTTGGCATGTCCGATGAGGATTCGACGCGTCGAAATAAAAGCTTGGCGCCCATCCGAGTTGTGCCGGAAACTACCCTAAATATTCTACATCTCAGTATCGGCGCACCCATGACAGCGCCCCACGCCCTTCCGAACAGGTGAGTACGCGTGGAAATCCCGGTGGGCTGAGACACTGGTCGGAGCATCCGGTCATTGTGACATGGATGGAATTTCTTGGACAATGAACGACCAAAGCAGGCACGGTCGCTAAACTAAGCCTGGCGAGAGATGGAAAAGCTTTAAACCGTCAAGGGTGGCATGATCGTCGGATCGGTCTTGCCGAGACCCTGCGTAGACAAGCAGAAGGTAAACAGGGACTCACCGCACTGCCGGTCCCGACCACGATAGTGGTTCTTCTGATCCGGTGATACCGAAAGCCGTAATACGCACGGATCATTTTGCTGGATAGCAAAGTGATGTCTTCAGCCGCAGCCGCACGTATCTTGTTGATGATTGCTTCCGCACACGAGGCATCCCGTTCAGACAAAATCCCAACTACGCCGAAGGGCGCTCACCCGAACGAAGTGAGGGGGAGAGGTGATACAATCATAGCCTCTCACCAATATCGTAGATCAAACGCTCGATTTGCAGCAGTGCTAAAAACGGGGACGCCGATCATATGGACCGTGTATCCGGGGCCTGGCGACTTGGAGTCGAGCGTAGTAACTCAAATCGCGCTCTATCACCTGCTTGAACATCTCTTCGAAATCCAATCCATCAAGGTGAGCGCTCAGAAACTCCGCTCTCGCTACGGGAGAAAGGTACGCCGAGGCTCGTCCACCACTAGCATCCGGGTTGAGTCGCCAGAGTGCGCTCTTGTTGAGTTGCGGAGTATCGTCCGCCTCGTCACAACCAAAATCGAAGTAAACCGGTACGCGGCTAGCGCCCCAGTCGCGCAAGAGGGCACTCTCGCTTCGTAGACTGGAATACATAGGAAGTTTGGAGTAGACGCCTAGCGGTCCGCGAAGCGTCGCAAAGAATCGCGCCTTATCCTGCGCTCACGTCTTAGACGGTGGATGACCCAGACCATTCTTCGGATAAAATCGTTCTCGTGACTCCCGCTCGTCCTGATTCAGAATGGAGTGCTGAAATTCCAGCACTAAGCCCTTCTCGGTTTTTACGTCGGCGCGATGGATTTCACCAGTTATCGAGGTATGACTGATTTCCTGCCAATCCTCGGGGAAGCAGTTTTTCCAAGTGCGATGCCATTCCGTCTCGGGTTCCCACCAAGGATCGCAGGTACGAATTCCTTGATGGGCTCAATGCGGTACTCTGACATGGCCGCACTTTGCGATTACGATAGCTCCACAATCTGGACATCCGCCCAGCAACCCACGCTGCGCCTCGCGACGCATTCCATCAACAGCGGCAAATTTCATTTGATTTCTCCTCATGACCAATCAACACCCTATCGACGTTCGATAGAGCCGCTATTCGAGACGCACGCGAAAACGCATCAGCTTTTCGTTGCTGGTTCTTGCTTCTCGTCAGCGTTGGCGAGAGGATCTCTGTCGCCGGTTGTAGAATAGCGACTGTTGCGCCGCCTTATGCCGTCGATCGTCAGAATATTGCGTAGATCTAGGATGAGTCGACGATTGCGCAGTGGATGCTTACGACGTTCGCAATAAGGCAGCCGGGGAAGGCCGCTTACGTCAGATTTGAATCGATCTGCATCGCGGGGTGGGGGTAGCCGATTTAGGATCCCCCTCAAGGAGAACGCTGGCGACCAAGAGTTTTTCGTTGGAATCTGAAAGCTAACACTGCTTGCTTGTACCGATGACTCAATCTGGCGATGCCACAAACCAGCAGGGAAATTGAGGGTTTTACCGAGTAAAAATCGTACGCATGGCGGACAATTTCCTACGGGA
The DNA here is from genome assembly GCF_001440395.1 of Bradyrhizobium jicamae. Taxonomy (GTDB): domain Bacteria; phylum Pseudomonadota; class Alphaproteobacteria; order Rhizobiales; family Xanthobacteraceae; genus Bradyrhizobium; species Bradyrhizobium jicamae. Next base: position 30,140 of record NZ_LLXZ01000009.1, on the reverse strand, counting down.
AGCCTCTTTGGAATGAGGCTATTGTCAACCGCGGGCCCTTATTTTAGCGCCAGAAATGCGGCGAATGGTGCTTCACCCCAAATCCTTTCCATCTCGGTAAATCCCGCTTCCCTAAGGGCCCCTCGCAGTTCGGCCTCACTCATGCAGGTCATCTGTCCGCGCAGCTGGCGTTCCTTGACGAGGATCTGCTCGGCCGTAAAGCCGCGCTCCAATTTGTAATCATAGTAGGAAAAAGTCACAGCGTCTTGCAGCCTTGGTGTCTCGGCCAAAGTTTTCTCCGCGATCATGAACGCGCCCCCTTCAACCAGACTATCATGGATGCGGCGCAGCAAAGCTCGTTTGTCCATCGGCGGAATGAACTGCACGATGAACTGGCCTATGATTAGAGAAGCGTTCTCCAGCGGCAATACGCGCGCATCCCCGGTTTCGAACCGCAGGCCCGACGCTCGACGTTTGCGCCACAGCGGCTCAAAGCCCGGTTCGCAATCGATCCCGATGTACCTCACGCCGTTCCGCGAGGAACTGTTCACGCGGCTGATTTTCGCCAACGTCCGGCCCGAAGAGCAGCCGAGGTCATACACGGTCGTATGGGGTTGAACGAATCGCCGCGAGTCCCGCAGAATCCGACTAACCAGATTGGCATAGCCCGGGATCGAATCTTTGATGTGCCGATCAAACGTCACGGCGTGTTCTCCAAACGAGAAATCTCTAATGGGCTTGGTCATTTCTTGGCCTTTGCGTAGGGAAGTAGGATTTTCCGGTAGATGCTTTCGGCGATCGCCTCGGTGATAAATGGCGGCACCATGCGGCAAATTCGTTCGGCCGCTTGGCCAAGTGTGCCCGTGAGCACGAAAGCGTCGGGCAGGCCGGTTAGACGTTTGAGTTCGGGTATCGTGAACTTGCGGTCGTATTCAGGGTGAATAGCGCCGGCTAGCCCACTCGGCTGTTGCCCCGTGACTGTCAGCGTCGGTGCGGGGAGGTCGAAGGAACACCTAGTGAGCGTATAGTTGCGTGTGACCGATTGACCGATGTGATTGGGACGCAACAGACGAGGCGGATTCTTTGGTAGCCTTGCGGCTGCTGTCGCGATCGTGGTTATTTGTGCGGAGGTCAGCCAAGGGCGAACGTCTTCGGCCGACTGCTCAAGCCCAGCGAAGGCGTCTCGAATCGTCACGCCGGTATGCGTCGGATTCGGAAAAAGCAGCGACGCTCCGAACTCGCTCGTGACCCCGACAACTTCGGCGACGTCCTTCCTGATGCCAAGGACGAACAATCGACGGCGCTTCTGCGGCACGCCGTAGTCGTTCGCGGACAGCACTCGCGAGGTTACCACGTACTCTGTACTCAACATCCCGAGCAAGCTTTCGAAAATTGCCTTTCCGCGCGAGGCGAGAGCAGGGACGTTTTCCATCACGATGACTTTGGGCCGAGCGATCAGCGCGAATCTGGCGAACTCAAAAGGAAGCAGCGAGATATCCTTTTGCGCCCGATCCGAGTACGCCTTCAGCATGCCGGGCTCGGTCGGTCCGTTTCCGGCGGTACTGAATTCGGAACAGGGTGGCGATCCGTCCAGTATGTCCAGCTCGCCCGCGCCCAGGCCAACCAACGCCAGGAAGGCGAGGATGTCCGCGGGATAGCGAATGATGTCTCGGATGTCCCGGGTATCGACAACCGTTTCCGGGAAGTTCTTCGAATAATTGCGAGCGGCTTCCGCGACGAATTCATTGATTGCCCTGATGTTGCCGCCCGCCAACCGATATCCCATCGAAGACCCGCCGCCACCCGCGAACAGGGAAATCACCGTAAAACAGTTGCGCAGCGATGCCTTGCGTACGTCGGCCATTGATGGGCGACGAACGTTAGTGCCTCGCGCTTCGATGACGGTGGCTTTCCGCAGTGGCGGCACCGTGGTCAGTTCTTCCAGATACTGATCTGGATTCTCGCGCACTTCCGCGGCCCAACGCTCGCAGAGTGCGCTCACCGTCGTGTATGCCTTTTCGAACCGATTGATCGCTGGATCGTCGATTAGAGTCCTAAACAGCTTATGGACTCCGCCGCCCTTCTGAAGCTTGACGCCCTTGGCGATCAGTCCCGAAGGAAGGCGAGCAAAAGCGTCGGCGAAAATCTCCCGGATGAAGGGTTTTTCGATAGACGACAACTCGTCATGGGAAAACCGACGGAAGAACTTGCGGACCGATTTTGCCGTGGAGGGATCGATCAGGCGCTTACCAAGCGCCGATGCAATTCGGTTGGCGAACCAGAACGTATCGGGAGAATTCATTGAATCGGACCTGGCATACTTTGCAGCACGAGAGGCGTCGAAGTGGGCCTTGAGTTCGGCGTCGGAGTAGCCCGCCCGCTTAAGCCTGGAGATTTCCAGGATATCTTCTCGGGTGTTGCCGTAGTGATCGTCAAAATTCCAACCGGTAAAGATATCGGTCTCCAAGATGGCCGGTATCAAGTGCGCAATCGGATACGTGACCTCGAACTGGGTCTTCTTTGAGCAGCCGTGTTCGATCGCCAACCGCAGAAAAGCCGACCTCAAACCGGCGGTTGGCACTTGGACGACCCGAAGCGGCCAGTCCATGTGGCGGGCTATCGCTTCTGCGGCTGGACGCTCAGAAGAGGGAACCCCGTCCAGTTCGTATGTATAGGCAACAACCTTCTTGCCGACCTCCTCGCAGACGAAACCGACCACGAAGCTGTCGGCACCTCCAGACAGCATAAGGCCGACGTGGCTGGCAGAGCTTCGCGCCAGAACCTCGGCCCGGAGAATATTGCGCAGATTTTCAATCATCGGACGCTCGGCTTTTCGATCCAGTTTTCGTCGCCGATGAGCGTCGACCAGCCGCTGGCTCGTGCGTCAGCGAACAGCTGACACTTGACGTCGCAGCCAGGAAAAAAGAACTCGGCCAGCTTGAGGACGCTGCCTGCATCTGACGGAAAGGCAGTCAAAAGCTCAGGTCGGAAACCACCGCGTTTGGCGACAACGATGACGTCAAGATCGGTGATTTCTGGTTGGTTCGGGGCGGTGCCGAAAAACAGGTGGTCGGGCCCGTCAAAACCCAGGAGCGGCATGAACTCGCGTTCGAAGGTGCCAAGCGCCAGTATAGGGACAATCGCCACCAGCCCCGCGTTGTCAGCCGGTTGAGGCCGGCGGAGACATTGATCCAGCGTGTCGATGCTCGCATAGTCGCTCGCGAACGACCGCACGCTTTGCGTCGTAAAGCGGACCGCGAAGAGCTGAGCCGCGAAACCATCAACCGTTACTGGCGCGACAGGTTCCGGTGTTGTATCGGGCGCCTTTAACGCGGCGCGCATCTTGAGCACGTCTTCGCGCGCTATATCGGAATATGCAGCCAGCTCGGCCTTTGCTCGCTCGCAGCCGACCTCTTCGACCAAGAGGCAGATCTGGTAAATGATCGAGTAATGCGCAGGCAACAGGCACAAAACGGACGGTTGCAAGAGGGTCTCGGCATTGCGACCGATCTTTCCCAGCATCGCGAGCTTGCCATTGGCCTTTAGGCGCGCGAGTACATCATTTTCAGAGAACACTCGTTTGGCGACTAAGCGCGCCAGGAAGACATCGAGCTTCTCGGGGTCTTTGGCAAAGAAATTCAGCCCCCGGACAAGGAGCGCGCAAGCCTGAACGAGGGACTTCGCAGCGTTGACCCAATGATCAGCAACCCGATCGGCGGCATCAACTGCATCCGACTCAGTAACGTACGAGTGTGATTCCATAGCCGTGCCGCCCTGCACTAAAGCGTCATCAGTGCGCTGGGGTTGCCCCGCGGCATCGTTGTTCGCGAAGATCATGACCGGTCCCCACTCTTGGTGGCCAAACCGGCTCTCGGAATCCCCTCCTCGATCAGCTTACGAATGTCTTCGTCTCGCCAGACGGTCAGGCGGCCCCCGAGGGACAATGGCGCTGGAAAACGACCGGACTTAACTCCTGCCCACCAAGTGGAGCGGGAAACCGGTATCGGGCCGTTCGGACCGATGATAGAAATCAGTCGGCGCAGCTTGGATGTAGGCGCTGCGTCTTCTTTGATTTTGGTCAGCGAAGTGCTCATGTAGTCCTCCGACGTCAAGAAATTGCGGTGTCATGCTCGAAAGCATGGAGACGCATACTCGTTCGCTTGATGCCCAGGGGAACTACACGGCAAACCGTGTTAGGAGCGTGTGATCCGTGTTTAATCGGCTTTTGGAGTTTGTTTGGACTCGGCATTCCCACTATGAAATTGTCGAGCCATGCGGGTTTACAGGTGACGACGGTAAGCGTTGGGAATTTGGGCGTCGGATAATTACAACTGCCGAATCCGGCGACGAGTATTATCCACTCAAGAGATATCCCGATCTCTATCGGGTCTTTGCTAACGTCAAAAGCGAGCAAGCTTTATTTGAATTTGTGGGGCATTACGGACCGTTGACAGACGAGGGGCTCACGCGCTCGTCGGCTAAGCCCCATTTCACCAGCAGCGTTTTGCTGATGAATGGAAGAAAATTGGCCGAGTTTGTTTATGTGCCCGGAGATCAAATCGATCGATGTTTGAAGGAAGCTGCTTGGTGCGCTCACATTTTGCGATATCACGCAAAAAAGTCGCCCCAGCTGCAAGCGCTGATTCAGGAATTGGGAGTGAAATCGCCTCTTTGCGCGATGGATATCGAGGCAGATCCGGTGGATGGCGTTCGGATGAGCCTTCGACCCAAGTGCTTGCTTGACGCGCTAAAACTACAATTGCTTGACAGCATCAGTCGTGGGGTAAACACTTTCGCATGTGACGCTTGCGACAATTTGTTCAGCAGAAAGTCGGGCGCAAAGTATTGCAGCGATAAGTGCAAGGATGACTATAACAACGCGAGGCGAAGAGTAGCGAATCGTAAAGGACTATGAGGATAGAAAATTGTTCCAGTCTTCCATTAGTTGCCGACGCTTTTCGAAGAGATCTCCGCGGCGATAAGCGGCCTCTGTCTTGTCCTTTATTGAATGCGCGAGCGCCATTTCACAAACTTCTCGCGGAAAGTTTGTGCATTCGGAAGCCCAGTCACGAAACGCGGATCGGAAGCCGTGAGCTGTAAAGGTTGCTCCCAGTCGGCGTAGTAACATCAAAAAAATCATATTGGACATAGGCTCGTCGACCTGGCGGCCCGGAAAAATCAACCCGGAATCGCCGCCAATCTCGCGAGCTGTCTCCAGCAGGCCCAAGGAACGCTTAGCCAGAGGAACTCGGTGCTCTCGACCGACCTTCATCCGTGCGGCTGGGATCGTCCAGATTGCTTTGTCGAGGTCAATCTCCGTCCAATCGGCTCTTAAAACCTCGTTGGTCCTTGCGGCCGTAAGGATCAAAAATTCGAAACCCAGACGCGCAAACTGACTTGTCGGCACCTCGGGGAGCTTCTTGACGAACCCAGGCACTTCAGAATACGGCATCGCTGCGAAATGACCGCGCTTTTCGGACTGACGCGGAAGACCCTTGTTGACACTGTCAACTGGATTGTCACCGGTTCGAAACCCGGACGCTTTCGACCAGTCGAGAACGATGGCTATGCGCCGACGAATGCGTCGGGCGGTTTCTGGCTTGGAGAGCCAAATCGGGGATAAGGCGCGAAGGACGTCAGCCGTTTCGATTTGGTCAACGCGCTTCTCGCCCATGATCGGGAAGACGTATGTCGTGAGGGTGTTGATCCACGCTGAAGCGTGCTTTTCATTTTTCCAGCCCCCACGGTGCTGTTCAAGGGTGGAGCGCGCAGCATCAGCAAACGTCGGAACGACTTTGGCGCGACGTTTCGCTTCGACCGGGTTGCCGCCGTCCCTTGCAAGCCGACGATATTCAAGTGCCTTGACTCGAGCCTCAGCTAGAGACACCAAACGCAGCCCACCGAGACCGATGTCGCGGCGCTTACCTTGCACCACCGTCCGAAGCACCCAGCGCTTAGCACCGGACGGATCGACAACGAGATACAAGCCATTGCCGTCGCCATACCGGCCTGGGGCGGCTAAGCTGTTCACTCGAACAGAAGTTAAAGCTTTTTGGGGGTGACGTCCGACCGGCTTCATGCCACATTCCATACCACAAAAATTTTTGGATTTCGCGGGATTTGGTCGGACTTGGTCGGACGACGAAAGTTGTTAACAGCCTGAGGCTATTAGCCTAACTGGACTTTCTAGGCTCTGCTCGGACTTAAAGTAAAAGGCCTCCCTCTCCGCCATACAGGCCGAAAAGTCCTGATTTTTCCGTGCTTCCTGAACTTGGCTGTTCGGTGGCCCATATCCTGGCCCATACTCCTGTTGAGACGAAGCTAGTGCGCTCTTATCTCCGAGTGAGTTAGCTCCTGCCTTTACGAGGGGCAGGGTGTGTCCGAATGGCGAGTCACGATTAGGGAAATGTTGTCTCTGGCGCCCGAACTGAAGGCCTTGGCGGCGAGCCTGCGGGCGACCTGAAGTGGATCCGTGGCCGTCCCTAAGATATGCCTAATCGCCTGATTTGGAACCATGTCGGTGAGGCCATCGGTGCAAAGCAGCAAGGTCTCTCCAGATGCAAGTGGCGGGTCGACGGAGATGTGGGGTTCGATCGCGACGGGAAGCGAAGTGCCGCCGAGCGCCTGACTGAGGACATGGGAGCGGCGAGGATAGAAGGTGTTGTTCCGGCCTTCGGGCACATCGTCGTAGCTGAGCTGTACCAGTTGGCCTGCGCTGAACAAGTAGCAGCGGCTGTCACCAACATTGAATGTGATTAGCCGTTCGGCTGTCAGAACGGCTCCCACCAGGGTGGTGCCCATACCGAGTGCTTCTTCGCGCTCATGCAGGAGCTCAAACAGCTGTTGATTGGCTTCCTCGATGACTCCGGCGCAGGAGGCTGGATCTGAAAGCCGATCAATAGCTGCAACGAGATAATCGAGAACAGCTGGACTGGCCATCGCGCCTTGCGCGTGCCCACCCATGCCGTCCGCGATCATCAGGAGGCAGCTGCCTTCCGATGCCATCATCACTTGCCGGTGTATTCATGTCACCGGTCAGGATTCGAGCATCGGCCGCAATAGAGTCCTCATTTTCTGCGCGCACCCGACCGCGATGGGTGAATGCAGCTATGGTCCAGCCCGTCATTTGAATGGCGCTTGCTGCTCTGATGATCAAAGACAATTGGACCGACTGTCCAAATAGTTCAGTTCCTCCGTCTCGCATCAACTCCGATAGTGTGCGTCGGAACAAACGATAAATGTACGGGGGTTAGCCCAAATTTGTTAGCCATCCTCGCTATCGTGAGCTCTTGTCGCAGGCGTCGATCAGCATACACGATAAAACGGCACGCTCGGTCCGCCCGGGCCGATCATGCAACGTCGGCGCTGTCTTTGTGCCTTCCTGTCGATGAATGCGACGTCGTACGACGTGATGAAGTCTGCATCCAACATGGGATCATAGCGATCGATCAGGACTGCGGTATTTGGTGCGAGCTGTTCGATCGCCAGCGAGGTACGCGTCGTTGCAAGTGGCGTCTTGCCGGTGGCGTCTGGTGTGCTCATCGACAGCTTGATCGTGAGGCCTACTGTACCGATTTCGATGTCGCGCATGGCTTGGTCAGTCTTGTTGCACAGATAGACCGGCATCAGGTTAGCGGCGCCGCAATCTGGAAAAAATAGCGTGATTTCGGCGGGAGCGTTCTCAGGGGCTAGGATGATGTAGCCTCGGTCGCGCCAAAGCTGCGAAGCTGGATCCCGGTCGATGTGTCGTCAAGGCCCTCGGTCCTCAAGGCGATCGAATCGTTCGTGTCCTGGTACGACCGAACCGATCCGAACCAGCCGAACGACAAGAAATTTCTCGGGCAGCTCACGTGTAAGAACGCAGCTTCACGCCGCCAAGCACGATGCCGTGGCAGAACGCATTCGTGACATCGTGGCTGCAGGCGAAAAGGTCGTCGTCTTCACGTGCTACAGCGCCGGAATTGAACGCCATAGGAAGGTCTGGGCCGATGCCGCGGTTACGATCACAGGTAGCGATAGCGTTGCGGCGCGACAGGAGGCGGTCGATCGCTTCCAGGACGATCCGGACGTGAAGGTCGCCCTGTGCAACATCATTGCCGGCGGGGTGGGTATTACGCTGACGGCTGCCAATCACGTTCTGTTCCAAGACCTGGACTGGGTGCCCGCCAATCACACCCAGGCCGAGGATCGCTGCTATCGTCTCGCCCAGACAAGGAGCGTAACGGTGGAGTATTTTCAGGCAGCCAATTCACTCGACAGGTACATCGCCGAACTTCTAGCCCAGAAAATGGAGCTGATTACGGCCGTCGAAGGTGACGAACTGCCAGACGCATCCATTCTGGACGACTTGCAAAACGGCTTGCGCGCGCTGGCGCCGGCCCTGATGGAGGAGGTCCGCCTTGCGCGCAGTGGCGGGCCGTCGGTAGCAACCGTCAAAGCACTGGCCGAGTCGCTTCCAGCACGGCGCACCAGGGAGTCCGAGATCGAACGGTCCGGTTCGTGGGAATTCGTAAGTTCACGCAACCCGAACGAGCTCTATCGCGTGACGTTCGGAAGGGCCGGGCATCTGGATTGCAGTTGCAAGGGTTTTGAGTTTCGGGGCAATTGCAAACACGTTCGGGAGGTGCGTGCCAACCTTTTGGCGCATCTTCAGCCGATACATCACGCCGCTCGCGACGACTACTGAACGGCGCCAAGGGCGTTACAGGCGGATGATCGAGCCCTGAGCCGACGAGCCATGTTATGCGGCCCAATTGCAATAGGCGTCGGTCGGTTCTTGGTGTGACGGTGTTTTCCGCAGGGTTTGGTGGATACTTGCTTCTACGCTCTGCTGAATTTCCTTTCACCTTACCTCGAAAGATCCGCTTTGTTGCGGTCGAGCTCCAAGCATCACAGCTTTCCGAAAGCGCAATAACCACACTTTGGAAGCGCAGCCCTTCCGGGCCAACTTTACTGCTAGAAAGATCAATAGGATGCGCACGATTCGGGTGGGCAGTTTCTTTGGCGCTTGCATCTTCGACAGGATCAGCAAATCGGGTGCCCTCATTGCCGACCACGTCAAGCGGTTATACGGCCCGCTGCTCTGGCCGTTGCGGCATATGCCGATAGCAGTCGATCCGCGACGAAGTGTTCGTCGCGCTCGACCGGCAAGCCTAGCTTGCCTCGCAACTCAGTGATTTCAGCGAGGCTGACATAACCAAGCTCGGGAAAGCCGAGGCCCAGGTCGCATAGGCCGAAGAGGCGATCCGGATCGTCCGGGTCGCATTCGGTAAGATGCCAGGTCGCTGCGCCATCGGGCATGAACAGCTTCACCACCCGTGGGTGATCGGCGTCAGGATGAAGGGCATTCACGAGAAGTTCGACGCGGTCACCGACTGTCAGGAGGGCGTCATCCTTCACTGGATACTCCCTTGACCGTCTGCTCTCTGCTTTTCGTCGCTCGCTTTGCCGTCATTGCGATTTTGGCCGCTTTGAGCGACGCTTTTGCTCTTGTGGACGAAGGCGGAGCAAGCGGCGCCGTGAGGGCGTAGTTTGAGGGCTCGTCGAGATATTCGCCCAAAGCGAGGTGGTAGACGCGTTCGAAGTCGGCATAGCGGCCCCACAGGTCACGGGCGAGACCATCGGCGCCGGCTTCCGCAAGGGCATCGATGAAGCGTTCCAGCGTAAAGGCCCGGAATGAGACGCGGTCGGGGTCTTGGTCGTCGACATCAATCAGTTCATTTTCGTAAACACGAAAGGCGGCCATGACACGGCGATTGAGGCGAGGGCCGATCGTGATGAACATGGCCCGTGCGGTGAGGCCTTGGTCGACGGTCAACTGGGCTAGCATATGTTCACGCCAAAGCTGCTCCAGCGCCAATGAGCGGAGCATCGGACTGTCCGGGTCGACGAAAAGGCCGACGGCGCGTGAAACTTCATCGTAGCGATCCCGGAGCCTGGCAGCGGGCCCGGCCATGTCTTCGGAGTACTTCACTTCAACGAAAATCGTGGCTTCTTCCCCATCCGGAGTGATGACGCGGATGGCGAGGTCGAAGGCGGTGCCGTCGTTCAGAAAGCGCTCCTGGCGGCGGCCGGGTGAGTGCTCGAACATGAAACCCGTTACCTGATGGACGAAGTCCGGCAGGAGCTGGCGCAGGACGGCGGTGGCGAGGTTGAGGTCGAGGGCCATGGGGCCGAACATATTGAAGGTCAGCGGCATGGAGCTAAGCGCGCTGCCAAGCAGGCGATCTTCGTCGATGGCGGCGCCTTCCTCTCGCATCAGCAACTCGCGACGAACGAAGGTATGAATTTCTCGGGAAAGAAAATTGAGCCCGACCCGGGCTGCGTCGGGGCTGAGGGTTGAATGAAGCTCCATGGTTACAGAGTCGCCGCCGTAACCGCGAACATGATGGCCGGTGGGGATGCCTCGATCTTTCAACCACAGACATTGAAGAAGGCGAGCGGCGCGGCGGAAGCGCGTGTCGATTTCGAAGAATACATTGTTGCGGCGGGCGACGTCTTCAGGAACGAGGGGGACGCGCGGAAGGTATGCGGCGCTGGCGGAGGCACTGGGTGTCGTTTGCATGAAAATCTCGCGGTGATGATGACGCGCAAGATTCAGATGACGGGTGCGGATGTTTACCGGCTCGGTTGGGCCGACTTTCCGGCTCGCAGGCTCGGTTCAGCGGCAGCCCAGGTTCGGACAAGAGACCGAGACGGCCGCATAGCAAGAGGTAAGGGCAAATGTGGGATATGGGTAGGTAGGGAAGGTTACAGGAGGTTATTGGATATAGAGTGTCATTTGGCCTGCACGGACAGAAAAGAGCTGTTTCGGCTCTAAGGCTAGCCAATGCTCTCAGATCAGCCGCGAGCCCTTCCTCGAAACCGCGGCAGTTGCAAGTTAGGATGGTGATGCTTGCGAGTTACCATAGAATCTGTCGTGGTGTGAGGGTGCTCTGCTGAGGCGCGCTTCACCTGGCCCGGCATCGTCATGATTACGACGCCGACCCCAATGAAGAGAGAGTTTCCGGACGCTGGTCTTCTATTCAAAGCCGAACACCTTCCGTCGTTGCACCTCTCGCTTGAGGTCACGCGAGGGCGGGCAGTTTTCGGACATGTTGAGGATGCTGGAAGCGAAGCACCTGAAGGATTTCCATTTCACCGTCGAGGACGGCGCTGATGGTTCCTGGCCGGTCTATAGCTGGGGGGATGTCCGCGACTTTGCCTTAGGCGTAGGGGAGACAAAGCTCCCTACTATGGCTTCGTGGCTGAAGACGTCAGTCGGTCGATGAATGCGGCGTTGTAGAACGTAATGAAGTCACCATCGATCAAGACCGCGGTCTTCAGTGCAAGCTGTTCGATGGTCACCGAGGTGGGCGTCGTCGAGAGAGGGGCGTTCCCGCTTGCGTGTCTGTCCGCATACCGGAGGTGATGCCAGCCATGTTGACTTTGATTTCGCGCATCTCCTGGTCGGTCTTATTGCACCGATAAACTGACATGATGTGCCAGCTACCATGAGGCGGCTGAAAAGTATGATGGCCGCGTCACATCCAAAGCCAACGTTCTGCGCAACTTCATCGACGTCGAGGACGGGTTTATGTGGCGAAGGTGTTGCAGAAGTTTTACGAGTACCGCACCGCTACACTCGTCGCCCGTGAGTCTTCGAATATTCTTCCGGAATCCGCGCGAAACCAATTCTCAAGGTGGTCGCGGATCGAGGCCGGCTTCGTGTTTGGCTCGCACGCCGATTGACACCGTGGCGCTGCCTTGCCATTCTTAGTTGTGCTTGATGCTCAACACATACCTCAATTGGATCGCTTCCAGGAGGTTGATCAGTGTGGCATTCGCAAGGATCAGCAGGATATTATACATTCCGACCTTCGCGCTCAGGAATAATGGTTCGAACGGACACAGTCGGCGCGGCTCCTAGCGCGGTTGATTCTATTCGAGGGCGACCAGCGTGGGCACAACGATTCGTAGCAGCGGAATGATCCGCGAGGCCTCCAGGCTCGCCGCAGCCGGCGAGCTCGGAAATTCGGATGCCATTCGACTCTTGCAGATCCCTCATAGCAAAGAAGACGTTCAAGAAGTCGTTCACACCTTCGAGCAGCAACTGTCCCGAGAAGCGAAGAGCAAGTTGACTTTGGACGCGTTCGTGCCGCCACCGTCCGATGTCGATAATCAGCGGTACGAACCACTCTTCGACAAGTACATCATCACGGGCAAGACCTATACAACCACCAGCGGCGCAGTCGTGCTGAATGAGCTTCAGTACTATAACGGTCAAATGGTGCACCTCTACGGCGAGTGCTCCAATGTCCCTCTGGTGAATGCCGCATTGGCCGGCAGCGGCTACAGGCCGATGACGTTGAAGTACGCGGACGGCAGGCAAGCGGCTATCGCACAGCTCTGGTCGAACAAGTTCACCGACACCTCGATCCGGCCGTATGCCGCCATGTTCATAGTGGTTGCTGCCGTGGCGGACAACGCTCCCGAAAGCCAGGCGTCCCTGAGGGCGGCCTCCAACGGCGCATCGAGCGTGCTTGTGATGCTTGATGGATCGTTCGATCCCGCAACAGCGGTATACGAGAACGAAGCGCGGATGTACATGTTCCGATTGCTCGATACAACCCAGGTTGCGATCGACGTTGGCCGCGAGCGCATGGGTACCGACAAACGGCCCGGGATCATCGACATGGCGTGCAACGGGCGCCGGCTGCACTTGTCGATCAAAGACCAGCACAGACGTGGCGTCGTCCAGGGAGACCTGGAGCTTGCCACGGATCCGACGGCATACGGGTCCGTGGTAGCACAGGCGGCCAAAACAGCCGGCATCACGCTGCAGGCGCTTCCGCGCGGTACCGAATGCGTCTACCCGGCGGTCGCGCGCATCGGACAGGGGGCGGTCGTTTGCTGGCAGTGGCGAAGCGATGTCGCCCCTCTGCTGCAGCCGGTGATGCCAGGGTCTTTGCTCTTCGACCGGAGCTCGGAAGAAGGTCGGACCCTTCTCGCATGGGGCTTCACGCCCAAAGTGCTGGGCTTTTTCCCTAAGGTGCGCGGGGTGATCACCGGCCTTTCGGATCAGACGCAGCGTTACGCCCGCGACAGTTCGGCCGCGTGCGCGGGAACGGCGAACGCCGGCTCGCGCCCTCGTTCGAGGGCATCTGGAGAAGCCGCCTCTCCTCCATCCCGCTTGCCTTGGAATACGAGCTTCCTCGGATCATTGAAGGTGGCGCTCCGCAAAGATTTGGTCGGCCCAATGTCCGACGGCCTCCGGGTCAATTGGCACATCACGGAAGGGACCTTCGTTGGGCCGGGTCACGATGCAGTCGTGTTACCCGGCGCGGCGGACTGGATGCATATCCGCCCGGATGGGATTGCGATCGTCAACGTCCGGGCGTGTTTCGAGACGCGGGAACGTGTTCGCGTGTACGGCGCTTACAGCGGGGTCGCCGATTTTGGTCCCGACGGCTACGCTCGGGCGCTGCGCGACGAGTATGATCGGCAAATCCCCGCCGTGGTCACACCGACGTATGAGACTGCGGATCCAAGGCTCGAATGGCTCAACCGGGTCCAGTGCATCGGCGTGGGCAGGGTGGACATGACCGCACTCCGCGCTGAGTTTGACATATACGGGGTGCGAGTGGGGGAGCGAGCACAAGAGGCGTCCAGCGCGGCAGCACAGTCACCGATACCGGAGCAGATCATCACCGCGATTGAACGTTTTCGCACCGCGATTCCTGCCAATTTCGATCCGAACTACGTCGAGAAAGTCGTCATACCTTTCTTCCTGACGAACATTTACGAAGGGGAGCGGCCGCTGTTGCCAATGATTGACCCTAATTTCAGTAAGGAGAATGCGCTACCTCATGATGTTTTTGGCCTGATCTATCGTGACTGGAAACCGACGCCTGAGGAGGGCGTGATGGTTTTTCTGCAAGGTCTCGAAAAGCGGGGCGAGAACAATCTTCGCAAGCGAATCTATTTTTCGGCGGTGACGCCCGATCTCTATAAGCCGATGTACCGCGCCAAAGTTACAGCTTTTTTTGACAAGCTCTTGGATCAGAAATTCGCTGACAGGCCATTTATGCGGCATTACCTCGACCACTATTTCGACCTCTATTGGGACCTTCACCTCGGACTTGTTGGCAGCGATATTCCCCGTGAGGTTCGTGAAATCGGAGAGGCGTTCAATACGGTCTTTGCGTATCGGGATCCCTTGCTGCCAATTACCTACCACAACTACATGAAGGTTCGTGAGCTTCAGGATTTTCTCAAATCATGGATCGGTGAACGCATCAGCGATATCCAATCGGGAAAAACCAAAAATCCCGAGAGAACTATGGCCTGGCATTGGCTGAAGAATGCCCAGGACAGCGGTCATTTCAGCAAGAAGGACATGGTCGTTGAGTGCCTCCACGATTTCGTCGCGCTGAGCCAATGGGGCAATGCGATTTTCCGGGTCATGTCGCTCTTGTCGGAAGACGGCGGCGATCAGGCCGTGCGAGCGTCATTTCAGAAGACAATGAGCGGAAATTTCGACACTGCCGGGGGCGCACCTTTCTCGCCACTTGAGCTATTCGTAATGGAATTGTTCCGCGTGATTTCACCGAACGGTGGCAGCGTCTCCACAATCCATGATGCGAGATCAAGCGTCCACGGGGGAGCTCTGCAGCAAAAGGTCGGCCTACCGTTTGAACGGGACAGCTATGTATCCACGCCGCATACCAGCACCAGCCTGGATTCGATTCACTGGACGGATCCAAATACGTTCGATCCGCAACGGTATCTCCGCGTCCCGACCAGCGCGCAGATCAACGATGACAAATGTCGGCAAATCGGCCTGGCACGGTGCCCGTTTGACATCACCAGTTTCAAGGTCAAGGACGGACGAAACGCCCGTATTAAAAATAGCGGCTTCGGCACCTTATTTGTCGTTGCGGACGAACGAAGCTACCCGGTTTGTGACTATGCCGGTTTTGCTCCGTTCGGCTTTGGATACCGACGATGTGCAGGTGAACGACTGACAATTCTCGTATTTGAGGATTTTTTGCGAAAGGTCTGGCGCGACAAGATCGTGTTTCGGAAGCTTGATCTGGCGAATCCTGCTCGCGTACCAGTCGGACTGGACGCAGTGATCCAAGACGATATCGGGTTCAACAGATTCCCTTTGCGATAGGGCATCGCGCCGCTGGCAAGCGGTTTTTCGCCGTCGTAAGCGGGGCCGGCGCTGGCATGGCGCGGTAACGCGCCGGTCCCGTGTTGATGCCGCACAGGCGGGCCGAGAGGGAGATCCCCCAGGTCCCGGTCGGCAGCAGCTTGCATGGTGCCCCTGTTTTGTACACGCAGTTTAGTGTAGGCTTCAGATAGCAGCAGAATGCGAAGTCGGTCGAGCAAATGCCAGGCAAATGCTATGGATCGAAAAGCGCGGTCGGGGACTCGGGGCTCCCTTCCCCGGGGGCGCCGCTACTGTCGCGTTTACCGGGTTTTGCCGGTGCGGCTGGCGTCCAAACCGGGGCGGTCCAAAAGCGCGGCCTTCTTTCCGAACCCTTTGACGCGCTTCAATCAGCACCCCAAAGCGCTGCGCGCTTGGGAGACTCCTCGGTGCGCCAGGCGCCCCTCCTAATGACCGATCCCGGCGATCTCATCGCGCGCGCACTCGAAATCCTCGCCGAGGAAGACGAAGCATGGCGGGCGCGCCGGGGTCTCGATCTCACGCCTCGGAGCATCCGGTGAACTCCCCGTCGTGCGAATTCGTCAATAAGCGGCCGTGCGTTTTCGCGGAAGCTGCGGCAAAACCCTCACCGGCTCCGGCGCGTGACCCGTTTCTTCCGGCGCCTTCCCTGACGCTGCAAACGGATGAAGCTCCAGCTACGGCAGCATGCATGCCTTCGATGCAGCGCGCACGGGACGGCTCGGAGCTGCGATGGGGTGAGGCGGATACGCCCGTGCCCCCCGCGCTGATTTCTCCCGGAACCCCAGCATCGGTCACGGTAGCGCTCTCTCCAGTGCGGCCGGGTCACGCTGTCACGGTGGAGTACCGGGTGAACGGAGGCCCGGTCCGCCAGGCAATCGGGCAATCCGCGCCGCGCGTCCACGGTGCGAACGGGCGGGTATTTCGGGCGCTCCTGCCGGGCCAATCCGGCGGAACGGTGGAGTTTCTGCCGGTGCTTCGCTTTGCCGGCCAGCCGATCTCTCCGCGCCTTCGGGAGTCCGCCGAATGTCCCCGGTATCAAGTGGGTTGCGGAGCGGCACCGGCCGCTGCTCTATCTGCAGGCGAGCCCCGCTGGGACTGGGATACCACGTTCCTCTGGGCCGGCACGGTGGCCGTCCGTAAGGAGGTGATAGGCGTTATGCCGGATGGACTGCGGATCAACTTGCACGTCACGGAAGGACGCTTCGTTGGGCCGCGCTTCGAGGGGGTCGTCCGGCCCGGTGGGACCAGCTGGCTGCGCATCCGGAAGGACGGTGTTGCAATAGTCAACGTGACGGAGTGTCTGCAGACGCGGTCTGGTGCGCGGATCGACTGCTTGTATGACGGCATCCTTGACCTGGGTGCGGCCGGCTACGCACGTGCAATCAGCGGCGACTTCGGTATACTGCCGCCGTTCGTTCTTGCGCCGACCTACGCGACCGATGACAAAGAGCTAGCTTGGCTCAACCGCGCCCAGTGTATTGGCGTGGGCAGGGTGGACATGAAGACGTTTCGCGCCTCGTACGACATATACGTCGTAACAGTGGGGGCGGCAAAACATGTAGAGTGAGGACTCGTCCGGAGCCGCACTTGTGGAGGCGCACCAACGGTGCTTTAAGCTCAAGATATTGGCATTCGTTCGTGCGCAAGCACAAACGGCATCTCATTCCCGATGTATCGAACTAGGGGGGCCTCTGAGATGACAACCGATAACCCGCAAGTGCCGTGGACCGACGAGCAGTGGGCTCGAGTCAACAAAGTCGTTCAAGAGGAAGCTAACCGCGCACGGATCGCGGCGACGTTCCTTCCATTGCTTGGACCGCTGCCCGGGGATACCGACTTCGTGAGGCGGGAAGATATCCAGTACCAGGCTGTTCCGGCACCTTTTCCGCCACCTTTTCCGCCACCTTTTCCGCTGCCGATAAGATTAGGTATCCAGGACAGGCATGTCATCCAGTTGGCGACGTTACAGGTAAGAGTGCCCGTGCGCGGTGCGCAGATGGCCGATCCGGAGATGACCAGCGTGCTAGCCTTATTCCGGCGCGCTGCCAACGTACTGGCTCGTCTTGAGGACGCCGTCGTCTTCAGGGGATTGGTGCCAAACCCATTCATCCCGGGTAGCTTTGCCCCCCCTATAGCGGTCGGCCCACCGGCCCCGCTAACGGTCTGGGAAATCACCGGCGGGGAGGTAAGCAATGGACTTTGGGGACCCGCGCAGTGGGTTACTAGGCCATGGCTGCCGGCCCCAAACAGAGACGCGCGGCTGGTGGAAATGATATCCGAGGCCATTGGCCGCCTGGAAGCGCAGGGCCAATTCGGACCGTTCGCGGTGGTGCTTGACCAGGAGCTGTTTCTTGTCGCTCAGACTCCAACGCCGGCTCTTGTATTGCCGCAAGATCGCATCCTCCCGTTCCTGGGCGGCGGTCCGCTGCTCCGCTCGTCCACGCTTAACAACGTCCTTCCCGGCATTGCGGCCGGCGTGGTTGTGGCACTTGGCGGCGAGCCAGTCGAGCTAGTCATCGCCACAGACGTATGCGTCCAGTTCCTGCAGGTCACAGCCGACCCGCTTTTCGTCTTCCGTGTGTGCGAGAAGATGGCGCTTCGCATCAAGGAACCCGAAGCAATCATGCGGCTGCTCATGTGGGGGGTGCCATGAGACTTCGGGGCAACTGTAGCTTTGACATCTCCGGTGATCGCGGCGTGTACGGACAAATGTCTCGGGGCCAAGCTCACCCGCATGATGGTCGCTACTTCACCTCGCTACAAAGCTAGGAGCAAATACAAATGCCAATCGAAATCAACCTTGAAGGTTTGAGACCTGAGATAATTGGACAAATCAAAAAAGTGAGGATCTTCGGGGGGGAGCCAATCGTCGTGAACCCGAAAAATAACAGAATAACTGTGGAAGTGCCGACCGACGTCGGTGACGGTCCATTTTTCATTGCCTTTATGGACGAGGAGGGGAAGACCCTGGCTGAGCTCATATATGATCAGAAAGCAAAAGAATTCCCTCAGCTTGTGCCAGACCCCAAACCCGCTGCCCCTCCGACCAATCCGCAGGCCGACCTTGAGCTCACGCTGAAGATCGGTACCAAGTCCGCGCTCAACGCGTTTTTGAAACGGCATCCCGAGGGGTTCTACGCGGACCTGGCAAAGGCTCAGCTTGAGAAGATCGAGGCCGAGGAAGCCGCAGCCAAGAAACGGTGAAGGCCAATCGGCAAACTCGCCGAAGGCGTAATCAAGGAGGGATTCGTCGACGCCGTCGCGGCCATCAAAAGCAAAAGGCGACAAAATGACCAGAATCTATTTCAAAATTCCCAAGCGCAAATCTGTCCGAACTACAAAACTGTGCATCGGCTGTTTCCAGCGTGATGCCGCAACGAGATTCTGCGCGTAGGTTTTGACGGACATTGTCAACACGCTTCGCGAGAGAGGTGTGCCGGGAAGCACGCCTGATCGATGCGACTTGTCATGGCCAAAGGTGCGGGCCAGATCGGCACAGCGAAACCTGGAAAAGGCACGAAAATCGCAGCGAAGCGGCGCTTATGTGATAGTTGACCGCCGCACTTCAGATCCGATCGCACGGCTACGCCCAATTCCGGATACGGATCGCTTCGAGCTTTTCTACTAGTCAAATACAGATGGCCGCTGGCGTACGTTTAGCAATTTGGGGCGAATGAAGCTCATGCTTGAAAGTGCTCGTGAGATCGTCGAGAATGATCCGATGTATCGCGTCCCGCGTGCTCGGTGACGCCTCCAAAATCGGCTAAAAGTCGGGCTAGGTGGTCATGGCTCGGTGAAGCATGCCTACTAAGGTTATCGTCTTGGGCGGCGGTGTCGCCGGCATGAGTGCCGCGCACGAGTTGATCGAGCGCGGCCTTGATGTTGTGGTGCTCGAGAGCGGCGATATTGCGGGAGGCAAGGCCCGCAGCATTCCCGTCATGCACGAGGGCGAGGACTTCAGCGGACATCAGGTCCCCGATGGCGCCGGGGCGCCGATCCAGCATCGGGTGCCCGGCGAGCATGGGTTTCGATTCTTCCCAGGTTTCTACAAGCACGTAGTCGAGACCATGCGCCGCATACCGTCGTTTGACGGGAGCAAGGTGGCAGATCACCTGGTGCCGACCACGCGACTGGAGTTCACGCAATACGACGAGCCCCCGTTCGTCGTACCGGCGGGCTTTCCGCTCTCGCCCCGCGATGCCGGCACCATGTTGCGGGACATCCTGTTGTTGTTCGAACACTCCACTGGCCTCACTCCCGACGATCTGGCATTCTTCGGCGCGCGCGTCTGGCAGATACTCACGTCGTGCCACCAGCGCCGGCTCGCAGAATACGAACGCACGAGCTGGTGGGAGTTCGTCGACGCCGAGCAGCGGTCGGCGTCATACCAGAAGTTCCTCGCCACCGGCATTACGCGCTCGCTGGTGGCGTCCAAAGCGCGCAAGGCCAGTGCGCGCACTATCGGTGACATCTTTGTGCAGCTGGTGCTGACGATCCTGAACCCGATCGCGGGATCGACTGATCGCGTGCTCGATGGGCCAACGAATCTCGTCTGGATCGATCCGTGGCTTGCGTATCTCGAGTCGAGAGGGGTGCGGTACGTCAAGAACGCGCTAGTCGAGGAGATCCTTTACGAGAACGGACGGATCACCGGCGTCGTCGCTCGCCAGCAGGGTCAGCGCATCGTGGTGCATGGTGACCACTACGTGGCGGCGCTCCCGCTCGAGGACATCGCCCCGCTGGTGAGCGACCGCCTGGCGGCAGCCGACCCGACGCTCGCCAACCTGCGCGCGCTGGCTCCGAACCTGGAGTGGATGAACGGCGTGCAGTTCTATCTGCACCGCGCGGTGCCGTCGGCGCACGGGCACGTGATTCACATCGACACCGAATGGGCGCTCACGAGCATCTCGCAGCTTCAGTTCTGGCGTGATGTGCCGTCTGAGCTGTTCCGAGACAGCGATGTGCACGGCATCCTCTCGGTCGATCTTTCCGATTGGACGGCGCCGGGATCGGACGGACGCCCAGCCATGCAGTGCTCGCGTGAAGAAGTGGTGCGCGAGACATGGAATCAACTGAAGCGCTCGCTCAATGATGCCGGTGATAAGGTGCTGCGCGATGAGGATTTGCATTCGTGGTTCCTCAGCGCGAACATTGAGAACGATCCCGAACGCCCGGGCTGGCTACGGAATTCCGAGCCGCTGCTGGTGAATCACGTCGAAACCTGGGCTCTGCGTCCCGAAGCGACCACCGCCATTCCAAACCTTTTCCTGGCGTCGGACTACGTTCGCACGCATACCGACCTCGCGACGATGGAGGCAGCCAATGAGGCAGCTCGGCGCGCAGTGAATGGGCTGCTTGACGCAGTGAAATTCGACGGAAGCCGCTGTGAGTTGTGGCCGCTGCACGAACCTGAAATCCTCGTGCCATGGCGGCTGCACGATGCTGCGCGATACCAGGCCGGCCTGCCGTGGGACGCTACACTCGCGCAGGTAGCTGCTCACGCCTTACGCGGTGCGTCGCCGCTCCTGGAGCAGGCAAGCTTCCTGCTCGAGCAGGTATCGCCGTTCACTCATGCCGTCGCCGACACGCTCGACCCGCACAGTGCTGCCGCGGATGATGTCGGCGCGCTTGCTACGGTCGACCCTGCGACGATGGCGCGCCGCTTGGTTGATGTACCCACCCTGCAGGATGCGTTGATCAAGGTCGCGGACACTGTGCCATTGGCCGGCGAGATCGTAGGCCCGGCTGGCTTCCTGGACCGCCTGGTGTGGTATCGCGACATGCTGGCCGATATGCTCACAGAAGGTGTACCGACGTGGGAACCGCAGCGCCACCTGTATGGCCTCGTGACGGATTTCATGGGCCGGTCAGGCAAGGGCCTTCGTCCTGCCCTCTGCATCGCGACCGCGAGAGCGCTGGGCGGCCGCGCGGAGGATGCGTTTCCTGCCGCCGCCGGCCTGGAAATGCTGCACAATGCATTTCTCGTGCATGACGATATTGAAGACGGTAGCGACTGGCGGCGTGGCGTTGCGACGATGCATCGCCGCGCCGGGATTCCAATTGCCGTGAACACCGGCGATTCCATGAACGCACTCGCTATGCGCCTTTTCCGCAAGACCGGCGAGCGGCTCGGACCGGTGACGGCACTGCGCATCTTCGACGAAGTCGATCACATGGTCGTCGAGACCTTGGAGGGGCAGGCCAACGAACTAGGATGGGTGCGAGACAATGATCTCACAGTCACGACAGACGATTATCTGCGGCTCGTGCTCAAGAAAACAGCCTGGTACAGCTTTATTCACCCCATGCGGATTGGTGCACTCGTTGCCAACGGCGAGGACCAGAATCTTGGTAGGTTTGATCGGTTTGGCTATCTGCTTGGACTGGCTTTCCAGATCACCGACGATGTTCTTAACCTGGTTGGCGACATTGGGCGTTACGGCAAGGAGATCGATGGAGATCTCTGGGAAGGCAAACGGACGCTTCTGCTTGCGCACGCCCTCGGCCGGGCGAATCCCACTGACCGTGCGTGGATTAGCACCTTTCTGGCGCGGCCCCGCGAGCGACGTTTGCCGCGCGAAGTGCTGAGGCTACATCAGATCATCGCGGACGGCGGGAGCATCCCGTGGGCGCAGCGAGCGGCAGCCGAATTTGCAGAGGCTGCAGCGCGCGAATTCCACAACTCGGCGTTCGCCGGTGTACCTGCAGGTCCAGACCTCGAATGGCTGCGCACTTGCATAGACTTCCTGACCCAGCGCGACGCGTAATCGGGGTCAGGTTGGAATGGATGGGGACATCGTAACTCGATTGCTCTTAGATCCCTTGATTGAGTCCCGCCAGGAAAGCTGCGTCTGCGCGTGTGCGCCATTTTAGTCGTTCGTCAAGAAGCCCATTAAGCCCCTTGATCGTCGCATGGACCAGCTTGGCGTCGGTCGGGAAGGTGATGGCCTTGGATTGGACAGTGAGTTTCACCGTTACCCGCTTTAGATCGGATCTTGTTCAAATCTCCACGCCGCCCTCGCAGCGGGCTGAACTATCGAAAGTGGCACCGTATCAGCGACCTCCAGACTAGTGACTTGCGCGGGTCTTAAATACCGCGACCAACCGATCGCACTGCCAGAGCTGGATTTCGTCGCCGTCCCTCAATGCTTCTGTTCTTCTTTTTGCCTCGGTGTCGTCAGCGCAAGACAATTTGGTCGTTCCAATGACTTTGCCCAGACTATCTATGCGGAACGCGCAATATTGCTGCATGGGATGCTGCTCCCAAATAGCGGCCACAGACTGCGACTAACTGGCCCCGACTGCTGCAAGTCGAGGTTCACCTATCGTATGCCCACGGCATTATAGATCAAGCGTTACCAGAATACGACCACTCTGAAGTGCCTGCTCGTTCGGCAGTAAAACCGCATGGTGATTGACCTTGTTTCCTAAGAACCAGAATTTTCCCCGGGCCACGATGCGCGCGACCGCAGCACAGCCGTCCTACTGCAACTTTCCAGGGTTATAGTAGGGTGTCGCGAAACGTCTGCGCGACAACATTCGGCAGCACCGGAGAATCGTATGGAGCGCCTCAGCAAGCCAATCGATGCGGACATCCCGCTGCTTGAGAAAAGCGCTGATCAGCTAGGCTATGTGGTGCCCGATCTTGAGCAAGCCATCAAGGGCTGGATTGACCAGGGTATCGGGCCCTGGCTCACGATCGGTCCGGTGGTGGTCACTGATAACAAGTATCTGGAGAGGCCCTCACGCCCGCTGATCATGTTCGGATTCTGTCAGGTCGGCGGGGTGCAGCTGGAGCTTATTCAGCCGCTCGACGATGAGCCGTCAAGCTGGCGCGCCTTCCTTGCGGCCGGAAGGAGCGGTTTTCAGCACTGCGGTTTTTGCGTCGAGCCGCACGATTACCAGCGGTCCGTCGCGGAGGCCAAGGCATCTGGCGCGACGATCCAGCAGATGCTGTCTTTTTCGGGCGCCCGCTTCGCCTATTTTTCCCTGCCTGCTCGCGCCGGTTCTCCGATGGAACGAATTCGGCTTGGAGAGGTGGCGCCTGAAAAAGCAAATGCAGTGCGCAATTCCATCGCCGGGGGTTGCGAGATCGTAGAACTGATCGAGTTCCAGCCCCGTATCCGCGAGATGTTCGCAAAAGTTACGCAAGCAGCGGCCACTTGGGACGGCAAGGCCAGGCCCGTTCGTCACCTGATGGGGCCTGTCGCAAAGGCAGCAATCGGTTCGCGCTTGCTGCGCACTATGCGATTCCGGTGACGTATTTTTCGTAGCGGCGCGACGCATGGTATGTGGCGGCATGCTCGGCTTTGACGGCGGTGCATTGGCCTCGAAGGTATTGGCATATTGGCCGCCGCCGATTCCATTTGCGGATCTCGCTCATGCCTGGAGCTGCTCCAGCAGCGATTTGGCCTCCTTCAAGTCCAGCGTGTCGAAGCCCTCGGTGAACCAACCGTAGACCGGGGCGAGAAGATCGTGGGCCTGCTGTCGTTTGCCCTGATCGTACCACAGTCGCGCCATGCTCACAGCCGCACGCAGTTCCCAGGACTTTGCCTGCTGCTGACGAGCGACCGCCAGCGCATGTTCGAAATATTCTTCCGCTTTCGTTGCGTGTGGGTTGGGCGACAATAGCTCGATTTCGCCTGCCATGCGCTTGATCTCGGCCTCAAACCAACTTTCCTTGGTTGCTTCTACCTGGGTCATCGCTTCGCGAATGCAGTCCCGTGCATCATCGAAGTGGTCGAGGTCAGCATGAGCGCCCGCCAGATACGACAGGCAGAATGGCACTAGCGCTGTTGCCGCCGTTGACCGACGTGCGATGATACCCGAGTCGATCACATGGACCGCGTCTGAGGCCTTCCCAGTGAGTGCCAAGACGCAACCTTGGACCACCATTCCGAGCGCCCCCCAAAACAATGAACCTCTTTTTTCTGCAAGGGGGACAAGTTCATTAGCTTCGGCGCTTGCTGCCGCATAGTTTCCGCAGCAGATATGGGTAAAGGATGTATGGAACAGGGCATACATCAACGTGGCTGCTTGGCCGATCTCGCGCGCTTCCTTGAGCGCCTGTTCAGCGTCTCTGCGTGCAGCCTCGGGGAAGCCAAGAAGCCACAGAGCCCAGGACCGATAGGATAGGGCTGCGACCCTAATGTCCTGGCCAAATCGAGCCGCCAGCGCACGATGCTCGGCGGGTTCGTAGATCGCGATCGCCTGATCGTAATGTGCCAGACTTTCCGCAAGGACGCCCGTACACATTAGAGACGTACCCATAATACGATGCCCAAGCATGAGCGGAACCATTGTTCCCTGCTTCTCGGCAAGTGCCAAGCACTCTGTCGCAAGGTCGAGGAGAGCGTCGCTTTTGAACTTTATATAGTTCGTGACCCAGAACCCATAGAGGACTGAAAACAGGAGCAACGGGTCTTCAGGGGGCTCTCCGAGTGACTCCGCTTGCTCGATGAAGGCGCGGGCTCGATCGAGAGATGCGATAGTCTCAGGGGCCGCGTGGCCCTTGGTGTGCATCAAAGCATTCACAAGCGCGACCTCCAGTTTGATCTGGTCGCCACGCAGCGCTGGTGTGCCCGGCAGCGTCGCAATCTGTGAAAGAGCGCGGTTTAGCTGAACCGTCGCCTCTACTAGCGCTGAACGCGCTAGCGACCGCTGTCCCGCCTTGCCCCATAAGGCCGCCGCCCTCTCGATCAGCCCGGCCTCAGTGCAGTGATGTGCCAGCAACTCCGGCCGGCTCTCGGCTGTCGCGGCGAATTGGCTTTCGACTGCTTCGGCAATGCGTGCATGAAGCGCGCGGCGGGGCTCGCGCAGCAACGTGCCATAGGACGCGTCCCGCACCAAGGCATGCTTGAATAGGTAAGTCGCATTCGGCGGCAAGCCCAACCTGAAAAGCAAACCAGTCTGTATGAGACGGTCTAACGCTGATCCCAGTTCCGCCTCTGGCATGCGCACCACCGCCGCCAGGAGAGCATGCGAAAACTTCCGGCCGATCGCCGCGCCAATCTGTGCCACTTCTTTGGCGGGGCCGAGCCGGTCGAGCCGCGCCATCAATGGAGCGTGCAAACTTGCGGGGACTGCCAAGGCCGGGGACGGAACGACGGCAATCGTGCGTTCGACCGCGCCCTGGCCCTCCGCCTCCAGCACTGCCTTCGTCATCTCCTCCACGAAAAGGGGGATGCCATCCGTACGTTCGACGATGTCCTGCCTGATGCCCGCCGGCAGCAGCTTGTTGCCGACTACGCCGTCGATCATGGCGCCGACTTGGCGTTTCGTCAGCCGATTGATCGTCATGGCGGTCACATGCGGCTGTCCGATCCAGGGCGGATCGAATTCCGGGCGGAATGTCACAATCATTAGTGCGCGAAGGGTCTGAAACCTGGCCACGTCCTGGTCGAAGACTTCTAGGCTCGTAGGATCGGTCCAATGCGCATCCTCAAAGATTATCAAGACTGGGCGTTGCCGTGTAAGCGCTTCTAATTGTGAGACGAGCGCTTCGAATGTTCTCTGCCTGTGCTGCTGCGGGGTAAATTCGAGGGCTGGATAGCGTCCATCATTCGGAAGCGACAGCATCTCGGCAAAGAGCGAGGCGTCCCCGATCGAGGTCGAGGTCTGCGCGAGCAGGGTATCAAGCTTGTCGAGCCTCGCTTGCGGTGTATCGTCGTGCGCCAGCCTGGCGGCACGTTCCATCTGCCCGATGATCGGATATAGCGCGCTGTTGGTGTGCTGCGGCGAGCAGAAATAGCGCAAACGCGTATGCGGCTCTCTGGCGAGGCGTTCCAGAAGTGCGGCCGTGAGCCGCGACTTGCCGATCCCAGCCTCACCGGCGATCAGGACCACCTGGCCTTCACCTGTCTTTGCCCTGGCCCAACGCCGTAGGAGCAATTCGAGTTCTTCCTCCCGCCCGACGAGGGCAGTTAGGCCAGTTGCGTGTAGCGCCTCGAAGCGGCTCGCCACGGAACTCGCTCGCAACGCCACCCAGGCCCGCGTTGGCGTGGCAATACCCTTGAGGTTCTTCGGCCCGAGGTCTTGTAGCTCGAAGAGGTTGCCGAGGAGCCTTCGAGTGCCTTCGGCGATGACAACCGTGTTCGGCTCAGCGATCCCCTGCAGACGAGCCGCCAGGTTCGGCGTCTCGCCCACCACCCCGCGTTCCCGGGCCTCGCCGGCACCAACGAGATCGCCGACCACGACCAAGCCCGTCGCGACGCCGATACGCACCCGGAGCGGCTCCTGGATACCCAGCTTGCCGATCGCCTCGATGATCGCCAGTCCCGCCCGGACGGCACGCTCGGCATCATCCTCATGGGCGTGGGGATAGCCGAAATAGATGAGCACCCCATCGCCCATGTACCTGGCCACGAAGCCGTCGAACCGGGCGACCGTCTCCGCGACGCACTTATGATACGCGCCGATTACCGCACGCAGATCCTCTGGGTCGAGCGTGGTCGAGAGCGCCGTCGAGCCAACGAGGTCGGTGAACATCACCGTCAGTTGGCGACGCTCGGCGTCGTCTCGCCGAGTTGGCTCGATATCCACGAGTGCAGAAGGTGCCGTTACGGCAGCCGAGACGTTGCTGAGATCGTGGATCGCATGCAGCATTTTCAACCGGTGGCCGAGCGAAACGCCAAGGTCTTTGAGATGTTGGTCGGTCAAGTCGGGGAGAACGGCCATATCAATGTCGTTCTCGGCGAAACTTTGCGCGTACTCGGACATGCCGAGCTTTTTGAGCCAGTCCGCAATTTGTTGCGCCGCGGTCACCGACATCCGTGCGTCGCCCATCTAAGTGTTGGCTCCACAACCACAGAAAGAGATTACACAAGAAAGACCGCGAAAGCACGTCCCCATGGGCGCGGAATCGCGATACCAAGGGCGGGACATCATACGTTTTGAAAGATCCGGTACTGAATACCTGCCCTGTGCGCTAGCAATCGGTATAGAGGGGCGCTATTCTGACGGTTGGCCGAAATCCGTGCCCGCGGGGACCTCGGAGCAGCGAATTGCTGATCGATGCGTTGGCGAAGGTCGCCTGCCCGGGACCCCGGAAGAATTGATTTTCCGTTCGGGGCACCCGACGTTCTCTGGAAGTCGACGACCTTGCTTCACGCAGTCGATGCAGATGAACACCGCATCGAAGAGCGCAGCTGCGTCTGCCCACACCCGACGTAGCAGCGAACATGTTTGCCCGCTCTTCACGGGCAAATGCGCATTCTCGAAGACGCATGTCGGGCGCAAGGCCTCATCACCCATTTCATCGAGCAGTGGGCGCCGTCATGCGACATGATTTTTGTCCTATGATGTCCATAGTTCGCTTGGCACCAAAACCCGGCATCGATTTGCATCAGCGCCAGTAATTGCTTTCGTCATCCGTGGGGCGTGTGTGGTGGTCGTTTTGGGGACTACTCTGCCTTACGGCGGGGGATTCGGCACTTGCGGCGTCAATCAAACTTGCTGTCTGACTTCATTCGCGCCATCCACTACTACGATCGGGAAGATCGTTTGGTGCGACTGACGGCATCCGGCGCCCAGCCGGCGGCTGGCAGAAAATGAGCGGCGGATCATCTGTGGACCAACCGCTGTGGAAAAGCTCTGACCTGAGCACCTTTCCTATTCGGCCGCTTCTGTGTAACCTTGAGCAGTAGGATATCCAGGCTGCTCGTGCTGATCGCGTCCTTCGCCGTGAGAATGCTCAGCAACCGATCCCGACCTTCCGTGGAACGTGTAGCCCATACGCTGGCCCATACTCGAGGAAAAACTTCACGTGAACAGGGGCGAACGCCCATGAGGCCGCCTGTACAGCTTGCGCCTTTGGCGCAGGCGTGTAGCGAATTTCGGTGAACCTGTGTGAATAAGGGCGATATATACTAAATTTGCCTCCCTCTCCGCCAACTTCCGACTGTCCGGCCCGAAGACATGGGTAACGGGTCGTACCTAAGACATGGGTGACAGCTTCGTGCGAACGGCTCGTCGAGGGCTGCAAGGTTCTCGGCTACAGATCTGTGCTCCCAGGTCAAAGTATCCGACATCAAAGTGCATAAAGCTGCCAAGCGGTGCTGGCGCTTTCCGTGATGCCAAGCCTTTGGCCGGTCAGCACGGGTAAAGAGATTGATATTTTGCTTGGGTGCCGACGGAGGCAATCGCATGCTGTGACGACTGGTCGCGATTGTGGAACGGATAAGCGGGTTCGATCCACCCCGCCGCAGCGGCATGGTGTTCGTGTTGAATTCGGTGGGACACTTCGTGTCGCGCGTCTCGTGCGGCGTCTCTGTATTGAACTGTATTGAACTCACCAACCGAGACGTCGAAGCGATCCTGCGCTGCAGGCTGTTGAAGCGGCGCAGACGTATCGCTTCTTTTCTTGAGGGTGAGATTCATGCGCTCGTGACCGCCGATGCGATCAGACAGCGTTGCGTACGCAACCTCACGCATATGAAGCAGTTCACTATCAAACCAAACTTGCAATCACTAAAAAGATATGAGGTGGTCCATTGTCTTGTCTAACTAAGGTTGTAGGATTGTCAGAGCATCTCGGTCTTGGCTGCCGACGTTTTTACAGGTGGCGGCGTCCCAATTCTGGACGATCATGCTGATAAGTCATTGCGCGGTATCTGAACGCTTCAAGCCAGTTTTCAACTGAGGGTCAGGACAATGCCTCTGCTGCAGATCAATCTGTTCGGCGGCGTCGAGGTAATGCAGGTCTCCGGCGAGTCGGTGTCGATACCGAGTCGAAAGGCCGCGACGCTTCTAGGCTATGTAGCCCTCAGCTCTCCTCGCGGCATTTCACGCAGCAAGCTCGCAGCGCTGTTGTGGGACGGGCACTTTGCAGATCGCGCGCGCGCCAGCCTTCGACAGGCTCTGCTCACATTGCGTCATGTGCTGCCGCAATACGCCGACGTGATCTCGGCGGATCGCGGCGACATCCGCATCTGTCCGGACGCCGTCAAGACCGATGTCGGGGAATTCGAGCAGCTCCTGAAGGACGGCGACCCCGAACGGATGGCGCGCGCGGCGGCGCTTTATCGCGGCGAACTTCTCGATGGCATCAGCTCGACCTCATGTGCGTTTGAAGCCTGGCTGTCTGCCGAGCGCCAACGACTGAGAACGCAGGCCATGCGAGCCGTTGTGGGCCTCTTGGACGCCGGCGGGCGCGAGCGAATGGATATCGCGATCGCGCTGGCGTTGCGCATTCTTGCGATCGACCCACTGCAGGAGGACGTGCATCGCATCTTGATGCGCTGTTATGCGCAGCAGGGCCGTCGTGCGGACGCTTTGCGTCAGTACGATCTTTGCCGCACCGTGCTGTGGAAGGAAGTTCGCGCTGTGCCGGAAGGGGAAACCGAACAATTGCAGCGCGACATCCGGCGCATGTTCCGCACGGACAATTCACGCCCGCCTCAATCAACTTGCCCGGTCCCATAGACTTTGACGCTACTTTCACGCTGCGCATGACACTTGGATCACGATCCCACGCGTAACATCAGCCTTACCTTCGTACGCGAAGTGATCCCGGTCCTGCACTGTAAGCGCGCGTCGCTTGCGGGCGAGGCCACATATTGGAGGCTTTACTCATGAATGGAACGCAGCAAGGAATTGAAGACTACAGTCAGTTGGATCCGCAAGGGATATTCGGCTCGATCCTCGGCGGCGCCGCCGGAAGAGTTATCGGCGGCCTGATCGGTGGCAAGACCGGGAGAAATATCGGTGGTGTCGTGGGCAAGGTAGGCGGTGGGTTCCTGCCATTCTCCGCCGGTCCAGATACGGCTCAACCGACGGACATGGAGCTGCAGAGCTTCTGGAGCGTACTGAAGAAGATCGGTCAGGGTGCGCAGACCGGCCTGGATATCGGCAAACAACTGGGCATTTTCAACGCCGGCCAGCCCGGCTTCCAGCCTGCCGCGGCAGCGCCGCCGACGGACATGGAGCTGCAAAGCTTCTGGAGCGTGCTGAAGAAGATCGGCCGGGGTGTGCAGACCGGCGTGAATGT
>NZ_LLXZ01000008.1 GCF_001440395.1 Bradyrhizobium jicamae | reverse complement strand
CGTCCTGGCTGCAGCGCCCGCCCAGCCGGCTGCAGCGCCGGCCACCAAGCTGGCCTCGGTCGGCGGTCCGCCGCAGAGCGCGCGGCTCGCCTCCGCCACCACCAACGTTACCGAAGAAAAGCCCGTCGTCGAGCAGACCTCCGTCAAGCCCAGCGAAGCGACCGGCGCGCTGCCGACCTTCCGCTGGCCGGTGCGCGGCAAGGTGATCACGAGCTACGGTGCCAAGACCAACGGCAAGTCCAATGACGGCATCAACCTGGCGGTGCCGGAAGGCACGCCGGTGAAGGCGGCGGAGGACGGCGTGGTCGCCTATTCCGGCAACGAGCTCAAGGGCTACGGCAATCTGGTTCTGGTGCGGCACTCCAACGGCTACGTCACCGCATATGCCCATGCGAGTGAACTGCTGGTGAAGCGCGGCGATACGATCAAGCGCGGCCAGATCATTGCCAAGTCGGGTCAATCAGGCGAGGTGGGGTCGCCGCAGCTCCACTTCGAGATCCGCAAGGGATCTTCACCGGTTGACCCGCTTCAATTCCTGAACGGGGCGTAGCACGAGCGTAGCCCGGATGAAGCGTAGCGAAATCCGGGGCCGGTCTTTCAACGGCCCAGACTGACCCCGGATTACGCTGCGCTCCATCCGGGCTACTGGTCTCGTAAAACGCCTACTTCCCCGAAAGCCTCACACCCAGCCGTCCCGCCAGCTCCTGCGTGAACTGCCAGGCGACGCGGCCCGAGCGGGAGCCGCGGGTGGTCGACCATTCCAGCGCCTCGCGCTCCAGCTCGTCGTCGGCGATCTTGATGCCGAAATGACCGCAATAGCCGCGGACCATGGCGAGGTACTCGTCCTGGCTGCAGCGGTGAAAGCCGAGCCACAGGCCAAAACGGTCCGACAGCGACACCTTTTCCTCGACCGCCTCGCCCGGGTTGATCGCGGTCGAGCGCTCGTTCTCGATCATCTCGCGCGCCAGCAGGTGTCGGCGGTTCGAGGTGGCGTAGAGGATGACGTTGTCGGGGCGGCCCTCGATGCCGCCTTCCAGCACCGCCTTGAGCGACTTGTAGGAGGCGTCGTTGCCGTCGAAGGAGAGGTCGTCGCAGAACACGATGAAGCGGAAATCGGAGCTGCGCAGCAGGTCCATCAGGCCGGGCAGGCTCTCGATATCCTCGCGGTGGATCTCGATCAGCTTGAGCCGGTCGGCCGGCTTGCGGTTCAGATTGATGCTGGCATGCGTGGCCTTCACCAGCGACGATTTGCCCATGCCGCGCGCGCCCCAGAGCAGGGCGTTGTTGGCGGGCAGGCCGTCGGCAAAGCGCTCGGTATTTTCGATCAGGATGTCCCGCATCCGGTCGATCCCTTTGAGCAGGCCGAGATCGACCCGGCTGACGCGCGGCACCGGCGAAAGCCGCCCGTCCGGATGCCAGACGAAGGCGTCGGCAGAGCCGAACGACTCAAGGTTTCCCGCCGCCGGAGAGGCCGCGGAAAGGTGTCCGGCGATGGCCTCCAACGCGGTCGCGATCCGCTCGGCCGTGGCGCCGTTGAGCGTGTTTGCCGGACGTTTTGTCGCGGTTTTTGCGAGGGCTCGCGAGGCGGCCCTGGGGGCGGCGCGGGGCGCTGTTTTCTTGGCTTTTTTCGACATTTCCGGAGTTCCTGACGGCGCAGCCTTAACGGGCCTTGGAAGGTCTCGCAAGCGGCCTAAATGAGGGGGCAGCCAGCGTTGCAATTGGGCCCGCCGCCGCTATAGTCCGCGCGAATTTGCCCGGACCGGCGATTTGCCCAAGGCGCTAAGCCCAGGCATGGCCGGTTCTTTTCCGTCTCACGAGGATTGTTCGAATGCTGATTACCCCTGCGTACGCCCAGGCTGCAGCCGGCGGCGATGCGAACAGCATGCTGATGTCGCTGCTGCCATTCGCGCTGATCTTCGTGATCATGTACTTCCTGATTCTGCGGCCGCAGCAGAAGAAGATCAAGGATCACCAGGAGCTGGTCAAAAACATCCGCCGCGGCGACACGGTCGTGACCTCGGGCGGCCTGGTCGGCAAGGTGACCAAGGTGGTGGACGACGACCAGATCGAGTTCGAAATTTCCGACGGCGTCCGCGTTCGGCAAATGCGGCAGATGATCTCGGGCGTCCGCGCCAAGGGCGAGCCGGCCAAGGAAAAGAGTGAGGCCAAGGACGAGTCGTCCGCGAGCTGAGTTTTGCGCGCCGCGCGTGGCGGCGCATTTTCCTGGATGTGACGGGTCTACTCGATGCTGTATTTCTCGCGGTGGAAGGCGCTGGCGATCATTCTGACGGCGCTGATCGTCTGCCTGTTCGCGGTTCCGAACTTCTTTCCCCAGGAGCGGGTGAAGACCTGGCCGGTCTGGGCGCAGCGCCACATCGTGCTCGGCCTCGACCTGCAGGGCGGCTCGTATTTGCTGCTCGAGCTCGATACAAATTATATCAAGAAGGAAAGACTGGATCAGGTTCGCGACGAAGCCCGCCGCGTGCTGCGCGAAGCCAAGATCGGTTACACCGGTCTTGCTGTGCGCGGCGACGCCGTCGAAGTCCGTGTCAAGGATAGCGACCTTCAGGCGGCACTTCCCAAGCTGCGTGAACTATCGCAACCGCTCGGAGGGCTGCTCGGCTCCAGCGGGCAGCGAAGCCTCGAGGTTTCAGACGCCGGCGGCGGCTTGATCCGCCTCGTGGTGCCGCAAGCGGCGATCACCGAACGCATACGGCAAACCAACGAGCAGTCGATCCAGATCGTCGAACGCCGTATCAACCAGTTGGGCACGGTCGAACCGCTGATTCAGCGGCAGGGTACCGACCGCATTCTGGTTCAGGTGCCGGGTCTGCAGGACCCGACCGAGCTGAAGCGCATCCTTGGCCAGACCGCCAAGATGGAATTCCGCATGGTCGATTCGTCGGTCTCGCCGGATCAGGCGCAGGCGGGACGGGTGCCGGCCGAATCGGAAGTCCTGATGAGCGAGCAACCGCCGAAGGTGCCTTACGTCATCAAGCGACAGGTTCTGGTTTCCGGCGGCGACCTGACCGATGCGCAGCCGGGCTTCGACCAGCGCACCAACGAGCCGATCGTGAGCTTCAAGTTCAACACTTCGGGGGCACGCAAATTCGCGCAGGCGACATCGGAGAATGTCGGGCAGCCGTTTGCCATTGTCCTCGACAACAAGGTGATCTCTGCGCCCGTAATCCGCGAGCCGATCACCGGCGGGCAGGGGCAGATTTCCGGCAGTTTCACCGTGCAGGCCGCCAACGAACTCGCACTGCTCCTGCGGGCGGGCGCACTGCCGGCGCCGCTCACCGTCGTCGAAGAGCGTACCGTGGGTCCGGGCCTCGGCCAGGACTCGATCGAGAAGGGCCAACTGGCGGCCTATGTCGGCTCCATCATGGTCATCGTGTTCATGCTGCTGACCTACCGGCTGTTCGGCGTGTTCGCCAACATCGCGGTCGCGATCAACGTCGCGATGATCTTCGGTATCCTTTCACTGCTCAACGCCACGCTGACGCTGCCCGGCATCGCCGGCGTCGTGCTGACCGTCGGCATCGCGGTCGACTCCAACGTGCTGATCTATGAGCGCATCCGGGAAGAGCTCCGCCATGGCCGCAACGCGATTTCGGCGATCGACGCCGGATTCCGGCGCGCATTGGCGACGATTCTGGACTCCAACATCACCACCTTCATCGCCGCTGCGGTGCTGTTCTACATCGGCACCGGCCCGGTTCGCGGCTTCGCCGTTACGCTCGGCATCGGCATTATCACCACGGTCTTTACAGCGTTTACGCTCACCAGCCTGATCGTTGCCGGCTGGGTACGGTGGAAGCGGCCGAAGACCGTGCCGATCTAGGAATCCCACCGTGACTCAATACGTTCTCATTGCGCTGGGCGTTCTGGTCGTCATCCTGACCATCGTCGCCATCTTCGATCTGTTGCCGCCGCTGCGCATCGTCCCTGACGATACGCACTTCGATTTCACGCGCTTTCGCCGCATCAGCTTTCCGATCTCGGCCGCGCTGTCGATCGTCGCGATCGTGCTGTTCTTCACCCACGGGCTGAATTTCGGCATCGATTTCAGGGGCGGGACGCTGCTGGAAGTGCAGAACAAGTCCGGCCCCGCCGATATCGGCGCGATGCGCGCGCAACTGAGCACGCTCGGACTTGGCGATATCCAGTTGCAGCAGTTCGGCGGTCCGAACGACGTGCTGATCCGGGTGGCCGAACAGCCGGGCGGCGACGCCGCCCAGCAGGCGGCCGTGGGGAAGGTGCGCAGCGCGCTCGGCGACAGCGTCGAATACCGCCGCGTCGAAGTGGTTGGACCGCGCGTTTCCGGCGAGCTATTGGCCTTCGGCATGGTCGGCCTGATGCTCGCGATCGTCGGCATCCTGATCTATCTCTGGTTCCGGTTCGAATGGCAGTTCGCGCTCGGCGCCATGATCGCCAACGTCCACGACATCGTGCTGACCATCGGCTTCATGTCGATCTCGCAGGTCGATTTCGACCTCACAAGTATCGCGGCGCTGCTCACGATTCTCGGCTACTCCCTGAACGATACGGTCGTCATCTATGACCGCATCCGGGAAATGCTGCGGCGCTACAAGAAGATGCCGATGCCGCAGCTTCTGAACGAATCCATCAATTCGACACTGTCGCGCTCGATCATCACCCACGTTACGGTGACGCTGGCGTTGCTTGCGCTGCTCTTGTTCGGCGGCCATGCGATCCACAGCTTCACGGCGGTGATGATGTTCGGCGTGGTGCTGGTCGGCACCTACACCTCGATCTTCATCGCCGCGCCGATCCTGATCTATCTCGGCGTTGGCGAGCACCGCGACGCGTCGGATACGCCTGCGAAGAAGTAGTTGGTGATGGCTAGCTCCTCGGACGCTCCCCATCTTCCGAGGTCGGCGCCGATCGAGGCCTACGGCAAGGGCGGCTTCGCCTTCGCCGATATGTCACATCGCGGCTCGCTGTTGTGCCTGCCGGATGCGATCTGGGCCTGGCCGGTGAACAAGCCGGCCGAGATCGATGAATATTCGCTGGCGCGCGTGTTCAAGGCTGCCAATTCCATCGACACGCTGATCGTCGGCACCGGCACGGAGGTTTGGGTCCCGCCGCAGGGGCTGCGCGAGGCGCTGCGCGCCGTGCGCGTGGTGCTGGACCCGATGCAGACGGGGCCTGCGATCCGCACCTACAACATCATGCTGGGCGAGCGGCGGCGCGTCGCAGCGGCGTTGATCGCAGTGCCATGAGCGAGGCCGCGACGAAGGATTCCGCCGCGTTCTGCGCCGATCTGGTGCGCACGCACGACTTCGTCCGCTATGCCTCGACGCTGTTCCTGCCGGCGGCTCAGCGGCGTGCATTGCTGTCCATCTACGCCTTCAATGTCGAGATCTCGCGGGTGCGCGAGCAGGTCAGCCAGCCATTGCCCGGCGAAATGCGGATGCAGTGGTGGACCGACATGCTGCAAGGCGCCGGCCATGGTGGCGTCGAGGGCAATCCGGTCGCGGCTGAACTCCGGCATACAATCGACGAATTCCGCCTCCCGGTCGAGCCGCTGCTGCGGCTGATCGAGGAGCATCAGTTCGACCTCTACAACGATCCGATGCCGTCGATGGCGGCGCTGGAAGGGTATGCCACCGATACCGCCTCGGCGCTGTTCTCGCTGGCCGCGCGGATCGTGGCGCCGCCGTCGGCAGCGATCGACCATCTCGCGCGTCATGGCGGGCTGGCGCAGGGAATCGCGCAGGTGCTCGCGGCGCTGCCGCACGATGCCGCACGGCGCCAGCTCTTCGTGCCGCTGCAACTGCTGCAGCAACACGGCAGCGGGATGGAGCAGATCTTTGCGGGCAAGCAGACGCCGCAAGCGCGCGCTGCGATCGACCAGTTGATCGGAGAGGTGCGAAAACATCTCCGCACGGCCTTTGAACTGCTCGCGCACGTACCGCCGCAGGTCCGGCCGGTGTTCCTGCCGCTGACGCTGGTCCACCGCGATCTGAAGCGCATGTCGCGTGCCGATGCCGATCCATTCGTCCCGCAGGCAACGTCGCGTTTGCGGATTCTGTGGACGCTGTGGCGCGCCTCGCGCTCGCGGGAGTTCGGGGGGTAAGATACTCGCCGCACATTCAAGTCGTCATACCCCGCGAAAGCGGGGTATCCAGTACGCCGCGGCCTTGCCACGCTACACAAATGTCTCTGGAATACTGGGTCACCCGCCCCTGTGCGCAATTGCGCACACGGCGGGTGACGACAAGTGGAATCAATTTGACGGCCGATCCATGTCGGCACTTTCGAAATTGAACCTATCCCGCAAATTCTTGCGGCTCTCCAGAATGTCCTTCAGGAAGGCACGATCGACCTCGTTGTTGATCAGCGGCTCGATCAGGTCGACCTGGTTCATCGCGACGAGCTGCAGGATTTCCGTGCGTGGCTTGCCGGCGGCATCGCGCGGCAGGGCGTGGACGACCTGAATATGCTCCGGCGGCTTGACGCCCCTGGCGGCGGCAAGTTCGCTGCGCAACTGTTTTTCCAGCTCGATCTTGTCGGCCTCGACAAAGGCATACAGCCCGACGCCGCTGCGCCGGTCGGCGAACGCGACAATGGCGGTATCGCGCACGTCGGGGTTCTTCCGGATCAACTCGATCAGGACCGGTGCGTCGTTGACCAGCCGGCGGCCACCGCCTTCGCGATCGGTAAAGTTGAACAGGCCGCGGGTGATGGCCTGATAGACCTTCTTGCCGGTCTTGAGCCAGAGGCTGGCGACAAAGGATTTGCGCGCGAGAATCTTGCGCTCCATCGGCGTCAGCGCCTGCGGCGCATAGCTGCGCTTGTGCTTCAGCATATGCCGCAGGTCCTCATAGGCCGCGATCCGGAACAGCCGGCTGCGGGTCGAAAAACAGGCGGCAAGCTGAAAATCGGTGAGATAGGCGCGGCCGTCGCGGCCGACCAGCCAGTTCTGCTCCTTGGCAAGATCATTGTGGCAGATGCCGGCGCGGTGCAGCTTGCGGAGAGCTGATTTGGCCGAGCGGAAATAGGCGACGTCGCCATGCGGCTTGGCCAGATGCAGCGCGACGCCGTCGATAAAGCCACGCACCAGCGCCTTCCGTCCGGCCCAGAGCAGCTTTGGCCCGACGTCGAGATCGCGCGCCAACGCCAGCGCGCGGCGCTCGCGGGCAAACAGATGGCGGGCGAGCGGATAGGACCACAGCGGCACCTGGTCGAGCCGGCGCAGAACGGCATCGACCTCGCCAGCCTCGTCGCGAAAACGGCCGCGTTCGACGGTTGAGAACACGTCGCGCTTCAGCAGCACGCCTTCAGTCCATCGCGCCGACAGGGTGGCGGCGTCGTCTTTCGGCAGATCCATGGGATTACGCCGCCGCCGCTACGCCGAGATGCTCGGCGATCCAGCGATCGAGATCGGTCAGCGCCCGCGCACTGAGTGCCTGCTTCTTGGCGACTGTTTTCTCGTTGCCGCGCAGCCGCGTGCCGTCCGCCTTCTTCGTCGGCACGCTCGCAAGCGGCGGGAACAGCCCGAAATTGATGTTCATCGGCTGGAACGAGCGCGTGCCCGCCTCGATGGTTTCGATATGGCCGCCAGTGATATGGCCGAGCAGCGAGCCCAGCGCCGTGGTCGGGGGTGGCGGCTCAAGCGATTGTGCCCGCGCATTGGCGGCAGCGTAGAGGCCTGCGATCAGCCCGATGCTGGCGGATTCCACATAGCCCTCGCAGCCCGTCATCTGCCCGGCAAAGCGCAGCCGTGACTGCGCACGCAGCCGCAACTGGCCGTCCAGCAGCTTCGGCGAATTGAGGAAGGTGTTGCGGTGGAGGCCACCGAGCCGGGCGAATTCGGCGTTCTCGAGCCCCGGAATGGTGCGGAATACACGCTGCTGCGCGCCGTAGTTCAGCTTGGTCTGGAAGCCGACGATATTGTAGAGCGTGCCAAGCTTGTTGTCCTGGCGGAGCTGGACGATGGCATAGGGCTTCACCGTCGGATTGTGCAGATTGGTGAGCCCCACCGGCTTCATCGGCCCGTGCCGCAGCGTCTCGTGGCCGCGCTCGGCCATCACTTCGACCGGCAGGCAGCCATCGAAATAGGGCGTGTTGGTCTCCCAGTCCTTGAAGTCCACCTTCTCGCCGGCCAGCAGCGCCGCGACGAAGGCGTCGTACTGCTCCTTGGTCATCGGGCAGTTGATGTAGTCGGCGCCGGTGCCGCCGGGGCCGACCTTGTCGTAGCGCGACTGAAACCACGCCACTGACATGTCGATGGAATCCTTGTGCACGATCGGCGCGATCGCGTCGAAAAACGCCAGCGCGTTTTCGTCCGTCAATTCGCGAATGGCATCTGCCAGCGGCGCCGAGGTGAGGGGGCCGGTCGCGACGATCACGTTGCTCCACTCGCCGGGCGGCAGGCCGGCGATTTCGGCGCGGGCGATCTCGATCAGGGGGTGGTCATGGAGAGCCTTGGTGACGGCGGCCGAAAACCCGTCGCGGTCGACCGCCAGTGCCCCGCCGGCGGGCACCTGGTTGGCGTCGGCGGAGCGCATGATCAGCGAGCCCAGCCGGCGCATCTCGGCATGCAGCAGGCCGACCGCGTTGTTGGCGGCATCATCTGACCGGAACGAGTTGGAGCAGACGAGCTCGGCCAGGCCCTCGGTGCGGTGCGCTTCGGTCATCCGCAGCGGCCGCATCTCATGCAGGACGACGCGAACGCCCGCATTGGCGACCTGCCAGGCCGCTTCCGAGCCGGCGAGGCCGCCGCCAATCACATGGACGGTGTCAGTTTGGGGAGTATTGGAAATCATGCGCGCAGGGTTAGCGCGTTTTCACGCGAAGCGCAGCACCAGAAACGACAACGCCCGCAGCTGGGCGGGCGTTATCCGTTCATCAGGCGGCTGAACAGCGGTCAGCCGTTATAGGTCCCGGCGGCAACGCGCGGAATGTCCGAGCGATCAAGGCCAATATCGGCCAGTTCGCGGTCGCTGAGCTGGGACAGTTCGCTGACATTGCGCTGATAATCCCGGAAAGCCTGGATCATGCGGATGAGCGGGAGCAACATGGTAGTCTCCTTGCAGTTACGATTCAGCCCTTGGAGGACGGCCTCATCGTTGAAATGAATATAGCTTAGATTTTGCAGTGCAGAAGTTCCGATGTTGCGGTGCAGCTAATCTCCGTATGCATAGCTGACGAAAGGTCCGCTTAACCTTTCGGCATGGCTCGCGGAACGGCTAGCCGAAGCATGCGAGAGCGAGCTCAAATTATGCAAGTAACGCCGTAAATTTGCGGATTTCTCGTAAACGCCGAATAACCCTTGTTTGCTGCCGAACTGTTAGCCAAGGCGACCGTGGAGCAGTCGGCGACGGATAATTATGCCGAGAAATTCCTGATTTTTGAAACTTTCTTATGCGCGAATCGCATGCGGTCCAATGATATAATATGAATATATATTCATTATTATGACTTTGCTTGGGAACGGCTTTCCCGACCTGCCGGTAAGGCAACCGATCCATTTGACGGCTGCCAATGTCAGCATGGTTCCGCGCCAAGCGGGCCCGCAGCTGCCGGTCTTCTGGCGCTCAGGCCTTCACGCAAGCAAAGTGCCCTCATTCGAATCTCTTGTCGTGTGCGTCGAAACGAGGTGCACTTGATCGCGCCGCTGATCGCAATCGGTAACGCGACTGAAGACGATCGCTGCAAACCGCGCATCGCTCTTCGTTACCGGCCTGTAATGAAAAAGCATCATTTCGCATAAGGCCCTTGCGCGCCGCGCTCACGACCTCGCGCGAAGTTCATTCCGAAGTTTTCCCGCTTCGACGAACAATCGCTGCTGCAGGCGGCAATGGCGCCGCCTGTCCAAAAAACAAAAAGGGGAATTTCGATGCTCAACAAATTACTCGCAGCTACTGCGGTCGCAGCTCTGGCGTATGCCGTCTCTCCAGCCGACGCCGCGCGAGTCAAAGCGAGTTGCAGCGGCGATAATCTGAGCAAGACCGAAACGATGATCGAGAACATGGCGGACGGCGAGGGGAAGATCGCCGCCCAGAAGGAAATCGCGGCTGCCCAGGATGCGATGCTGAGCGGCAAGGCGGGCGCCTGTGCGGCGCACCTAAGCAAAGCGATGCAAGCGAGCGCGGCGAAATAAAGCGCGGCAAAGGGCCGGTCATTGCGGCCGGCCCTTTGGATTCGTGCTAGGGGGCTCGCGAAAGCTGCGTCGCGAAAGCGGCGATGGTCTTGGCGTAAACCTCGCTCTTGTTCCACTCCTTGATCGCAGCGAAATTGGCGCTGCCGGGCTCCCACTCCTTGCCGCGCTGCCAGCCATGGTTGGCGAGGAAGTTGGCGGTCGAAGCCAGCACGTCGGGCGGGCTGCGCAGCAGATCGCGGCGGCCGTTGCCATCGAAATCAACCGCGAATTTGATGTAGGACGAGGGCATGAACTGGGTCTGGCCGATTTCGCCGGCCCATGCGCCGCGCAGATCCGCTGGCGCGATATCGCCGCGCTCGACAATGCGCAGCGCATCCATCAACTCGGCCTTGAACAGCTCGGTGCGCCGGCAATCATAGGCCAGCGTCGCCAGCGCGCGCAGCGTCGAGAATTTTCCGATGTTGACGCCGAAATCGGTTTCCAGGCCCCAGATCGCCACCAGCACTTCGCCTGATACGCCGTAGGCCTGTTCGATACGCCCGAGCACCGATCCGTATTGCTTGAGCATGTTGGAGCCGCGGGTGAGTCGGGGCGGAACCATGCGGCCGGAGAATTCCTCAAAGCTCTGGCTGAATACCTTCTGCGATTGGTCGCGGGCCAGCACGCTCTTGTCGAGCGTGACGCCGGACAGGCCAGCCTGAATGGCGGACGCCGATATTCCCTTGGCGGCCGCTTCCTTCTTGAAGTCTTCCAGCCAGGTTTCGAACGAGCCCGTGCCGCAGGGCGCGGCGAGTGCGGGCGCCGCAGAACTCAGTAACAGGGCGCCCAAGGTGAGCGCGCGCAGGGACAGGCGAGAGATCATCGTGCCGTTCGCTCCACGATCGATGCGTCATCGAGTTAGAGCATGATCCGGAAAAGTGTGTAGCGGCTTTCCGAAAAGATCATGCTCAAACAAGAAGATAAAGCGAGATGACGATTCGAAGAAAAGTCATCGCGCTTTAGTGTCAACGTCACGCCGAATGTTCGAAGCAAGATCGGCCAAAACAAGGCTCAAATCGTGGCCCTGGATGCTATTCCGTTGAACATGCTCAATTCATCGTTAGTGAGCGGTGAACAGCCAAAACGCCGGTCGGATTCGACCGGCGGTTTGATTGATCAGGGTTCCCAGTAGCCTATGCACCATCCTTGCGCCGCCAGGGGAACAGGTTGGCCGGAAAATCGGCGGCCGGTTTGCGTTCGCGGTGCGCGCGGGGCGGAAGCGGCTGTGGATTGAGTTCCGGCTCGATCGTCTCTCGATAGAGATGCCAGGTGGCGTGTCCGAGCAGGGGGATGACGACGGCCAGGCCGAGGAAGCACGGCAACGTTCCCACGACCAGCAGCGCCGCGACGATCAAACCCCACGCCGCCATCGGTCCGGGATTGCGTGCCACCGCGCGCAGCGAAGTCACCATCGCATCGCCGGCGCCGGCATGGCGGTCCAGCATCAGCGGGAAGGAGACCACGCTGATGCAAAGCGCGACGAGCGCGAACAGGAAGCCGACGCCGCAGCCGACCACGATCAGCCACCAGCCTTGTGACGTGGTCAGCACGCGCGTGACGAAATCGGAAATGCCGGTCGCTCCCGCATAGCCGAACGCGGCGATGTAGATCGCCTGCGCGGTGGCCACCCAGGTCACGAACAGGGCCAGAAGAAGTACGCCGAGCCCGAGCATCGCGCCGAACGACGGCGAGCGCACGACCTCGAGCGCATCCCAGGCGGTTGCCTGTTCACCGTGTTCGCGGCGGCGGCTCATCTCATAAAGGCCGACTGCCGCAAACGGACCGATCAGGGCAAAGCCGGCAGCGAGTGGAAACAGCAGCGGCAGCACGGAATAGCCGAGCA
The DNA here is from genome assembly GCF_001440395.1 of Bradyrhizobium jicamae. Classification (GTDB taxonomy): domain Bacteria; phylum Pseudomonadota; class Alphaproteobacteria; order Rhizobiales; family Xanthobacteraceae; genus Bradyrhizobium; species Bradyrhizobium jicamae. The sequence goes on along the minus strand of NZ_LLXZ01000008.1, from coordinate 612 downwards.
CGGCGCGCGCGAGCATCAATCCGAGCACGGGATAGATGATGCACAGAATGATAGCGTGAGTTGGTACCGCCTTGAAATCTTCCCAGCCGCGCTGCAAGGCGCGATGGAGATCTGACAAGCCGATCGTTCGGATGACTGGCGCGGCTGCGCTATCGGTTACGCCCTGCGCCATTGATGTGACATTGCCGTGAGAGGTCGCCATGGTCGCTGTCTCCCTGGCGGCCGCATGCTGCGCCTGTCGCAAGACGCAAATGCGCCGCTTCATAAAACGATCACGATCAGGCCAGACGCGAAGACAGAGGGATGGAACTGGCCATGTCGCGAACTGAGTCACCAGCGTACCCCCAAACAGCGACAAAGGCACTCACGCTTAGGTGAATGTTTCATTGGCAAGCTACCTCGGTGTGGCTAGACTTGCCGGCGATCCCGGCGCGGTGCTGCCGGTCGAAGACTCGGCAGCTACTCAGCCCATCCTCAAGTCATTGGGAGTCAACGATGAGCATTTTCGGAAAAATCATGGGCGCGATTTTCGGCACCAAGGCAGACGCCGCACCGGCGGGCGGTGGCGGCGCGGCTGCGGGGGCCGGATCGTCCGGCGGGGCCGCCGCCGCA
>NZ_LLXZ01000007.1 GCF_001440395.1 Bradyrhizobium jicamae | reverse complement strand
CCCTGGCTATTTGTCTTCGATCACTTCTATGCTGATGCGGACAGGGTACGTGGCTCTGCAGTGGATGCAGGCCAGCGTGTGGACGCCATAGCGGCTGCGTTGACTCCGCTGCAATAAGCCCGAGCGAGTGGACCACCTTTGATGTCGAACGAATCCTCCCAGTCATGCCGTGGCCGACCGGATCGCTCGTCAGAGCAACGACGGGGATAGGTCGATTTTTGCTCGGCGGGTAGATGCGGTCCACGCAGAGCCGAAGCGCTACCACGTCACCCGCGAACGCGCGATATGACGCGTTGAATAGCGATAGAGCTTTTGATCAGCCTGGGCGGATCAGGTGCGCGAGCATGGCGGTGCAAGCGATCTCGGCCTCGACAAGCGTCTTAAAGGGGGAGCCGCCGACCCTTATGGCGCATCGGCTTTGGTGGATCGGGCGCCAAGATGCCAAGTAACCATGGCGTCCGCGGAGGCCGGGACCGCTGCGGGTTTCAAAGCTGATCACGAAGGAGAAGCCGTTGCTTGTCGCACTCCACATATGCAGGTCCTCGACGGGACCGCTGACGCGGTTGAATTGCATGACAATCCCACACGAGCCCCCATCAGAAGGAAACAGCACTTCGCTGATTCGGAAAATGCAGTTCTGCTGACCTAACGTTGTTTGCCCCAGAGTGGCCACAGCGCAGGCTCGTCGTCTAATTTCTTTGAACGACTACTGCCAATGCGCCATCGAGATAAGAGCCGTCGTCCGTACGGATTTTGCGCCCAAATGAAAAAGGACCACCGGAGCGACCGATGGTCCCCAAAGCCTGCCGGCTTTGCCTTGTTTCTTGCCAGTTAGCTGCGGACAGACTGGCTGCTGCCGCAGGGTTGATCCTCGCTTTGCACTGGCCGTTTGGACCCTGGCCTTCGGACCCTTGGCCGTCGAGACTTCGGTCCCGTCGGACGCCTGTCACCCTTGGCTTTGGTCGTTATCGGCACTCGTCACTGTCGGCACGGGATGGTGCGAGAAACCACTCGATCAACCGAGCGATCCAACGCTTGACGAAAGCGCTGGTTCCGACAGGGAGAGAGCAAACGGCGCAAATTCGATGACCGCTGACGCGAGCGGGACGCGGCTAAATCGACGCGAATGACCCATTGCCGTCCTGCGCCGCCCGTCGCGCTTGCCATCACCATTGGTACCTGCAGTGGGGCACGACCGCCATTCCCACTGCCGTCTTGTCTGGTCGAAGATTCGGACTTCCCTTCACTGATGTGGCCGCCGAATCGTGGCGCCTTCCTTTCCTGCGATACTAGTCTCGGAGCTACCGGGGCCCTTTTCGGCGGACATGTCGATCGACTGCACCCAGCGGCTTGCAATGATCACGATGGCGCAGACCGCATAAGAGCACACCCCCAACGCATAGGTCCTGGCGATGCCGAACTGGATCGACAACGCCACACCCAGCACCGAGGCGAACATCGACGTAATTCCGTTGGCGCTCCAGAAGAACGGCAGCAGTTCATGATGACGGCGCCAGACACCGAGACCGAGCGGAAACATCATCCCCATGCAGAATGCAGGAGGAGCCAACAGCAGGACAGACGCCAGAATACGCATGTCGGTTGGCAGTGCCCGCCCCCACGTGGCGACCAGCGGCGTCAGCAGCCCTGCCACCACGAGCGTGGTGAGGAGGGCGGCAATCCTGAAGACGGTGACGCGTGATCGGGAAGAGGTGTCCGCACCGACCGTGGCGCTGCCAATCCCGCTAAAGAGAAGAATTGTGAATAGCACGACGCTTAGCCCGTAAACGGGATGTCCGAGAAAGACCATCAGGCGCTGCATCTGCGATATCTCGATCAGCATGAAGCCCATCCCGATTGCGCTGAAATAGGCCACGGGCGGCGTCAGTGTCGCCATCGGCATCCGCGTCGCAAGACGGAGGAAGGGCAGCACGATGTAATATCCGCAAGCGCAGAGCGCTACGATGATGAGCAAGCCGGTGATACCGATCGCGACATTGTTGCTCATGATGTCCCAACTATGGATGCTCACGAAATCGCTGAAGCGTGAAGTATAGAAGAAGAACGGATTGTCGTCCGTCGAAGCAGCGATGTTTTCCGGCAGCGAATCGAAGAAAGCCTGGTCTGCCTTGTCGGAAAGCAATGTCGCGGTAACGGCATCGAAGGTGAAGTCCGGCCCCAACAATATCTTGAAGCCCTGAGCCTGAAGTCTCTCGCGCGCGCCTTGCCATTCTGCGCCGCTGAACGCGTCAGGCCGGGTAATCACTGTCACGATGTTGCCGACGTTGGCTGCGACGACGTGATGCCGCAGTTCACCGGCCGAAACTCCCTTGCGCTGCAGCGCGCTCGCGGCAATCGCAATCAGCCGGTATAGCTCGCCACGGTGCTTCTCGGCACCGTACCAGCGTGATACCGACAACAGCCCGCCAGGCTTGAGCGCCCGGTAAAAATCATCCCACGCCTCAACGGTATAGAGACGATTTTCGGTGAGCGTCAGGCCACCGGCCACGGTCGCCGCCCAGGTGTCGATGAGCGAAATCTGCACCAGGTCGTACCGCTCCGACGAGTGGTTGATATAGCTTCGCGCTTCGGCATTGACCAAGGATACGCCGGGCTGTCGATCGAGATGGCCAGAGAAATCGGCGAATTTTTCGGTGAGCACTTCGAAGATCGCCGGGTTGATCTCAATTGCGCGAATCCGGCTGGCGCCGAAGAGCAGACCGGAAAGGATGTCACGACCGCCGCCGACACCAACGACAGCGACGTCGGCCGCCGGCTGCACGAGGTAGGCTGCGTTGATGACATCATCCTTCAGGTAGGCGAGCTTTCCGATGTCACCATCATACTTGGTGATGACCGTACCTGCATCGGCATCGATGTCGAGATGGAGTTGGTCGACCCGGGCATCAGGAGTGCGGACCAGACCCCAGCCAATCGGGACCTTCTCGGCCAATTCGCGGACCCTTACCCGCGAATACGTATTCCAGCGTTCGAACAGCGTGCCGGTCTGCTCAGCGCCCTTGGCCCAGAATACACCGAGGTGGCTTCGACCGGTCAGGTCCAGGCCGGAGTGCATGGTGGCCGCGACGGCCAGCGCTAGCGCGACAGCCCCGCTCAAACGCACACTACGGACGTCGTCGTTGGTTCGCACGACGATCCAGCCAACGCCGGCCGCAGAGGCTCCGATCCATAACGTGGCGCTTACGGGGTCAATCACCAGCAGTATGAAGATCACTCCGAGACATCCAGTTGCGGCGCCCAGGAGATCGGCCGCATAGAGCCACCCGCCGTGATAGGGCAGGCGCGTGAGCAACAGCGTGATGCAAACCCCACCTTCCGTGAACGGAGCCACGAAGGCGATAGTCGCCAGCGCCAGAGCGAGGGGCACATTGTCTGCGGATACGACGAGCGGCACGCACAGGAAAACGATCATTGCGCCAACGCTGCTGAGTGCGAACCATGACGCGTGGCGCGCGAATTCGATTCCGACCCGCTCGGCGGCATAACGGGCCGGCTTGCCGTAGACCTGCATCGCTCCGCGGGTGAGCCCGAGCATGGCAAGTGAAATGGCCGCGAACGCGAAATGATAATGGAGCATAACGCTGAAGAAGCGCGTTATCAGGATCTGGTAGGAAAGCGTCGCGAACGCCAGCACAAAGATTGCCAGATAATAGCGACCAGGAATCTTGGATACGGATTGCAATACGCGGCCCTTTTGGTGGGGGCTTATTGGGTGCGCTTTCCATTCGCGTTACACGCGATCGCCGGATAACGTCCTGCTAACTCGTTGATACGCTCGCACAGAATAAGTTCATATTCAGGCTACCGATGGTAGCGGGCGGCTAGGAGTGAGTTCCACTGACAGACGCAACACCATCTATACCATAAGCATTATACCGTCAGAGGAGCTCGCGATCTACGGAGCGAGGCCCCACGCTTTTGTTACTCACGAACCATATCGAGCAGCCGCTCGGGAGAAAAAGGCTTTTGCAAGAATGCCGTACCGACCGGCATAGGGTTCACGGACGTACCGGAAATGATGACAATATTCAGATGCGGGTGTCGGCTGCGGGCATAGTGGGCGAGTTCGGTCCCTGACATCTTGCCCGCTAGGTTGTGGTCAGTAATGAGCGCCTGCAATCCGGCTCCAGTTGACGCGATGATCAGTTCAGCAGATTCGGCGGTCGTGCATTCGATCACCTCGAACCCCTCATCTTTTAGCACGTCGGCCAGTACCTCACGCTGAAACGCATCGTCCTCCACCAACAGGGTCACGAAGTTCGACATGCGCACCTCCGATCATGTCAATCCCACCTCCAATCATGTCAATCGGAAGGAGGGACTTTGGTTCATCAGTCTCCCGAGATGTGCCGGTCCAAGCATTTCGTTCCTCTGTTACTTTGTGCACAGACGGCGCGAGCGGATGCTGGTCTGCTCTCCGCATTATCGATCCTAGAAGTATATTTGCGATCAGCCCGACATTCGTGTCGGGTTTTTCGTCGTCCTAGTTTGTGCTTTCGTAATCGACAGGCGTGCCCGTCTCTAGGAACACAGCGATTGCGGAGCCGCTCTACCCGCATGACCGACACTGACCTAATAGAGCAGTCCTTCGCGATTGCCTGGAGTGTCCTTGAGAGAACGGGTGAACTCAGGGAGCCGAACTGGTCTGCCAACTTCTTGCTCGATGAAATCATCGAACGGTCCAGGTGCGGAGAACGGCGCAGGCTCGTTCTTTCCAACTACGCAATCGATGCGTACCGACGCCAGCCCATCAAACTCGTCTCATGATCGACCCTGACTGCAAGGTCTGTTTCGGTATCGGGTGGGTGTGCGAGAACCATCCCACGCGGGCGTGGACAAAGGAGCTGGACTGTCAATGCTGAGCGGGTTATGCCCTGCGAGTGCGCTTCGCGCTGACAGTCTAGAAGAGCCGGACGGGAGATCGCATAGCTGCCGGGATAACTTGGCAGTCGCGCAAACCGGCGATCAGTGTACGGTCTGCTGGTGGTGCGGGAATGGCTTTTCATCTTGGCGGTGGTGGTGACGGGTATGCTCCCGGTCGCTATTGTTGTCATTGCGCTGTTCTGGCTGCAGCAGCCCTAGACGATCTCAATAGCCGGTTCTTGTCCCGGACCAGAGATATCGGAATCGATTCGGCGAACCCGGCGCTCCATCTTCGGGCTAATCACGCCGGTTGGCGTGTTGGCTTTAGCAAGCGAGCGCAACTGCTTCGCTCCACGACTGACGCGAGCGGCGCTTGTACTTCGGATTTGCTTTGCCCGGACCCTTCTTGCCGATCGGCGATCCAGGCCGCTTCCATGCTGATTGCTTGCTGCCACTCGTACCGCCAACGATGGTTAAGGCGCGATTGGGCGGCTATTTCCCTACATGACATTCAGATAATATTCACGCAGGCCGTTCTATCTCGGCTGACCAATGGCAAGTAGGTATGGGACAATGACGCCCTGTGACCCGATGGCCGTCGCGGTACACTGGCTAGACGCTTACCGCGCTCGCCGCATCAATCAGATGGTTGGGATGCACAGCCCGGACGCTCTGATCGACTGCACTTGTGCAGCTAGCAACGCCATCTACGGTCAGGAAGGTCTTGCGGCCTATTGGCGGCACCGGTTCATTGAAAGTCCCTTGCTCGAACTAGTAGATTTGCAGGTAGCCGGTGAGGATGTGCTGGTCACCTACCGAACCAGCAGCGGGATGATCGTCGAGGCACTGCTAAACATTGCAGAGGATGGCCTGATCACTTATTGCTCTTGTGGTCCTGATTGACCAGCGACATTGGCGACTAAGGGCGGCTCAATGCAGGATATGTTAGCACAGTTGGAGAAGCTACGCAGGGACGCGGCAGAGTGCGAGCTAATCCGAGACTTGGCGACCGATCCAAAGAAGCGGGAGCTATTCGACCGGCTGGCGGCGCACTTGTCGTTGCTGGCGTCCGAGGTGGAAAGGGCGATGCTGGCGAGCGGCAAGAAGGGATAATGCAACTTGCAACCGTCGCGAGCGCGATTGAGCGTTTTGCGCAACTGGCGACACCGTCTTGGTCGGCACGAACCGCATGTTGGGCCTCGTGACCGCTGTGCCGGATGGAGGAGCCGTCCACAGCATCAAAAACGGACCTCGGGGCGATGTCGGGAAGCGACAATGAACAGCAGCGCGCCTATCTGGCCGAGTTCGGGATTGTCGCCCCTGTCGGGCGCAGGGG
>NZ_LLXZ01000006.1 GCF_001440395.1 Bradyrhizobium jicamae | reverse complement strand
CGAAGCGGCTCGAAAGGGCCTGGTAGGATCAATGGTCAAGCAGTCGATGGCCCTCGCTGGTGAGCGCAGGTCCGTCATCGCGAAGCTCAACCAATCCTAGCTCGGTTAGAGTGTTCAGGTCTTCTGCGTTTACGGGCGTCAGCTTCGTTCGCTTGGCTTTGATGTCGCGCAACGACCATCGAAGACGGATTGCTGTGTCCAAATCGAGAGCAGCCAATGGCGAGACCGATTGAATTTGTGCCGGCGGTTCGGCGGCGGCATCCTCTCCCGTCGTGGGCACGGTTTCGGAAGGCTCGGCTGGTGTGTACCAGCGCGCTCTCACGGCCGCTGCAATTTCTTCCAATAGCTTTATCACGTCCTGTCTTATTTGGGTCGGCGACCGCGCGGCGCGAAACTGGGGGTCTTTAATCGGTCGGCAGCGTTCCGCAGCTTACCAGCTTCTTTAAGAGCTTCAGAGCGAGCCGTGCCCGGAGGTAGGCTGCGGGCGTACATAAGTGCCGATTCGGCTGCCGCGTCTGCCCCCTCAAAGTCGTCCTGATCGTTCACTTTCTTACCTTCACCCCGCTTTACAAGCCGGCGGATGGGCTTCTGCGCGCTTATTGGACCGCCCTCCGCAGCTCAGCTTGAACGCTTGTAAGGCCTTAAAAGATATTGCCGGCGGCCATGCCGAGGGCAGCCAAGTGCCTGCTCATGACTTTGACAAGCTTGGAATGCCAAGTCGATAGCCTCCGAAGTGCTGCCTAGGCGCTGCGAACATGCAATCTTCGTAGCATGGGGGCTTCTCGAAGCGCTCCCCACCAATAGAGGGGGCTTGCTGACGTTGATCGAGCATCGCAGTATCCAACAACGAGCAGTGGCCGGACGACCGGCAAGTCGGCTTGCTCGAGAACATCGCCGATGCGCTCCCGCAGCTCAGGCAGTATGGCAGGCTCTAATGGTGCAATACGGTGCAGCTGATTGCTCGAACGGCCTGCTAACGATTGACATTGGATTGATTGTCTTCAACGAGACCTCATGCGGTCTTCTCGATCCGCATTCCGCAGGCAACTCTCGCGGAGAACGACGGCTTCCTCAACGTGATCTCTGACATTGCGAGCGATGACGGCAGGCTGCAATTACCGCCGCGGCCGACGGAACTGGCGTCCAACGGCCGGCAAACTTCGTACCGTGGGAAGTTGCGAGGGGGCGGGCCATGGGGCTGGCTGAGATGGGTCACTGGAAGAAGGTCCGGCTCGGGGCTAGAGGGTGCCGGACCCGGTTGCAACAGAAGACGGGCTCGGCCCGACCTCGCGCCGGGCTTTTTCATGGAGGCCGAAGGTGACTATTTCATGGAGGCCGACGGCAACCATTTTCAGGATCTTCCGCCGCGACAAACCCGGCGTTTTCGGCCGTTTTATTGCGCCATGGAACGGGGCCGCTCCCACCCAGCGGCGCGGACAAAAGGCGCCAATGCAAGCCCCCAATCTACCCGCGCCGCTCGCTCCCTGGAGAAGGTTTGCCGCTTAAGCGTGGCCCGTCAGAGGTCACTCGATCGCGGAATCGTGTTCACTATTTGTTATGGTTAAGGGGCTAAGCTTCTGAAAGGTCACGGTATCGTGCAGTGTCGGAGCGTTTGCCATTTGGCAGATTTTTTGATATATCCTGCCATCTGACATCGGGGGATGCCATGACACAGTTTCTGCCAGTTGATACGACGCCCCGTGACTTTAGGCCCGAACCGATCTCCGATGAGGAGGCGGCTGCAATGTTTCGCGCCGTCGTCAACCTGTTCCGGCTCTGGGGCGTCACCGACGATCAGGCAGCCATCTTGCTTGATTTGCCGGTACGTACATATGGCCGCTGGAAGGCTGGCGAGCAGGGCAGGATAGATCGCGACGGCAAGGCCCGGCTCTCCAATCTGATGGGCATCCACAAGGCTCTTCGCATCATCTTCCGCGAACCCCAGCGCGCTTACGCATGGGTGAGGGCTCGGAACGCCGCATTCGGTGATCGGTCAGCGTTGGATATCATGCTCGGCGGTGAACTGACTGACTTGATGCGCGTGCGGCGCTACCTCGATGCGGAGCGTGGCGGCTGGTGATCGACATTGCCACCGTCCCGATTGCCAATGTTCAATGGCGGGGCGCTGTCAGGATCATCCGCAGCGTTTACCCGCCTATTGACCTATTCGAAGATATCGCGGACCCGGCTGATTGGCCGCTTCTCATTTCCGCGGAGCAGAAAACAAACCCGAGGTTGATGGATACGATCGGCAACATCGATCTCGTGCCGCCGGAACGAAGGGTTGGCGGGCCTGGTGCGAGTTATCTGATGGCACCTTTCACACATGTCAGCACGGATCGGCCCAGCCGATTTAGCGACGGCAGCTACGGCGTTCTTTATGTCGGAGACCGGTTTGAGGTCGCACTGTTGGAAACGACCCACCATCACGCCCGCTTTATGGCCAGGACCAACGAGCCCCCAGGATGGGCATCGCAGTTTCGCGAGATCGTCATGACGGTGCAGGCATCGTTGCACGATTTGCGCGGCGGTGATCCTGCCCATGCCACGGCGCTCGACGCACATAGCTATAGCGAAAGCCAGCCCTTGGCCTCCCGCATGCGTGGCTCTCGATCCGAGGGTATTGTCTATCCAAGCATTCGCTATTCGGGCGGTGAATGCGTCGGCTTGTTCTATCCTGATCTCGCAACTGGTCCGACCCAGGGACGCCATCTCGACTATCATTGGGATGGCAATCGAGTGGACCTGTACCGCGACGCTGGCTCCGGTGAAGTAGTACGTATCGTTTAGACGCAGCATTAACGGCATAGCTTCGTCCCTTTCATCCCTTGAGAATGGTAGAGCCCTCTACCTCCTCAAGGCCGCCGACCAGGCGGGGGCTTCAAGGCGAAGCCCGATTACTCAGTGTCCTTTCCCGGCGTTGCCGGCACGACGTTGTCCCCGTCGTGATCCCTGAGCGCTTTCTTCGGCACGCTCGGTCTTCTTCTCGTCGCGCGGTCGGAGGTCATCCCGATTGACACGCGGCGGAGCCTTTTCACCGTCCCCGGGGTTGCCGGGTTCCTCATTGGTCGCGGGCGTTATGGGTCACACTTGCCCGCACTACTTTGTTTCCGATCGCTCGAGGGCGTTTAGCGTCCCGGCTCGCTGCCGCTAATTGAGCGCGCGGCGCGCTGCGGTCATTCATCTGCGGGCGTGGGGTCCCCACGTTTCCGGCGACGAGATCATGGCCGATCTCGACTCGTCGCTATTGTCGCGACGATCGGATCCGTGTTCGTTTGATTGCGGCGGGAGCCACCGAGCAGACCCGCAATCGCGCGCACCACGGCCGACCGAACGCGTGATCGTTCGGTCAGTGCTGTGGCGCTGACGGATGTCCTCCCCTGAATAGCTGGCGCTTCTGCTTGGGCGTCAGGGACGCCTTCCACGCGATCCAGGCGGCCTTGGCGGCCTTTCCAAGATCATCTCGAGGAAAGCGGGTGTTGGCAAATTGCGTCGGCTTACGCTTGTCCAGGCGCTGCCACTTCATGCCGGTGCCGCTCATTGCAGCACCGCACTTGTCAGAAGCGATACGTTGGAACCGTAGCCGGGGTCGGATTAGAAGTGATCGATGAGGCCGGGTACACCATAGACAGGCATTGGCCGGGCGCAACGCAGCTTAACCATGGCCCCCCTCGGTTTGGCGTCCTCCGGACAGGCCCCCTGCGGGGGGGGGGGCAACTTTGGAGGTTACTTAACGAACGTCGACTGAACCGTAGCCGGGGTCGGATTAGGTATCTTGTCGAAGCTGCAGCATCCCAGACTAATGAATTGCGCCCTGCCGTTCCCGCGGCGGGGCGTCGTCTTTTGTCGGGTGGGTCATCTCCGTCGTCGGCGATCGACCCGACGAATTGGTGGGTATGCGAGTCGCCGCGGCGTGCTGATCGAGCACCAATAGTGGCGACCGTCGTTTTCGGGATCGGCGACGATGGTGACCGTGAGGTCCGCCGGAGGGAGTCCGTTCCTGCCTATTTGGACTGAGGCGTCGTCTTCGCCGTGCGTCGGCCTCATCGGTATGTCGAGGACCTCGACCATGCGTGCGACTTTGCCGCATGGCCTCCCGTCGACGTAGAACATGGCGACGACCGACGGCGCGTCATCGTCCCATTGCGACCGCTCGGCGCATTTCATGTCGAAAGGCGGCAGCCCGTAGCGATCGTTCTCCGCGGTCATCGTGAAGAACGCGGTCGGGCGCCGGTGACGACGAAGTGGCTGCTCGTGAGCAGTTCGACCTCCACGAGGCTTCCCGTCGGCGCCGCCACATCATAGCCGACCTCGTCGGGGCGCCGCGATTTTCGATCAAGATAGACCAAAACGCGGAAAGGGTCCTCGGGGCTTATCGGTCCATCCGCCAAGATGTCGATGTGGCGTCCGCGTGATCGTTCCGTCGTGATCACGCTCTGCCAGAGCGTGGCCCCAGCCGGTCCGAACCAGCTCCTCGGCGCTGATTTCGCTGGCGAGGCTTCGCAATCGTTCGCGCGTGATCGGGATATCGTCTGTGCTCGACCGAGCAGATGCGTGATCTGCTCCAACGCTGTCGCTTCCCGCGGAGAATCCGCGTACGCGAGCGTCAGCGGAATATGAAAAGGATAGGCCGCCGCTCCCTTGTACGCATCCGGCGACGGCGCCCAGCTAGGCTTTCTCTTGGCGGAGGACTGATCGCGCTTAGGCGGTGTGAGCGACGCTGTGCGGCTGCCAATTCCAAGGCAGCAGTTCGTCTAGCGCTTGACAGGGTGAACGAATAGGCGCGCAAGCACGTCGGCAAGCCAAGCCTGTGCGTCGAAGTTATTGAGCTTGGCGGTGGCGACGAGGGTGTAGAGGGCGGCCGCACGCCGGCCCCTCATCGGACCCGGCGGAGGTCCAGTTTTCGCCCCACGGCGACCGCCCGTAGCTCACGCTCAGCAGCATTGTTCGATATGCAAAGCCCTCCGTCATCAAGGAAGCGGCTAAATGCATCCCAGCGGCTGCGGCAGTAATTGAGCGGGAGAAAATATGGACGACCGTGAGAACGCGCTAGCTAAGGTTGTACGAGCAGGTCCGTACTCTCGCTGTTGCGCTTGCCGGTGCGATAGAAGACGGTGGCCTTGGCGGAGGAGGCCAGCGCAATCGTGACCGATCGCTCTTGCGGCTGATCTCGTGGCGCTTTCCAGCATCCGTGGATGTCGGATTCGTGGAAACGAGTCTAGTGCGGCAGCACGTGCACAAGCTGATCGTGAAGTTCAGGCGGCATCTTCGCCAGAAGAAATTTTTCGATCTTCTTATGATTGTCAGAGAAACGTTTTTGCCCATCGATCACTGAGCTGCCCTTGACATAGAGTTCTCGCTGAGTGCCCCTCGTTAGGAAGCTCACCTTGAAACCGCGAAAACCAAGTCCGTTTGCCGCGCCGGCAGCAGACTTCACCTTACTTAATTTCTGGAGCAAGTTTAGAAGCACGCTCAGGTCTGTGCGTTCAAGCTCCCAGGTTGGATTGGGACGGCCCGAAAAAACGTCAATCTCGACTTGAGCGCGATCGGGTAGCTGTTCCATCGAGTTCCTGTCTCGCCCTGCGCGGATCTCATCGGATGTGAACACTTCGGCTCGTGACCATGTAGGTACAAAAATCGGTATAAGGGCCGCGATTACAAGACTGCGGATCAGAAATTGCAGCGCCAGCATTGTCGACGTTCCTCACCGCCGTTTGTCCCGGTTTATGCGACCAACATCCAACGTCGTCCTGTCGATACCAATGATAATCATTGTTTGACCAAACGACTAGGGCCACGTACCAACCGGAACCTGCGGCCGAGGGGCTCGAGAAGTTCGCTGCCGGTTTCAATCCATCCGATTGAGCCGCGGGATTCACATGGCTGCAAGCCATGGCCGTGGCAGGATGTCCACTGGCGCGACCTGGTTGAGCGAAAGTATTTGTCGCGTTGTTGTTCGCATAGTTGTAGCAGTTGTTGTAGGGTTGAATGTTAGGAACATTCCAGAGGCCAGGGTTATAGGCTGGCGCATCCATGGCGCGACATGGCGGGCATGAAGCCGGACCAGCCAGATTGGCTTCGAATCTAGTTTGAGCGTGAGCGGCGATGCGCGAACTCACGTGCTGACGGATTTCATCGTTCGTGGCACTCGCTGACGTCGTGACTAGCCAGTTCTCGATATCGGAATCGGCAACGTAGTTGGCGAGACCAAGGCCTCGATCAAGGATGCCTTCGTGGAGAAACAAGCGG
>NZ_LLXZ01000005.1 GCF_001440395.1 Bradyrhizobium jicamae | reverse complement strand
GATTCAATCCCGCATCACCGCGCCCGGGTCTCGCCCACCCTTGCCGCGCGCCCTCAGCGCCTGCGGCTGATATCGCGCGGCACGTTTGTCGCGCAGTGCGTTCTCCATGGCCGCAGGACGTCCGACTGCAGCGTTAGCAAAGCTTCGGCAATCCGTCGGTGGGGCCGTGGTTCGTCCTAGGTCAGAACGACTCACTTTTACGGAGCCGGTCTCAGAGTCATTGTCTGCGGGCCGACCGCGCATAGATGCCGCGTTCGCGGCGTCGGAGATCTCCGGTTAGCGGCGGCCGCTGACTGACGGCCTGTCCGCGGTGAGCGGGAGACGGCTCCACTCACGCGGGGCCGTCTCCATTCCCGGGCCGGCTGCCCCCTGTAGCCTACCCAGCTGTTCACGGCGAGGCCACCGCGTCCGTAGGTTCAGCAGAGCGGAAGATCCAAGGCTGTTAGTCAACGCAGTGGCACGCCTGAGGGCGCGAACTCATAAAGGCCTCGCGTCTGCTTTGAGGCTCAAACCGGAAAACGTTCGCTCGCGCTGAGCCTTACCGCTTTTGACCCTGAGCGGACATTCGCCCTGGGCGGATTATGTATTTTTTCTTACGGCTGTGCCGGATATGGTGGCTTCGTCGTAGTTGCGATCCAAAATGGGGGAGACACATGCCTGCCTTCATTTGCTCGACCTGTGGTACCCAATATCCGCCAAGCGAAGCGCCGCCCGCTCGTTGCCCGGTGTGCGAGGACGAACGCCAGTTCATTCCCCCTGAGGGGCAGTCGTGGACAACACTGGAGCGGCTTCGGATCTCTCACCACAATGGATTCCGCCAATACGAGCCCGGCCTCATCGGCATTGGCACGACACCCAAATTCGCCATCGGGCAACGCGCACTGCTCGTGTGTACGCCTGAAGGCAACATCCTCTGGGATTGCATCTCTCTAATCGATGACGCCACAATTGCCATTATCAACGGGCTTGGGGGGTTGCGCGCTATCGCGATTTCACATCCGCACTTCTACACGACACTTGTTGACTGGAGCCGAGCGTTCGGCAACGTGCCGGTTTATCTCCACGCCGATGATGCCGATTGGGTGAGGCAGCCGGATGACTGCATCAAGTTCTGGAAGGGGGAGATACATGAGCTGATGAACGGTATCACATTGGTGCGTGGTGGCGGACACTTCCCCGGCGGAGCGATGTTGCATTGGGCGGCGGGCGCCGGAGGAAAGGGCGTCGTCTGCTCGGCAGATATGGCCATCGCCAACCTGGATCGGAAGTCCTTCGCGTTCATGCGCAGCATCCCAAACTTCATTCCCCTCTCCGAAAACGCCGTTCTTGCAGTCGGCGCCGCGTTGATGCCCCTTGCATTCGATCGAGTGTACAGCCACCACTGGGAGCGAGTGATCCATTCGGGCGCCAAGCAGGTTTTGCAGGACTCCGTAGATAGGTACGTTGCGGCTATTAGGGGCGCCTATGATCGAGCATGATGTCTAAGAGTTTGACGTCCGGCTCTGGCCCATCGCGACAAATCTGACACGTCCCGAAGAGGTCCGCTCTCAGGGGCGAAGCCGACTAGCTAGATTTGCTCATCGCAAGTATTGCGGCTCATGACCCATAACGCACATCCGCATTTTCCTTGCGCGAGAGGAAGAACCCGCGTTTCGAGGTGTCGCGCCCGCCGGAGGCGCGGTAGTCTCGGATCGCCAAGGAGGCGTCCCATGAAAAACGTTGCCGCTAGAAATGGCCTAATCATTCTTGCCGCTTCTGCGGTCTTTTATGATTCTGCATCCGCCCAGTCGCCTCAAGCCGCGCCAGCGTCAGCCTCGTTGTCATTTAGTGTGGTAGTTGGCCGATGGGCTCGGACCGCGGGACCCTACGTAATCAACATCAATAGTGTTGACGTGAATGGCAAGCTTCACGCCAGCTACGCTAATCCGAATCCGCTTCCTTTTCACACCGCGGAGGTCGTTCGCGACGGTAGCGGACTCAAGCTTCTCTTTGAATTGCGCGCTGGCGGCTACGGCGGGTCCACCTACACTCTCAACTATGATCCTGCTAGCGACAGCCTGAGAGGCGTCTACGACCAAGTTGTTGTGAAGCAGAAATTTGACGTAGTTTTCAACCGTACGAGGTGACGAGGCTCAGTTTTCCGCACGCAGTTTCATGCAGAGAAATGGTTTCCTATGAAGCCGGCTAATTGATTACGGCTTAGTGGGTGGAGCATGGATAGACTTTCGAAGCGGGACTGGCTGGTAGTGGCTTTCTTCGCATTCGTCACTTTAGGAACGGCACTTGTCATCCTGAATTGGCTGCTCGGTTGGTATTAGCCAGGCAACCCATAGGTGAGTGACCGGTACAGGAGTCCCAAGCGATCGCGATCCCGACATACCGCCGCCGGGGCCTCCCCACCCCCGCCCTCGCCGCCCGCGCGACCCTGATCGTTTCCTGAGGCATCTGTCATGCGCTGCGCCTCAGTGTGACAAAGCGGACCGACGCTAGGCCCGCACTTGATGCTCAATTCTAGCACTTCACGACGTTGTCGACCATCGACCCCGCATCGGCCGCGCAACCCGGTTTCGATATCGGGTGCCATCACTTCGGACGACATCACAGGCGAACAGCGGCCCCGTTGACATTCCCTTAACCGAGGGGGCGGACCATCAGTCTCGTCCTTTGTCTGGCAGAGACCAATTCGTTTGTCATGGCTCGGTGGTCATGGCGGGTTGGCGCTGCCCTGAAACGGATGCATTCTCGCCATGGCTGATAATTATCAGGACCGGCCTTGTCTTACTGAAGCCGGGCATGATCGCGGTGCTCTGCGAGACGAGAGTAGTCTGCTGGCGAAACTGGCGCAGCTGACTGGGCAGAGCGATCCGTTCGGCACCGCGGCCAAGACACCCCTTCCACTACAGTCGCGGACGAATATCCGCCCGCAAAACGTCCCCGTGGATGCAGAAGCGAGTGCACTCGCTCAATCGGCGCCATGGAGGCAGCGCACCAGGCAGGAATACGAAGAGCCAGAGCCGCAATGCTCGAGCCCCGTGCCTCCCTTGCACCGTTACGCAGCCGCGTCAGAACGGGACTATCACGAGCCACAAGCCGCGGACGAGCGGTATGGCCTGATCAAAACCGTCGAGCAGGAAAATACTCGCTATTCGGACGATCCTTACGCCCATCAACGCGGCTTCGGCAGGACGGTGGCCGCTGCAGCGGCGCTGGCGCTCGCCGTGGTCGGGACCGTAGCTTATGGAACCTATGTCGGCTCTCCGCGCGGCGGCGAGCTGCCGATCGTCAGAGCCGACAACAGCGCGACCAATGTGGTGCCGGCCCAGTCTGATGGTAGCGCCTCCAAGATCCCTGATCGCGTGCCGCCGGGCTACGGCGGTAAAAAGCTGGCATCGCGCGACGAAGCGTGGACCGACGTCAATTCCAAGTCCGATGCGTCGCTCGAGCTATTTCCGCCGCTGAACCAAAACAGCAGCCCTCCACCGGTTGTGAGCGGCTCTCCCACCGGCCCGGCGCGGACGATGACCGTGAAAGGCACAATGCCGAACAACGAGCCGCGCCAGATCAAGACGCTCGTCGTGAAGGGCGATCCCGCCGAGAACGGTGGGATCCCTGCGGGTACGGCCGCACCCGCAATACCGGACCCGGCTGCCACATCTGCGTCCGCGCCAACTGCTCTGGCCCAGCGTAACCCGTCGGCCGCCAGCGCCAGCGCACCGGTGACGCCGGGCGCGCCAGGTCTCGCTGCCATCAATGCCGTCCGGACGGCTCCCTCGGCCGGCGGCGATTATCTGGTTCAGGTCTCCTCGCAGAAGAACGAGGCCGACGTGCAGGCCTCCTATCGCGCGTTGCAAAACAAGTTTCCCGCCGCGCTGGGGTCCCGTCCGCCGGTCATCAAGCGCGCCGATCTCGGCGCCAAGGGCGTCTATTACCGCACCATGGTCGGCCCGTTCGGATCCACTGAAGAGGCGGCCCAGTTCTGCGGCAATTTGAAAAGTGCCGGCGGGCAGTGCGTCATTAAAAAGATGGCAAAATCCTGAGTAGCTCCCGTCGGGCACTCGGGGTAGGCCACCACATTCCACGAAGCCTCCGCCCGTCCCGCGGCCGCGCCCTAGGCCCGCCGTGACTTCGTGACATCCCCCGAGATAAAAAGTTACGCGCTCTAGCTGTGCCTTACGTGTAGTTGGATAGGGAGGGGATTGGCGGGAGGTGCGAAATGACGTTTTTGCCCCTGTGGATGGAGATACTGGTGAACGTGATCGGCTATGCCGGTTTCATCGGCATCGCGACCTGGCACAATTCATCAGACGAAATCACAACAGACTCTCCCCTGCGTTGTCATTCGAGGCGGTGACGACCCCGGTCAAGGATCAACGCACCCGGCCATCGACCTTTTTGCCGCGCCATCGCAAAACCGAACATTGGCCACACCGCACGTCCATTTCGACGAAGGGCAGCATCGGTACTATAGCGAGACCAATGGTCAAAACGCCGCGCGAAAATGTGCAGCAATAACCGGTACCGGTACCTGCCCCGTTTTAATCCCGCATCACCGCCCCCGGGGGTTACCCGCCTCGCCGCCCACGCCGCCAGCTACACGTTGCTCGATTCCACCTGATCGCGTCAGGCGTTCGGTGGTGCGTCGGCAGAAGGTCAGCCATCTAATCACGCTGACACTGAATTAACGCGTGGGAGGCTCGCGCTGCGCCAACTAGATCGGTCACATCAAAGCGGGCCGCTCCAATACCCAGCGCAAGCCGCGCAACACCATATTTCAAAAAGTGTAGTTTGTGAAAAATTAAGATTGCCCTTGTGCCAGCGCAACTTTTAGATTCCGAAACTCAAACTTTCAAAATGGGGCACTTCATGAAATTCGGTTACGCCAGAGTCAGTTCGAACACTCAGGACAACGCTGCCCAGGTCGAGGCACTGAAGGCCGCCGGCTGTGAGCGGATCTTTAGCGAGAAGGCCTCAGGCAAGTCGACCAATGGGCGGCCCGAGTTCGCGAAGCTGATGAAGGCCCTCAAGCACGGTGACGTGGTGACCGTCGTTAAGCTGGACCGCCTGGCGCGGTCGAGCCGTGACCTGCAGAATATCCTGCACGAACTTCAGGAGATGGGCTGCGGCTTTGTCTCGCTCGGTGAGAGCTGGTGCGATACCACAACCGACGTTGGGCGGCTGGTGATGACGATCATGGGCGGCATTGCCGAATTCGAGCGCGGCCTGATCCGCAAGCGGTGTGAAGAAGGGATCCGGCGGGCAAAACGAAAGGGCACGAAGTTCGGCCGGCCCGCTGTGCTTGATCCGAACCAGCGCCGGCGTGTCGCCGAGCGTTACACTGCTGGCGAGACGATGGCAGAGCTGGCGCGCGAGTACGACTGCGGCGAGGCGACGATCTGGCGGGCGCTGCAATAGCAGTCGAGGCAGTGTTGACTGGGCTCATGACCCCGTCGGCGAGCCCTGATCTTGGCTTTTGTCGGTTGTTCCCTCATCATCGTGAAAGTGCCAGATCAGAACATCCGCGTCTCGAACTTCGGGATGGGCCGCGAAGTGGCGGTGCTGACATGCCACCAATCCCGGAAAAAACGCTCATCTCTCAGTTGCGTGGGATGGGCAAGGAGGAGAGAGTTGGACCCCCATGCCTGGGGTGCGGCCGTGTTAGTACAGATGACGGGAGATCTCTTGCTAATCTGTGCCAATCGTTTTGTTAAGATCAGCCAGCAGAAGCCGCGCCATTAGGCCGCGCGCATCACGAGAGCCATCCATGACGCGGTACATAGCCGCACCTCGTCGAGCCATGGATCGGCGGTCGAGCGATAGCGCGGCCCTGCGAGCCGCAGTGTGCTTTGCATCACAGTCGAGGCGAGGCCGATATGTTGTCATGCGCCGCTTCACAAGGGAGCAGACCATGCCTCAAAAGACTGCCCGAGAGAACGAAATCGCCCGAGAGAACGAACCGCCGCGCGGCAATGACGACATGGCGGTCTTGCGAGACGATGAGCTTGATGCCATCACCGGCGGAATCGGCAAGACAATTGGAGCTAAAGCCAAAATTATAGACGGCCGGTTTAGAACATGACCGTTGGAAGCCGTCGGTTTCGGCTGATCGCGCCGCGCACGCCCGCGTCGCGCATCTCGCGGAAGGTAATTTTTTGAGGTCTCTGCATGGCGCCATCAATGCGGCGCCGGGACCGGCGGCGACGATCTCGGGAAGCTGCCCCTACACCTCCACAAGACAAGCCTTCAGCGGCTCTTAGCGCGCCGCCCAAAGGGATGGGGCAATCCTAATTTGCCCTCATCAGCCAATTTTGAATCATCGCAAAACTTGAAGATCACGACATCCGCGCCCGATCCTCGGGATGGGTCGCGTAGTGTCGAGCTCGGTTCAACAACCGGGCTCAAATTGGCTCGCCATAGGCGGCAGACCATTGGATGCCAAACGTCAATCCTCGTCGCGGCGCTCGGTGATTTGCCGGATGGTGACGCAGATATCCTTACCCCCCTCGCCCGTGTGCGCTTGCGGCGGCTTGCCCCAACCGCGATCAAGCAGGATGTTGGCGGCCTGCACGCGGGCGGCCGGTGGGTATTCTCGCTGGCGCATGATCGCGGCGAGGTGACGAATACTCTCCTCGGTATATGCCCGGCACAATGAGCGTATGTC
>NZ_LLXZ01000004.1:122613-156164 GCF_001440395.1 Bradyrhizobium jicamae | reverse complement strand
TGGCGGCGCGGCCACCGCGCAGCGTTTGTCGCCTGGCTCGGCCCGGTATTCTGGCCCTATGCCTATTCCGATATCTTCGAATATACGTTCTGGCCCACCGCCTACGACCCCGGCTATTGGGCTTACGCTTACGACGATTTCGTTGACACGGTGTTCTGGGGTACGGACAGCCCCTATTCCGCTTACGCCCGATATCCAGAACCAGGTGCGGCAATCACCGATTATCGCGCGCGCGGACGCACCAGCGTAAGTCCGCAGACTCTCCGGCAATTGTGCGGAGATCCGGACAAAGGCGTAACCGCTTGGCCGATCGCAGAGATCACGCGGGCGGTGCGGCCGACGCCCGAACAACGCGCCCTGCTCGATGAACTGAAGACCGCCGCGGCAAAGGCGGCCGATGCGTTCAAGGAATCCTGCGTCGATTCCTATGCGATGACGCCCCCCGCTCGCCTGCGGGCGATGACGAGCCGCGTCAACGCAACGCTCAACGCTGTGAAGGTCGTGAGGCCGGCACTTGAACAGTTCTATAATTCGCTGAACGACGAGCAAAAGGCGCGCTTCAACGCGCTCGGCCCTGATGTCGGCGAGCGCTCGCGACAGCAGAAGCCGCAGGAAGCCAGTACTCAAGCCGAGGCCTGCGGCGACCCGAAATCCAGCCTCACGCAGCTACCGATCGAGCGGATCGAGGCCGTGATACGTCCCGCAGGCCAGCAAAAGGAAACGCTCGACCGCTTGAGCGAGGTGACCAGGAAGGCGGTTGCAGGGCTGCAAGCTGCCTGTCCGGATGACGTGCCGCTTACCCCGGTCGGGCGGCTGGACGCGATGGAGAAGCGGCTCAAGGCCATGCTCGAGGCAGCCGATTGGGTGCAGGAGGCGTTGGACAAGTTCTACGCCACGCTGAGCAATGAGCAGAAGGCGCGGTTCAATACGCTGCAACAGACCGCACGCCCATGACCGCAACCTTGACTCAATCCCTGCCTGACGAGGTGATCGAATGAGGCGATGGCACTCAATTATTCCGTTCGCACGGCCAATTTCGAGCCGGCAAGACAAACCTACGTGGTATCGGCGCCGGTTGCTCCTGATCATGGCATTGGGCGGAACAGCGTACATGCTTGCATCGCCTTCCGCCCTGCCTCAAACGCCGCAAGGCACGGACGGCGCCGCAGGACAACAGGCGTTCAACAATGCCTGCCGGACCTGCCACATGGTGAGAGAGGGCGACAACCGGCTTGGCCCCAACCTGCACAAGATCGTCGGACGGAAAGCAGGCTCGCTGCCGGACTACGCGTTTTCCGGCGCCATGAAGGAGGCCGGCTTCGTCTGGGACGAGGAGAAGCTCGATCGCTTCATTGCAAATCCCGATGAGGTCGTACCCGGCAACAGCATGAAGCCGTACGGCGGCCTCCCATCGAGCGACGACAGAAAGAAAATTATCGCCTTCCTTGCTCAAACGCGATGACGACGGCCGGGTTACTTCGCCATGCGCGCCGATGCCAGCGCGCGTTCCATCGCCTGTGTCACGATCACCGCAGAGCGTTCGTCGAGGTGAACACCATCCGTCCAGCGCAATTCGCTGCGGTTCACCTCGACCGGCAGCCATCGTTTCGAATCCGGAAACGCGGCGTGAGCGATCTTCCGCGTGATTGCCGCAGACCGCGAGCTTTCGATCGCTTCGGAATAAGGCAGCTCGATCAGCAACACCCTCGCGCCGCGTTGCTCCACCATCCGGATCAATTCCTCGATCCGCTTTGTGTTGATCCTGGCCTCATCCGTCGGATCCTCTGCATTGAACTGCTGCAGCGCGCGATCCGCATAAACCCGGTTGTCGAAATCGCTCGGCGGCCGCCCGACCAATCTGCGCAATTCGGGCGCGACCTGCTCATGCGTAAGCGGCGCGTGACGCCGCTGCTCGTAGGCGGCCACCGCGGCCCGGACCGGACGAAAGAACAGCGGCTCAATGTCGCGTGAATAACGTTCGACCAGCGGTGCATCGACGGACCGGGAAAGGACGTTCATCTCGACCAGGATGAGTCCGGGGAGTTGCGGCCGGTTCGCGACGATCTTCAGTCCGGTGACCGGAGAACCGCCCGCAAGCGCCAGGTTCCGCAAGCTCGGCGTTGCAAAATATTCCTCCTTGAGGCGGAACGTGAGCGAACTGCCCACCAGCACGACGTCGGGCACCGGTTCGCGCAGGTAGCGGCTGAGCGTGATCAGCGTGCCGTCCCGCGTCGTCGTAGCAGGCATTTGCAGCCCGCTGCCGAAGCGCGCGGTGGCGAAGCCGCAGGCGATCAGGAGAATCGCCGCGCCCGCACTGCATTTGATCAACCACCGAACGGCAGACACTTTTTGTCGCTCCTAGAACTGAAAATAAATAAACGATGTGTCCGGACCGGCTTCCAGATACATCAACGCGGCCATCGAACCGTAGAGATACGGCTCCGCCCATCGCAGCCTTCCCTCGGACAGCGGACGGAAACCGAGGTGTTGAATCATGACCGGCAGCGAATAGAGCAGCGCCAGGCTATAGAACAGCTTGGTCGGATTGGGATTCGTGCTCGGCGTGAACATGCCCGCGAGGTAGCCCACCGCATGATCGAAGTTCGGCAGCTTGAAGAAGATCCAGAGCATGGTGACGCAGAAGAAAACGACCGTCATCCGGGCTACGCGAAACGCCGCGAAATCGACGGCCGCCAGTCGCGCCAGCAAGGGGCGCTCGAGCACCAGCAACAGACCGTGCAACAGCCCCCACATCAGGTAGCCTAGGCCGGCGCCGTGCCAGAGACCGCCCAACCCCATCACGATCATCAGGTTCAAATAGGTCCGCCAGACGCCGTGGCGATTGCCGCCGAGCGGGATGTAGAGATAGGTCCGCAGCCAGTTCGACAGCGAGATGTGCCAGCGCGTCCAGAACTCGGAGAACGAGGTCGCGATGTAGGGAAGATCGAAGTTGATCGGCAGGCGATAACCGAACAACAGGCCGAGGCCGATGGCGATCGCGGAATAGCCGAAGAAGTCCGCGTAGATCTGGTAGCTGTAGAGAAAAACCAGCAGCCAGCGATCCTGGGTCTGCAGCGTCTCGTAGAGCGGGAAGCTCATGTAAGACGTCATTTCATTGAGGTTGTTGGCGACGTAGAGCTTGAAGAAAAACCCGGTCAGAGTCCATTTTGCGGCGTCGACGAGAGGAATGTCCGCAAGATATTTCGGCTTGATCTGCGGCATGAACATTTCCGCGCGCGTGATCGGACCGGAAACGAGCTGCGGAAAGAAGATGATGTAGAGGAAGACGTCCACTAGCGACGGCGGCGCTGCCTTCTGCCGGGTCAGGTCGACCAACAGGCTGATGTTGTGGAAGACGAAAAATGAGATGCCGATCGGCAGCGGCAGCTTGAGGAGGAAATCAAGCGGCGCGAAATCAACCAGGCTCGGAGATGCCGGATCGATGAAGAGCAGCTTGTATTTGAAGAATGCGAGCAGCGCGAGGTTGAAGGCGATGCCGGCGGGAAGCCAGAGCCGGCGGCTTCGCAGCGCCAGGACCAGGAAGAGATAGGTTCCGAAAACCGCGACCGCCAGCAGCGCCAGCAGTTCCGGCTGGCCGTAGCCGTAAAAGAACAGGCTGGCGAAGACCAGGAGCTGGACCTGAAACGCGCGCAGCGCCGGCAGGTAATAGGCCGCGAACACAATCGCGACGAAGGCGCCAAACTGCCAGGATGTGAAAGTCATGCCGCCCCAACGGTAGTTGGGGAAGCTCTAGCATTTCGCCCCGGAAGGGCCTAGGCGAAACAGGCGCCTCTGAGGTCGGGAATTTTAGTTCCCGGCGGTATTGAAGCGGGAGAGATCGCAATCGCGTTCGGCATATCTCACGCGCCGCAGCCCCTCGCGGTCTTCGACCACGGTCGGCCGGCAGCGTTCCTGCCATGCCGCCTGGCCCGCTTCATCGGCCTTCAGGTCTTCGGCCGTCCGGGGCGTGATCTTCACGGTGCCGCTGCCGCCGACGTAAAAATTGCTCTTCAGTCTGTACGGCGTGGCGTAGGCATTGGCCGCAGCCCGGGCGGCCGCTGCAGCCCATGCCGCTTCGACAGCCCGGGCGGCATCCGCCGTCTGCGCGGGCGCTGACGATACCGAAGCGACGACAATCGAGATTGCGATGAACACGCGCATTGATACTGCCTCTTGAAAAAATGCCGTGCGTCAGCAATGGCCGACAAGCATTGAGGCGTCGTAAAGCGGCGTACCTAACCGGATCGCAATTTGGTCGATAAAGATTTAGCTGTCTTTCGGGCGCAGCAAGGCCACGGCATCACCGGGCGAAAGCCCGGGATGCTCCTCGCTGATCGCGAGGAGCGGAAGCAGCAATTATTCGCTGCGTCCGAACTCGCAACCCTTGCGGGCGTAAACCAGGCGGACCACGCCTTCATTATCGTAGGTGCGCTTCGGCTTGCAGAACGCTTCCCACTTCTCGATGCTGGCACGCCTTGCCTTTTCGTCTTCCAGCTCCTGCGCCGGGTTGCGCACCGGATCGTCGACATACGACCTCGTGCACACACTGCCAAAGTACCTGCTGTGGGTGCAGCGATCCACGATCTGCCAGGCTTGCGCCGAGGTCGAAAGCAGTGTGAGGGTCGCAATTGCGTAAAGGATTTTCATGTTGTCGCTCATCGTTCGCGGAGAAATTCTCCTTACCGATTAGCTAACGCCGCAGCGCGCACAGGCGCAACGGTAACCCTTTGTTAATCTAAATAGCCGCGCAAAAGGTTAAATCTGGAACCGTGCGCTGTCCCTTGGCGCGACACTATCACAACCAGAAGGCGCGTCAGTTCACATACGAGACAACACCGTCCGCCATTGAGACAGCGAACGAGGACCTCGGTCGATGGTCGCTAGACCACCGTCCGATGCCGCTCGATGCAAGTCTTCAAAACCTCGTCCATCGGCCTCGCCCACCAGTCGTTGGAAAAGATTTCGATCTCGGAATAGCCGACAAAGCCTTGCGCTTCGACCGCCGCTCGCGCGGATTTGATGTCGATGACGCCGTCGCCCATCATGCCGCGGTCGTTGAGGATGTCTTTCGTCGGCACCAGCCAGTCGCAGACGTGAAACGCGAGCAGGCGATCTTTCCCGGCGCGCGCGATCTGCGGCATCAACTCCGGATCCCACCAGATGTGATAGACGTCGAGCGCGACGCCAAGCGCGCCGGTGCGCTGGGGATCGAGCTGGTCGCAAATATCCAGCGCCTGCTTCGTCGTGTTCACGCAGGCGCGGTCGGCGGCGTAGGCCGGATGCAACGGCTCGATCGCAAGCGGCATGTTTGCCTGTTTTGCGTACTCCATCATTTCGGCAACGGCGTCGTGGACCTGCGTGCGTGCTGCGACGATGTCCTTCGAAATGGCGCTTCCCGGCCGCGAATATTGCGGCAGGCCGCCGACGACCAGCACGATGCAGGGCGCGCCCAGCGCCTTGGCCTCGTCGACGGCGCGACGGTTGTCGTCGCGCGCCTCGATGCGATGCCCCGCGTCCGCCGTGAACATGCCGCCGCGGCAATAGCCTGAGAGTTCAAGGCCCGCGTCGCGAACGGCTCGCACCGCGCGGTCGAGGCCGACGGCAGCGACCTGGTCGCGCCAGGGATCGATGGCGCGGATGCCGTGCCGCGCACAAGCGTCGATGATGGCAACGAGATCGCCCTGCTTGCGGACCGTCGCCGTGTTCAGCGACAGCCAACGGTGATCGGAAGAAAAATCGCGCATCAGGGTTCGATGCCGCGCGTGGCCAGCACCGTCTTCATGCGCCGTGTCGCCAGTTCAGGGTTGGAGAGCAGACCCGCCTTGTCAGCAAGCCGGAACAATTCGGCCAGATGCAGTGTCGAGCGCGTGCTCTCCTGCCCGCCGACCATGGTGAAATGATCCTGATGGCCGTTGAGATAAGCCATGAACACGATGCCGGTCTTGTAGAACCGCGTCGGCGTCCGGAAGATATGGCGCGAGAGCGGCACGGTCGGCCCCAGCACGTCGTGGAAGCCGGCCTCGTCGCCGGCTGCGAGCCGCGACAACGCATAGGAAGCCGCCGGCGCGATGGCGTCGAAGATGCCGAGCAGCGCGTGCGAAAAACCTTGCGCGTCGCCCGCGATCAGTTCGGCATAGTTGAAATCGTCGCCGGTATACATCTTGACGTTCTTGTCGAGACGCCGGCGCATATCGATCTCGCGCTGCTTGTCGAGCAGCGAGACTTTTACGCCATCGACCTTGGCCGCGTTGGCGTTGATGATGGCGACTGCCGCATCCATCGCCTTGTCGAGATCATCGGTACCCCAATAGCCCGCCAGCGCCGGATCGAACATGTCGCCGAGCCAGTGGATGATCACGGGCTCGCGCACCTGCCCCAGCACGCGGTTATAGACCCTGGCGTAATCGTCGGCACTGCGGCCGAGCTTTGCCAGCGCGCGGGAGGCCATCAGGATGATGCGGCCACCCGCCTTCTCGACCGCCGCGATCTGCTCCTCATAGGCGCGGATGACATCGTCGATCGACTTCGCATCTTCCACCGCGAGGTGATCGGTGCCGGCACCGGAAAACACCAGCGCACCGCCCCTTGCCTGCGCTGCCCTCACCGAGCGCTGGATCAGTTCCAGCGAAGTTGTCCAGTCCAGCCCCATGCCACGCTGCGCGGTGTCCATCGCTTCGGCGACGCCAAGGCCGAGATCCCAGACATGCTCTCGGAACGCAATGGTGCGATCCCAGTCGATCGCGGATGTCAGCCAGGGATCATTATCGGCAAACGGATCGGCCACCACATGCGCGGCGGAGAAGGCTACGCGGTTCAGCGGGCTTTGGAGCTTTGCCGGAAACGTCCGCGACGCCGCGAGACGATAGGTCTCGATCAGGCCGCCAACGGCCGGCAATTTCAGGGAAAGCGACGACATCGGCAGGACGGGCTTGTTCATGGTCAGGCCTCCTCACACCTTGATCGGGTTAACGTCGATCCAGCGCCGCTCGCGCCAGCTCTGCAGCGCACATTCGGCGAGCTGCACGCCCTTGGCGCCTTCCAGCAGCGTGAACTTGTAGGGCGCGTCCTCGCAGACGTGGCGGATGAACATCTCCCACTGCTCCTTGAAGCCGTTGTCGTAGACGACGTTTTCCGGAACCTTCTGCCAGTCGGCATAGAAATCATGGGTGCGCTTTTCGTCCGGATTCCACACCGGCCGCGGCGTCGCCTGGCGTGCCTGGATCACGCAGTCGGTCAGGCCCGCCACCGCCGAGCCATGGGTACCATCGACCTGAAACGTCACGAGGTCGTCGCGGTAGACGCGCGTCACCCAGCTCATGTTGATATGCGCAATGACGCCGCCCTTGAGACGGAAGGTGGCGTAGGCGGAGTCATCGGCAGTCGCCGTGTACTGCTTGCCCTTCTCGTCGAAGCGTTCGGGGATATCCGTCGTGCCGAGGCAGGAAATGCTCTCGACCTCGCCGAAGAGATTGTCGAGCACGTAGCGCCAGTGGCAGACCATGTCGAGGATGATGCCGCCGCCGTCCTCGCTGCGGTAATTCCACGACGGCCGCTGCGCCTCCTGCCAGCCGCCCTCGAACACCCAATAGCCGAACTCGCCGCGCACCGAGAGCATGCGGCCGAAGAAGCCGGAATCGCGCAGGAAAGCGAGCTTCTTCAGGCCTGGCAGGAACAGCTTGTCCTGCACCGTGCCGTGCTTGACGCCCCTGGCGTTGGCAAGCTTCAACACCGCGATCGCCTCTTCGAGATTAGTTGCGATCGGCTTTTCGCAATAGACGTGCTTGCCGGCCTCGATCGCCTTGGTCAGCAGCGACGGACGAGCCTGCGTGGTCGCGGCATCGAAGAAGATCGTATCGTTCTTGTCCGCGAGCGCCTTGTCGAGATCGGTCGACCATCGCTCGACGTTGAAGCGCTTGGCGAGCTTCTCTACCTTCTCCGCATCGCGCCCGATCAGGATCGGGTCGGGCAGCATGCGGTCGCCATTGGATAGCAGCACGCCGCCCTGGTCGCGGATCGCGATGATGGAGCGGATCAGATGCTGGTTGAGCCCCATCCGGCCGGTCACGCCGTTCATGATCAGGCCGAGGCGTTTGGTCGTCATACTGCTTTCTCCAGAGAAATTTTGGCTGTGGGCGCTGCGAGCGGCGACATCGCGGACCAGTCCGGATGCACGGCAGTGGCGAAGCCCGGTGTGGTCAGCGACCCCGTCAGGAGATCGCCGTCATGGATCGCGAGCCGGATCTTTCCGCCGTCGCGGACATAGAGATCGGGATGGCCGGCGAGAAACGCTTCCGCCTCCGTGGCAGGCGTATCGCCAAAGCCATCGACATAATGGTGGCCGTTGCGTTCGGCATGGGTGACGCCGATCAGTGCACCGAGCGCAAGGTCCTGCTGCACGGCGAGGCCCGCCTGGCAGGTGAGATCTTCGCCGGCGATGAAGCATTTTTCGCCGGCAGCGCTCCATTGGGCCGCGCGCGTGGCGTTGATGACGGACTTGTAGATGCCCTTGCAGGATTTCGAGGAGATGCCCCGATAGCCGAGCGCCCGTGCTACCGGGAAGGCGTCATAGGAATCATCGGCCTCGTCGACGATGAAATCGCGGCGCGCCAGCGCGCCGAGCGGCGATGCCTTCGTGATGTCGCGCGGCATCGGCTGTTCGATATAGAGAAGTTTTTGCGCGATCGGTCGCAGCGCGGCGTCGCGGTCGAGGCGCTCAACCAGCGCGCTCAGGGCGGCGAGATCGGCATATTGTTCGTTGGCATCGAGCGTGACGCGATAATCGTATGGCAGCGTGGCGAGTTCCTTGCCGATCCGGCTCAGCCGATCCGCATCGTGCGCCGGGTCACCGTTGAGCTTCAGCTTGAAATAGCGCGCTCCCGCGTTTTCCTTCCGATCGGCAACACCGCCTTCGCCCTCGACCTTGTCGTCCATGCCGACGGTGTGCCGAATCGCCACGCGCTCCAGCCGACTGCGGCCGGCGAGAAACCGCGCCACATCATCGTCGCCGAGGTCGCGCGACAGGCGCGCATCGATACCGGCAATGTTCGCCGCCATGCCATCGAAGAAGTTGGCACCCGTGCAGCGCAGCAGCGCATCCAGTATAGCCTTGTCGATTTCGGCCGGCCCATACGCCGCGGCCAGCGGCGGAATGTCCACGGCGGCGCATGCCTCGGTTTGCAAGCCGATACAGGCGGCGTGCAAACCGAAGGCGGTCTCAAACGCTGTTTGCGCCAGATAGATATCGCGCGCGATTATCAGCGAGCGCCGCAACTCGGTTACGGTCTCCGCCGGCGAGAGATGCGGCCGCTTGTCGAACCATTTTGGCACCAGAAATTCGGCACTGTCGCCAACTGCCCTGCCCTTGCCTTCAACCTCGATCTCGACGCGCACAAAGACCTGCGGCGTCGCATTGATCACGACCGCGCCGAACCGGAACGGCCGGGCAAACGTCACCTGCCGTTCGAAAAAAGCGATGTCCTTTACGACCAGGCGTGGCGGCATCGAAGGCCCGTTTCAGTCCAGTGCGCTTTGGGTGAAGAAATGCTTGCGAATTCGCTGCACCAGTTCGGTGAAGGCGGGATCGGCCATCGCGTCCAGCGAGCGCGGGCGCGGCAGCGGCACGTCGTAGATCGCGGCGATCGCACCGGGACGCTCGGTCATGACCAGCACGCGGTCGGCGAGGAACACGGCTTCCGGTATCGAATGCGTGATCAGCAGCACGGTCTTGCCGGTTTCGCGCTGGATGCGCATCAGCTCGACATTCATCTTCTCGCGCGTCATGGCGTCGAGCGCGCCGAACGGCTCGTCCATCAGCATGATCTTGGGATCGTGAACCAGCGCGCGGCAGATCGAGGCGCGCTGCTGCATGCCGCCGGACAATTGCCACGGCAGTTTCTTCTCGAACCCGTCGAGCCCAACGAGCTTCAACAGCGCTTTCGCCCGCGGCAGGTATTCATCGCGCGGCAGCTTCTTCATGTCGATCGGCAACATCACGTTGGAAAGGATGTTGCGCCATGGCAGCAGCAGCGCGTTCTGGAACACGATGCCGACATTGCCGTGCGGCTTCGTCACCTTCTCGCCTTCGACCAGGATTTCGCCGGTCGAGGGCGCGAGCAGCCCGGAGATCATCTTGAGCAGCGTGGACTTGCCGCAGCCGGACGGGCCGACCACGACGAAGAACTCGCCCTCGTTGATGTGGAAATCCAGCGGCCGCAGCGACGGCACGTCGCCGTCGCGCGAACGATAGGTCTTGGAGACGCCGGACAGCGTGATGCCCGACGCCGCGCCGCCGGCGCGATCGGAAACCAGCCGCAGGTGCGCGGCTGGCTGGTCGAACTCGGTCGGTTTGGTCGCGGGGTTCATTCAGCGAAGTCCACTCAGGAGGTTGCTGTCGTCCCTGCCTAGTGCGCGGTTGCGCACGGAGCAGGGACCCATACGCCGTGCCCTTTCGTTCGAGCAGGCCGGTAGAGACCTGCTGCAACAACCAAGGCCGGGGGTTATGGGTCCCCGCGTGCGCGGGGACGACGATAGATTTGTCACAAGCCCGTTCACGAACCGCCCTGCGGCAGGTAGTCGTTGGTGTAGAACGCCTTCGGATTGTCCTTGGCCTTGGCATCCAGCCCGCCATATTCGACCATCAGGTTGACCGTGTCGGTCATGTTCTGGTCGGTCACCTGGAACGGCCGCTTGTTCTTGGTCTCGGCCGTGCGGTAGAGCGGGATCGTCAGCTCAAAGCCCTGCGTCAGCGTCTCGATCTTGCCGCCCTTCGGGTTGGCGTCGAGGATCGCCTGCGCGGCGCCCTTGGCGTCCTTCTCGGCCGCCTCTACCGCCTTGGTCGTCGCCGACATGAAGCGCTTGACGAGATCGGCATTGGCCTTGACGAACTCGGTGTTGGCGACGACGCCCGAGCAGACCATGTTGATGCCGTAGTCGGCGAACTTGATCGCGTTGACGTCCTTGCCGGTCGCGTCCTTGATCTTCATCGACTGGTCCATGACGTAGCCGAGCAGCAGGTCGGCCTGGCCGTTGATCACGGCGTTCAGCTTGGTCTGGCCGTCGCCGGCGACTGTCTGGAAGTCGCTTTCCTTCAAGCCGGTCTTCTTCAGGAACAGCGGCCAGATCTGCGTCATGGAATCGGCCGGCGTGATCGCCACCGTTTTGCCCTTGATGTCCTCGGGCTTCTTGATGTTCTTTTCGACAAAGCCCATCGCCGACATCGGGCTGGTCTGCAGCAGCACGCCGGTGGCGACGATCGGCGCGCCCTTCACGGCCGCGCGCATCATCGTGGGCACGTCGACATAGCCGAAATTGGCGGTCTTGGCCGCAACGGCCTGCGTGGTCGCCGCCGACCCGCGGCCTTCCTGGATCTCGAGGTCGATGCCCTCGGCCGCATAGATACCCTTGGCCTTGCCGTAATAGAACGGCGCGTGCTCGCCATAGACGTACCAGTTCAGCATCAGCACGACCTTGTCGGCGGCAGACGCTGGCAACACCGAAAGCGCGGTCCAGATCAGGGCGGCGGAGATCGCCGCTATCGTTCGTATCATGGTCATCCTCCCGTTCGTGGTGATGCGGCCCTTGAGCGGACCGTTTGTTGGCTTGGCTTACGAAGCAAAAATGATGTCGTCACGCTGGCTGACGTGCCAGGGAATCACGAGGCGTTCGATGCGGTCGACGACCCAGAACAGCACCACGCCGAGCAGCGCCAGGATCACCAGCGCGGCAAACATCGTCGGCAGGTCGAACGTTCCGATCGAGCGCTGCATCACATAGCCGATGCCGGAATTGGAGCCGACGAACTCGCCGACCACGGCGCCGACGACGGCGAGCGTGATGGAGACCTTCAGCCCGGAGAAGATCGCGGGCATCGCATGCGGCAGGTTGACGGCGCAAAATACCCGGAAGCGGCTGCCCTGCATGGCGCGGGCGAGATCGACCATGTCGGGGTCGACCGATTTGAAGCCCTGCACCGCCGACACCACCACCGGGAAAAACCCGAGCAGGAACGCCGAGATCACCTTCGGGATGATGCCGAAACCGAACCAGACCACGAACAGCGGCGCGATCGCGATCTTCGGCACCGACTGCGAGAATACCAGCAGCGGATAGATATAGCTTTCGACGGTCTTCGATCCCGCGATCAGCATGGCGACGGGAATGCCGAACACGGCCGACAGCAGGAAGCCGCAGATGGTGGCGTAGGTGGTGGGCCAGGACTGCCGCAACAGTTCCGGCCACTCGGTCCGCAGCACCGCCACGACATCGCCGGGCGCCGGGATCTGATAGGCCGGAATCTGGAACACGCGGATGGTGACGTCCCACATCACCACGATGAACAGCAGGAACAGAAACGGCCGCACCCACGCCGCGTTCAGCGCTTTCGACACGCTACTCTCGCGCTTCAGCTCGGCCACGCTCCGCTCCCTGGTGATCGTCTTTTCTGATCCGAAATTAACTCGTTGGATAAATACTGGCAAGCGGGTTTTCGTGCGGCAATTTGCGCGCCCCGCCATCGTTCCTGCGAGAGCAGGAACCCCTGACCACCGACGTCAATTGTCACAGCAGGATCAAAGACTACCGCCTCAATCGAGAGGTCACGGCGCATGGGCCCCTGCGTTCGCAGGACGACGGGATCAAACCGGCTGATGCGCCGGTGCGCGCACGGCCTGGCCTGCGGTCTTGCCGAAATCCGCGGTCGACTTCCCCGTCAGCGCCGCCAGCACCAGCGCCACCATATGGGCCAGCCGTTCGTCCCTGGCCTCCTTTTTCAGGAGGTCGCGGCCGAAAATCACGGAGAGCGTGGCGCTGTTGGAGAGATAGAAGAAACACAGCGCCGCGATCGAGATGTAGAGCTGCACCGGATCGACGGCGACGCGGAAATCCCCACTTTCGACGCCGCGCGTCACCACTGTGCGGATCATCTCGACGAACGGCGAGTGCATCGATTTGACCTTGGTCGAGCGCTTCAGATGGCGCGCTTTGACGAGGTTTTCGGTGTTGAGCAGCGCCAGGAATTCCGGATTGCGGAGGAAGTAGTTCCAGGTGAAGTCGATCAGCCGCTCGATCGCCTCGGGCGGATCGAGATGCTCGAGATCGAGCTCACGTTCTTCGGAACGGATCTTCTCATAGGCGCCCTCGAGCACCGTGAGATAGAGGTCTTCCTTGTTGCCGACGTGGTAGTACAGCATGCGCTTGTTGGCGCCGGCATTGGCCGCGATACGGTCGACGCGCGCGCCAGCGAGGCCATGGGCGGCGAATTCCTGCTTGGCGGCCTCGAGAATGCGAAGCCGCATCCCCTCCGGGTCCCGCTGCCATTTCTGTACGCGTTTTGCCTTTGCCAAATCAGTCGCTCGATGGTGGTGCAAGCAAGCTGTAGCATGCAGGGAAGCGTTTGAGAATGAATCGCGCCGCGTTTCCTTCACCCTCCCCTGGAGGGGGAGGGTCGGCTCACGTTGAGCGCAGCGAAATGTGAGACGGGGTGGGGTGACGGTCTCTCCTCTCGAACAGTGCCCGAGTTGAGAGATCACCCCGCCCCGCCGCTCATTGCATGAGCGCCGACCCACGAGCGAGCATTGCTCGTCTCGGACCCCTCCAGGGGAGGGTAAGCTTCACGTGTCCTTCCCCGCCGATGGCTGCACCAGCAGCGTCGGCACGCCGCATGTGCCCTTGCGCACCGTCATCACCCGTGTTCCCGGCTTGCGCCCGGTGCGGACTTCCGAGACGTCGACGCCGGCCTGGACGAGCCGCGCGTGGGTGGCCTCGATATCGGCGACGCGCCAGCAGATTCCGGCGAGCTTGTCTTGGGTCGTGTCGGCGTGCTTGCCTGGCCGGTGCGTCACCTCGACGATGAGATCGCCGCAGCGGAAGAACATCAGCCGGCCCCAATCGGGGTGCGAGCGGTCGAGCGCCATGTCGAGGCCGAGTCGCGCGCCATAGAGGGCCGCGGCCCGTTCGGGGTCCGACGTCGAGATCACGACATGGTCCATCGCCGTGATCGAGGCGGTCGTTGTTCGCACCGACAACGGCCGCTCCTTGTCACGCTCAAGGAAGAACAGGCGGATGCCACGCGTGGCCTCGGTTGCGGTCCGGGTGCGCTTCCATGACAGCGTTTCGCCGGATATCGCGTCGCGGCTTTCGACGTCGGCGATGGGCTCCGGCTTCAGCGCCAGCCGATCGAGCCTGCGATGCATCCTTCCAATGTCACCGGTTCGAAAGCAGATGCTCGCCAGCCCCTCGCCCTGCGCGTTGAGCACGGCGCGTATCCGGTCCGCGTTCGCGCCCTCGCCGTTCGGCGCCACCAATTCCAGCGTGGTATTGTCGAGCGTGAACAGGACGCGGTCGGCGCCGTCACCGCCGTACTGCCAGCCCGGCGACCGCGCGAACAAGGTCTGGTAGGCCGCGCTGGCGGCAGCGATGTCGTCGGTGAGAACGACGACGTGATCGAGACCAGTAATCACGGGAAAAGCCCTCGCGTGTTCTTGGCGGCGCGGACTTTCTCCACGCCGATCGCCATCGCAGCCGTGCGGTGCGGTATGTTGTCCGCCTTCGCACGCTGCAACATGGTGTCGAAGGCGCGATCGAGGATGGCGTATTCGCGCCGCGTCACTTCCTCTTCCTCCCAGAACAATTGCTGGAGATCCTGCACCCATTCGAAATAGCTGACCACCACGCCGCCGGAATTGCAGAGAATATCGGGGATCACGAACACTTCGCCCTGGCGTTTCTCCAGCACCAGATCGGCCTCCGGCGTGGTTGGGCCGTTGGCGCCCTCGGCGAGCACGCGGCATTTCAGGTTCTCGGCGACCTTTGCATCGATCACGCGCTCCATCGCCGCCGGCACCAGCACGTCGCAGGGCAGCGTCAGGATTGCTTCGGGATCGAAAGCGAGCTGATTGGAGAAGCCGGCGATGCTGCCATGCGTGCCGGCGTGCCGCATCAGCGCGGGGATATCGAGCCCGGCCGGGTCATGCAGCGCGCCGGTGTGATCGCCGACGGCGATGATCTTCAGTCCATATTGATGCAGCTCCAGCGCCGCATAGGAGCCGACATTGCCGAAGCCCTGGATGACTGCGGTCGCGCTACCCGGATTGATCGACAACTCCTTCAGCACGCGCCTGGCGAGATAGGCGACGCCGCGCCCCGTTGCTTCGCGCCGGCCGAGTGTGCCGCCGGACGAGACCGGCTTGCCGGTGACGATCTCGGTCACGGTTTGGCCCTGATACATCGAATAGGTGTCCATGAACCACGCCATCACCTGCTCGTTGGTGCCCATGTCGGGCGCCATCACGTCGGTGTGCGGGCCGACAAAGGGAATCATCTCCTGCATGTAGCGCCGTGACAGCGCTTCCAGTTCACGCTTGGAGATGGTGGAGAGATCGACATTGACGCCGCCCTTGGCGCCGCCATAGGGCAGCCCGACCAGTGCGCACTTCCAGCTCATCCAGATCGCTAGCGCCGCGACCTCGCCGATATCGACGGAGGGCGCGAATCGCGTGCCGCCCTTGGTCGGGCCAAGGGTGAGATGATGCTGCACCCGATAGCCTTCGAACACCGCGACCGTGCCGTCGTCGCGGTGAATGGGACAGGAGACGGTGATGGCCCGCTTCGGCATCAGGATCCGGCCGCGCTCGTCCATCGGGATTTCGAGATGGTTGGCGATGACGCCAAACTGATTAACCGCCATATCGAACACGGGACCGGAATAAACGGTCATCATTCCCTCCACTTTTGTATGCCAGCCGGGAAACCCGGACAGCCGTCAGCCGTTATACCGCACTATCCCGAGGCTTCAGGACGGTCGTATTCTCCACATACTCCCATCTCAAGCTGCAAAGACGGCACGGTTGCGAATAATTTCAGCGAATGCATCCGATAACCGGTGCTAATGTCTGTACGCCGGGCCGGGACCACCCCTCAGCTCATGACGGAAAACGAATGCAGGCTCTCTTCATCGGACAGACCTATATCGACGTTACCTTCATCACCGACCACATGCCGACCGGCGACGAAAAACATGTGGCCTCGGCCTACGCGGTGTCGTTTGGCGGCAATGCCGTAACGGCGGCGTTCTGCTGCGCCAAGCTCGGCATCGTGCCCGACCTGATCGCCACCGTCGCGAACGACTGGCTCGGCCGGATGTTTCAGGACATGAGCGCGAAATACGGAATCTCGATCCATCCGCGCAAGGTCAACTCCTCGTCACTGTCGTTCATCATGCCGAAGGACGGCAAGCGCGCCATCGTTCGCTGCCGCGACGACGAGCATATCCACCCTTTCCCGATGCTGAACCTGAAGGGCTGCCGCGCGCTGCATATCGACGGCCACCAGCCGGACGCCGCCATCCATTACGCAAAGCTCTGCCGTGAGGATGGCATCCTGACATCGCTCGACGGCGGCGGCCTGCGCACCAACACCCATGAACTGCTGGAATTCATCGACGTCGCCATCGTCGCCGAGCGGCTGTGCGAGCAGATGGACAAGACGCCGGAGGCCATGCTCGACTACCTCAAGAGCCGCGGCTGCAGGGTCGGTGGCGTCACCATGGGAGAGCAAGGTCTGCTCTGGTATGACGAGACCGGCGCCGTCCGCAGGCTGCCGGCGCTGCCGATCGCGGCCGAGCGCGTGCTCGATACCAACGGCGCCGGTGACGTATTTCATGGCGCTTACGTATTCTCGTATCTCAACAATCCGGCCAAAGGCTGGCACGAGCATTTCGAGTTTGCGCGCGCGGCCTCGACCTATAAGATCCAGCGCCTCGGCAACGAGGCTGGACTACCGACGCTTGCCGATATCGATGCCGTCAGGCAGGAATTCCAGATCGGGCGCAAGAAGGAATTTTGGGACTAGACGATCCGTGAGAAGCAATTTGGGGCGCGTATTCGTTGCCGGCAGCATCAACATGGATGTGGTGGCGACGGCTGACCGGCATCCGAAGGTCGGCGAGACCGTCGCTGGCAAAGCCGTTCACTATTTTCCGGGCGGCAAGGGCGCCAACCAGGCAGTGGCCGCCGCCAAGCTCGGCGCCGCGACCGCGCTGGTCGGCCGGCTCGGCACGGACGCGTTTGGCCAGCAGTTGCGGACGTTCCTCGCCGCGCAGGGCGTCGAT
This sequence comes from Bradyrhizobium jicamae, assembly GCF_001440395.1. Classification (GTDB taxonomy): domain Bacteria; phylum Pseudomonadota; class Alphaproteobacteria; order Rhizobiales; family Xanthobacteraceae; genus Bradyrhizobium; species Bradyrhizobium jicamae. The sequence continues at coordinate 139,060 of NZ_LLXZ01000004.1, read as the reverse complement.
CTCGCTCTGGTCAAAGACACCGCTGACGCGCACACCGGCACCGCCGTCATCACCATCGCCGACGCCGACAACACCATCGTGGTGGTGCCCGGCGCCAATGCGCTGGTCAGCGCCGAGGACGTCGCCGCGCCTGCGCTCGCCAAGGGCGACATCGCCGTCAGCCAGTTTGAAATCCCGCAAGCCACGATCGGCGCGTTCTTCAAGCGCGCACGCGCAGCCCGCGCGACCACGATCCTCAATCCGGCGCCGGCCGTCGCCTGTGCTCCCGGGCTGCTCGAACTCGTCGATATCCTCATTCTCAATGAAACCGAGCTTGGGCTTCTTGCGCAGACCGCGCTTCACGACACCGACGAGCCTGCCCGCTTCATTGACGCCGCGCGGCGCCTGCCAACCGGCCCGGACACCATCATCTGCGTTACGCTGGGCAAGCGCGGCGTGCTGGCGCTGATCGGTGGCGAGCCTTCGCTGATTGCGGGCCGCGCCGTGAAGACCGTGGACACCACCGGCGCCGGCGATTGCTTCGTCGGCGCCCTCGCCGCGCAACTCGCCAATGCAACGCCGATCCGCGACGCCCTCGCCTACGCCAATGCCGCCGCCTCGATCTGCGTGCAGCGAATGGGCGCCGCGCCGTCGATGCCGACGACGGCGGAGGTGGATGAATTGCTCGCAAAGCACGCCTGACTTCGTAGGGTGGGCAAAGCCACCGGGTCGCGCGAATGCGCGCCCGATGACAGGCTCCGCGTGCCCACCATTCCTGCGAAGCGCGTGATGGTGGGCACGGCGCAAACGCGCCTTTGCCCACCCCTACAAGTCCGGCTTAAGTCAGCGCGCTCTTCAGGTCGAAGCCGGTGTCCGCCGCCTGCTCCGGCGTGATTGATCCGTTGGCAGCAAACAGGCGCCGGCCGAACATGTGATCGCCCGCGCGATTGACGGATTCGATGCCGACCAGGCGTCCGTCCCTGTAGCAAAAGGCGGAGAACGCCCCGGCGGCGCGATCGCCACGCACCACCACGCGGTCGTAGCCGGTGGTCAATCCCACCATTTGCAGCTTGTCGGGACCCTGATCGCTCCAGAACCACGGCACGCCGTCATAGGGTTTGGCATCGCCGGTCAGCCGGGCCGCGACGCAGCGCGCGTGGTCGGTGGCGTTCTGCACCGACTCCAGCCGCAGCGAGCCGCCGAACCGGGGGCTCTCATAGAGCGCGCAATCGCCGATCGCCGAAATATTGGGATCGGCGGTGAGCAGATGCTCGTCGACGATGATGCCCGACGCCACCGGCAGGCCAGCCTGCGCCGCCAGCTCGACATTGGGCAGCACGCCGACGCCGACCACGATCAGGTCTGCCTTCAGGTGCCGGCCATCGCTGAGGCTGACGCCGGTGACCTTGTGGCCGTCGCTCTCGATGCTGGTAACCTGCACACCGAGATGAATGCGGATGCCGGCCGCGGTATGCCGCGATTGGGAGAATTCCGAGATCTCGGCCGTCACCGCGCGCGCCATCACGCGCGGGGCAAGTTCGACGACATCGACTTCGAGGCCCTTGCCCCGCGCCGTCGCCGCGAACTCCAGGCCGATGAAGCCGGCGCCGATGACGACGACGCGCTGCCCCGCCGTGATGTAATCGCGCAGGGACTGGCTTTCATCGAGCGTCCGCAAATAGCGCACGCTGTCGAGATTGGCGTTGGGAATGTCGAGCAGGCGATTGCGGGCGCCGGTCGCCAGCACCAGATGGCCATAGTCGAGCGAAGCGCCGGAGGCGAGCGCCACCTTGCGCGCCGTGCGGTCGATCGATACCGCGCGATCGGAGATCAGCTCGATGTTCTGGTCAGAATAGAATTTTTCGGGCCGGAACATCAGGCTGTCGGGCCCACCGGTTCCTTTCAGATAGGCCTTGGACAGGGGCGGCCGCTGGTATGGCAAATGGCCTTCATCGTTCAGCAACGCGATGCGTTCGGAAAAGCCGTGCTGGCGCAGCGAAGCCGCAAGCTGATAGCCGGCGTGGCCCGCGCCAATGATGACAATTGTTCCTGCCGTCATAGGGACATCCTACGTTCGAGCACACGGGAATGACCCATGTCGTTTCCTCTCCAGTGATTTTGGCTTGCCTGTCTCGTCCCCTGGGCGCGGCGCTCGTGTCCGTCCCGAACGATGACGGGCGCTATCTGACCTTATGGCACGCGGAGACGCAAGGGGTGCCGGTACCCCTGAGGGCGGCCTCTGCTGCATTTTTGCGGGTCCAGTCCCGGGGATTGTCACCTCCCGCCTTCTCTATTTAAATGCCCGGCCCACCCTCGCGCCCCGAGGCCTTGCCATGTCGACATCAGATGATACCACCGCCCCTGCCCTGCTCAGGATCGAGGGCCCGATTGCGACCATTACGCTCAATCGCCCCGCGGCCTTCAACTCGATCAACCTCTCGATCGCGCAAAAGCTCGAACAGCTCGGCGCCGAGGTCGAGGGCAACGCCGATGTCCGGGTGCTTGTCATCGAGGGCGAAGGCCGCGCCTTCTCGGCCGGCGGCGATCTGCAGACCATCGGCGCCGCCGCCGCCAACGATACGGTGGCGCCCGTGGTCGGGGAATTATTGAAGCACTATCACGCCTTCATCGAAACGCTGCGGCGGATGCCCAAGATCGTCCTCTCCAGCGTCAACGGCTCCGCCGCCGGTGCCGGCATGGGACTCGCCTTCGTCACCGACCTCTGCATCGCCGCCGATGACGCCCGCTTCACGCCGGCCTATGCCAAGATCGGCGTCTCGCCTGATGGAGGCAGCACGGTCGGCATGGTCGGCACCGTCGGCACCCGCCGCGCGCTGCAGATATTTCTGGCTGAGGACAGTTTTACCGCGCAGCAGGCCTATGAATGGGGCCTGGTCGCCCGCGTCGTTCCGGCCGCAGAGTTGAAAGCGGAAACGCGCAAATTCGCCGAACGGCTGGCGCAGAACCCGCCAGCGGCCATCGCGGGCACCAAACCGCTGGTCTATCGGGCCGCGGTGTCGCCGGTAAGGCAGCAGCTCGATGCCGAGGAAGCGAACATCATCGACGCCATGCTCACCGAGGATTTTCGCGTCGCGGTGAAGAAGTTCACCAGCAAGGGGAAGTGAGACCGTTGGCGGGGCCGTCTCCGCTGTCGTCCCTGCGAACGCAGGGACGACAGATCAATTTGGGCAGATATGCCCCCGTCCCCGATGGCGACTTGAAGCCGACTGATTCCGTGATAGGCGCCAGCCCGGCTATTCCTTCCCCTGCCTGCGCATGAAGTCGAAATCGCAGCCTTCGTCGGCCTGCAGGATGGTCTCGTTGAACAAATGCGCATAGCCGCGCCTGGCCCAATCGGGCGTGGCGGCCGGCGCGAGCGCCGCACGGCGTTTCTCAAGTTCAGCGTCATCGACCAGCAGGTCGATGCTGCGTTTCGCAACGTCGAGCCGGATCATGTCGCCGTTCTTCACCAGCGCCAACGGGCCGCCGACGGCGGATTCCGGCGTGATGTGCAGCACGATGGTGCCGAACGCCGTTCCGCTCATGCGCGCGTCCGATATCCGCACCATGTCCTTGGTACCGCCGCGCGCGAGTTTCTTCGGGATCGGCAGATAGCCGGCTTCCGGCATGCCCGGTGCACCCTTGGGACCGGCATTGCGCAGCACCAGCACGTCGTCGGCGTTGACATCGAGATCGGGATCGTCGACCCGCAGCGTCATGTCCTCGACGGACTCGAACACCACGGCGCGGCCGGTATGCTGCAGCAGTTTCGGGCTCGCCGCCGATTGCTTGATGACCGCGCCACGCGGCGCGAGATTGCCGTGCAGCACCGCCATCGCGCCTTCGCTCTTGATCGGATTGTCGCGGGGACGGATGGCGTCCTGTCCCGGAACATCCTCCGCTTCAGCCACAACCTCGCGCAGCGTCTGCCCCGTAATGGTCTTGGCGTCGAGATCGATGAGGTCACCGAGTTGCGCCATCAGTTTCGGCACGCCGCCGGCATGGTGGAAGTGCTCCATGTAATGCTCGCCTGACGGCTTCAGGTCGACGAGCACGGGCACCTCGCGGCCGAGCTTGTCGAATGTGTCGAGGTCGATCTTGTGCGGCGAGCGATGCGCGATCGCGGTGAGATGGATCAAACCATTGGTCGAGCCGCCGATGGCCTGCAGCACTACCTGTGCGTTGCGGAACGAGGCCGGGGTCAGCAATTCGCTGGGCTTGGGCCCCTTCGCCTTGGCCATTGCGGCAGCGGCCCTGCCGCTCGCTTCCGCCGAACGGAACCGCTCCGCATGGGGAGCCGGGATCGTTGCGCTCATCGGCAGCGAGAGTCCCAGCGCCTCGGTAATGCAGGCCATGGTGCTGGCGGTGCCCATCACCATGCAGGTGCCGACCGACGGCGCCAGCCGGCCGTTGACGTCCTCGATCTCGACATCATCAATTTCGCCGGCCCGATATTTTGCCCACAGCCGCCGACAGTCGGTGCAGGCGCCGAGCACCTCGCCCTTGTGATGCCCGACCACCATCGGGCCGACGGGAATAACGACGGTCGGCAGATCGGCGGAGACCGCGGCCATGATCTGCGCCGGAAGGGTCTTGTCGCACCCGCCGATCACCACCACCGCGTCCATCGGCTGGGCGCGGATCATCTCCTCGGTATCCATCGCCATCAGATTGCGCAGATACATCGACGTCGGATACGCAAAGCTCTCGGCGATCGAGATCGTCGGGAACACCATCGGCATCGCGCCCGACAGCATCACGCCGCGCTTCACGGCTTCAATGATCTGCGGAACGTTGCCGTGACAGGGATTGTAGTCGCTGTAGGTATTGGTGATGCCGACGATCGGCCGATTGAGCGCATCGTCGGAATAACCCATGGCCTTGATGAACGCCTTGCGCAGGAACAGCGAGAAGCCAGCATCGCCGTAACTCGTCAGTCCCTTGCGAAGTCCATCGGCCATTTTTTCTTCCTGTCGGTTATCTCTGGGGCACTTAAGGAGCCAGGCAGATTATTGTCAATATTTGATCATTCGCACCTGCAGCGCCGGCAACTCATCGACAAATAGCAGCATTATTGACAATAATGCGCTTGCATGCTGATTTTCGCTCCAAACCGGAAACGCGCCCATGACCCGAGTGTTGCGCATTGGCCTCATCGGCGCCGGCATGGTGAGCCGCCATCACCTCCTCGCCTCGGCCAGCCTATCAGATCAAGCCCGGGTCGTGGCGATCGCCGATCCGTGTGCGGAAAACGCCGCGCGGCGTGCGAGTGAGTTCGGGATCTCGCAGACCTTCCCGGACGCCGAGGCGATACTCTCCGCGACGGAACTCGACGCGATCGATATCGCAGCGCCGCAGGACAATCTCGAGACCTTGCGCCTGGTTGAGGATTGCTATCGGCTGGCGGGCTGGGAGGCCTCGCGATGAAGCCGCAGGAATCTTTGACCGAGACTTCCGCGCCGACGCGCGAGGAGGAACAGGCCGAGGTCATCCGCCGGCTGGAAGAGGACATCATCTTCGGCCGCTTCGCGCCGGGTTTGCGGCTGGTCGAGGACACGCTGATGCAGCGCTACGGCGCCAGCCGGCATTTTGTGCGGCAGGCGCTGTTCCAGCTCGAACGCCAGGGCATCGTGCTGCGCGAGAAAAATATCGGCGCCACCGTGCGGTTCTATTCGGCCGAGGAGGTGCGCCAGATCTACGAGGTACGGGAGATGCTGACACGGCAGGCCGCGCTGATGATTTCCCTACCGGCCCCCGCCGGCCTGATCGAGCAGCTGACCGAGTTGCAGCGGCAATATTGCGCCAAGGCCGACGCGCAGGATCTGCGCGGAATCCACGAGGCCAATGACGCCTTTCACGTCGCGCTGTTTTCCGCTTGCGGCAACCCGTATCTGGTGCGTTCGCTGCAGGACTACATGAACCTGACGCTGCCGATGCGGGCGAAGAATCTCGCCGACCGGGACGGCCTGGCGCTGTCGCGCCGCCAGCACGAATTGATGATCGAACTCTTGAAGGGCCGCGACAGCTGGGCGCTGGCCCAGCTCTGCGTCGACCACATGCAGTTCAGCAAGTCGGATTATCTCGGGCGGATCGCCGCGGATGAGAGCAAGCGCTAGCGCTTGCTCCAATCCACGATCCCGCTCTTGTCGCCGTCGAACTCCATGCTGCAGAACGTGCCGCCCTGGTAGTAATCACCCACCGGGTCCGGCTTCAGCTTGGCCTGCTCGGCCATCGCGTGTTCGCGGAAATCTTCGCCGCGACCGGTCGGGCGATAGCCCAGTTCGTAGGCGCGGTGATTGTCCCACCAGGCGCGCTCGTTGTAGGAAGCACCATAGAAGATCTCGAAATGGATATCAGGATGATCGAGCCCGATGCGGCAGAGCTGCACGAGGTCCTCCGGCTTCAACCAGATCGAAAGCCGGCGATGGTCGAGCGGCATCTCGCCGAAATTGCCGATCCGCAAGCAGGTCACGCCAAGCCCGTGCTTGTCGGCATAGAGCGCGCCGACCGCTTCGCCGAACACCTTGCTGACGCCGTAACGGCTGTCGGGGCGCGCGGTGACGTCGGTGCCGATCCGGTGATGGCGCGGATAGAAGCCGACCGCGTGGTTCGACGAGGCGAACACCACGCGCTTGACGCCCTTTTTCCGCGCCGCCTCGAACAAATTGTAGCCGCCGATGATGTTGGACTGCAGGATCGAATCCCAGGGACCTTCCACCGAATAGCCGCCGAAATGCAGGATGCCGTCGACGCCTTCGCAGATCGCCTCGACCTGCGCGATATCGGCGAGGTCGGCCGCCTTGAACTTTTCGTCCTTGCCGAGATCGGCCGGCGCCTTCAGATCGCTCAGCAACAGGTCGGGATAGATCGGCGGCAACAGCTTGCGCAGGGATGTGCCGATCCCGCCGGCAGCGCCGGTCATCAATATGCGTGGCATTTGTTTCCTCTTGGTCTCGCGACTAATTTGCGGTCATTAGCCGACAATGATAGCAAATCCAACTACTGGGGAAACGCAACAACGAGAACAGCAAATGTCCGATGCAGCATCGCATTCCGCCGGCTGGCGCCCGGCGACCTATTATCCCGATCCGGCCATCCGTGCACTCGATCCGCGCTTTGAAAAATACTGGCTCAAGCTCTCGTCCGTAGAGCGGCTGACCACCGGGCTGCGCTGGGCCGAAGGGCCGGTGTGGTTCGGTGACGGGCGGTATCTCTTGTGCAGCGACATCCCGAACCAGCGCATCATCAAGTGGGAAGAGGAGACCGGCGCGGTAAGCCACTTCCGCAAGCCGTCGAACTTCGCCAACGGCAATACCCGCGACCGTCAGGGGCGGCTCGTCACCTGCGAGCATGGCGGCCGGCGGGTGACCCGCACCGAATATGACGGCTCGATCACCGTGCTGATCGATTCCTTCGACGGCAAGCGGCTGAACTCGCCCAACGACGTGGTCGTGAAATCCGACGGCTCGATCTGGTTCACCGATCCGACTTTCGGCCTGCTCGGCAACTACGAGGGCTACAAGGCCGAGCCCGAGATCGACGCCAACGTCTATCGGCTGGATACCGCGACCCGCAAGGCCACCATCGTCGCCGAGGGCGTGCTGGGACCGAACGGGCTCGCCTTCTCTCCGGATGAGAAGATTCTCTACATCATCGAATCCCGCGGCGTGCCCAACCGCAAGATCCTCGCCTATGACGTCTCACCTTCCGGCGACAAGCTTTCCAACAAGCGCGTGTTTGTCGATGCCGGTCCGGGCACGCCCGACGGTTTCCGGGTCGATATCGACGGCAATCTCTGGTGCGGCTGGGGCATGGGCGATCCCGAGCTCGACGGCGTGGTCGTGTTCGCGCCCGACGGCGTGATGATCGGCCGCATTGCGCTACCTGAGCGCTGCGCCAATCTCTGCTTCGGTGGCGTGAAGCGGAACCGTCTGTTCATGGCCGCGAGCCAGTCGATCTACGCGCTCTATGTGAACACGCAGGGCGCGCCGGGGGGCTAGGTCCCCGCGCGCCTCGGCGTCAACTCACCCCTTCTTCTCCTGCGCGGCGGCGGTCTGCTTGGCGAGCGCGTCTTCAAATGCCTTTTCCAGTGTCGCCGCGTAGTCGTTGAACTCGCCGGGATTGACGAACGGATTGGGCGCGCCATCCGACAGCTTGGCGCGCTTTTCCGCCATCTTGTACATTTCCGGATGCGGCGCGAGCAGCACATCCACCTTCATGTCCTTGGCGCGCGCGAACGTCTTGCGATAATCGGCGACGATCCCGGAATAGGTCGGATTGGGGACGAGGCGGTTCAGCGCGACGGTGCCGCTGCAGAAGATGAGCACCGAGCGCGTGGCATCGCCGTCCTTCACGGCGAATTCCCAGCTCGTGCAGCCCGGCGAATGTCCCGGTGTTTCGCGTGCGGTCAGCGTGACATCGCCCGCCGTCACCTTGTCGCCCTCGCGCACCGTGCGATCGACCTTCACCGGCGGAAACTTGAGCGCGTCGTCCTCCTGCGCGCCCGGATAGTAGCCGCCTTCGAGCAGCGGCTTGTCGGCTTCGCCGGCGACCATCTGGGCACCGCTGGCCTGTTTCATTTCGGCAAGGCCGCCGGTGTGATCGATATGCGCGTGGGTGTTGACGAGGTATTTGATGTCCGTGAGCTTGAAGCCGAGTTTTTCGATGTTCGCCTTGATCTGCGAGGTCGCTTCCGGCATCACCGTGTCGACCAGGATATGGCCCTGCGGCGACGTGATCAGGTACGACGCCAGGCCGTTGGTTCCGACATAATAGACATTGCCGATCATCTTGAACGGCTCGGTCGGCGTGTTCCACTTCACCCTGAGGCTTTCGAGCAGATCCTTGACGGTCTGCGCCTGCGCGGTTCCGGCGAGCGACATTAGCGCGATGAGCGCAACTGCGATCTTCTTCACAGGCATCCTCCATCTTTTCTTATTGCGTCGTCGCCATTGTCGGCTCGCGCATCGACGTCAGTTTTAGCCTGACGGCGATTCTGGTCAAAAAAATGCCGGCCGCGGTTCCGCAGCCGGCATCTTTCATCAACGGCGCGAGCGCCGCATCGATTTACGCGGCGTTGTAGCCGGCGACCGCCTTGACCTCGAGATACTCCTCAAGGCCGTACTTGCCCCACTCGCGACCGTTGCCGGACTGCTTGTAGCCGCCGAACGGCGCGGTGCGGTCGTTCGGCACGCCCTGCAGGTTGACGTTGCCGGCGCGGATCTGGCGGGCGACGCGACGCGCGCTTTCCACCGTATCGCCCGAGACGTAACCGGCGAGACCATAGGGCGTGTCGTTGGCGATTTTCACCGCATCTGCTTCATCCTTGGCGCCGATGATCGTCAGCACCGGTCCGAAGATTTCCTCGCGCGCAATCGTCATTTCGTTGGTGACGTCGGCGAAGATGGTCGGGCGGACGTAGAAGCCCTTGTTGACGCCCTCTGGCAGTCCGGGACCGCCGGCGACGAGCGTTGCGCCCTCGTCGATGCCCTTCTTGATCAGCGCCTGGATCTTGTCCCACTGGATGCGCGACACGACGGGGCCGATGGTGGTGCCTTCGGCGCGGGGATCGCCGGCCTTGGTCTTGTCGGCGACGCCCTTCGCAATGGCGGCGACTTCCTTCATCTTCGACAGCGGCACGATCATCCGCGACGGCGCGTTGCACGACTGTCCCGAGTTGTTGAACATGTGCATCACGCCGCCGGTGACGGCCTTGGTGAGGTCGGCGCCTTCGAGGATGACGTTCGGCGACTTGCCGCCGAGTTCCTGGCTGACGCGTTTCACGGTCGGTGCCGCACGCTTGGCGACGTCGACGCCAGCGCGGGTCGAGCCGGTGAACGAGATCATGTCGATATCAGGATGCTCGGCCATCGCGGCGCCGACTTCGGGGCCGAGGCCGTTGACGAGGTTGAACACGCCCTTCGGCACGCCGGCTTCATGCAGGATTTCGGCGAAGATCAGCGCCGAGCTCGGGGTGAATTCGGAGGGCTTCAGGATCATGGTGCAGCCGGCGGCGAGCGCGGGCGCGACCTTGCAGGCGATCTGGTTGAGCGGCCAGTTCCAGGGCGTGATCATGCCGATGACGCCGACCGCTTCGCGCACGACGACGGCCGTGCCGATCGTTTCCTCGAAGTGGTAGTTTTTGAGGACTTCCAAAGTGGAGGCGATATGGCCAAGGCCGGCGCCGGCCTGCAGGCGTTCGGCCATTGGCAGCGGCGCGCCCATCTCGTCGGAGACGGCGGCGCCGATCTCCTTCATGCGGCCCTTGTAGACCTCGATGATCTTTTCCAGCAGCGCGATGCGCTCTTCGCGGCTGGTCTGCGAAAAGGTCAGGAAGGCGCGCTTGGCGGCGGCAACGGCCTTGTCGAGGTCGGCCTTGGAGCCGAGCGCAACTTCATACATCGCTTCTTCGGTCGCCGGATTGACGACGGGGGTGGACTTCTTGACGGCGGGATCGACCCAGGCGCCATCGATGTAGAATTGCATGCGATTGACCATCGGAAACCTCTTTGTCTCGGAGCAAATGGAGGGGAACGAAAGCGTTCGGCAGGCATCCTTGCACGAAAGCCGGGGCAGTTGAACCCGCCATATGCGGGGTGCCGCGATGCGGCAGGCGCTGGATATAAGATCAGGGATGCGAGGGTGGCAAGGTGCGGCGTTTGCTTACCCGCCCCTCGAGGGGGCGGGTCGGCTCGCATGGAGCGCAGCGCAAATGCGAGACGGGGTGGGGTGACGGTCTCTCCACATCCGACAGTAACCGAGTGGTGGGACTGTCACCCCACCTCGGTTCGCATTTCATGCGAACCGATCCTCCCCCTCCAGGGGAGGATAAGAAGAAAATCACACCGCCGTCTTCCGGTGCCGCACCGGCGCGCCTACCGTGAGGCTTTCCGCCGCGTCGATGATGGCGTTGGCGTCGATGCCGTAGTGGCGGTAGAGGTCGCCGATGGTACCGGTCTGGCCGAATTGCTCGACACCCAGCGCCTCAAGCCGGTGGCCGCGGACGCTGCCGAGCCAGCCGAGCGCGGCCGGATGACCGTCGATCACGGTCACGATGCCGCAGTCGCGGCCGAGCGGCGCCAGCAGCTTTTCAATGTGGCTGAGATGCTGGATGCCACGGCGGTCACGGCGCAAATTCCGCGCCGCGGACCATCCGGCATGCAGCCGGTCGGCGGAGGTTACCGCCAGTAAACCGACGTCGCGGTGGCTTTCGCCGATGAACCCCACCGCCTCGATCGCCTCCGGCGCCACGGCCCCGGTATAGGCGATCACGATATCGCAGTTCGGCCCCGGCGCGCGCAGCCAGTAGGCGCCCTCGGCGATGTCGCGCTGCAGGTCCGGTGTCATGATCCGCTGCGGCTGATCGATGGTGCGGGTCGACAATCGCAGATAGACCGAACCGCCCTCGCCGCCTTCGCGCTGCATATGGCGGAAGCCCCACCCCATGATCGCGGCGAGTTCATCGACGAAGGCCGGCTCGAACGAGGCCAGCCCGTCCTGCGCCATGCCGATCAGGGGCGTCGCGATCGACTGGTGCGCGCCGCCTTCCGGCGCGAGCGTGATGCCCGACGGCGTCGCCACCACCATGAAACGCGCATCCTGGTAGCAGGCATAGTTCAGCGCATCGAGGCCGCGCTCGATGAAGGGATCATAGAGCGTGCCGACCGGCAGCAGCCGCTCGCCATTGATCTGATGCGACAGCCCGAGCGCCGACAGCATGATGAACAGGTTCATCTCGGCGATGCCGAGTTCGAGATGCTGTCCCTTCGGTGAAAAATCCCAGTTGAAGGTCGAGGGAATCTTCTCCTGCCGGAACAGGTCGTGGTTTTCGGCTTTGGCAAACAGCCCGCGGCGGTTGACCCAGGCGCCGAGATTGGTCGACACGGTGACGTCGGGCGACGCGGTGACGATCCGCGCAGCCATTTCGGTGTCTCCGCGCGCGAGCTCGTTAAGCACCAGCCCGAAGCCCTGCTGCGTCGACATCTGCGCCGCCGGCTTGAAGGCGAGTTGTTGCGGGACCTCGATCACGGGCGCGCTCAGTCGGCGGCGGCCTTCCTGGTTGAACGGCGCTGCCGCCAAAAATGCTTCAAGCTCGGCAGGCGCCTGCGACAGGCCCTCGAACTTTTCCCATTCATGGCCGGAACGGATGTTCTGCGCGGCGCGCCACTTCTCCATCTGCGCCACCGTCATCAGGCCCGCGTGGTTGTCCTTGTGGCCCTGCATCGGCAGACCGACGCCCTTGATGGTGTAGGCGATGAAGCAGACCGGACGATCGTGATCGATCGCTTCGAACGCCTCGATCATGCTCGCCATGTCGTGGCCGCCGAGATTGGACATCAGCGCCAGCAATTCCTCGTCGCTGCGGCGATCGATCAGTTGCGACACCTGCCCCTGATCGCCGATGTCGTCCTGCAGATGTTTGCGAAACGCGGCGCCGCCCTGGAAGCACAGCGCCGCATACATCTGGTTCGGGCAATTATCGATCCAGCGCCGCAACGCCTCGCCGCCGGGCTCGGCAAACGCCGCCTGCATCAGGCGGCCGTATTTGACGATCACGACCTCCCAGCCGAAATTGCGGAACATCGTCTCGAACTTGGCCCACAGCCCTTCGCGTACGACGGCATCGAGACTCTGGCGGTTGTAGTCGACGATCCACCAGGTGTTGCGCAACGCGTGCTTCCATCCCTCCAGCAGCGCCTCGAAAATGTTGCCCTCGTCCATCTCGGCGTCGCCGACAAGCGCAATCATCCGCCCCTCCGGGCGATCCTTCATCCAGCCATGCGCGGTGACGTAATCCTGCACCAGCGAGGAGAACAGGGTTTGCGCGACACCGAGGCCGACCGAGCCGGTGGAGAAATCGACATCGTCGGCGTCCTTGGTGCGCGACGGATAGGACTGCGCGCCCTTGTAGCCGCGGAAGTTTTCCAGTTTTTCGCGGGTCTGGTGTCCGAACAGGTACTGGATGGCGTGAAACACCGGGCTCGCATGCGGCTTCACCGCGACGCGATCCTGCGGACGCAGCACGGAGAAGTACAGCGCCGACATGATGTTGGCGAGCGAGGCGGACGAGGCCTGATGGCCGCCGACCTTGAGGCCGTCCGCGTTGGGCCTGACATGGTTGGCGTGATGGATGGTCCACGACGACAGCCACAAAGCCTTGCGCGCCAGCGCGGTCAGCATTTCCAGGCGTGCGGGCTCGATTGGCATGGCCATGCTCCGGAGGCGTTCAGTATGCGCCGATTTTAGCGGGCGACAGGACACCAAAATTCTCAATTTGCTGCGACATACCGCCCAGTATTGGGATAGTTTACCACAATCGGCCCCAAAACCACGAGTTTATCCCAATGCCATCCCTCGACGCCATCGACCGCAAGATCCTCGGCCTGCTGCAATCCGACAGCCGCATGACCATGCAGGAGCTCGCCGACAAGGTCGGGCTGTCGGTATCGCCCTGCCATCGCCGCGTGAAGCTTCTGGAAGAGCGCGGCGTCATCACCCGCTACATCGCGACCGTCGACCAGAAATCGCTGGGGCTCCATGTCAGCGTCTTCATCTCGATCAAGCTGGCGCGGCAGAAGGAGGAAGACCTCAACCGCTTTGCCAAGGCGATTTCGAAATGGGACGAGGTGCTGGAGTGCTATCTGATGACCGGCAACCGCGATTATCTTCTCCGCGTCGTCGCGGCCGACCTCTCCTCCTATGAGGCGTTCCTGAAGAACAAGCTGACGCGGCTCGACGGCATCGCCTCGATCGAGTCGAGCTTTGCGCTGAGCCAGGTGAAGTACTCGATCGCGCTGCCGGTGTGATGTAGCTTTCTCCCCGTCACGTTAACTTGTAGCCCGGATGAGCGAAGCGATATCCGGGGTGGTGGTAGAGTGGTCCCGGATGTCGCTACGCTCGCAATGACGCTGATATAGTTTCGCGATCTCGCGACATGTTTGCCCGAGGTTTGCACCTTCGTTTGCCCCTCATCAAGATTAGAGGGCGCAGGGAAGACCGGGTGCTTGCTGCACCCGAGGTCTCGCGTGCCGTTGCGCATAGCAAAAGTTGCACACGAGCATACAGGTACAGCGGAAACACTCCGGCCTTCCCTGCGCAATGGCTTTACGGCTTACTTCGTGCTCTTCCCGGAGAACGGCTCTTTTGCCTCCGTCGCCTGCGCTTCTTATCGCACGCTTAACGCCAGCACCGCGGCGCCCGAACCACACGACTTCACCGTACGCCTCATGTCACGCACGTCCTCGTGACATCGGCGTCCATCGCATCTCACCGCGCGTTCGTGACGATGGCCAACGCCCCTCATCTTGCCGTGAGACGGGCTGAGTTATGCGACTGATTTGGGTGAGAACGAAAGCGGAATATTTTTGAATCACGACCTTGACATGATTTCTGAAAATCAGAAGTGATTTGCTTGCCGCGGGTCGCCGGTCGTAGGGTGGGCAAAGCGAAGCGTGCCCACCATCAGGCAGCGCGTTCGGTGATAGATGGTGGGCACGCTTGCGCTTTGCCCACCCTACGGTTCTTTCTTCGCCGCATGACCGTTTTCGCGGGATTTGCGTCATTTCCAGCTGGATATAGCGGCGGTAGACTCGGGTTCAAATCAGGGAATACCGAGCAAGGAAGTCATGACATCGCGACGTCTGTTGTGGAGCGCCTTGGGCGCTGTCGCACTTCTCGCCATCATCGGCGCAGGCTGGCTGTGGTCGCTGCCGCCGGCACCATCCCTCACGGCGCAGCCGCCGATCGCGCAAGCCGAGCGCGACGCGACGGTCGCGGCGTTGAAGCCGCCGAAGCGACAGCGGCCGCTGGTCGCGATCATCGGCATCAACGACGCTACCGAGACCACCGATTATCTGATGCCCTACGGCATCCTGCGCCGGGCCGACGTCGCCGATGTCATAATGCTGGCGACGAAACCAGGGCCGGTGACGCTCTATCCGACGCTCAAGGTCGAACCGCAGGCGACGATTGCCGAGTTCGACGCGCAGCATCCCGATGGCGCCGACTATGTGATCGTGCCTGCCATGAGCAGGGATGACGACCCCGAAGCGCTGCAATGGATCAGGGGGCAGTCGGCCAGGGGCGCGATCGTGATCGGCGTCTGCGTCGGCGCCAAGGTGGTGGGCGATGCCGGGCTGCTGCACGACAGGCAGGCGACGACGCACTGGTATTCCGTCAAGGAGCTGCGCGGCAAGCATCCGACCATGCGCTATGTCAGGGATCGGCGGCTGGTGGTGGACAATCGCGTAGCGACCACGACAGGAATTACGGCGTCGATGCCGATGTCGCTGACACTGATCGAAGCGATCGCCGGCCGCGACAAGGCCCGCGCCGTCGGCCGGGAGATCGGCCTTCCCGAATGGGACGCGCGGCACGACAGCGACGCGTTCAAATTCACGCGCCCGTTTGCGCTGACGGCCATCGGCAACACCGCCGCTTTCTGGTCGCATGAGCAACTCGGTATCGAACTCAAGAACGGCGTCGACGAGGTGTCGCTGGCGCTGATCACCGACGCCTGGTCGCGGACCTATCGCTCGCAGGCGGTGACGTTTTCCCGTTCGGCCGGCGCGCAGCAGAGTCGCGGCGGCCTGAGGATCATTCCGGATCAGGTCGTGGCGAACTGGCCGGCGGCGCGATTGCTGCCGGCGAGCGATGCGAAACCCGCGGAAGCGTTGGATAACGCACTGGTGGGCATTGCTGCGCGTTACGGAACGAAGACAGCCGACTTCGTCGCGATGCAGCTTGAATATCCGAAGCGCCCGTAGGGTGGGCAAAGGAGCGCTAGCGACGTGCCCGCCATCTATCACCGATCGTGCTGCTTGATGGTGGGCACGCTTGCGCTTTGCCCACCCTACGGCTCGCTGCTGCGCCCCCTCACCGCCACGGCTCGACGATGATCTTGGTGTGCACTTCCGGGTTGGCGAGATCGGCGAACGCCTTGGCGACGCCGTCAATGCCGACGCTGGCGGTGACCATCGAGGCGGCGTCGACCTGCCCTTCTGCGATCAAGCGCAAGGAATAGGCGAACTCTTCCGGCGTGTAGCCCAGCACGTATTGAACGTTGAGCTCCTTGAGGATGCCGAGCATCGGCTCGGCGCGGTCGGTTTCCATACAGACGCCGACCACGACGATGCGCGCATCGCGCGGCGCGCCCTCGAACACCTGCTGGATCAGGCCGGGCACGCCGACGCATTCGAAGATCAGCGCAGGCTTCAGCGCCGGCAACAGCGCCTGTAGCGGCGGACGTGCGGCTTTTTCCTCCGGCGACATCTGGGCGTGTTCGGCCCAGGTCGCGTAGGGATGCGAGCGCGCGGGATCGACGACGATGTCGGCGCCGAGCTTTTCAGCAAGCGCGCGGCGGGCCGGCGAATAGTCCGCGGCGACGATCGGATGCAATCCCCGGATCTTCAGCGCCGCGATGACCGCAAGCCCGACCGGGCCGCAGCCGATCACCAGCGGCACCTCGCCT
>NZ_LLXZ01000004.1:0-122551 GCF_001440395.1 Bradyrhizobium jicamae | reverse complement strand
GATGTTGGCTTTTGCGACTGCGTGAACGCCGACCGCGAGCGGCTCGGTCAGCGCGGCATGTTCGGCGGCCAGGCCGTTCGGGACTTCCAGCAGCAAGGCTTCGCTCAGCAGCATGCGCTCGGCGTAGGCGCCGAGATTGTCGTTGGAATAGCCGATGCCCTGCGGGCCTTCCGGCGTCAGCAGCGCCGGCAGCGAACAGACTTTTGTGCCCGGCTTGAACTTGCCCATCGTGCCGGGACCATAGTCCAGCACCTCGCAGCAGAATTCATGACCGAACACGACGTCGCGCGACAAGTCCATCGGCTTGCGGCCAGGAAAATGTTTGGCGAGTTCGACCATGCGGTGCGCGTGCTTGCGCGCATGCAAATCGGAGCCACAGATGCCGCAGGCCAGCGACTTCACCAGCACCTGCCCTGCGCCGGGTTTCGGCTCCGGCAACTGGTCGACGACAATTTCCCCGTTGCGGAAAATGGCTGCGCGCATCGAAGGATCCTCCCGGTGATTTTTTTCACCTTAGATCATGATGCGATGAGATCAAATCGCTCACGGATCATGCTCAAGCACGGAGGATCACCACGAATAGCGCACAACGCCCTTTCCGGCGTAGGAGTTGGTGACGTCCGAGAACTGCCCTTCGAAGATCGCCGCGGCCGACCAGCCGTTCAGCCATTTCATCTCGGCAGCAGCAGTCACGAGCGCGGAGTCGTGCGCCTGCGCCGCGCCGTTGACGACGAAGGCCGCGCCCGGCAGCGTCTGGAACAACGCGGTGACGTTGCGGTCGGTGTTGAAATCATGCGCCCAGGCGGCGCGGCCGCGCAGCGTCAGGATGCCGCTTTGCACCGCCCAGGATTTGTCGGTGCGAACACCAAGCTCGGTGCGCGAGGCCGTGACATCCTTGGCCGCATAATTCAGCGCAAAGGTGCCGGCGCCCGCCAGCACCTGCTCGGCATAGGCCGGCAGGCTGTAGGTGGTGAACTGGCCGGCAGCATAGGGCGTGATGCCCATCCACGGCGTCGCGTAACGATAGCCGCCCTCGACGCGGCCGGAATAAGCGTTGGCGTTGAACTGGGCGCGCAGCCGCTCGAAGCCGGCCACCGTGACGGTGCGCTCCGTGGTCACGTCCTGCCAGCCATAGGCGGCTGCGGCGGTGATGTAGGCCGCTCCCATGTTGTGGCGCACGAAGGCGCCGGCCTGGAACAGATCCGAGCGCCCCGAGCCGAAACCCGAGACACTGAAATTGGTGCCGCCGCCGGCGAGCGCAAAACCTGCCAGCGTGTCGGGCGAGAAGCGATAATCGGCGCCGACCGCAAAGCCGAATATGCGCGCCGTGGCGTCGTTCGATCCGAGCGCGGCATTGCCCGATGTGTTACTGCCGCCACCGTAAGCGGAGCCCCAGACACTCCAGCGCTGGTCGAACAGATCGTTGCGCGCGACATCGGCCTTGGTCGGAAATTTGGCGAAGGCATCGCGCGCGGCGCCGCGCTTCCTGGCCGCATAACCAAGCGCGCTCTCTTCGGCGAACGGGACAGCGCCGGCATTACCGCCGAAGCCGCCGCGGCGACCCGCCACGAACGGATCCGAGAGCAGCGAGAGGAACTGGTTCATGGCGTCGAAGGTCGCCTGCTGCGATCCCGTCGCCAGTTCGCCCGAAACCTGCGTCAGGCCGGCCGGCGAAAGCGAGGTGAAGGCAGCGGGAATGCCGCCGGTCGTATTGAAGAAATTGGTCAGGGTGTTGGCAACGTTCTGCTGGTTGACGTTGAGGCCGCCGCCGTAGCCTAGCGCGATATTCAAGTAGACGTTATTGAGGTCGTAACTGAGGCTTGCGTTGAGATTGGGCGAAGCGCTCGACACGACCGGATTGAATGTGCCGGCCACGCCGCCGGTCGCGGTGAGGATCGTGTACTGCTTCGTCACCGTGCCGGTTGGAATGACAACGACAGTCGCGCCGCCAAGCGTGGCTACGCCGGTGACCACGGTCAGGTCGCTGCTCGCGCCAGAAATCTCGACCATGTAGCTCGACGCCGCCGTGAACGTCAGACTGCCCGCCACGTTGAGAGTGCCGATCGAATTGCCCGGCGCCAGCGCACCGCCATTGACGAAGACATTGTCGATGGTGCCGGTGCCGCCGAGCGTGCCGCCGGCATTGACGGTGACGAGGCCATTGATGATGCCGTTGACCGAGAGCGTGCCGCCAAGCACGTTCCAATCCTGCGCGCCGATGCCGGTGACGGTCCAGTTCGAACTGCCGACCTTGTTGAAGGTCGAGAAGCCCTCATATTGTTGGCCGGCGATGTTCAGGCCGATCAGGCTGAGGTTGAATGTGTCTTTGCCGGTGCCGCCGAGCTGGAACGTGTCGCTGCCGGTACCGATCACGAAGCCGTTGATGACGCTGCCCGGGCCAAGCGTCAGCACGTTGGCGATGCCGCAACCGCAAAATTCGATCGCGGCAAATCCGCTCGCGGCATTGATGGTGCCCGAGTTGAAAACCGTGCCGGTGCCGCTCAGCAGTATGCCGATGCCGAACCCGCCCGCGCCGACGTTGATCGTTCCGGTGTTGATGACGATATTGCTGCCGACGAAACTGCTGACGTCAATGCCGGCGGCGAAGCCATTTCCAACGGTGATGGTGCCGCTGTTGGTGACGGTGGCGGAATCGGCAACGGCGAAGATGCCCCTGGCATCATCCCCGAGAAGAATGCTGCCGCTGTTGTTGATCGTGCCGGACACGCCGTTATAGGCGATGCCCACGCTGGCGACGGTGCCGTTGATGGTGCCGGAATGGGTGATCAGGGCGCGGTCGCCCTGTGCGGAGATACCGGCCGCGCCGTCCTGCACGTTGATCGTCCCGCTGCTCGTAATCTTTGCGTCGTTGCCAAACACATCGATGCCGGCGCCAAAATCACCCGCGTTGATCGTGCCGGCGTTGCTGACGGTCCCGCGCTCGCCCTGCACCGAGATGCCCGCGGAGTTGGAGCCAACAGTGATGGTACCGCCGGCGAGATTGTTGACCGTGTTGTCGTCGAACGTCGCGATGATGCCGAAGCTGAATGCCCCTGCCGTCACGGTGCCGCGATTGTTGACCGTGCTAAAATCCTCGACACCGATCGCGACGCCTCCGCCGCCATCGCTAACCGTCGCCCCGGACAGCACGTTGACGGTGAGGTTACTGACGCCGAAGCCGGCCTGAAAACCGCCGGGGGTGTTGCCGCTGCAGGTGACGGTATCGCCGCTCGATGCCGGATCGGGCGCGCAGGCCGCGCTGGCTTGTGTCGTCGAAAGGCACAGCGCAACAAACGCCGGCATCGCGACTGCCCGCGCAGCCACGCCCCAGCGGCGTCGGCCCTGCGCCGACGGTAACAACTGAAAAAACAACGCCCTGAACCCCATTCCCCGGCGCTCTCCGGCGCCATTCCAATGAAGTCAGGTTAGCATGCGGGTACCGCCGCCGGATTACGGTGGTTCCCGAATTTGTTGATTTGGCATCGAGAGCCGGCGTTTTCCGGCCGCACTGTGGCACTCGCGCCACGATTTTGTGGCGCAGACCGCAATCACTGCGCGATCAGGCGTTCGGCGACGGCTCGCCCGAGACGGAAAGAAGCTGCGACCGACGAACCCGCTCGCGATGGGCGGTGTAGAGGCCGGAGGCGACGATGAAGGCGGCGCCGGTGATGGTGTAGGCGTCAGGCACTTCGCCGAAGATGAAGAAGCCGAGGATGCTGACCCACAGCAATTGCGTGTAGGAGAACGGCGCCAGCACCGAAGCGTCGGCATAGCGGAACGCCAGCACCACGATCCATTGCCCCGCGGTCGAGGCAATGCCGATGAAAATGCCGAAGGCGACGTCGTGCCAGGTCGGTGTCACCCAGACGAACGGCACCAGCGCGGAGAGAATGCAGACGCCGACGATCGACGAATAGGCCATCACGGTGATGGCGCGCTCGGTGCCGCTCATCATTCGCGTGATGATCAGCGTGCAGGCCCAGGCCAGCGCCGAGACCAGCGGAAAGAACGCGGCCGGGTGAAACGCACCGGTGCCCGGGCGCAGGATGATGATGACGCCGACGAGGCCGACGCCGGTCGCGATCCAGCGGCGCAGACCGACCTTTTCGCTGAGGAAGATGATCGACAGCGCGGTGACGAACAGCGGCGCGACGAAGCCGGTGGCGGAAGCCTCCGCGATCGGCAGGTACCGCAGGCCGGAGATGAAGAACAGCGACGAGCCCAGGATCGTCAGGCCGCGTAACAGATGCAGGCCGAGCCGGCCCGTCTGCATCGCAAACAGCGGCGAACCCGGCATCATCGCCGGCGTCATGATCATCGCGAACACCAGGAAGCGGATCCACGCGATCTCGATCGAGGGCAGTGTCGCGGAGAGGTATTTGGCCGTCACGTCGGAGGCGCCGAGAAATACCGTCGAGGCCAGCACCAGCGCGATGCCCTTGAACGGCCGGTCGGCACGCGCGGGCGCCTTGCGGATCGTCGACTTCTTTTCGGGCAAAGGCAGATGAACGCTGTCCAGCCTGGCGGCTGCGGCGGGGGGCGGTGTCACGGCAATCTCGAAGGCGGTAGTTTTCGAATCGGGCGAGGTTGTAAAAAACACCAATTCGCCCGATGCGACTAGGTCCGAAAGCGGGATGCGGATATGCGCTGAGGGCGCGATTGCAACACTTTGTTAAGGACGATGTTCCGTCAGAGCATCGGCAGGCCGCGCGGTTTGGGGCCGCGGGGAAAGGCCTTGTCGAGCGCGGCGATATCGGCGGCGCTCAGGTTCAGATTGCCGGCAGCGGCATTGTCCGCCGCGTGTTCCGCGCTCGAGGCTTTCGGAATCGCGAGCACCGAAGCTGCGCGCGTGAGAAACGCCAGCGCGACCTGGCGTGGCGTGGCCTTGTGCGCATCGGCGATTGCCTGCAGCACCTCGCCGCCCTTGCTGCGCGCGGACGGAAACTTATCATGCCCGAACGGGGAATAGGCAACGACGGCGACGCCGTTCTTTTCGCACCACGGGATCACCGCGTGCTCGATCGCGCGTTCCTGCAAATGATAGAGCACCTGATTGCAGGCGATCTTCCCCTGGCCCGCGACGTCGATCAATTCATCGAGATCGTCCTCGTCGAAATTGCTGACGCCCCAGCAGCGGATTTTTCCCGCGGCCACCAGCTCGTCGAACGCCGCCACCGTCTCCTCGAACGGATAGGAGCCGCGCCAGTGCAGGAGATAGCAGTCGAGATAATCCGTCTTCAGCCGCTTCAGCGAACGCTCGCAGGCGGTGATGGTGCCGCGGCGCGAGGCGTTGCTCGGCAATACCTTTGAGACGAGGAAGAGCTTTTCGCGCGAGAGCCCTGCAATCGCATCCGCGATCACAAGCTCGGCATCGCCGTACATCTCGGCGGTGTCGATATGGGTCATGCCGGTCTCAATGCCGCGGCGGAGCGCCGCGATCGCGGCCTTGCGGTCGCCGCGGTCGAGATACCAGGTGCCCTGCCCGATCACGGAGACGTTCGCGCCACCTGCGCCGAATTTTTTCTGCTTCACGATCACCTCAACTTCTGACGATGCCGACCACACGACGACGCTGCGGCGCAAGCGAGTTCTCGGCCGGCAGGCCGCGCAGCCAGTCGCGAAAACTTGCGATTTCAGGACAATCCGCGGTGCCGGCGGGCGCAATCAGCCAGTCGCCGAGCCCGGATCCCTCCGTCACACGGTCGCAGCGGTAGCCCGGATGGTGGCTGAGACCGCGGGCGATCAGCACGTCGATCTTGCCCTCGATCAGTTCCGCCAAGCCGGCGGGCTGCAGCACCCGCAAGCCGATTTCTTCGTGGCAGCTTCGAAACTCCGCCAACCCCAGACGGCGCAGATCGAAGCTGCCGTGCACGCCGAGTTGCAGCAGCACCGCGCCCACCGGCTTCAATTGCGCGGTCGCGCTGGCGATGCGGCGAAAGCCGCCGGAAATTTCCGGCAGATAGGCCTGGCCGGCCTCGGTCAGCACAAGCTGCTTGTGCAGCCGTTCGAACAGGCGAACGCCGAGACGCGCCTCCAGCGACTTCACCTGCTGCCCCACGGCGGCCGGCGTCACATGCAGCTCGTGGGCGGCAAGCTTGAAGCTGAGATGCCGCGCCGCGGCTTCGAACGCGCGGAGCGCATTGAGCGGTGGAAGGATGTAGGTCATCGCCAGCCAGTTTGTCACCGATAGGCGCAAGCCTTGCAATAGATTTTCTTGCGCTGAACCGCAGCAACAATGCTTTGCGGAGGCGCGACGCCACCGGTTACGGTCGGGTTCGGATCGACCCTTGCCAGCCAGGATATCCCATGACTCAAATTCATCCCTTTTACGAGGCGCATCGTGGTGCAATGGAAGCCGCCATGCGCCAGCGTTTCGACCTTGCCGAAGCGATGTTGCGCGACCGCGCGAACCTTGGTGACGTGGACAGGATCAGGCAGGAGGTGATGGACGAGTTCGAGATCGTGCTCGGCCAGATGCCTTATGTCGGCGGCTCGGCCAGCCGCATGAGCGATTTCTTCATGCGCCTGCTGGGTTTTATGGCCATCGGTCGCGTGCTCCGGCGACATGGCGTGTCGCTGCCCGTGATCGGCGACATCGAGCGAGAGAGCTATAAGGCGCAACTACTCTTGGCGCCCGAGGCCGAACGGCTCGCCTCAGGGCGTCAGTTCATGTCTGCGGAGAACCAGGCATTGCTGCGTGAGCAGGCGGCGAAAAGCCACGCGGAAGAATACCCGGAAGATTTCGTCTACGATTTCGTCGAGCCCGGCCCCGGCGACAATTTTGACTTCGGTATCAACTACAGGGCCTGCGGTTTCTGCAAATTCGCATCTCGTCACGGCGATCAGGAAATCCTGCCGCACATCTGCGGGCTCGATTTTGAGGCTTACGCCGCACGTGGGATTCGTCTGGAACGGACGCAGACGCTGGCGGGCGGCGCGAGCCACTGCAATTTTCGGTTCTCGCAGATCAGAGACAAACTGACATGGCCGAAATTATCAGGCACAATCCCGAAGCGGTTCACGCACCTTCCAGCGGCTACAGCATGGGGCTGGAGCTTTCTCAGCATCGCCGACTGCTGTTCGTCAGCGGCCAGGTGCCGGAACATTCCGACGGCAGCGTGCCCGAAGGTTTCGAGGCGCAATGCGAGCAGGCCTGGCGCAATGTCATCGCGGTGCTCACCGCCGCCGGCCTCGGCGTCGAACATCTGGTCAAGATCAATACGTTCCTGACCGACAAAAGCCAGGTCGTGCCCAACCGCGCCATTCGCCGCAAGATGCTGCAGGGACATGAACCCGCATCCACGGTGATGATCGCCGAAACCGTCGATGGCAAATGGCTGCTGGAGATCGAGGCGATCGCCGCGGAATGAAAGGGTGCCACAGGGCGGGCAAGGCGCGAATGCGCCGTGCCCATCAATTAACCCGAACTAGGCCGCTTCGACGAAGCGATGTCGCTCGTAGAGGAACTCGAGCACGCGCTGCCGGCACTTGAGGTAGCCGGGGTTGGTCGCGAGCTCGAGCCGCTTGCGCGGACGCGCCAGCGGCACGTCCAGCACCTCGCCGATCCTCGCGCTGGGACCGTTGGTCATCATTACGATGCGGTCCGACAGCAGCACGGCCTCGTCGACGTCGTGGGTGATCATCAGGATGGTGTTGCCGAGCTTCTGATGCAGCGCCATCACCGAGTCCTGCAGATGCGCGCGCGTCAGCGCATCGAGCGCGCCAAAGGGCTCGTCGAGCAGAAGCACCTTCGGCTCCATTGCGAGCGCGCGCGCAATGCCGACACGCTGCTTCATGCCGCCGGAGATTTCGGATGGACGCTTGTCCTTGGCATGCGCCATCTGCACCAAATTGAGATTGTGCATGGTCCAGGCGTCGCGCTCGGCGCGGGTCTTGGTCGAGGCGAACACCTTGTCGACGCCGAGCCGGACGTTCTCATAGACCGTCAGCCAGGGCAGCAGGCTGTGGTTCTGGAACACCACGGCACGATCCGGCCCCGGCGAATTGACCTCGCGGTTTTCCAGGAGCACACCGCCCTGGGTGGCGCCGGTGAGGCCGGCGACGATATTGAGCAGCGTGGACTTGCCGCAGCCGGAATGGCCGATGATCGAGACGTATTCGCCCTTCTCGATCGTCAGGTTGATGTCCTTCAGCACCTCGGTCGTGGCGTTGCCGCGGGTGAAGGTCTTGTCGATGTGGTCGAGCTTCAGATAGGCCTGCATGACGTTCTCCTTCAGTTCAGCGCGGTGCCGCGGGTGACGAACTTCGCAAGTCCCGCAATCAGGCGG
Source organism: Bradyrhizobium jicamae (assembly GCF_001440395.1). GTDB lineage: Bacteria > Pseudomonadota > Alphaproteobacteria > Rhizobiales > Xanthobacteraceae > Bradyrhizobium > Bradyrhizobium jicamae. The sequence continues at coordinate 114,263 of NZ_LLXZ01000004.1, read as the reverse complement.
TCGAGCACGAAGCCGATGATGCCGACATAGAACAGCGCCAGGATGATTTCGCTGATGTGCGAGGAATTCCAGGCGTCCCAGATGAAGAAGCCGATGCCGACGCCGCCGATCAGCATTTCCGCTGCGACGATCGCGAGCCACGACAGGCCGATGCCGATGCGCAGGCCGGTGAAGATGTAGGGCGCGGCGGCCGGGATCATGATCTTGGAGAAGAACTCCAGCGGATTGAGCTGCACCACGGCGGCGACGTTGCGGTAATCCTGCGGGATGTTGCGGATGCCGACCGCGGTGTTGATGATGATCGGCCACACCGAGGTGATGAAGATGACGAAGATCGCTGACGGCTGGCCATCGCGGAACGCGGCGAGCGACAGCGGCAGCCATGCCAGCGGCGGAATGGTGCGCAGCACCTGGAACAGCGGATCGAGTCCGCGCATCGCCCACACCGACTGCCCGACCAGCGTGCCGAGCGCGACGCCGACAATAGCGGCAATCGAATAACCATAGGCAACGCGCTGGAGCGAGGCGGACAAATGCCAGAACAGGCCCTTGTCGATACCGCCATTGTCGAAGAACGGATCGAGGATCAGCTCCTTGGTGTCCTTGAAGACTTTCGACGGCGGCGGCAGTGTCGAGCCGGTGCGGCGGCAGACCAGCTCCCAGAACAGCATCAACAGTGCGAGCACGATCAGCGGCGGCACGAGGCGCACCGCGGCCTCCTTCGCCATCTTGACGTACTTCCCGGCACGAGGCGCCTGCTTCGGCGTCATCGTCACCACGGGCGCCGCCGTGGTCGGAATGGCCACCGCGGTGGCTTCGGCTTTGATCGCAGGCATTGTCATTGAAAATGCATCTCCGTGTTCAAAAGGCGGGCCGCACACATCCAGCGCGCGGCCCGGTTTGGATCAGACATCAACACGCTTGATCGAGAGCGACTTCAGATACGCAGCCGGGTTTTCCGGATCGAACACCTTGCCGTCGAAGAAGGTCTCCTTGCCGCGCGAGGTGGAGGTCGGGATTTCGGACGCAGGAACGCCCATTTCCTTGGCCGCCTCGCGCCACATGTCCTCGCGGTTGACCTTGGCAACCAGTGCCTTGCTGTCGAAGCCCGCTTCGTATTTGCCCCAGCGGATGTCCTCCGTCATGAACCATAGATCGTGGCTCTGGAACGGATAGGAGGCGAAGTCGCGCCAGTACTTCATGATGTGCGGCGAGTTCTCGACCACCTTGCCGGGGATGCCGTAGTCGAACTTGCCGGCCGAACGGTCGTAGACGTCTTCGACCGGGCAGTTCATCCACTGCCGCTTGCCCATGATGGTGGCGAGTTCCTTCTTGTTCTCGGCCTTGTCGGCCCATTGCTGGGCCTCCATCACCGCCTTCAGGATCGCCTTGGCCGCCTTCGGATATTTATCGACGAAGGCGGCGCGCATGCCGAGCGACTTCTCCGGATGCTTGTTCCAGAGCTCGCCGGTGTTGACCGCGGTGTAACCGATGCCCTGGTTGATGAGCTGCAGATTCCAGGGCTCACCGACACAGAAGCAATCCATGGTGCCGACCTTCATGTTGGCCACCATCTGCGGCGGCGGCACCACGATGGTTTCGATGTCCTTGTCGGGATCGATGCCGCCGGCGGCGAGCCAATAGCGGATCCAGAGATCATGGGTGCCGCCGGGAAAGGTCATGGCGGCCTTTACCGCCTTGCCCGAGGCCTTCTTCTTTTCCAGCGCCGCCTTGAAGGGCGAGGCGTCAACGCCGAGCTTCAGGTCGGCATATTCCTTGGCAACCGAAATGCACTGGCTGTCGAGATTGAGCCGCGCCAGGATGTACATCGGCGTCGGCACGTTGTTCTGCGTCACCTTTCCTGCCGAGATCAGGTAGGGCATCGGCGTCAGGATATGCGCGCCATCGATGCCGTTGCCTTCCGAACCGAGCACTAGGTTGTCCCGGGTGGTGCCCCAGGAGGCCTGCTTGGCGACCTCGACATCGGGCATGCCGTATTTGGCAAACAGCCCCTTGTCCTTGGCGACGAACAGCGGCCCGGCGTCGCTGAGCGCGATGAACCCGAGCGTCGCCTTGGTCACTTCCGGACCTGCGCCTTGCGCAAACGCGCCGGCCGGGAAATTCAGCTTGGCCGCGGCGAGCAATGCCGCCGTGCCACCGGCCGCCTTCAGAAGCTGGCGGCGGCTCAGACCACGGCGTGAGGTCGGGAGGGTGGGTTTCGTCATGGGTATCGCTGTCCTTTGCTGCTTTGGTCAGGGGCGTTTGAACGAGACCGTCCGTTTGGGGTCACCGCGCGAGGCGCAGGAGGGCGCGTTCCAGGGATGGCCCGGAATGGCGTCGACACATTCGGATCAGTAGTCTCGAGGGACGGCATCAATGGCGTCGGCAGATGCTATTCAAGCGCCGTGCCAAGCCTTTCGTGATGCAGAAATATGAGCTATTTCATATTGCTAGCGGATATACGCCGAAAAAATAGGCGACGGTCAGGAACCGAGCAGCGCACCCCAAATTTGCGATTCGCTCAATTCTTGTGCGGCGCACAAGAATTGAGCAGGCGATGTAACACCATGCGTTATGCGTCTTCAGCGGCCTTCGCCATCATCGGCTTCGGCGCGTTTCCGTCGCCCGGCTTCATCCGGAATTCGTAGGTCATCAGGTGCCATGGCGCGCTGGCGGACTTGCCGTCCGGCATCGTCGGATCCGTGCGTTTTTCGATCCGGGCGACCAGCTCGTCCTTGACCCCGAACACCACGTCGGAATCGAGATACTTGTCGCCGTCGATGAAGACGTGGGTGATCAGCGGCTGGTGACCGGGCGCATCGACCAGGAAATGCACATGCGCCGGCCGCATCGGGTGGCGGCCCGTCTGCACGATCATCTCGCCCACCGGGCCGTCGGTCGGGATCGGATAGCTGCACGGCAGGATGGTGCGGAAAAAGAACCGGCCATCGGCGTCGGTGATGAAGCGCGCCCGCGACGACGGGCCCTGCGTCGCATAGGCCGGCTTCTGCGAATCATAGAAGCCGTCGCCATCGGCATGCCAGATGTCGACCGGCACATTCGCCAGCGGCTTGCCCCCGAGATCGGTGACGCGGCTCTGCACGAACATCCGCTCGCCCGGCAGATCGGCCGAGATGTCGGTGCCATGCGGCGTGACCTTGTGCTCGCCGACATAGAACGGACCGAGCACGGTGGTCTCGGTGGCGCCCTCGCGTTCCCTGTGGTTCACGGCATCGACCAGCATCGACACGCCGAGCACGTCGGACAGCAGAATGAACTCCTGCCGGATCGGGGTGCACTTCTGGCCGGTCCGCGTCAGGAAATCGATCGCATACTCCCATTCCTCGAAGGTCAGGCCGGTCTTGCGAACATAGTCGTGCAGCGACTTCACCAGTTCCTGCAGCAGGAATTTGGCGCGCGGATCAGGCGTATTCTCGAAACTGCGGATCACGGCGGCGGTCAGTTCGGTCTCGCTGAATTGGCGCATTTTTGTTGTCCTTGCGAAATAGACGAAGGCTGGCGCGACCCTACACCACCGCCCCACCCCGGATAAGCATGCCGGTTGGAACGGGGGACACTTTTCGGCTATCAAGACCCCCTTGGCTCACGACCTGATTAATTGAATCGCGCCGTGATCCCATCTAGTTGTTTGAGCGTGATCTTTCCGGAAAACCGGTGTCCACTTTTCCGGGTCATGCCCCAGCCGGAGATTAGGCCGATGTTAGCTCCTACCCCCGCCTCGCCCGAGCAAGCCGGAATGTCCAAGGCGGCGCTCGATCGCCTCGAGGACCACCTGAAGCAGCGCTATATCGATGCCGGCCGCTTTCCGGGAACGCAGCTCCTGATCTATCGCCGCGACAAGGTCGTGCATTCGACCTCGCAGGGCTTTGCCGACGTCGAGCGCAAGGTTCCGGTCAAGGACGACACTATCTTCCGCATCTATTCGATGACCAAGCCGCTCACGTCCGTCGCCTTCATGATGCTGGTGGAGGAAGGCCGCGTCGCTATCGATGAGCCCGTGCACAAATATATCCCGCAGTGGAAGAACCTCGGCGTGTTCGTGGCCGGCACCCACCCGGCCTTCCTGACGCGGCCGCCGTCGCGGCCGATGCTGATCGTGGACCTGCTGCGCCACACCTCGGGCCTGACCTACGGCTTCCAGCAGCGCGGCAATGTCGATGCGGCCTATCGCGAGAACAAGATCGGCGAGGTCATCAAGGCCGGTACGCTGCAGGGCATGGTCGACGACCTCGCAAAAATCCCGCTGGAATTTTCACCGGGCGAAGCCTGGAACTACTCCGTCGCCACCGACGTGCTCGGCTATCTCATCGGCGTGATCAGCGGCAAGCCGTTCGAGCAGTTCCTGAAGGAGCGCATCCTCGATCCGCTCGGCATGAACGACACTGATTTCTTCGTGCCCAAGGACAAGGCGCACCGCTTCGCCGCCTGCTATTCGGCCGACCCTGACGGAGGCTTCAACCCGCTCGCCGCCGATCGCAAGGGGACGCTGACGCTGCAGGACGATCCGACGACGAGTTCGTTCCTCGAGCCCCCCTCCTTCATCTCCGGCGGCGGCGGCCTGTGCTCGACGGTGGCCGACTATCTCACCTTCTGCCGGGCGTTGCTCAATGGCGGCGAGCTCGGCGGCGTCCGCCTGCTGGGTCCGAAGACCTTGAAACTGATGACGTCGAACCACCTGCCCGGCGGCCTCGATCTGCCCGGCATGTCGCGCTCGTTGTTCTCCGAGGCGAGCTATAACGGCATCGGCTTCGGGCTCGGCTTCGCCGTCACCATGAACCCGGCGCAGACGCTGATCGCCGGCAGCCCCGGCGAATACAACTGGGGCGGTGCGGCAACGACATCGTTCTTCATCGATCCGGCGGAAGAGCTGATCATGATCTTCATGACGCAGGTGCTGCCGTCGAGCGCCTACCCGCTGCGGCGCGAGCTGCGCACCATGGTGTACGCCGCCATCACCGACAGCAATCTCTGAGATCAGAAGCCCGGGCTTCGGAGCGTGATGGCAGGCGCTCACCGGAACCCGGCGCTTTGCCGCGGCCTGATTTATACCCCCCAACATCCCTCTAATATCCTTGGCGAAATTCGGCGGCTTCTCCTATGCTGCCTCGCTGGGGGCCGATCCGGGGCTTGCGTTGCCGAAATCATCACTGCCAGTGCGTCTCGCCCTCCTGGTTGCGGGGACCACGCTGCCGCTGATCCTTTTCGCGGCCGGCATCGTTTTCAACCATTACAAGCAGGACCGCCAGATCGCCACGCAACGCGTGCTTGAAACGAGCCGCAGCATTCGCCTCGTGCTTGATGCGGAGGTGCAGCGGATCACCGGCGCGCTCCAGGTGCTGTCGCTGACGAATGCGCTGCGCGACGGGGATTTCGAGGGCTTCCGCCGCATCTGCCAGGGCTTCCTCGACCAGTATGGCGAAGGCGGCGTCGTGCTGGTGGCCAATCGCGAAGGCCGCCAAGTGTTCTCCTCCCTAACGCTTGATACGGCAAACCTGCCGCTTCGCAACAACCTGCCGATGGTCGAGAGGGTCTTCACGGAGAAGCGGCCGATTTATTCCAACCTGTTCTACGGGTCGGTCAAGCGACGGCTGATCGTGACGGTCGAGGTGCCCGTCATGCGGGACAACGAGGTGCTTTACGACATCTCCTTCAGTCCGCCGATCGAGATATTCCAGGCGATGATCGAGCAGCAGCAGCCGAGCACGGACTGGACGATCTCGATCTTCGACGCCGAAGGCACCAATTTCGCGCGCGTGCCCAACCTGCAGGAGACCGTCGGCAAGCGTGCGTCGCCCTCGCTCTATGCGGAAATGTCCAACAATCCGGAAGCCACGGTGCCGACGGTCTCGCTCGAGGGCGTGCCGCTGATCACGAGCTTTGCCCGCTCCTCGCTCACCGGCTGGACGGTGGCCGCCGGCGTCGCCGAAAGCTCGCTCGTCGCGCCGCTATGGCGCAATCTTGCGCTCACCAGCGTGATGGGCGCGCTCCTTTTGATGGTCGGCCTCGCCTTTGCGGTGCGGATGGCAACCCAGATCGCCCGCGGCGAGATGCTGCACAATCTCCTGATCGAGGAACTCAACCACCGCGTCAAGAATACGCTCGCGGTCCTGCAGTCGATCGCCACCCAGACCTTCCGCAGCGCGAGCCGCACCGAGCGCGAGAAATTCGAAGGCAGGCTCGGCGCGCTGGCGGAGGCGCACAATCTCCTGAGCGAGGAGAAGTGGCAGGGCGCGGAGTTGCGGGAAGTGATCGCGCGGGTGCTGCAACCCTATCTGCTGAATAATCCGGAACGGGTGCGGATGTTCGGACCGCAGGTCCCGCTGTCGCCGCGGCTCGCCGTGGTGCTGTCGATGATCCTGCACGAGATCGGAACCAATGCCGCCAAATACGGCGCGCTCTCGAACGACACCGGGACCGTCGCGGTGGATTGGGAAATCCTCGAAGAAGCTGACGGGCGCAAGTTGCGGCTGATCTGGACCGAGGCAGGTGGCCCGCCGGTCACGGCACCGGTGCAGCGCGGTTTCGGCTCGCGGCTGGTCGAGCGCAGCGCACGCGACCAGCTCGGCGGCGAAGCCACCGTCGACTTCCTGCCGCGCGGCGTCATCTACACGATAAGCTGCGCGCTCAACCGGGACGAATAGACTTCTTTGTTTTGACGCGTTTTCTTCACGCGAACCAGAATCCACCCACGGATCAAGTCCGAGGGCATGCTTCGTTTGAAAACGCTATTTGAGCATCTCCGGCACGATCAGGCGCGGCAGGAACAGCGAGACGCTGGGCCAGATGATGACGGCGGCCAGCACCAGCAGCATCGGTATCAGCATGATCACCGTGTCTTTCAGCGCATAGCGCAGCCGCACGCCTGCAATCGAACAGGCAATCATCAGACACAGGCCATAGGGCGGCGTCACCAGGCCGAACGCCAGCGAGACGATCGAGATGATCGCAAACTGGACGGGGTGCAGGTCAACGGATCTGGCCAGCGGTTCCAGCACGGTGCCGACGATCACGATCGCCGGAATGGCGTCGAGGAAACAGCCGACGACCAGGAAGCAGAACGAGATGAAGAAACCGGCTGCGATCGTGCCCATGCCCCAGGTCGAGACGTTGGCCAGGAGTTCCTGCGGAATCTTGTAATAGGCCAACAACCAGCCGAAGGCGCTTGCGGTGCCGACGCAGAACAGCGCGACGCCCGCCAGCCGTCCGGTGTCGAGCAGGGCCTTGTAGAGTTCGCGCACGCCGGTTTCTCGATAGAAGAACGCCGATAGCACCACGGAATAGAGCACCGCGACGCAGGCGGATTCGGTCGCGGTAAACCAGCCGAGCAGGATGCCGCCGACGATGATGAACGGCGTCATCAATGCCGGTATCGATCGCCAGATGGCGTAGCCGATGTCGGTCCAGGTGGATTTCGGGTAGGTCGGGTAGCCGCGGCGCACGGCATAGACATGCACCGTCGCCATCTGTGCGCCGGCAATCAGCAATCCCGGCACGATGCCGGCCAGATACATCGCCGCGATCGAGGTCGAGATCAGCCCGCCCCACACGATCATCAGGATCGAGGGCGGGATGATGACCGCGAGCACGGCGGAGACCGCGGTGATGGCGATCGAAAAGGATAGGTCGTAGCCCTCCTTGGTCTGCGCATCGATGAAGATCTTGGACTGGCTCGCCGCGTCCGCCGTGGAGGAGCCGGAGATGCCGGCAAAGAACACCGACAGCACCACATTGATCTGCGCCAGCGACCCCGGCCAATGCCCGACCATCGAGCGCGACAACGCGACCAGTCGATCGGTGATGCCACCGATGCCCATCAAGTTGGCGGTGAGAAGGAAGAACGGCACCGCCAGCAGGATGAACGAGTTGTAGGCGTTGAAGGTCTCCTGCGCGAGCGTCATGATCGACAGCCTCGGCTCGATCAGGAGGATCGGCACGCAAGCCAGGCCGAGCGCAAAGGCGACCGGCACGCGGATGATGAGCAGGCCGACAAAGGTCCCGAACAGGACCAGTGCGGCCTGTCCGGCAGATAGAACATTGCCGCTCATTGCTTCGCCCCAAGCAGAATCCGCGTTTCATCGATGATCTGTTCACCCGCAAACACGATCCACGTCACGCCGGCCACGGGCCAGGCGACATGGATCAGCCAGAGCGGCAGATCGGCCAGTTCGGAGGTCCGGTTCCATGCGAACCGCGTGAACTCGAGCCCGGCCCATACGAACACCACCGCCATCGCCAATACGCCGAGCCGCGCGGCGATCCGCACCGCAGCTTCGCTTCGGCGCGACAGATTGGGCCAGATATCGACCTCGAAATGCTGGGCTTCGCGGACCCCGACCATGGCGCCGATCATGATCGTCCACACGAACAGGAAGCGCGCCATTTCCTCGGTCCAGATGTAGGAGGGAATGAGCGCCGTGTAGCGCGAGATGATTTGCAGCGTGACCGGAATGACCAGGATGCCGACACAGGCGGCGAGCAAAAACTCCAGCAGCTTGGCATAGGCCGCCGTCGCTCGGCGCCACAGCGACGGAGTGGTCGACGTCGATATTTCAGTCATGAAGGCTCCGAGGAATCACGATCATGGATCGGGGCAAGCCGTCCGGCTTGCCCCGACTTCCTGCCGCGCGGGTAGCGACAATTCTCAGGCGACGCTGATCTTCTCGAAGATGCCCTCGGCGCCGATTTCCTTGGCGTAGGCGGCCATCACGGGATCGGCGAGCTTCTTCATCGCATCGCGCTCCTCGAAGGGAACGCGCTTGAGCTTGCCTGCCTTCTCCAGCGTATCGAGCTTGACGACTTCCTCGCTCGACTCGAGCTGGCGGCCATAGTCGCCGGCCTCCTTGCCGGCCTTCATGATCGCGTCCTGCAGGTCCTTCGGCAGCGTCTTCAGCGTCTTGACCGAGAAGCAGATCGGCCGGATCGACACCGCGTGCTGTGTCAGGTTGAGATGGGGCGCGACTTCATAGAACTTCATCGCCTCGACGCCGGCCGCCTCGTTCTCGCCGGCGGCAATCACGCCGTTCTGGATGGCGTTGTAGACTTCGTTGTATGCGATTACCGTCGGGCTCATGCCGACGGCGGCAAAGGTCTTGGACCAGATCGGCGCGCCCTGCACGCGCACCTTGAGACCCTTGAGATCGGCGAGATTCTTGAGCGGCTTGTTGGCGAAGATGTTGCGCACGCCGCCACCGGCATAGCCGACCAGAACCACCTCGGCCTTGGCCGCGACTTCATCGGCGATCGGCGCCAGAATGTTGGCCTCGACCACCTTGTTCATGTGCTCGATGCCCTTGAACACGAAGGGCGCGTCGATGAACGGCGCTGCCTTGGCGAAGGTCGACATGTGGGCCGGCGAAACGATGCCGTAATCGACCGCCTTGCCCTGCGACATGTACTCGAAGTACTGCTTTTCGAGGCCAAGCGAAGAGTTGCGGTGCAGCGTAAAGTTGATCGGCTTGCCGTAATATTTCTTCACCAGCTCTTCGAAGCGGAGCAGCGCCCGGTTGAAGGCATGATCGTCGTTGAACTGGACAGCGCCGTTGAGCGAGATCGGCGTCTGCGCCTTTAGGATCGATGGAAGGCCCAACGCGCCGGCAGCCGCCGTCGCACCAAGGCCAGCAAGTACGGTTCTTCGCTTCATGGCGTTCCTCCCCTGTCATGCCCGTCCCTTGTAAGCGGGACTTTGGGCCTGGCCGACGATGCGGCCATAGGCGCGAAGCGTATGCAAAACGGCGCGGCTGTGGAAGCCAATTTAAGTCGTAGCCGGCGCCAGCAGGTCGCAGACGGCCATGCTATGGTTGCAATCATGTTGGGCAACCCCACGCCGGAGGCTCGCGCAGAATCGATGCCCCTGCCGCCAATAGCCGCAAGCGTTCGCCACGGCTTCGCCGCATCTGCGTTGCCGAGCGACGTCGAATGCGCCGCCGGCCTCGTGCACGCAACTGACACGCCACAAATGTTGCACGATGTTGGGGGCGGCCTGGTTCGTCAAAGCATGCAAGACATTCCCCGCTCGGACTACACCCTCCCATACCCATTTGCAGGATTCCGATAGTCTACGAGCTCGCAGGTTGCCGTAAATTCCCGATACACTCGACCCGGAAGCCGGAGCTGAACTCTACTGCATTTCATCAGGCATCACCGTTCGCAGAAATGTTTGGCAACAAACGCCGATGAACTGCGAACGACTTGCACGAATGGCCCGCAAAGCCCGTAAAATACCGGTGGTTGAGCGCGACACAGTAGGTATGCTGGCCAAAATCTGTGTCCTTTGAACTCGCGGTGGTTGTGGTTTGTCGAATATTTTGTCAAATGTAGTGAGCGGGGTTTTGCCAATACACCCCGGGGCGCCGACAGCCTTAGGTGGTTAGAGGCGCCGGTATCAGGATGCTTCCGATGCACGCACGCGTTTGGCTAGCATCCCGCAATATCTCAGGAATTCCGTGGTTCCCGATTCTAACTCACGGTCCGGACTGACTTTAACGCGGTGCAAATGGATGAACCCCTGACCTACTTTTGCCAGGGTTTCCCGATTGAAGGACGGTAAAACCAGAATGAACAGATCAGCAGCGAAAAAGATGAAGCAGCGCAGCGCCGGCAAACCCGATATCGAGTTGGGCAAGCGGATTCGCCTGCGGCGTGTGGAACAGAAAATCTCGCAAGCGGAGCTTGGCGACAAGCTCGGCGTCAGCTTCCAGCAGGTTCAGAAGTACGAGAAGGGCGTCAACCGTGTCGGCGCAGCTCGTCTTCAGCAAATCGCTACCGCGCTCGATGTGCCGGTGACGTTCTTCTACGACGGCGACGGCAAGGCGCGTGAAGTCGAGAGCCTGCTCTTCCTGGACAGCGCCTTCAGCCTCAGGCTGCTGCGCGCCTACAGCAAGATCAAGGACCAGACTGTGCAGCGTCAGCTGGTGTCCCTGATGGAATCGATCGCCGCCAACGAGGGCTAGGCACTGTCGCGCCTCGATCGCAGCACCGCGGACCCGATCAATCGACGCGAGAAATCGCCGGGTAGCCTGTTGCTGCGCTGGGCCGAATCTTAAAGCTACCGGGACGAGACCCGTGCGACGCCATCGGGATGGGGATGGCGGAGTCCGGATAGCCGCAATGAAAAGCTGACGACCACCGCCGGTTCGACCAGCAACAACGACTGCATCAACACGACTGCATTACTGCCACGCCGCTGCCCGCCGCGCGCAAATGCGCGTGAGCCCGCCCCTGCCCCGACGACCTCACCCTTGTGCCCAGTGCCCTGAGCTGATCACGCGTGCAAATGCGGCGATTGACCGCTGTGCGAAGCTTGTCCGACAATGGACCAGACTTCTCGAATGAAAGCCGCAATCGATGCTCGATACCCCAAAACCTGCTGAAATCCCGCATGCCGACGGCAAGATCCTGCACAGCGTCAGCGATGGCGTCGGCGTCATCACCTTCAACAATCCCGACAAGCGCAACGCGATGTCGCTGGAAATGTGGGAGGGCCTGAGCCACGCGCTGACCGCGCTGCGCGACGATACCAACGTGCGCGTCGTGATCCTGACAGGCGCCGGCGACAAGGCCTTCGTCTCCGGCGCCGATATCAGCCAGTTCGAGAGGACGCGCCACAATGCGGCGGCGTCGGAGGAATATTCGAAGCGGAGCGAGGCCCAGCGCGCGCTGCTCGCAAGCTACCCGAAGCCGACGATTGCCTGCATCCGCGGCTTCTGCCTCGGCGGCGGCATGCAGGTCGCGATGCTCACCGACATCCGCATCGCCTCCGATAACAGCCGGTTCGGCATTCCCGCCGCAAAGCTCGGCATCGCCTATGGCTATGACGGCTTGCGCCACCTGGTCTCGCTGGTCGGGCCGTCCTGGGCGCGGCTGATCATGTATACGGGGATGCGGATCGAGGCGGCGGAAGCGTTGCGGATCGGGCTGGTCGACCGCGTGCTGCCGGATGCGGAATTGTGGGACGCCACCATGGAAATCGCCCGCACCATCTCCGGCAACGCGCCGCTCGCCATCAAGGCCGCCAAGATCACCATCGCCGAGATGCTGAAGGACGAAAGCAAGCGCGACATGGCGGCGATCAAGGCGATCGGCATGGCCTGCATGGACAGTGAGGATTTTCGCGAGGGCAGAACGGCTTTCATGGAGAAGCGCAAGCCGCAGTTCAAGGGGAAGTAGCCACAGGCGCAATCCCGTAGCCCGGATGAGCCAACGGGTCGCGCGAATGCGCGCCCGATGATAAACTCCGCGATATCCGGGATTTCTGCAGCAGCGGCCCCGCATGTCGCTCCGCTCATGCGGGCTACAAGCTACAACGCCGCGAGCACCGCCTTCGTCACATCCGCCGTACCGTTGCTGCCGCCGAATTCCATCGGCTTGATTCCTCCCGCATAGGCCTTGTCCACCGCGCGCTCGATGCGCTCGCCGGCTTCGGCTGCGCTTTCGAGGCCGTGCTTGTCGGCGAGCCAGTCCAGCATCATCGCGGCCGACAGGATCATTGCGGTCGGATTGGCCTTGCCCTGCCCCATGATATCGGGCGCGGTGCCGTGGCACGGCTGGAACACGGCGTAGCGGTCGCCGATGTCGGCCGAGGGCGCCATGCCGAGCCCGCCGATCAGACCGGCGGCGAGGTCGGAGAGAATGTCGCCGAACATGTTCTCCGTCACCATGACGTCGAAATCCCAGGGACGCTTCACCATCATCAGCGAGCAGGCATCGACATAGACCCGGTCCGTCTTGACGGTCGGATGGCGTTTTGCGGCTTCATCGAACATCTCGCGAAAGAACGCGAAGGCCCTGAACACGTTGGCCTTGTCGACGCAGGTCAGGCCGCCATTCGTCTTGCCGCGTGCCTTGCGGCGTTCGGCGAGCTTGAAGGAAAACTCGAACAGCCGCTCCGAGGTCTTGCGGGTGATGACGAGGGTCTCGCGCGCCTCGGTGTCGGTGACGACGCCCTTCCCCATCGAGGCGAACAGGCCTTCGGTCGATTCCCGGATCAGCACGAGGTCGATGCCGCGCGCATCCGCGCCGACGATCGGGCTCGGCACGCCCGGAACGAGGCGCGCCGGGCGCACGCCGGCATAGAGGTCGAAATGGAAGCGCAGCTCGATCTGCGGCGCGATCTCGGTGTTATCGGGGTAGCGCACCGACGGCAGGCCGCAGGCGCCGAGCAGGATGGCGTCCGCCTCCTCGCACAGCCGCACGGTGCTGTCGGGCATCGATTTACCGGTCGCGAGGTAATTGTTGGCGCCCGCCGGCGCATCGGTGAAGCGGAACTTGAGGTCGCTGGTCGCCTCGATCTTGCGCAGCACTTCGAGCGCCGGCGTCATCACCTCAGGGCCGATGCCATCGCCGCCGAGCACGGCGATGTGGAAAGCGTTATTTGCGGACATGGAGGTTTCCTAAAGTAATCGAAGGTGCCGTCATTGCGAGCGCAGCGAAGCAATCCATACTTCGGCATAGCGGATGGATGGATTGCTTCGTCGCTTTCGCTCCTCGCAATGACGGTGGAGAGGCTACGGTGTCAAGACCGCGCGGCCGACCAGCTTGCCCTTCTGCAAGTCGGTCAATGCCTCATTCGCCTTCGCCAGCGGCATCGTCGTCACCGGGATCGGCGCGATCATCTTGTTGCGGACGAGTTCGAGCAACTCCGCGGTCTCGCGCAGATTGCCGACATAGCTGCCCTGGATCGTGATCGCCTTGATCGGAATCAGCGGCAAGGCAAAGGTTGCGCCGCCGCCGAACAGGCCGACGATGACGAGCTTGCCGCCCTTGGTCAGGCAGTCGAAGCCGAGCTGCGTGGTTTGCGCGTTGCCGACGAGATCGATCACGGCGCGAATGGGTTCGCCGGCCTTCTTCGCGAGCTGTTCCAGCGCATCCGGCGCCTTGCCGTCGACGGTGGCGAGCGCGCCGGCGGCTTCCGCCGCTTCGCGCTTGCGCGAGTCAATATCGACGACGATGGCGCCCTTGCCGCCCATCGCCTTCAACAGCGACAGCGCCATCAGGCCGAGGCCGCCGGCGCCGAAGATCACGATCGGCGAGTTGAAGGCGGATTCGACCTTCTTCAGCGCGCTGTAGGTGGTGACGCCGGAACAGGCATAGGGCGCGGCGGTTACGGGATCGAGTCCCTTGAGGTTGAGCAGATATTTCGGGTTCGGCACCGTCATGTGATCGGCATAGCCGCCGTCGCAATAGACGCCGAGCGAGTTCGGCTTCACCACGCACATGTTCTCGTCGCCGCCGACGCATGTCGGGCATTTCCCGCAGCCGAGCCAGGGATAGACCAGGGCCGTGTCGCCGACCTTGAGATCGCCCTTGTCGGCGGCCGTCACATCCGGCCCGAACGCCACGACCTCGCCGACAGTCTCATGTCCCATCGTGCGCGGCAGCGACACGCCGCGGTCTTTCAGCGACAGCGGCTTGCGGCCATGGCCGAGATCGTAGCCACCTTCCCAGATGTGGAGATCGCTGTGGCAGACGCCGGCCGCCTTCACCTTGATCAGCACCTGCGTACCCGTGGGCTGCGGCGTCTCCTGATCCACCTCCTTCAGAGGCGCATTGAATTCTGCGACCTGAAAACTCTTCATCGCTTCTCTCCCGTCATTTCTTTTTCTTAAGTCCTGAGAACGTCTTGAGAGCGGACATTGCCACGTCCGATCCGTCGAGACAAACAGGAGCCAGCGGTGCGTGCGGTATTCAGATCAGCGGGTGGTGGCAGGCCACGAGTTGGCCCGGCGCGACGGCACGCAGTTCCGGCATCTCGTCGCTGCATCGCTGGTCCGCGCGGGGGCAGCGGGTACGAAACCGGCAACCGGACGGCGGCGCGATCGGCGACGGCGGCTCGCCGATCGGCACGGTCTCGGTGGGGCGGACATCCGGATCGGGCACCGGGATCGCCTCGATCAGCAGCGCGGTATAGGGATGCGCCGGGTGAGCGAACAACTGCTCGGAAGGGCCGACCTCGCAGAGTCGTCCCAGATACATCACCGCGACGCGGTCGCTCACCGCCTTCACCACGGCGAGATCGTGCGCGATGAACAGCAGCGTCAGGCCGAACCGGCCCTTCATCTCCTCCAGCAGATTGAGGATCTGGGCGCGGATCGAGACGTCGAGCGCAGAGACCGGCTCGTCGCAGACGATGAACTCCGGATTGAGCACGAGCGCGCGCGCGATGCAGATGCGCTGGCACTGGCCGCCGGAAAATTCATGCGGCAGCCGCCCGACGACCAGGTTGGGATCGAGCCCGACGGCGGCCAGCACCTCGTACACGAGCTGCTTGCGCTTCTCCGGATCCTTGACGCCGGCAATCACCAGCGGCTCGGCGACGATATCGCCGATCCTGCGGCGCGGATTGAGCGAGGCGATCGGATCCTGAAAGATCAGCTGCACGCGCTGGCGCATCCGCCGCAGGGCCTCGCCGTGCATCGCCGTGAGATCCTGCCCGTCGAACGACACCCGCCCGGCGGTCGGCCGGCGCAACTGCAGCACGGCGCGCCCCAGCGTCGACTTTCCGCAGCCGGATTCGCCGACCAGACCCAGCGTTTCGCCGCGGGCGATCTGCAGGGAGACGCCGGACACGGCGTGAACGATCTTGGAGCCGACGGGATATTCAACGACGAGATCGTCGACCTTGAGCAGCGCGCCAGGCGAAATGGATGGGACGGATTGCAGCATCATGCGTTGGCATCCGCGCGGGTTTCGATCGGATGGAAGCAGGCGAATGTGTGCGCGCTGGTCTCTGCCGCCTCGAGCGCCGGCTTCTCGGCCTGGCAGCGGGCCAGCGCATAACGGCAGCGCGGCGAGAACGAGCATCCCCGCAGCGGCCGGGTCGGATCGGGCGGACGTCCCGATATCGCCGGCAGCGGCGTGTGGGGTGCGGCGTCGAGCCGTGGGAGCGCGGCGAGCAGCGCTTCGGTGTAGGGCATCCGCATCTTCTTGAACAAATCAGGCGTCGGCGCGCGCTCGACCACCCGGCCGGCATACATGACAGCGACCTCGTCGGTACGCCCGGCGACGACACCGAGGTCGTGGGTAATGATGATCATCGCCATGTGGCGACGGCGCTGCTCGCGCGCCAGCAGATCGAGGATCTGCGCCTGGATCGTCACGTCGAGCGCGGTGGTCGGTTCGTCCGCGATCAGGAGTTTCGGTTCGCAGGACAGCGCAATCGCGATCGCCACGCGCTGCCGCATGCCGCCGGAAAGCTGGTGCGGATACTGCGCCAGCCGCTGCTCCGGCGCGGGGATTCCGACCGCCGCGAGCAATTCGACACTTCGCCGCGTGGCGGCAGCATCGTCGAGTTCGAGATGCTCCTGCAGCGTCTCGATCAACTGGGTGCCGATCGTCAGCACCGGGTTGAGCGACGTCATCGGGTCCTGGAACACGACCGCCAGCGAGCGGCCGCGCAACTGGCGCAGTTTCTCCGGCGAGAGCTTCAGCAAGTCCTGCCCGTCGAACATCACGCGGCCGGAGAGTTTTGCTTTCTTCGGCAGCAATTGCAGGATCGCGCGCGACAACATGGTCTTGCCGCAGCCGGACTCGCCGACCACGCCGAGCGTGCGCCCGGCACCGACGGTGAGATCGACATGATCGACCGCGCGCAGGTTGCCGCGCGGCGTCGGCAGATTGACGGTAACATCCTCAACGGACAGCAAGCTATTTCCGGTCACAGTGCGCCCTGACGTGGATCGGTGAGCGCACGCAGCGTGTCACCGACGAGATTGAAGGCCAGTACGGTCAGGAACATTGCCGCCGCCGGCATGAACGCGAGCCGCGGCGCCACATCGAGGCTCTCGCGCCCCTCCCCGATCATGCTGCCCCAGCTCGATATCGGCGGTGGCACGCCGAGCCCGAGGAATGACAGCGAGCCCTCGACGACAATGGTAACGGCAACGCCGAGCAGGAAGAAGGCGAACAGCGGCAGGATGACGTTCGGCAACAGTTCGCGCAGCAGGATGCGTGCATGGGTTGCGCCCAGCGCCTGTGCGGCGATGACGAATTCGCGCCGCGCGAGCGTCAGCGTCGCCGCCCGCGCCACCCGCATGAAGGCGGGAACGCCGAGCAGGCCGAGAATCAAGGTCAGGTTGAAGATCGACTGCCCGAGATAGGCGGTCACGGCCAGCGCCAGGATCAAGGGCGGAAACGCCAGCAGCACATCCATGCTGCCGACAACCATCGACTCGAACCGGCCGCGGAAATAGCCGGCGAGCATGCCGAGCGCGCCGCCGAGCGTGAGGCCGATGATCGGCGCGCACAGACCGACCACCAGCGATATCCGCGCACCATAGACCAGGCGCGAGAGCTCATCGCGACCAAGACCGTCGGTGCCGAGCCAATGCTCGGCCGAGAATGGCGCACGCCGATCCAGCATGTCCATGTCGGTCGGGCTTGGCAACGGCAGGACGGGCGCAAAGACCGCTACCGCGAATACGAAAATCATCCAGCCGATCGCCGCCCAGAACAGGATGCCAAGCCGCCGGCCCTTGCGCGCAGGCTGGCTTACGGCCTCTTCGGCAACATCGAGTTCAAGCGTGGCCATGGCGAATCCTGGGATCGAGAACGGCGTAGAGGAGGTCGACGATAAAGTTCATGATGACGAAGCCCGCGCCGACCAGCAGCACCACCCCCTGCAGGATGATGAGGTCGCGGGTCAGGATCGCGCCGATCAAAAGCCGGCCGATGCCCGGCAGCGCAAAGACCGTCTCGACGATGACGGCGCCGCCGATCAATCGGCCGATATTGATGCCGGTGATCGTGACCAGCGTAAGCGACGACGGCTTCAGCGCGTGCACGAACAGAATGCGCGAGGCCTTGAGGCCCTTGGCCTTGGCCAGCGAGATATAGTCTTCCTGCAGGGTCGCAATCATGTCGGATCGCAGCACGCGCATGATGCTGGGCCATTCGGCGAGCGCCAGCGTCAGCGCCGGCAGCACCATGAAGCGCAGATTTGCGGCCGGGTCTTCGCCGAACGGCACATAGCCGGTCGCCGGCAGCCAGCGCAGTTCGACCGCGAAGAAATAGATCAAGAGGATCGCCGACAGGAAGGTCGGCACCGACAGCATGCCGAACGCGGTGCCGGTCATGAAGCGGTCGAACGGTCCACCGCTGCGGGCGGCGCAGATGATCGCCAGGGGAACGCCGATCCCGAGCGCGCCGAGTTGCGCCAGCAGCATCAGTTCGATCGAAACCGGCAGCCGCTCGCCAACCGCCTGAAGCACCGTCTGGCCGGTGCGGAACGAACGGCCGAAATCGCCCTGCAGCACGCCGCCGAGCCAGCTCAAATAGCGCCACCAGATCGGCTGATCCAGCCCCATGTCGGCCCGCAACGCCGCCACGTTCTCCGGCGTCGCCTGATCACCGAGAATGGTATACGCAAGATCGCCCGGCAGCAGCGATGCGATCGAGAACGTGAGCAGCGAAACCGCAATCAGCACTGGCACCAGATAAAGGAGCCGGCGCGCAACGAAGAACGCCATCGGCCGTTATTCCTTCCAGGCGCGCGATACGTCGATCACCCCGCTATACATCTTGGGCAAGCCCTTCAACTTCGCGCTCGATATCGCGTAGTAGGTGTTCTGGAAGGTCCAGAACCAGATCGCCTCCTTGTTGATCAGCCGGCTGATCGCGCAATAGTCCTCGATGCGCTTGTTGGTATCCGCCGTGGTGCGGGCGTGATCGAGCAGCCTGTCGAGCTCCGGGTTGGAATAATTGGCAAGCGCCACCGGACTTCCGGTCTTGAAGTTGGAGTACATCTGTATGTCAGGATCAGCCAGATCGACGATACGCCACGGCGTCAACTGGAACTGGCGCATGAAGGCGCGCGGCGGGATGGTGGCCTGATCGACCTGTTCGATCTCCATGTTGGCGCCGGCCCGCTTCCACAACTGCTGCAGCACCTGGCCAACCATGCGGCCACGTGGCGTCGCCGTAACCAGCATCTTGAACTCGACAGGTTTGCCGTAGTCCTTGATCAGCGCCTTGGCCTTCTCGAGGTCTTCGGGAAGCGCGCCGTCGTCCTTGCATTTGACCCAGGAGCCGTCGCCATAGGGATTGCTGGCCGGACGGGACAGACCGTTGGTGATCGCCTGCGACATCTTCTTGCGGTCAAGCGCCATGACCAGAGCCTGGCGCACGCGCAAATCGTCGAATGGCGCGACCTTGGTGTTGAAGGCGTAGACCGCCGCACCGGACCCCAAGTATGTGTGCACCGTCAGCTTGGAATCTTTTTGCGCCTTCTGGATATTGTCGGCGCTGTATTCGTCATCCCAGATCAGGTCGACCTCGCCCGATTGCAGGCTGGCAAAGCGCGACTGCGCATCGGGTAGCGGCTTCAGCGTGATGCGGTCGAAATAGACCTTGTCCTTGCCCCAGTAGTCCGGATTTTTCTCCAGGATCATGCGATCCCCGGCGGTCCACGATTTCAGAATGTAGGGACCGGTGCCGACAGGGTTTCGGTTGTATTCTTCCCCCTTGGTCTTCCAGGCCGTCGGAGAATGAATTGCGTTGGTCTGGCTCGCGTAGGACACCAGCGATGGGAAGTTTACCGAGGGGTCATTGAGGTTATAGACCAGCGTCAGCTCGTCCGGCGCCTGAACGTTGTTGACGTTGGAGATATAGAAGGCACAGCGGCACTTGTTGGCAGGATCTTTCTGCCGGTCGAAATTCGCTTTGAACGCTTCGGCGTTGAACGGCGTGCCATCGTGGAACTTGACGCCCGGACGCAGCTTGAAGGTCCACATCTTGAAGTCCTCGGAGGGCTCCCAGGACACCGCGAGTTTCGGCTGCGGCTTGCCGTTCTCATCGAGATAGGTGAGCGTATCGAACAGTGCCGATGACGCGGTGAGCGCCGCGGTGTCGTAAACGCCGACCTTCAGCACGTCGAAGCCGGGGATGTCGAGCTCAAGGCCGACGGTGATGCTGCCGCCCGCCTTCTGCGCATTGGCGGGCATAGCTGACAATGCCACACCAAATCCCGCCACAAGAAATATTCGCGCAAGCGCGCCCGAACGAATCCCCGCAATCATTATGTTTCCTCCGATGTGTGTCGTTCGTCCGGTATTCCGGATCGTCGATGGCTGTCCGCAAGATTGTCCGGAAACGCAGTCGCGGGCAAGGCCGATCACAGCCTGCGGATGAAAACGCCGCAGGTTCATGTTTCGCTATGCGGACCGCGTTGTCAGCCGCGCGCGGCCACCTGCGCTTTGCCGGCAAAGGATGCGATTTCATCCTCGGACAGGCCGGTTTCCTTCAGGTAGGCGCGCGTGTGCTCGCCGAGCGTCGACATGCGCGGCGCCGCCGACACTTTGGCGCCGGACATGCGGAACGGCAGATTGAGAACCTTGAAGGTGCCGCCGCCGTCCTCGACCTCGGCCAATGCGCCGCGATGAGCGATCTGCGGATCGCGCAGCGCTTCGGCGACGGTGCGATAGGCCGATGAAGGAACGCCGTGCGTATTGAGCGCGGCGAGGCACTGCTCAGTCGTCACGGTGCGCGACCACGCTTCGACGCCGTCCATCAGGCTGACCCAATTTTCCCGCCGATCGGAATATCTGGCGAAGCGCGGATCGCTGACCCACTCGGGATGACCGATCACCTGCATCAGGCTCTGGAAGGTTTTTTCGCTGGCGACCGCCATCATCACATAGCCGTCCGTCGTCTCGATCGGACCGAACATCGGCCGCTGCGTCGGCTTCACTTCGAATTGCGACCACTGCAATTCGTTCAGCGTCAGGCTCAACATCGATTCCAGCATCGAGACGTCGATGTGCTGACCCTGCCCGGTCGCGTTGCGCTGATACAGCGCCGCCGAGATGGCGCCGAACGCGTAGACGCCGGTGAGCACGTCGGCATGATAGATGCCGCAATAGTCCGGCCGGCTGCGTCCCGGCTGGTAGGCCAGGTGCGCCATCTCATAGCCGGAGGCTGCGTGAATCACCGGCGCATAGGCCGGCAACTCTGCCGACGGCCCGGTCTGGCCGTATCCCGAGATCGAGCAATAGACCAGTTTCGGGTTGGGCTCGTGCAGCGAGGCGTAGTCGAGCTTCAATCGCCGCATCACGCCCGGACGGAAATTTTCCATCAATACATCTGCGGTCGCAACCAGCCGGCGAACCGCCTCCACGCCCTTCGGCGATTTCAGATCCAGAACAATGCTGTTCTTGCCGACATTGAGCTGGCCGAACGCGGTCGAGCAGTTATTGCGTACCGGCGGACGGGTCCGCATCGTCTCGCCTTCCTCGGTCTCGATCTTGATGACCTCGGCTCCCATATCGGCGAGCATTCGTGTACAGTGCGGTCCGGCAATCGTGGTTGAGAAATCGAGGACGCGCAGGCCTGCGAAGCTGCCTGTCAAATTCCTCTGATCGTTGCCGGCTATGGTCATTTCGTAAAACTCCTTCGGCCGTTTGCGGCCCTTCGTTTTGTTGGCGGGCGTGACCCTAAATTGTGCAGCGTCGACAGGGAAGTAGCCGCGAAGGAACGACCGTCCGGAGCGGGCGTTGTATTTGCATCGGAAGTTGGACCCATTCTTGCATCAGTACCATTGCGGTTGGTACGGGGACGTTTGCCTTGAAGGTCTTGTTCGTAACCACTGAAATGGATGACTTCGTCCGGGTCGGCGGGCTCGCTGCGGTTTCCGCAGCACTACCCCGGGCGCTGCGCCGCTGGAGCGATGTCCGGGTCATGCTGCCCGGCTATCGGGACATTCTCGAGCAGCTCACGCACATTGAAATCGTTGGAGAATGCGCAGCGCTCGCGGAAATGCCGGCCTGCTCGCTCGGGCGCGCGTCGACCAAGGACGGCCTGCCTGTCTATGTGCTGTTGTGCTCGCAATTATACGACCGGCCCGGCAACCCCTATGGCGATGAATCCGGACGCGACTGGCCGGACAACGACATCCGGTTCGGCCGGTTTGCCTCCGCCGCCGCCGAGCTTGCCGCGGGCAATGTGGACAAGAATTGGGCAGCAGACCTGATCCATGCCAACGACTGGCAGGCCGCGCTGGCGCCAGCCTATCTGGCATGGCGAGGAACCAAGCTTCCCTCGATCCTGACCATCCACAACCTCGCCTATCAGGGCCTGTTCCCGCCGGATGCGCTGCGCCGCATCGGCGCGCCCGAAAGTTCCTTCCACATCGACGGGCTCGAATTCTACGACCACGTGTCCTTCCTCAAGGGCGGCCTTGTCTACGCCTCGCATCTGACCACCGTCAGCGCGACCTATGCCCGGGAGATCACCACGCGCGAGCTCGGCTGCGGGCTGGAAGGCCTGCTGCAACGTCGCTCCAACGCCGCGCAACTGACCGGCATCCTGAACGGCATCGACGAAAGCTGGGATCCCAGCGCTTGTGCGCATCTGGCGCAGACCTTTGCGCCCGGCGATTGGACAGGCAAACAGGCCAATGCCGACTACGTCCGCAAGCAGTTTGGGCTGGCGCTGTCGCGCGGCCCGCTATTCGGCCTGGTCGCGCGTCTGGTTCACCAGAAGGGCGTCGACCTCGTGCTATCCGCCGCCGACGAAATCATCGAGGCCGGCGGACAGATCGTGGTGACCGGCAGCGGCGAGCAGCAGATCGAACAGGCGCTGGTCGCTGCGCATCGCCGCAGGCCGGATGCGATCGGTGTCACCATCGGCTTCAACGACGCCCAGGCGCGACGAATCTTTGCCGGCAGCGACTTCACGCTGATGCCGTCGCGGTTCGAACCGTGCGGGCTGAGCCAGATGTATGCGCAGCGGTTCGGATCGCTGCCGATCGGCCACCAGACCGGCGGGCTGGCGGAAACCATCCAGGACGGCGAAACCGGATTCCTGTTTTCACAACCGTCAGCGGAATCCTTCCTCGGCGGCGTCAGGCGCGCGTTCGATGCCTTCGGCGCCAAGGACAAGCTCGACGCGATGCGGCGAAGCGCCATGGCGCGTTCCTTTAGCTGGGACCTGTCGGCCGCCTGCTATAGCGCGCTCTATCGCAAGACGATCGCGCCCTCAATCATCGCGTGACTACTCCGCCGCTTCCGACATAACCTCCATCTGCTCGTGAAGGACCACGCCGGAGAGCGGATCGAACTCGCCGACCCAGGGCTTTCTTTCGAGCGCCGCCCTGGTGTGGCGGTAACCGGCGTCCCAGCGCTGCATGATCCCGGACGGGCTGAAATCGATGTCCTTGGTGTGGTCCTCGCGGCTGAGCTGCGGTGCTAGCAGCCGGACGACGTGCATCCGGGTCGGACAGCCGTAACTGGCGAGTTCCCTCACCGCCTCGCTGTTGCGCTCGGCCTGCGGCAACCGTGCAGCGAGCTGGTTGATGACATGGCGCAGGCGATGCGCCTGCTGCTGGCGGGCGATTTGGCTGGCGATCCGGCTCGAATACTGCACGTCCTTGTGGCGGTTCAGCACCTCCGCCATCGTGGTCGGCTCAGGCCCGGACGGATTCCACAAATGCACGGCGAAGATCAGCGAGTTCTTGCGTGGATTGTCGTCGAACACGGCTTCCGTCGGCGTGTTCGATAATATGCCGCCGTCCCAATAGAGTTCGCCGTCGATGCGCACAGCCGGGAATGCCGGCGGCAACGCGCCGGACGCCATGACGTGCTTGACGCCAAGCTCACAATCCCGGCTGTCGAAGTAGCGCATCCGGCTGGTGCGGACATGGGCGGCGCCGACCGTCAGGCGCGGCGTGCATTGGTTGACCAGATTGAAATCGACCAACTCCATCAGCGTGCGTTCCAGCGGCGCGGTCGAGTAATAGCCGGCATTGTCGGCCCCCAGCGGATAGCTGTCGCCGGCATGGGCGAGCGGATTCGGCCGGAAGAAACCGGGAATGCCATTGGTCACCGTCGACCAGTAAGCGAGCTTTTCGTTGAATCCCGGAATGATGTCCCGAAAACGCCAGACCGGATTCTGCTCCATTCGCTTCCAGAACTCGCGCAGGCGCGACAGCCGGTGCTGCGGCGCATTGCCGGCAATCAGGCTGGCGTTGATGGCGCCGATCGAAGTGCCGATGATCCAGTCCGGCTCGATGCGCGCCTCGTGCAGCGCCTGATAAACGCCGGCCTGGTAGGAGCCGAGCGCGCCGCCGCCCTGCAGCACCAGCACGACCTGTCCGGGTTCGGCCTTGTCCGGAGAAATGGAAGTCGCCGAGGAATGAATGCCTTGAACATCCTTCACGTCATGCTCCCTTGCTCTTCGTGCCCTAGTGCGCGATCCACCCGCCATCGACCGGCAACGCGATACCGGTGATCGATGCGGCCGCATCGCTGGCGAGAAAGACCGTCAGCGCGCCGAGCTCTTCGACCGTGGCAAAGCGCTTGTTCGGTTGCTGCGCCAGCAGCACGTCGTGAATGACCTGCTCACGCGAAATGCCGTGCGCCTTGGCCTGTCCATCGATCTGCGCCTCGACAAGCGGCGTATAGACGTAACCCGGACAGATCGCGTTGCAGGTGATGCTGTCCTCCGCCGTCTCCAGCGCCGCCACCTTGGTCAGGCCGACGATGCCGTGCTTGGCCGCGACATAGGCCGCCTTAAAGGGCGAAGCGACCAGCCCGTGCGCGGAGGCGATGTTGATGATCCGCCCGAATTTGTTCTGACGCATCGCGGGCAGCGCCAGCCGCATCGTGTGAAATGCCGATGAAAGATTGATCGACAGGATCGCGTCCCATTTCTCGACTGGAAACTGGTCGAGCGGCGCGACATGCTGGATGCCGGCATTGTTGACGAGAATATCGAGCCGCCCGTGACTGGCGACCGCGGCCGCAATCATCTCGGCAATCGCATCATGGCTCGTCATGTCGGCTGCGGAATAGCTGACCTTGACGCCGAACTCGGCTTCGATCTGGTTGCGGTTCCTGGCGATCTCGGCCGCGACGCCAAAGCCATTCAGCACCACCGCCGAGCCGGCTTCCGCCAGCGCGCGGGCAATTCCGAGCCCGATGCCGCTGGTCGAACCCGTGACCAGCGAGACCTTGCCGGTCAGCGGCCGCACGGCCGAAGCACTCCGGGTGTTGAGCTGAATATTCATGACCGCCCTTTCGTATTGCCGGTCCGCGCCGTAACGCGACCATTTCAGCTGCAATTTGCTTGGCGGGTGGGCTTTCAGGAAATGCCGTTTCGCTTCCAAAACCATACGCTGACGCTATGGCGCTTTGGGTAGTCACCGGGGGCCGCAATCGGGTAGCCTTGCTGCAAGACAGACCGGGGCACGGCCATGGAGATGCATCAGGTTCGCTACTTTCTCGCGGTCGCGCGCGTGCTCAACTTCACGCGCGCCGCCGACGAGTGCAACGTCACGCAGCCGTCGCTGACGCGCGCCATCAAGCAGCTGGAAGCCGAACTCGGCGGCGACCTGTTTCGCCGCGAGCGCCCTGCCGCACAATTGACCGAACTCGGCCAGCGCATGCAGCCGCTGCTCAAGCAATGCTATGAGGCAGCGACCGGTGCCCGCGAGCTCGCCTCCTCCTTCAAGAGCGGGGAAGTCGGCGCACTCAGGATCGCGCTGACCCACTCCGTCGACCTGGCGCTGCTGATCCCGCATCTCGACCAGATCAAGCGGATGTTCAACCGCCTGGAGTTTCGCTTCCTGCGCGGCAATGCCCGCGAAGTTGCAGAATTTCTGAAGAAGGGCGAAGCCGAGCTCGGCATAGCCGCCGAGATCAGCGAAGAGTGGGACCGGCTCGATACATGGCCACTGTTCACGGAAAGCTTTCAACTCGTCGTCAACAAGAAACACCCGCTGGCGACGCGTGACAAAATCGATTTCGGCGATCTTCGCGCCGAGCAATTGCTGTCACGGAATTACTGCGAGCACGCGGCGCGGGTGAATAACTCGCTTCGCGAACATGGCCTCGACGTCGATCGCAGCCATGAGATCGCATCCGAACGCGATTTGATCGAACTGCTGGAGGCCGATATCGGCGTTGCCGTGGTGCCCGATACCGCCGCTATTCCGCCGACGCTGAAGCGCACCAATGTCGAAGGGCTGGACGCGCGGCGAACCGTGAACCTCTACGGTGTTGCCGGGCGTGAACGCACCGCCGTGGCATCCGCCGTGATGCGCATGCTGCGCGGCGCAGACTGGCAGCAGGTCGTGGGCAAGACCGCGGTGCTTGAGGGACGTTGAAGCGCCAGAAGTTTCTTGAGCGCTACGCTTCCTCGCTCGCGCTCTTCAGCGCGGCAATCAGATCATCGATCTCCATGCGCTTGCGGAAATCGGGATCGACGAAGCGCGCCTTCACCAATCCGTCACGGCCAACCACGAAGGTGGCCGGGATCGGCAGCACCCAGCCGTCATTGCCGTGGAAACTCGCCATGTCATGGTATGACAGTAGCCGCTTGATCTCGGCGCCGAGCCAGATCGCAAGATTGAGCGACAGCGCGTACCCATTATCGAGATCGGTCAGAACAGGGAACGGCGCATTGGCCTCGGATTTGAATATTGCGGCATAGGCCTGCGTCTCCGGCATGATCGCAACGGTCTGCGCGCCCAACGCCCTGATCCGGTCATGGGCCTGGATCACCGCCCACACATTCAGCCGGCAATACGGGCACCAATGGCCGCGATAGAACATCACCGCGACCGGGCCGCGGTCGAGGAGCGATTTCAGGCTGACCAGGCGCCCGGTCTCGTCCGGCAGCAGGAAGGGCGGCATCACCTCGCCCGGCCGCGGCGCGTTTTCGCCGCCACCATTCTCGTTGAGCCGCGCCACCAGCCGGTCGACCGCTTCGCCATAGGCCGGAAAGATCTCCCGCCCCTCCGCTGCATAGGCCTCGAGCTGCTCGCGCAAGCTGCCTTCCATGTCGCGGCATCGCAGAAACGCCTCCTTGAGGCGTTCGGCGTTGGCTGGCGATAGCGTTGTCGTCATGGCGTGCTCCGGCATGTCAGTATTATTTTCCGGCCCGGGCCGCCCCGCAAGGGCGGCCCGACGCTCGGGCCTTTATCAAGGCAGATAGAAATTGCCGGTCGGATCGAGCATGCCCGAGGCCGAGTAGAGCTGGCCCTTGTCCATGAAGAACACGGTGTTGGCAGGCACCTTTCTGGCGTTCTTCATCATCGCATCGTGGTTCTTGGACGTCGCGGCCATGGCCATCGCCGACATCTTGCCGGGGCCGGCATACATATAGGCCATGCCCGGATTGAATTCCCAGGGAACTTGCGAGAACGCCGTGGTGGCGGCGACGGTAAAGGCCGCGGCGGCAATCAGGGTCTTGGAAAGGATTTTCATGGCTATTCCTCTGGATGGTGACGCCCGCCAATCGGGCGCTGTCCCATCAAAGGGCCGCGTGACCTGAATGAGAAATACCGTTGCACAATCGGTTCGATAGCCGCGGCGTATTGAGAGGCGCTCCAGCCGATCGCTATCTACCACAGCGCACATAGCGCGCCGCTATGGAGTCGAGAGCCAACCGGCATTTTCTTCCGTACGTGAATTCAATGATTGTCGTGGATGTAGCCGGCCGGATCTTTGTGGGCCGAGGCAAACCTGGAAAGGAAACCACGACATGTCCAAATCCCATCTCACATCGCTCGCGATCCAGCGAGGCTTCGCGCTTACCGCAATCATCGCGGGTTCGTTTGCGGTGGCCTCCAGCGCCGCCGCCGGCGAATGCCCGGCCGGGAAGATGCAAGCCAACGTCCGTCCGATGGTCGACCACAAGCCGGTCGGCGTCACGGACGTTACGCTCGGCTCGATCAATCTCGAAAAGCAGCCGGCCAACATCAGGGATCGCGAGCTGCGCTTCCGCAAATTGACGATCGAGCCCGGCGGCATCGTGCCCTGGCACAGCCACGACGACCGTCCCGCGCTGATCTTTGTCCAACAGGGCGAGATCGTCGAATACGCGAGCAATTGTTCGGAGCCGATCGTGCACAAGGCCGGCGAGATCAGGCCGGAAGTCGCCGGGACCTCGCACTGGTGGAAGAACCTCGGCAAGGAAACCGTCATTCTCTATGTCGGCGACGTCCGCAAGGACCCGCACGATCACAACATGTAAGAGCTGTAACGAGCGCCTCCCGACGTCTCGTTGCCGGATGTGACGACCTGGGGTCCCCGTGTCGCCCCGCACGCCCAGGCGTCACATCCTTCCTTCTCAGGACCAACAATGAGAAGCGCCATGACCGGCATCTCCACGCAATTGAAATCGGACGCGCTGGAAATGCACGGTCATTCCCCCGGAGCAGTGCTGCGGTCCCTCGTCATCGGCCTCACGGCGTTCCTGACCGTGGTCGATCTGTTCGCCACGCAGGCGATCCTTCCCTCGCTGACCCGGCATTACAATGTATCGCCCGCCGAGATGGGCGTCGCCGTCAACGCCAGCACGCTGGGCATGGCGATCGCCAGCCTCGTTGTCGGCTTCCTCAGCCCGTACATCGATCGACGGCGCGGTATTCTGGCGAGCCTGATCCTGCTGGCGGTTCCCACCACCCTGCTGGCGATCGCGCCCGACCTCACGGCCTTTACGGTGCTCCGGATCGCGCAGGGCCTCTGCATGGCCGCGGCGTTTGCGCTGACATTGGCCTATCTCGGCGAACAATGCAGCGCGATGGACGCGGGCAGCGCCTTCGCGGCCTACATCACCGGCAACGTCGCGAGCAACCTGATCGGACGACTGGTCTCGGCCGCATTGGTCGACACGCTGGGGCTGGCCTCGAATTTCTATTTCTTTGCGCTGCTCAATCTTGCCGGAGCGGTGCTGGTTTACTTCACCATCGAGCGCGTCACGCCGATGCGGGCGATATCCGCTGCGCCATCGCCGTTCGCCGCAGCGATCGCGCATTGGCGCAACCCGGCGCTGCGATCGGCCTTTGCGATCGGATTCTGCATCCTGTTCGCTTTCATCGGCACCTTCACCTATGTCAATTTCGTTCTCGTCCGCGCGCCGTTGTCGCTCGGACGGATGGATCTCGGCTTCGTCTATTTCGTATTCGCGCCATCCGTGCTGACGACGCTGTTCGCGGGTAAGGCGGTAGCGCGCTTCGGCACCCGGCCGGCGATCTGGGCCGCGCTTGCGGTCGCCGCGTTGGGCCTCCCCTTGATGCTGTCCTCGCATCTGTCAGAGGTGCTGGCGGGAATGGTGCTGGTCGGCATCGGCACGTTCTTCGCACAGGCCTGTGCCACGGGCTTCGTCGGACAGGCCGCCAGCGAAAACCGCGGCATCGCCAGCGGAACCTACCTCGCCTGCTATTTCCTCGGCGGCCTCGTCGGCAGCGCTGCCCTGGGCCATTTGTTCGATCGTTTCGGATGGACCGCCTGCGTCGCCGGTGTCGGCGCGTCGCTGGCCATCGCCGCGCTACTGACCGTGCGCCTTACTCCGTCCGCCGGGTCTCCGGCATGAACAGCCAGATCACCGTCAGCCCGAGGGCTGCAATTCCGGCCAGCCCCGTAAAGGCGATGCTGCTGCCAAAGGTGTCGCTGATGTAGCCGGCCAGCACCGTGCTGAGCGACGCGCCGATGCCGGTCGCGGTTCCCACGACGCCCTGCGCCAGATTGAAGTGGCCGCTGCCATAGGCGACATCGGCCACGATCAGCGGCACCATCACGGCGAGTACAGCCGCGGTGATGCCGTCGAACACCTGCACGGCGACCAGAAGATAGGGATCGCGCACGACCGCAAACAGCAATCCGCGGATCGCCAGCGCGCCGAACGCCAATAGCAGCAGCGGTCGCCTTCCCCAGGCCTGCGCCTTCCGCCCGACTGAGGGTGAAGTCAGCGCGACGATTGCTTGAGGTACGATGATGCAGGCTGCAATCAGCACCGGCGCCCATTGAGCCGATCGCGTCGTGACCACGCCGGCCATCAGCGGCAGCATCGCGGCATTGGCGAGCTGAAACAGCAGCACGCCACCGGCAAAGATCAGCAACGGCCGCTGTCGCAGCAGATGGAAAACGCTGGTGGCTTCCTTGTCGGGGACCTCACGCACCACCGCACCATGGGCCTGCGCCACATCGATCTCCTGCCCGCGAATCCGCGACAGCGACAACAATGTGGGGATGGCCAGAAGAAAGGTAACGATAAAGACCGCCTGGTTCGACACCAGGTAACCAACGGCACCCATCAGCGCCGCCGCCGAGCCGTTGCCGAGCGAGGCGAAGCGGGCATTTCGCCCGAGCCGTTCTCCGATCGCAAGCGGGCCGACGAGACCGAGGCTGATCGCGGCAATGGCGGGGCCCAGCACGCAACTGGCCAGCGCATGCAGCGTCGCGGCTGCGGTGACGACCGGAAAAATCGGCCATAGCGCATAGGCCAATGCGCAGCAGCCGATGGTAGCGACCGCGAGCCCCGCCACCAGCCGCTCGGAGCGCGCGGCATCGACGATCGCCCCGCCCGGCATCTGCCCGAGCAAGCCGATGATGCCGCCGATCGAGAGCACGAAACCGATCTCGACCTGCGTCCATTTCTGCGTGGTCAGATAGACCGCGACGAAAGGGCCGAAACCGGTCTGCACATCGGCGAGAAAGAAGATGAACCAGTCGAGACCACGATGGCTCTCAGGCGACGGTTTGGGCCGCTCGCGGGGAGGCGGCGGCTGCGGCACGATAGTGCCCTCGCCGGCGGATCGCTTCTGGCGATCGTCGTTCATCAGATCGAGCGACTGAGACGGGCGCGCGACCAGATCGTTTCTCCCTTACTTGTCGAAATCCCACGGCTGTAGGCGGCCAGCCGCACCGAGCACGATCACGGGCGCGTCCTGCTTGTATTCCGGCGCCGCTGTCACTTGTTCTTTCGTCAGCTCAAGCGTGATGCTGTCGCTCTTGTTGGCAACGCGACCAAAATGCAGCGCACTCCAATCGACGACGATCTTTCGGCTGCCGACACCGAGAAATCCGCCGAAATCGATGACCGCGGCGCGTACAGCGCCCTCGCGGTCCACGATCACGTCGACGATGCGTCCCATATTTTCGTTGGCTGCACTGCGGACGTCGCGACCGAGAATGCCGAGCGCATCACGGGCCCCGATCACAGTGACCGAAGGTGGCGGCGCCGGTTCCTTTTTCGTGGCATCTTTCGCGGCATCGGCCGGCGCGCCACGGCTCCCCTGCGTTCCGCTGTCTTCCGCTGCCGATACCGGAAAGCTCATTGCTAACCCGGCGATCAAAGATAGGACGAGAATACCGGCGCGCATGTGGTCTCCTGATCTTGGCGGACGCTTGAATTATGCGAATCCGCCATCGCTAATGCGTCAATACGATCGACACCTGTATCTGGCCGCGCGTGCGCAATACTTCGAGCGAGACCTCATCGTTGTGGCGGCGCACCCTCAAGTCGACACTGGACGGCCCGAGCTGCAGATCGCGCAGCACCACCTCGTTGAGGAATTCCGGCAGCTTTGGGTCGCGAAGGCGGATCTCGCCGCGCACGGCATCGAATTCGAGGCCGAGCGCCGCTTCCAATAACGTGAAGGGCGTCGCACTGGCCCAGGCCTGCGGGGCGCAGGCGACGGGATAGAGCACCGGCCCGCGGCGCCTTTCCCGGCGGAATCCGCAAAACAATTCCGGCAGCCGCCGCAAGTCCATGTAGCTGGCGGCATCGAACAGGCCCTTGAACAGATGCGCCACCGAATGCTTCAGGCCGTAGCGCGCGAAGCCGAGCGCGATCAGCGCATTGTCATGCGGCCAGATCGAGCCGTCGTGATAGGACATCGGGTTGTAGCGAACCTCGCCATAGGCCACGGTGCGGATGCCCCATCCCGAAAAGAACTTCTTGCTCATCAGCTCGGCCGCCACGCGGCGGGCGCGATCGGTCTGAATGATGCCGGTGAAGAGAAGCTGGCCGGCATTGGACGTTCGCACCTTGCACGGCCGCTTGGCGCCGTCGAGCGCCAGCGCGTAGGTGCCGAGCTCTTCGCACCAGAACGCCTCTTCGAACCGGTCGGCCAGCAACAGCGCTGCCGATTCGAGTTCCGCCGCACGCTCGATCTTTCCGAGCCGGCGGGCGCAACGCGCCGCCAGCCGCTTGGCGGCGAAGACATATCCCTGGACCTCCGCCAGCGCGAGATAGCCCTCGGCGAGTTGTCCATCGGCGTGGAAGATCGCATCGAACGAATCCTTCCAGCCCTGGTTGGCAAGCCCCTGCTCGGTGGCGCGCTGGTACTCGACGAAGCCATCGCGATCGGGATCGCCGGGACCGTCGATCCATCGCAAGCCTGCCTCGATGGCGGGCCACAACTCGGCCAGTGTGTCCTCGTCGCTGGTGCGCTCGACATAGAGGCCGGCGAGCAGCACGAACAGCGGCGTCGAATCGACGCTGCCGTAATATTGCGCGAACGGCACCTCACGCAGCGCCGCCATCTCGCCGCCGCGCATCTCGTGCAGTATCTTGCCGGGCTCGGCATCGGAGAGCGGATCGGTCGCCTTGGCCTGGAAATGGGCGAGCCGCCGCAGCACGCCCTTGGCGATGCGCGGATCGACCCACAGCATCTGCAGCGCGGTGATCAGCCCGTCGCGGCCGAACGTGGTCGAATACCAGGGAATGCCGGCATAGGGGTACCTGCCCTGCGGCGTATCCGTCATCAGCATGTTGAGATCGGCCATCGCCTGGCACAGCACCTCGTTGAAGATGTTGTTCGAGGTCTCGATGCTGGCTGCGCCGACCGTCGACCGCCGCATCTCGCGGCGATGCGCCAGCAGGCCGCGGAAGAACGGTACCGGCTTCTGCATGATCGGCTTGTTGCAGGACACCGCGACGAACAAGGCGATCACTTGCCCGGGGTCGAGTTCAAAATGATAGGTCGCTGAATTCACAGCGAGCCGGGTCGGCCGCGGCTCGAAATGCAAGGCGGTGATGCGAGCCTGGCCGTCGAGCCCGCCATACTCCAGCACCACGTCAGCGGGGCCGAGCAGCCGGCTGGAACCGATGCCACGGCGCGACCGGCGCTCGCCGCGCACTTCGAACAGATCGGCGAAGTCATTATCGAACAGCAGCGTCAGGTCGAAACTCGCCTGCCGGTCGCCGTGATTTTGCAGGGCGATGCGCTGGTAGGCGGTGCCGCGCCACAGAAAGATCGAGCGCACGATGTGCAGCGTGTCCTTTGGCAGCGCCAGCCTGCCATTGCGGTACACGTCGGAATTGGTGAGGTCGACGGTCAGCGCCGAATTGTCGTCACGCAGATTGGAGCCGAGCAGCAGCGGCTGGACTTCATCGAGCACCATCTCCAGCCGGGCGAGATACCGCGTATCGGCGTTGAACAGGCCGTCGGGCCCGCCGGCGGAGGCGCCGATATCGCCGTGGCTGTCGAGTACGATAAAGGTGTCGTCGTGCTTGAGCGAACGGCGCTGCCGCGTCGCCGGCCCTGTCATCGGAATGTAGAACGGCGATTCCGCGACGTGTTCGGCCGCCTCAATGGTGATGAATTGAGTGACTTCGGCTGTCATATCGACCTCAAGCGATTTCCTTGCGTTGCGAGGGACGCATCGGGACGCAAACGCTACTGCCGCAGATCAGGCCGCATGGCTGGCGAGACGCCCCATTTCGCGCGCCACCAGTTCGCGGTAAGGGCCCCTGCCCTGCACCAGGATATCCGGCGGGCCGTCTTCGATGATCCGCCCGTTCTGCAGCACCACCACGCGGTCGAAATTGCGCAGGGTGGCGAGACGATGGGCGATGGCAATCACGGTGCGTCCGCGCATCAGCCGCGACAGCGCCTCGCGGATCGCCTCCTCCGATACGCTGTCGAGCGCAGCCGTCGCTTCATCCAGCAGCAGGATCGGCGAGTCCTTCAGGAACGCGCGCGCGATGGCAATTCTCTGCCGCTGTCCTCCGGAGACCTTGATACCACGATCGCCGACGATGGTCGCCATCCCTTCCGGGAGGTTCTCGATGAAGTCGCACCGCGCCGCGATCGCCGCGCGCAGCACCTCGTCGTCGCTCGCGTTCGGCCGCCCGTAGCGGATGTTTTCCATGATCGAGCGATGGAATAGCGAGATGTCCTGCGGCACCACCGAGATCGCTTCGCGCAGGCTCTGCTGCGTCACCCGCGCAATATCCTGGCCATCGATCGTGATGCTGCCGTGCTGGACGTCATAGAAGCGCTGCAGCAGCGTGAACAGGCTGGATTTTCCGCCGCCGGAATGACCGACCAGACCGACCCGCTGTCCCGGCTGAATGCGCAGGTTGAACTTTTCGAACACCTGAACACCGCCCGGATAATGGAAGGCGACATTATTGAAGCCAACGGCGGCGCCGCTGCGGATCAGCGGCTCGGCCTCGGGATGATCCTTCAACTCGTGCGGCAACAGCAATGTGGCGATCGCTTCGGTCAGGCGGGCGACGTGCTGGGTGACATCGACCAGCGCCACTGCAAGGTCGCGTGTCGCGCTCAGGATCGAAAGGCCGAGTGTGCATACCAGCACAACATCGCCCGTGGTCGCCGCACCCTTCTGCCAAAGCGCAATCGCCCACGCCAGCAGTGCGATCGTCAGCACGATTGTCACGACGGCGTGAAGCAGGCGCAGCTTCTCGAGATAGCGCAGGCTGCGCCCACGGGCGTCGAGTTCCCGCTCGACGGTGGCATCGAAGCGGTCGTGTTCGTAGCTGAGGCCGCAGAACGCGCGGACCAGCGGCAGATTGCTGATGACGTCGACCATCTCGCCGTCGACCGCAGCGGCCTTGTCGGCAAAATCATCATGTAGCGGCTTGCCCGCCGCGGCGAGGCGGAACATCGCCAGCAGCATGATGGCGGCGATGACGATCAGGCCTGCGGACATTGCAAGGCTGACGGTTCCAATCAGAAGGATTGCCGAAACGGTTGCGATGCACGGCGGTAATACGTTCCAGACGAACATGTTCTCGACCGTGAAAACCGCGTTCGAGGTCGCGGTGATGCGGCTGGTCAGCATGCCCGGCAGCCGGTCGGAGAAATAGCTGGGAGCGTGACCGGTGAGGTGGCGGAACATGTCGCGGCGTAGATCGCCGGTGACGCCCACGAAGGTGAAGCTCGCTGTCCAACTTGCGACGCGCCACAACAGATTGTCCGCCGCAATCAGCGACATGAGAAAAGCGAATGCCAGCCATACGCTCGCCGCACGCTCCGACCCGGCCGTCAGGCTGTCGACGAGATGCTTCACGCCGTACTGCGTGCCCACGGAGCAGGCAACCGCCCCCACGACAGCAGTCAAGATGACGGCATGGGCCGCGCGGCGCTGGCGGAGATAGCGCAACACAAACGGGAACGGCCGGCGCGCATATCCTGAAAGATTGTCCATGTCGTTCTGCAAACCTGTTGAGAGTGAACGGGAATCCCTAACGCGTGTCGCGCACGAGGTCGTGAACTATGCTGCTTCGGTTTTGCCGGCGCACGGCCATCACCGCGCAACAATTCTGCAGCATCCAAGTCGCCTCAAATCTGTTGGTGTCAGATGGCATCAGCAAGACAGTCGTGTGGAAGAACCAAGATGCGCCGAATGAGTGGAACTTCACAGATGCAAGAACGTTCCCGCTATCGGCACTCTCGGTGCCGACTTGCGGGCTGAGGGCTTCATTCAACTATCATTCGAAACAGGAGACGAAATATGCGCATCGCGCAGGTCGCCCCGCTGACGGAGGCTGTTCCCCCCAAACTGTACGGTGGCACCGAGCGGGTCGTGCACTGGCTGACTGAAGAACTGGTAGCGTTAGGGCATGAAGTCACGTTGTTCGCCAGCGGCGATTCCCACACCTCGGCAAAGCTCGATGCCGCCTGGCCGAAGGCCCTGCGTCTCGATGGTTCGGTACGCGACCCCAACGCGCTGCATATGGTGATGCTGGAGCGCGTGCGGCAGAAATGCGACGATGAAGAGTTCGATTTTCTGCACTTTCATCTCGATTACTATCCATTCTCACTGTTCTACCGGCAGCCGACGCCGTTTCTGACGACGCTGCACGGTCGGCTCGACCTGCCGGAGCATCAGCCGGTCTTCAGTACCTTCCCCAAGATCCCGGTGATATCGATCTCCAACGCACAGCGGCGGCCGGTGCCGCAGGCCAACTGGGTGCGCACCATCCACCATGGGCTGCCGGAGGATTTGCTGACACCACAGCAGGTGAAGCCATCCTATCTCGCCGTGCTCGGGCGGATCGCGCCGGAAAAGGGCGTCGATCGCGCCATCCGGATCGCGACGCGATGCGGTATTCCGCTCAAGATCGCCGCCAAGGTCGACCGCGCCGACCAGGAATATTACGACGAATTGATCTCTCCCCTGATCAAGGCCAATCCGCTGGTTGAATTTATCGGCGAGATCAGCGACCGCGAGAAACCCGATTTCCTCAGCGGCGCGATCGGTCTTCTGGTCCCGATCGACTGGCCGGAGCCGTTCGGCCTCGTGATGATCGAAGCCATGGCCTGCGGCACGCCGGTCCTCGCCTATAACCGCGGTTCGGTGCCGGAGATCATCGACCCCGGCCTCACCGGCTTTGTCGTGGAAGACGAAACCAGCGCGGTAGCGGTCGTCGACCGTCTTGCTGCGCTGGACCGGGCTGCCATCCGCAAACAGTTCGAAAGCCGCTTCACCGCACGCCGCATGGCACTGGATTATCTCGCCGCCTACCGCGGCCTGATGGAAGAAGCGGAGCCGCGGATCAAGCTCGTCAGCAGCGCAGAGTAAAGCGTAACGCTCCCCCTGGTCGTCGCAAGACGGCCGTAGGGTGGGCAAAGCAAAGCGTGCCCGCCATCAAGCAATGATCCGGACAGATGGTGGGCACGGCGCGTACGCGCTTTGCCCACCCTACATATCTCGCAATGACGCTAAGAGACCGCCGTCCGCTTCGGCTCGACGATCTCGAACATTCGCGGAAACTCGTCCATCAGCATCATCAAGTCGCCGAGACGCGCCGGATTGCCGGAAGCCTTGATCTTGCCGGCGCCGACCGCTTCGGGGAACGTCGTCAGCTTGGCGATCACTTCGTCGAGCACGCCGCGTGCCAGCGTGAAGCCGGCATCGGCATCGGCCGCTTGCGCGCCGGTCACGTAAGTCAACGCGCAATTTTCCAGATTGAGAATGAAGCTCTCATTGGTATCGGTAAAATTCCAGTTCAGCACAATGCGCTGGCCTTCGGCCTTGGGACCATTCAGGCGAACCCCGAGCACGTCCCAGAGCTGCTCGGTGCGCAGCGCGGCCAGCGTTTCGCGCGGCATCGATGAACGCGGCGGGGTCTTCGGCATGCCCTGCCGCAATTCCTGCGCGCCGAACAGATAGGCGTTGCGCCAGGTCGAACTTTCCGAGGCGTAGCCGAGCTGCTCGAAGGTATCGGCCAGCATCGCGCGCGCCGCCTGGTTGTCCGGCTCGGCGAACACCAGATGGCTCACCGCCTGCGCGACGAAGCGGAATTCGCCCTTGGCAAAATCGGCTTGCGCACGCGAAAGGATCGCATCCGCGCCGCCCATATACTCGACATATTTCTTGCCTGACTCCACCGGCGGCAACGGATCGAGGTTCACCGGATTGGCGTCATACCAGCCGAGATACTTTTGATAGATCGCCTTTACGTTATGCCTGATGTGGCCGTAATAGCCGCGGCCGTGCCAGGCGCCTTCCAGACTCGCCGGCAGGCGGATGGTCTCCGCGATCTCGGCGGCGGTGAGCCCGTGGTTCATCAGGCGGATGGTCTGGTCATGCGCGAATTTGTAGAGATCGCGCTGCTGGCGGATCATGGTGTCGATCCGTTCCTGGCCCCACACCGGCCAGTGATGTTGGCCGCACATCGCATCGGCCTTGCCGCCCCACATCTGCAAGGCCTCGCCGAGATATTTCGACCAGGCCAACGCGTCGCGCACGTCGGCGCCGCGGAACGGCAGCAGATTGTGGAAATTATGCGTACAGTTTTCCGCCAGGTTGAGCAGCTTGTAGCGCGGGATGAAGAAATGCATCTCGGCCGGAGCTTCGCTGTTCGGCGCCATCTGGAATTCGAATTCCACACCATCGATCGTCCGCCTGTCGCCGGTCGCCATGATCAGATCGGTCGGGCGCACCAGCGCGACTGCCCCCGCCGCCATGGTCTTGCCGAGCCCGCAATCGACCTGCCCGCGCACGCCCTTGGCGAGGAACGGGCCGAACTGATACTGCGCGCGCCGTAGCATCGCGGGGCCGGCGATGATGTTTTCAGAGACCGCATGCTCCATGAACAGATTGGGCGCGATGATCGGCACCTTGCCGCCGGCGAGCGTTGCATCGTCGAGCACGCCGCGCGCGCCGCCCCAATGGTCGGTGTGGGTGTGCGTGAAGATCACGGCAGCGACCGGCCGTTTGCCGCGATGCTGGAAGTAGAGTTCCATCGCGGCGCGCGCGCCCTCGATCGAGGTCAGCGTATCCACGACGATCACGCCGCTGTTGCCCTCGATCAGCGTCATGTTGGCGATGTCGAGCCCGCGCACCTGATAGACGCCTGATACCACCTCGAACAGGCCGTGATGCATGTTGAGCCGCGACTGCCGCCACAGGCTGGGATCGACGGTCGGCGGAGCGTCTTCCGCGGACAGGAAGCCGTAAGGCTCCAGACTCCAGACTGTCCTACCCTGCGGCGAGGTGATCTTCGCATTCTCCACGGTACCGAGGAAGCCGCGCGCCGCATCGTCGAAATCCCGTTTATCGGAAAACGGCAGCGCCTTCAGCGTCGCCGCGTGCTGCGCAATGACGGAGGCGGAAGCCTCCTTCGGAGTTTCCCTCGGCGTTTCAACGGTGGCTGGCTGGGTCATACGCGTGTGCTCCTCACAGAAACAAACTTCAACTGGCCGGCAGGTTCAGCGAAACTGCAGCCCCTCGAACTGGCCGCTGTTGCGCCAACTCTCGATATATTTGAAGTAGGCCATCGGGCCGGCGGGATGGCCGACATTGAGCTTGGCCGCAGGACCGGGCTCGCGTCCTTCGTTGTTGTAGTAACCGGGCGTGCAATCCGGCGAGCCGATCATGCGGCCGGCGCCGGTCAGCAACAGCTCGACCCAGCGCTCTTCGGCCTCTTTTGTCACTTCGATCTCCTTGAAGCCGTTCGTCCGGGCATGACCGACCATCAGCGCGATAGTCCTGGCGGCTTCGGTCAGATTGTGCGGCACGTTGGAGATGAGATTGGCGCCTTGCGTCGGCTGCACGAAGAATGCGTTCGGAAAGCCGTGCACGTGGATGCCGTGCTTGGTGCGCATGCCCGCAGCCCAATGCTCCGACAGCTTGACGCCGCCACGGCCTGTCAAGTCGAAGCCGGCGCGCCGCTTGTACTCGGTACCGACTTCGAAGCCGGACGCATAGATGATGCAGTCGAGCTGGTATTCCCTGCCCGCGACGACGACGCCGTTCTCGGTGATGCGCTCGACGCCCTTGCCGTCGGTATCGACGAGATGCGTGCCCGGCGTGTTGAAGGCCTGCAGATAGGAATCGTGGAAGCACGGCCGCTTGCAGAGCTGGCGATACCAGGCCTTGAGCTTTGCGGCGGCCTCGCGATCGCTGACGATGCTGTCGACCCGGGCGCGGATTTCCTCCATCTTCTCGAAATCTGAATCCTCAAACGCC
Organism: Bradyrhizobium jicamae; assembly: GCF_001440395.1. GTDB lineage: Bacteria > Pseudomonadota > Alphaproteobacteria > Rhizobiales > Xanthobacteraceae > Bradyrhizobium > Bradyrhizobium jicamae. The sequence continues at coordinate 74,802 of NZ_LLXZ01000004.1, read as the reverse complement.
GCCAGCATGTTTGCCGGTGTTCGCTGCTCGCGCGGCAGATCCATGACCTTGGCGCGAATCCGCCGCGACAGATCGGTCCAGCCGTCCTGCACAAGATCCTCTTCCGCGGAGCCGCCGGCCTGATTGGCGGTAAAATTCTCCAGCCAGCGTTGCTGCCAGCCTGATGTTGCGATCCCTGCAAACCATTCCGGATCGATCGGGGCATTGGCCCTGACATCGACGGAGGATGGCGTACGCTGGAAAACGTACAGCGCCTTGCAGGCGCGCGCGAGATGCGGCACGCACTGCACGGATGTCGCGCCGGTGCCGATGATGCCGACGCGCTTGTCCGCCAGCTTGTCCATCAGCCCGCCCGACGGATTACCGCCGGTGTAATCGTAGTCCCAGCGGCTGGTGTGGAACGAATGGCCCTTGAATGATTCGATGCCTTCGATGCCGGGAAGCTTCGGTACGTGAAGCGGACCAGTGCCCATGCCGACGAACTGCGCGGTGAAGTCATCGCCGCGGCTGGTGCGGATGCGCCAGCGCGAATTTGTATCGTCCCAATCGAGACTCACGACCTCAGTGTGGAACAGCGCGTTGTCGTACAGACCATATTGCTTGCCGATGCGTTGGCAGTGCGCGAGAATTTCCGGCGCATGCGCGTATTTCTCCGACGGCATGTGCCCGGTTTCTTCGAGCAAGGGCATGTAGACCATCGAGGCGGTATCGCATTGCGCACCGGGATAGCGGTTCCAGTACCAGGTGCCCCCGAAGTCTCCGCCCTTCTCGATGATCCTGACGTCCTTCACGCCAGCCTCCGACATCCGCGCTGCCGTTGCGAGCCCGGCAAAACCGCCACCGATGAAGACGAAGGTGACGTGATCGGTCTTCGGCTCGCGCGCGGTGACCGGCGTATAGGGATCGTCGAGATAATGCGCGAGCTGGCCGGCAACACGCAGATACTGATCGTTGCCGTCGGGGCGCAGCCGCTTGTTGCGCTCGTCCAGATATTTCTGGCGCAGCCTCTCCTTGTCGATCGCAGCCTTTTGCGAGCTCGGAGGTTGCTCGGTGATCGTCATCCGAAGGCGCCTTTCAGAAATTGCGAAACGTCTTTGTCATTACCATCAGGCCGGATGTGCCGACAGATAGGGTGAGTTTGCGACCGACCAGGACGGCATCGGCTCCATGCGAAAGATCTGCCGCAGGTGGACTTCATCGGGGCCGTCGCCGATCCGCAGCAGGCGTCCCCAGGCCAGCGCCTGGTGGATCGGCGTATCGTCGGAGCCGCCCATGGCGCCGAACACCTGCATGGCGCGGTCGGCGATCCGCTGCAGCATCGCCGGCACCGCCACCTTGATCAGCGACACGTCGCGCCAGGCATCCTGATGGCCGGCCTGATCGAGCCGCCACGCGCAGCGATAGGCGAGCAGGCGCGCCTGTTCCAGTTCGACACGGGATTCGGCAATCCAGCGCTGCACGGTGTCGTACTGGATCACGGGGCGCCCGAACGCAGAGCGTTCCGATGAGCGCACCATCATCAGTTCGATCAACAATTCGCACAGCCCGATCGAGCGCATGCAGTGATGGATGCGCGCAGGCCCAAGGCGGATTTGCGCGACCTTGAAACCTTCGCCCTCGGCGCCGAGCAGGTTTGCACGCGGCACGCGCACATGATCGAACGTCAGTTCGCCGATCGGGGCAACGTGGTCCTCGCATCCCATCCAGCGCAGCCGCCGCACCAACCGAACGCCCGGCGTCTCCATCGGCACGATGACGCAGGAATGGCGGCTGGTCCGGCCGGCATCGGGATCGGTCACGCCCAGCACGATCAGGAAGCTGCAGCGCGGATGCGCCGCGCCGGTGATGAACCATTTGCGCCCGTCGATGATGTAGTCGTCGCCGTCGCGGACCATGCGGGTCGCGATGTTGGTCGCATCCGATGAGGCCACGTCCGGCTCGGTCATGCCGAAGGCCGAGCGCGTTTTCGCTTCCAGCAGCGGCCGCAGCCAAAGCGCCTTCTGCTCCGGTGTGGCGCAATTCTGCAGCGCGATCATGTTAGGCACGTCGGGCGCCTGACAGTTGAAAACCTCCGGCGCCCAGAACAGCCGGCCCATCACTTCCGCCAACGGCGCATATTCGAGGTTGGAAAGGCGCGTGCCGGGCTCGTCATCGGCCAGTTCGGGAAGGCCGAGATTCCATAGGCCCGCCGCCTGCGCCTTGCGCTGCAGGTCGCCCATGAAGGGCGCGGGTTCCCCTCTGGCTGCGTGTTCAAGCCAGGCGCGATGGCGCGGCAGCACCTCCTGATCGAAGAAGGACTGCAGCTTCTCCAGCCACGCTTCCGATCGAGCGGACAGATCGAAATCCATGCCGGCCTCCCTTTTGGGAGAAACCTAAGCGCATATCGACACGATTGGCAAATCCATTTCGGTATATTGACAAAATTCCAGATTTGGTCCGATATTCCGTCTCATGGCAGTGAAGTCCCTTACCCATTCGTCCGCCGCATCGCGGGCCGGCGAGCCCGAGGATCAGGCCGACCCCTCCTTCGCGACCACGCTGGCGCATGGGCTGGACGTGCTGGCCGCCTTCCGTAACCGCGGCGACTCGCTGTCGAATGCCGAGCTTGCCCTCCACACCGGACTGTCGCGGCCGACGGTGTCGCGGCTGACCTACACGCTGGCGCAGCTCGGCTATCTGAAGCGCGACGCCAAGGGACGCTTCCAGCTCGGGCTCGGCATTCTCGCTGCCGCCTATCCGGTGCTGTCGGCGCTGAAGGTGCGGCAACTGGCGCGTCCGCTGATGCGCGAGTTCGCCGCCTACACCGGCGGCACCGTCTCGATCGCGATGCCGTTCGGGCTCGACTTCATCTATGTCGAGACGCTGCGCACCACCGACGCGGTGGCGCATCTGCCTGACGTCGGCTTTGCCAGCTCGCTGGCGCCGACCGCGGTCGGCCGCGCGCTGCTGTCGCTCTTCACCGAGGAAGAGCTCGACGCCTATGTGGTGGCCGTGAAATCCGAGCGCCCGGAAGAGGCCGATTATGTCGAGCGGCGGACGCTGCCGGATGTCGAGCTTTGCAAGGAGCGCGGCTTTGCGATTTCGCTCGGCGAATGGCGACGCGAGATCTTCGGCGTTGCCGCGCCGCTATACCGCACGCCGTCGGGCGATTGCCTTTCGGTCAATTGCGGCATTCCCTCATTTCGTTTCAACGCCGAACAGATTGAGCGTGAATGCGGGCCGCGCATGCTGGGGTTGGCGCGCAGCATCCGCTCGCTGGTGACGAACGACTGAATTCCCCCGTCAGAGGGGCAAAGCGCATCGCTCGCGAGCACCAAAAATGGGGAGGGAAGAATGAGCCGGATCAAAACAGTGCTGGGCTTTGCCATGGGCATTGCGTTCGGCGCAATCATGCTGTTCGCCAGCGCCGCGCAGGCGCAAGGCAATTATCCGAACCGCCCGATCCGCATCGTCGTGCCCTACCCCGCCGGCGGCATCGTCGACATCGTCGCCCGCGCGGTGACCGAACAGGTCGGCCGCGACTGGAAGCAGACGGTGGTCATCGAGGCCAGGCCGGGCGGCAACAGCAATATCGGCACCGCATCGGTCGCACGCAGCGAGCCCGACGGCTACACATGGCTGGTCACCGGCCCGGCGGCGCTGGTCAACCCGACGCTCTACAAGGATGCCGGCTGGGATGCGCTGAAGGACCTCAGATGCGTCGGCCTCGCGGTCTGGAACCAGAGCGTGGCGCTGGTGCACCCCTCGATGCCGGCCGGCACCATCAAGGAATTCGTCGAGATCGCACGCAAGAAGCCCGGCGAGCTGAACTTCGGCAATCCCGGCACCGGCTCATCCATCGACCTGAGCGCGCAAAAGCTGTTCCAGGCCGCCAACATCAAGCTCACCAATGTCGGCTACAAGGGGCAGCCGCAAGCCTTGATCGACCTGATGACCAACCTGATGCATTTCGAGATCGTCTCGCTCGAACTGGCGCTGCCGCACATCAAGGCCGGCAGCGTGAAACCGCTGGCCGTGATGACCGACAGGCGCATCGCCGACCTGCCCGATGTGCCGACGATCGCGGAAGCCGGATTTCCGGAAGCCACCTACGTGCCCTGGTATGGCATCTATGTTCAGGCCGGCACGCCGGATGCGATTGTCGCGAAGATCAACGACGGCATCAACAAGGCGCTGCAGAATCCGGAAGTTCAGCGACAGCTCGCGGTCGCCAATATTCCGGGCAAGCCGATGCCGCTGAATGAACTCGCGGCGTTGATGAAGGCGGACTATGAGAAGCTGACGAAGGTAATCGCGACGTCAGGCATGGCGCTGCAGTGAGAGATGAGGCGCCAACCTCACTGCGTCATTGCGAGGAGCGAAAGCGACGAAGCAATCCATACCTTCCCCGCGGCACGCTGGATTGCTTCGCTTCGCTCGCAATGACGGCTGAGAGTGCCGGCTACTTCTTCACCTTGCTGGCATCCATCTTGATCGACGTATCCAGCATCTTGGTCGAAAACGCCGTGTTCACGTCGAACGGCTTTTCCATGCCGAGATAGGTCTGCACCAGTTCGTAATCCTTCTTCATCCGTTCGGCGTCGATCCAGCCCAGCGCCTTGGTCGTCGTGAACTCGTCCGTCATCAGGAACTTGATGCGCTCCCACTGGCGCTGCTGGTTTTCCTTGTCGAGACCGGAGGCTTGATCAAGCAAAGCCTTGAGGCATGGCGCTACGTCGGCAACGCAGGCCGCGTAGGCTTTCTGGCTGATCCTGACGAAGTCTTCGACCAATTTCGGGTTCTTCGCAAGGTAAGCGCCGTTGACGATCAGCGAGTTGCCGTAGGGATTGAGGCCGATGTCCTTCCAGTTGACGTAGCCGAGATCGGTGCCGAACTCGATCACCTTCAGATCATGCTCGTTGTAGAAGTCGCTGATGATATCGACGGTGTGGCTCTTCAGCGCCGCGATCTTGGCAGTCGGGCCGACATTGACGAAGCTTACCGAGTCAGGCGCGATGCCCGCGGCCTTGGCGAAGGCCGGCCACATCACCCGCGAGGCATCGCCCGGCGGATTGCCGATCCTGTGGTTCGGAAAATCCTTCGGCCCGTTCACGCCGTAGCTCTTCAGCCAGTAGAAGGTCTGTCCGGTATTGGCGTAAATGCTCATCAGCGCCACGACGTCGGCACCCTTGCTCTTGGCCACCAGCGTGGTTGCGAGATCGGCGATGCCGAACGGCGAACCGCCGGAGCCGACTTTCAGCGAGGAGACGCCGGAGCCCTTGCCCACCTCGATCGTGAGATCGATGCCGGCCTTCTCGTACCAGCCCTGCGACTTGGCGTAGTAGAACGGCGAGTGATCGGCCGTCGGTGTCCAGTTCAGGATCAGGTTGACCGCCTCGCCCGCAGCGCCGGGAGCGGACGGCACGGCGAGCGCTAGCGCCAATCCCGCAATTCGCAAAGTCTTCATTGCACCCTCCTCGTTCTGCAACCCGATCTTGTCGTCGCTGTTCGGTGACGCTACCAATGCAACAAGGGACCAGACGACTTGTCAACTATTTGGTTGGAAATGCCCAGGAAACGAACGGACGACTTAAAGCCGCAGCGGCGCGATCCTGCCGCGACCCGCAGGAAGCTGCTGACGGCGGCGCGGCGCGAATTCGCCGATAGCGGTCTCGCGGGAGCTCGCGTCGACGAGATCGCTGCGCGCGCGGGCGTCAACAAGCAGCTTGTCTACCACTATTTCGGCGACAAGGATGCGCTGTATCTGGCGGTGCTCGAATGGGTCTATGAGGAGATCCGGGCCCAGGAACGCGAGCTCAATCTCGAGGGATTGCCGCCCGAGCAGGCGATCAAGAAGCTGATCGAAAGTTCCTTCGATTACCTCGCCGCCCATCCGGATTTCATTGTGCTGCTGAACGACGAAAACCGCGGCGGCGCCCGCCATGTCCGCGGCTCGCGCAAGCTGGAAGCGATGCATTCGCCGCTGGTCAGCCTGGTCTCGACCACCCTGTCCCAGGGCGTGAAGGCCGGCATATTCCGCAGGGGTATCAACCCCGTTCACCTCTACATCTCGATTGCCGGTCTCAGCTATTTCTACTTTTCGAATACGCCGACCCTGTCGGCGATCTTCGGCAAGGACCTGTCGAGCAAGGCCGCGCGGCAGGCCCGCCGCAAGCACGTGGTCGATCTGGTGATGCATTCGCTGCGCCCCTAATCAACCATATGGTTGATTACCGGGAGCGCTCGCGATAGATTGCCGCCACGCGACGGGAACCGGGCGCGGCCAAGGGAGTATGCGGTGTTCAGCGGCGATGGCGGATCGGCACGGTCTTTCGCGATCATCCTGATCGTGCATCTGGCCGTGATCTTGCTCTGGCAGCTGCTGGTCGATTTCTTCCAGGTGCCGAAATTCATCCTGCCCTCGCCGCTTGCAACCATCAAGACGCTGGGCACGCCCGGCTATGCCTGGCTTTCCAATCTCGCGGTGACGGCGGCCGAAATTCTCGGCGGATTCTGCCTTGGCGCGGTGGTCGGCATCATGCTGGCTGTCATGTTCACCTGGTCGCCGCTGGTCAGCCTGTTGCTGCTGCCGCTGTTCGTGACGCTGAACATGATTCCGAAAGTGGCTCTCGGCCCGCTCTTCATCGTCTGGTTCTCCTACGGCATCTTCCCGAACATCCTGATCGCCTTCTCGATCTGCTTCTTTCCGATCCTGCTCACCACCGCGCGCGGTTTGAGCGAGGTGGAGCCGGATCTGCTCGACCTCGTAAAGTCGCTGCGCGGCTCGCGCTGGACGCTGTTTCGAAAAATCCAGTTGCCGGGCGCGCTGCCTTACGTGTTTTCCGGCATGAAGGTCGGTGCCATCCTGGCGGTGGCCGGCGCCATCGTCGGCGAGTTCATCGCCTCCGAACGGGGGCTCGGCTACCTCATGATCCAGGTGCAGTCCTCACTGGATACGCCGGCGATGGTGATGGCCGTCGTGCTTCTGACGCTGCTGGGCGTGGCGCTGTATGGGCTCGTGCTCGGCCTCGAGCGGATGTTCGTCGTCCGGGACATCCGGCTGCAATAACGGGAAGAAACATGCTTCTAACGCGCGACACCCTGCCCCAGACGATTGCCGATATCGCAGCGCTCGACGAGCTGCTGTGCCGTCCGAGCCCGGCGCTGATCGACGATCTCCGCAAGGTCGACGGCGACATCATGATTCTGGGTGTCGCCGGCAAGATGGGTCCGACGCTGGCCGGTCTTGCGAAAGCGGCCGTGCCGGACCGCCGCGTGATCGGTGTCGCCCGCTTCAGCGATCCGGCCGTGAAAGACTGGCTGGCGGCCCGTGGCGTCGAGACCATCAATTGCGACCTGCTCGACGAAGCCGCGATCAAGGCGCTGCCGAAAGCCCCGAACATCGTGTTCATGGCCGGCCGCAAGTTCGGCGCCGAGGGCGATCTCTCGCTGACCTGGGCGATGAACTCGCACGTCCCTGCCCTTGTCGCGCAGGCGTTCGCAGGCTCGCGCATCGTCGCGTTCTCGACCGGCTGCGTCTATCCATTCGTGCCGGTCAACGGCAAGGGCTCGCCCGAGGACATGGCGCCCAACCCACCCGGCGAGTACGCGCAATCCTGCGTCGGGCGCGAGCGCATGTTCGAATATTTCTCGCGGAAATATTCAACGCCCGGACGGCTGTTCCGGCTCAATTACGCGATCGACATGCGCTACGGCGTCCTGCACGACATCGCAAGCAAGGTACTGCACGGCAAGCCGATCGACGTCAGCCTCGGCCATGTCAATTTCATCTGGCAGGGCGACGCATCTTCGCAGGCGCTACGATGTCTGGCGCATTGCGACACGCCAACCTCGCCGATCAATGTCAGCGGCCATGAGATCCTGGCCGTGCGCGATCTTGCCGCGAAATTCGGCCAGCGTTTTGGCCGCGCCCCGGTCATCACCGGCACGGAGGAGCCGACGGCGTGGCTCACCGACACATCGCAGGCGGTAAAACTGTTCGGCCTGCCGATCGTCGATACCGAGCAATTGATCAGTTGGACCGCCGACTGGGTATCGCGATCGATGCCGAGCCTCGGCAAGCCCACCAGATACGAGGTGCGCGATGGCCGCTATTGAGCCGATCGACATCGTCGAGCTCGACGTCGGCGACGCGCAGGCCGGGCTGGTGCTGTCAACCGAAGCGGGCTGGAACCAGAACGAGGCCGACTGGCGCTTTTTTCTGAGCAAGGGCGTCGTATTCGGCGTGCGGGACGGCGCGAGGCTGGTGGCGACAGCGGCGCTGCTGCCCTACTCCGCCGGCAATGCCTGGATCAGCATGGTGCTGGTGGCCGCAGACTTTCGCCGCCGGGGCATTGCGACAAAGCTAGTCGATGCCTGCCTCGGTGCCGCGGCGCGGCGCCGCCTGACCGCCTGGCTGGACGCGACGCCTGCAGGCGCTACCGTCTATGGTCCGCTCGGCTTCACGCCGACGCTGCAATTACGGCGGCTGCGGCTGGAAAAGCCGGAGTGCGCCGCAGCGACGCGGCCACTGGCGGCCGGCAGCCTCGACGCCCTGGCGACGCGCGACAGCAGCGCCATGGGCTTTGACCGCAGCACATTGCTGTCGGAATTTTCTGCGCGACCGGGTTCGCGCATCGTGTCGGACGATCGGGCCATCGCCCTCGTCCGCGATGGGCGTGCCGCGCGACAGATCGGGCCATTGCTGGCCGATCGAACCGACCAGGCGCTGTCGCTGGTGGACGCCATCGTCGGCTCCGATACCGGTGCCTTTCTGATCGATGCCGTCCATTCCCAGGAAGCGTTTCTCAACGGGCTTGTTCAGTCGGGCTGGAACATCGAGCGGCCGTTTCAGCGCATGCGCTTTGGCCGTTCCACCGCGCCACCCGCGCAACTGCCGTTCGCCGTCGCCGGGCCGGAATTTGGATAGGAAGTGCCGTCATGCACCACAGCGAGATCAAGGCCGAAGTTCGCAAGCTGATCGCCGACGGCACCGTGCTCCCGGCGCATCCGCTCGCGCTCGATGCCAACCGCGCGCTCGATATCAGGCACCAGCGCGCGCTGACGCGTTACTACCTCGATGCCGGTGCTGGAGGACTCGCGGTCGGCGTCCACACCACACAATTCGCGATCCGCGACGTTGGGATGTACCGGCCGGTGCTGGAACTGGCGGCGGAGACCGCCGCTTCATGGACCCGGCGCCCGGTCGCGATGGTCGCGGGTCTGGCCGGCCCAACAAAGCAGGCCATTGCAGAGGCACAAACCGCACGCGGCATCGGCTACCATGCCGGGCTGCTCAGCCTTGCGGCGATGAAATCGGCATCCGAGGACGACATCATCGCACACTGCGCGGCGGTAGCGCGCGAAATCCCGCTGGTCGGCTTCTATCTGCAGCCGGCGGTCGGCGGCGTCATCCTCAGCGCCGATTTCTGGCGGCGCTTTGCGTCCATCGATAACGTCATCGCCATCAAGATCGCCCCGTTCAACCGCTACCGGACGCTGGACGTGCTGCGTGGGGTGGCGGCCGCCGGCGCGCTCGACCGCGTCGCGCTCTATACCGGTAATGACGACCACATCCTGCTGGACCTCACTTTGCCTTTCGACCTGCGCGACAAGGGCATCACCACGCGAGCGTACTTCAAAGGCGGCCTGCTCGGGCACTGGTCGGTCTGGACCGCGAGCGCGATCTTGCAGTTCGAGATGTGCAAGGCCGCGCGCGGCAAGGACACCGTGCCGGCCGATTTGCTGGCGCTGGACGCCCGCGTCACCGATTGCAACAGCGCCTTCTTCGACGTCGCCAACAATTTTCACGGCTGCATCGCCGGTTGCCATGAAATCCTGCGCCGGCAGGGGTTGATGCAGGGCCTGTGGTGTCTCGATCCTGCCGAGGGCCTCAGCCCCGGCCAGATGCAGGAGATTGATCGCGTCTGTCGCGAGCATGCAGATCTCTCCGACGACGTCTTCGTGAAGGCGAACTTGCAGAAATGGCTGGCATGACGCTGGACGAGCCCTTCATCAGCCTGCAGAACGTCCGCAAGGTCTATCGGTCCAAGGGCGCGGAGTTCCTCGCCGTCTCCGACGTCACCATGGACGTGAACGAGGGCGAGTTGGTGTCACTGGTCGGTCCCTCGGGCTGCGGCAAGACTACCGTGCTGAAGATTTTGGCCGGATTGCATGATGCCGACGGCGGCACCATCAAGATCGGCAATTCGAGAACACCGTTCGATCCGGCGCGCGACATCGGCATGGTGTTCCAGCAGGCGCTGCTGCTCAAATGGCGAACCATTCTGGACAACGTGCTGCTGCCGGCCGAAATCGTCGGCCTGCCGATGAAAGCCGCGCGGGACCGCGCCCGCGACCTGCTTAACCTGGTCGGGCTGGCCGGCTACGAGGACAAATATCCGCAGCAATTGTCCGGCGGCATGCAGCAACGCACGGCGATTGCGCGCGCCTTCATCCACGACCCAAAACTGATCCTGATGGACGAGCCGTTCGGCGCGCTCGATGCGCTGACCCGCGAGCAGATGAACCTCGAAATGCTGCGGATCTGGCGCGAAAGCGGCAAGACCATCCTGTTTGTCACGCACAGCATTCAGGAGGCGGTATTTCTGGCCTCGCACTGTGCCGTGCTCACCGCTGGCCCGGCAAGGATGGCGGAATATTTCCCGATCGAGTTGCCGTTCCCGCGGGCGCTGCCGATCAAGACCACAGATGAATTCGGCGCCTATGCGCGACGGATCTATGCAAGGCTTGGATTGAGCCCGAGCGCTTGAGCCTCCTATTCATACGCCGTCGGCCCCGTATCGCGATAAGCCCAGCAACACTCCTTCGGCAGCGAGACCTGGGTCTCGACGCCGACCTGATGGCGGGCCGCGGTGCCGAGTTCGACCACCTCCAGCCGCCGGCCGAACAGTTCGATGCCGTAAGCCGTCTGCGTGCCCTGATAGCGGCGGTCGAGCACGCGGGCGGAAAAGATGTTGGCGCCGTTGTGCGGGCCGATGGTGATGTTTTCCGGCCGCAGCGCGATGCGTACCTTTTCGTCCGGGCCGAGCGGATGCAGCAGGGCCACCTCGCCGCGCCGTCCCTCGCCGAAATCGACCGTGCCGAATTGGCCGTTGCGCGACACCAGCGTGCCGGCGAGTTCGTTGGTCGCGCCGGTGAAGTTGGCGACGAACAGATCCGCCGGACGGTTATAGATCGCGTCAGGCGTATCCATCTGCAACAGCCTGCCGTCGCGCATCACGCCGATGCGGTCGCCCAGCACCACCGCCTCAGCCTGGTCATGGGTGACGTACAGCGCCGTCATGCCGGTTTGCTTGAGGATGACGCGAAGGTCATCACGCAGCCGAAGGCGCAGCTTTGCATCGAGGTTCGACAAGGGCTCGTCGAGCAGCAGCAGTTGCGGCCGGTAGACGATGCTGCGCGCGAGCGCCACGCGCTGCATCTGGCCGCCTGACAATGCGACCACCGGCCGCTCGGCATATTCCGACAGGCCGACCAGTTCGAGCGCCTCGTCGACCTTGCGGCGGGCGTCCGCGCGAGAGAGTTTGCGGTGCTTGAGCGGATAGACCACGTTCTGCCGCACCGTCATATGCGGCCACACCGCGTAGGACTGGAACACCATCCCGAGATCGCGTAACCGCGGCGGCACCAGAATGCCGCGTTCGGGTGACGAGACGACCTTGCCGGCAATGCTGATCTCACCCGATGTCGGATGCTCCAGCCCGGCGACGCAGCGCAGCGTCGTGGTCTTGCCGCAGCCGGAGGGGCCGAGCAGTACTACGATCTCGCCGGCCGGCACGCCGAAACTGACGCCGTCGATCGCCGGCCGGCCAATCGCAAACTGCTTGCGCAGGTCGGTAACTTCGAGGGTCGCCGTCATCGGTCCGACAATTCCAATGCTGTGACGATCATTGCGCGTAGCCGTAGGTCTTGTTCCACTCGGCGACCCAGGCCGTGTGCAACTTCACATACTCGTCGAACTTGGGGAACCAGACCTTGACCACCTTGGGATCGAAGCCTTCCGGATAGGCCGGCGGCACCTTCAAGGAAGTGAGATTGCCGAGCTCCTTGATCATGAAGGTCTGGCCCTCTTTCGACAGGCACCAGTTGAGAAACAGTTTTGCGGCATTGGGATGCGCGGCGGTCTTCGGAATGCCGGTGGCGTAGGGATTGACCGGTGCGCCCTCGGGCGGGAAGAAGATCTGGATCGGCGCGCCGTCCTTCTGCTTCGGATAGATCGCGTTGTAGAGCAACGGTCCCATGGCGATTTCGCCGCGCACCAGCGAATCCGACATCGGCGCGCCCGATGGATACAGCACCGGACGGGTCGCGGCCTGCTTGGCCCAGTAATCCTCGCCGAGCACCTGGCGCTCGAACATCACCCGGGTCCATGTGGTGCCGCCTGACGGGGCGATCACCTGCCCGGTCAGCTTGTTGTATTCGGGCTTGGTGAGGTCCATCCAGGTCTTGGGCGGGTTCTTGACCAGCTCGGTATTGTAGGCGATCGACCATACCAGCGTGGCGCGCGGCCACAGCTGCGGCGCGATCTGCGCGTCGGGATTGTAGTCGGCCGCGTTCGGCGGCGCATAGGGCTGGAACATGTCGGCCATCGGCTGCATCAGCGCCCGGTCGGAATGATCGACCACGTCGGCGATCAGCTTGCCGGCCGCGGCCTCGGTCTTCACACGCGTGATCAACTGGCCGCCGGGCGCGCGCACCATCTCGACCTTAATCTCGGGGAAGCGCTTGTTGAAGGCCTTGATGACCTGCTGTTCGACCTCGGCGAAATTCGCGGTGTAGAACACCAGCTTGCCTTCGGCCTTCGCCGCCGCGATCAATTCGGGCGAGCCGAATTCCTGCGCCTGCACGCCTCCTATGAGTCCGAGACCGGCGAAGCCGGCGGCGGCAACGATGTTGGTGAGGATCCTTCCAGTCATAGTCATAACCAAATTCCTCCCTTCGCTTTTGTTATCCGGTCCGCGCGACGCTGCCTTGCGCCGCACCGCGCGACAAATAGTTGGCGCCGCCGATGAGCACGCCGAGCAGAACGGTCTGCACCAGGCTGAATGCCGCGGTCTTCCCGAGGTTCCCGCCCTCGTAGTAGTCGAGCAGCAGCACCGACATCACCATGGTGTTGCTGGTGTAGAGGAACAGCGACGAGCCGAGTTCGCGGATCGCAAGCACGAACAGCAGTGTCATCGACGCCATCACGCCCGGCCGCGCCAGCGGCAGCACGATCGTCCTGATGGTGCCGAGCACGCCCTTGCCGCAGACCCAGGCCGCTTCCTCGAGCTCGCGGTGGATTTGCAGGAACGAGGTCGACAGCGACTTGACCGTATCGGGCATGAAGCGCGCGATGAACGCCAGCGCCAGAATCCAGATGGTGCCGTAGAGCCCGCCGGGAATGCCGATCCATGCCCAAAGATAGGCGACGCCGACCACGAGGCCAGGGATCGCCACCGGCAGGGTCGAGATCACGTCGATCCAGCGGCGACCCATCACCTGGGTGCGGTGGATGGTGTAGCCGATCGCAAAAGCAAGCGCGCCGCCAACCACCGCGGTGATGATGCCGACCTCGACCGAGTTATAGATCGAGCGCATGGTCAGCGGATTGTCGAAGATGCTGTGAAAATGCACCAGGGAATACTGCCTGGCGTCGAACAGGCTGCTGATGTCGCGGATGAACATGAATTTTCGAAATGCCGCGACGATAAGCGCGAGCAACGGCAGCACCACCACGACCAGGAGATAGACGATGCCGAGACCGAAGGTGAACCAGCGCCAGCGCCCGAGATCGAGGCTGCGCGGCCGGAACGCCTTGCCGGCGACCGTCGTGTAGCTGCGGCCGCTCAGCACCTTGTGCTGCAGGAATACGAGCAGGCCGGTTACAACCATCAGGATGATCGCAACCGCCGCGGCGGTGTTGTAGAGCGGCGGCGACCAGTTGGTGAGCTTGAAGATGTAGGTGGTCAGCACGGCAAGGTTGGTCGGCGCACCCAGCACCGCGGGAATGCCATAGATGCCGAGCATGACGATGAACGACAGCAGCATGCCCGAAACGATTGCCGGCATGATCAGCGGGAACGTCACCGTGAACAGCGTCGCGAACGCGCTGGCGCCGGAAATCTCGGCGGCCTCCTCCAGGCTCGGGTCCATGTTGCGCAGCGCGGACGAGGTGAACATGTAGACGTACGGCGCGTAGTAGATGCCGAACACGAACACCAGTCCCCACATCGAATAGAAATCGACGCGCCAGTCCAGCCCCACCCATTTGAACATGGTGTTGATCAGGCCGGTCTTCGGCGAGCCGAGAATGGCCCAAGCCACGCCCGCAACCAGCGGCGGCGCGAACAGCGGCAAAATGCTGGCGGCCGCGATAAAACCCTTGAACGGCGTGTTGGTGCGGACGACGATCCAGGAGAACAGCAATCCGACCACGACCGCGATCAGCGTGCCGCCGCCACAGGCAATCAGCGTGTTGAAGAGCGCCTCGGCGACATTCGGGTTCGCCAGCACCGTGAGGAAGTTCGTGACAGAGAGGTGACTGAGCTGGATGCCGTCGACCACCGGATTGGTGTCGGTGAGTGCGCCTAGCAGCAGCATCAGGATCGGATAGATGACGAGGAAGCCGAGGATCGCCAGCAGGAGCGAAACCCACAGGCTGGCCCCTACGCGCCCACGCCCGCCCCCACTCGCGCTAAGCATGACTTCGCCGCGCCGGCTCGCCAGTCCGTCCAAAGCGTCTTCCCTCGCCGGTGACCGTCTTTTTATAAAACTGCGGTCGCTCTGCGCCCAAGCCTAGTCGATCGCTTGGCAGGCGGAAAGGTATCCGATAGTCGGCGCGCGGATATGGCGCGGCGGACGTCGCCCATCCCTTCGCATATGCATCATGCAGCGATGTGTCTGTGGCTTGTGCCGCGTCCGTAGTACACGCCGCTCTGGGCGCGACCGCCCCCAAGGCGTGGAGTGCCCAACCGAATGTCCGCAGATGCAACCGCAAAGCCATCAGCCGCGCCCATCGACGGCCTGCCCCCGGAACTCCGGCGCTGGGCGGTCGCGGCGATCTTTACGGCGCTGGCGCTGGCTTCGCTGGATACGGCGATTGCGAACGTGGCGCTTCCTGCGATTGCGGCCGACCTCCATGTCAGCCCGGCCGACGTGGTCTGGGTGGTCAACATCTACCAGATCGCGCTGGTGGCAACGCTGCTGCCGCTCGGCGCGCTCGGCGAAATCGTCGGCCATGAGCGAATCTATATCGGCGGCCTCATCCTGTTCACGCTGGCCTCGCTCGGCTGCGCCCTGGCATGGTCGCTGCCCAGCCTGACGGCGGCCCGGGCGCTGCAGGGGCTCGGCGCCAGCGGCATCATGAGCGTGAATGCGGCGCTGGTCCGCTTCGTCTACCCGACCCGCATGCTGGGCCGCGGCTTCGGACATAATGCGCTGGTGGTCGGAACGGCATTCACGTTCGGCCCGACCATTGCCTCGGCGATCCTTGCGCTCGGAACATGGCCGTGGCTGTTTGCGATCAACATCCCCTTCGGCGTGATCGCGATCTGGATCGGCCTGAAGACCCTGCCGAAAACGCCGCGCGCAAAACATGCGTTCGATTTTGCCAACGCGGCGCTGACCGCAAGCTGCCTCGGGCTCTTCATCATCGGCATCGGCAGCGCCGCGCATCAGGCGCCACCCGCCCTCGTCGGACTGGAGGTGGGTGCGGCCTTGATACTCGGCTGGCTGCTGACCCGCAGGAATGCGGACCATCCGGCGCCGATGTTGCCGGTCGACCTGTTCCGGCGGCCGATGTTCGCGCTGTCGGCCGCAACTTCGGTCTGCGCGTTTGCG
This sequence comes from Bradyrhizobium jicamae, assembly GCF_001440395.1. GTDB lineage: Bacteria > Pseudomonadota > Alphaproteobacteria > Rhizobiales > Xanthobacteraceae > Bradyrhizobium > Bradyrhizobium jicamae. Next base: position 58,980 of record NZ_LLXZ01000004.1, on the reverse strand, counting down.
GTACAGGGATTGGCCTTCGTCTCGCTGCCCTTCTACTTCGAGGACGTGCTGCACCGCTCACAGGTGGAGACCGGCTTCTTCATGACGCCCTGGCCGCTGGTGGTGGCGATCATGGCGCCGATCGGCGGCAGGCTCTCCGACCGCTATCCGGTCGGCATCCTCGGCGGCATCGGGCTGGTGCTGCTCGGCATCGGCATGGCGCTGCTGGCGACGCTGCCGCCGGACCCCGGCATTGCCAACATCGTCTGGCGCACGGTGATCTGCGGCATCGGCTTCGGTTTTTTTCAAACGCCGAATTTGCGGGCGCTGATGTCGAGCGCGCCGCCGCATCGCAGTGGCAGCGCCAGCGGCATCGTCGCCACCGCACGCCTGACCGGACAGACCCTCGGCGCCGCATTCGCCGCCCTGTGCTTTGCGCTCGCCGGCCACAATGGTGCGACGGTGGCGCTGGCGCTCGGAGCCGGATTTGCCGCGCTCGGGAGCCTGATGAGTTTCCTGCGCCTGACCGTAGGCACAGAGAAAACATGACGGCCGCTGCCGCTAGTTGAGCGCCCACAGATAGGCCAGCGTTGCCGCGATCCCGAGGCCTGTTCTGACCGCGTGCAGCCCTCCCCATTTCACGATCAGCGCCCGTGACTGCGGGCCGGCGTCGTTCTCGTCGATCGCCTTCAACGCACGGTTGGTCGGCATGATGCAGATCAGCGTATAGGGCCAGTTGGCGAGAATGAGCACCGCACCGATGATCCAGCGCCAGTCCCAAGTCGCCCAGGCGGCGATCAGGCCGAGCACGCCCGAAATCACCGCGGAGCTCGCCTGCATCATGAAGCCGCGATCGTAGCTTGGTTTCCATTGCTTCAAGAGAGCCCGGTCATCGAGACCCAGGCGCGCCGGCTGCTCGGCAAAGTTGACGTAGAACGCGGCGCCGGCGAATGCCGCGGCGACGATCATCGCTAGCTGTCCTGCAAACATGACTTACTCCACATACCGTTCTCATATTGACAATATGTTGTCATCTTGGATACTAGTAGTCAAATGGCAACAAAGCGACATACGTCCGGCGGCGAGGCCCTGACCGATCTGGTGCTGGCGGTGTTCCGGCTCAATGGACGGCTGCTCGCGGCCGGCGACAGCCTTGTCGCGGATCTCGGCCTGACCAGCGCGCGCTGGCAGGTGCTGGGTGCGATCGCCCTTTCGCCAACACTGCAGCCGGTGGCATGGCTGGCGCGGAGCATGGGGCTTAATCGCCAGGGCGTTCAGCGCATCATCAACGAGATGCGGGACGACGGCCTGGTCGAGCTGCGCCCCAACCCAAATCACCGCCGCGCCCATCTCGTTGCGCTGACCCGGCGTGGGCAGGATGCCTTTTCGGCCGCCACGAGTTTGCAGGCGCCGTGGGCAAATGCCCTGGCCAAGGGGATCACGCCCAATGAGCTTGCAGCTGCCAGCCGGACCTTGAAGATGCTGAACGAACGTCTCGATAGCGCGGATTAGCCTGGCCACATCGATGGGGACGACCGCGCCCGCCCCGCCGCAACACCGGCCGGTCAACTTTCATCCGGCCCGAAAACGCTTTTTCTATCTTGCGCGAAAACGCATTTTCTTGATTTGAACTATTCCAAGTTGCGGGCCATCTTCCCGGCCGCAGCTCCCTCGGTGGATGGAGCGAACAGGGGATACGCGATGGCAAATCTCACAATCAACGGCAAATCGATCAATGTGGACGTCGAAGACGACACGCCGCTTCTTTGGGCAATCAGGGAGAACGTCGGGCTGACCGGCACCAAATATGGATGCGGCATTGCACAATGTGGTGCCTGCACCGTGCACATCGATGGCGTCGCGATGCGCTCCTGCGGCATCACCGTCAGCGAAGCTGTCGGCAAGCAGATCACCACGATCGAAGGTCTCGCCAGTGGCGGCACGCTGCACAAGGTGCAGCAGGCCTGGGTCGCCAACGACGTGCCGCAATGCGGTTATTGCCAGGCCGGCATGATCATGGCCGTTGCGGCCCTTCTCAAGGAGAAGCCGAAGCCGACCGACCAGGACATCGACGAGGCCATCACCAATATCTGCCGTTGCGGGACCTTTCAGCAGGTCCGCGCGGCGATCCACTCCGCCGCCAGCGCTTGAGGTGATGCCATGAACAAGCATGTCATGCCCAAACTCAACCGCCGCGCCTTCGTGATCGGCACCGCTGCCGCGGGGGCCGGCCTTGCGATCGGCCTCGATATTCCCTTCGGCGGACCGCAGGTCGTCCGTGCCGCCGACGGCTCGCCGGAAGTCAATGTCTGGGTGGTGATCCGCCCCGACAACACGACTGTGATTCGCGTCGCCCGCTCGGAGATGGGCCAGGGCACCCTCACCGGCCTAGCCCAGCTCGTTGCCGAAGAGCTGGAATGCGACTGGTCGAAGGTCGTCACCGAATATCCGACACCGGGTCAAAGTGTCGCACGCAAGCGCGCCTGGGGCGATTTCTCGACCGGCGGCAGCCGCGGCATCCGCACCAGCCAGGAATATGTCCGCAAGGGCGGCGCCACCGCGCGCATGATGCTGGTGCAGGCCGCCGCGAACGAGTGGAAGGTCCCGGTCTCGGAATGCACCGCGGCCAACAGCGTCATCACCCATACGCCGTCGGGCAAGACCACGACTTACGGCAAGGTGGTTGAAGCCGCCGCGAAGCTCACGCCGCCGGCGGACGCCGACGTGAAGCTGAAGGATCCGAAGGACTGGAAGATCGCCGGCAAGGGCGTCAAGCGACTCGACACCGTCGACAAGACCACCGGCGCGATGATCTATGGCGCCGACGTCAAGCTGCCCGGCATGCTCAACGCCGCGATCAAGGATGCGCCGGTCTTCGGCAGCAAGCTGAAGAGCTACGACGAGGCCAAGATCGCCGGCATGAAGGGCGTCAAGAAGGTGATGAAGGTCGGCGACAGCGCCGTCGCCGTCGTCGCCGATACCTGGTGGCACGCCAAGACCGCGCTCGACGCGCTGCCGATCGTCTGGGACGAAGGCGAGAACGCCAAAGTCTCCAGCGAGTCGATCGCCAAATGGCTGGCCGAAGGCCTCGACAATTCGCAGCCGGCCTTTATCGGCAACCAGAACGGCGACGCCAAGGCTGCGATTGCTTCTGCCGTCAAGAAGGTCGAGGCGGTCTACAACTATCCCTACCAGAATCACGCCACGATGGAGCCGCTGAACGCCACCGCGGTCTACACGGCTGACAAATGCGAGGTCTGGTGCGGCACCCAGAACGGCGAAGCGGCGTTCGCCGCCACGATGGAAGCCTCAGGTCTGCCGGCCGAGAAATGCGAGGTGCACAAGCTCATCCTCGGCGGTGGCTTCGGCCGTCGTGGCATGACCGACTACGTCCGGCAGGCGGTACTCATCGCCAAGGAGATGCCGGGCACGCCGGTCAAGCTGTTGTGGTCGCGCGAAGAGGACATGGCGCAAGGCAAATTCCATCCGGTCACGCAGTGCAAGCTGACCGGCGCCTTCGATGCCGACAACAATCTCACCGCGCTGCATGTGCGATTGTCGGGACAGTCGATCCTGTACACCGTGCGTCCCGCGGCGCTGGTGAACGGCATGGATACGGCCGCGTTCCAGGGCTTGAGCCCTTCCGGCGATGCCGCGATCGGCTACTCCGTGCCGAACCTCTTGGTCGAGCATTCCATGCGCAACCCGCACGTTCCGCCCGGCTTCTGGCGCGGCGTCAACGTCAACCAGAATGCGATCTACATGGAATGCTTCATGGATGAACTGGCGCATTCGATCGGCCAGGATCCGGTGGAATTCCGCCGCAAGCTGATGAGCAAGCATCCCAAACATCTCGCCGTGCTCAACGCGGTGGCCGAGAAGATCGGCTGGGGCAAGCCCGCGCCGCAAGGCGTCTATCGCGGGATTGCGCAGGTGATGGGCTACGGCAGCTATGTCGCGGGTGCTGCCGAAATCTCCGTCACCGACGGCAACAAGATCAAGGTGCATCGCATCGTCGCTTCCACCGATCCCGGCTACATCGTCAACCCGGCGCAGGTCGAGCGGCAGATCGCGGGCTCCTTTGTCTATGGCCTGTCCGCCCTGTTCTATGGTGGATGCACGGTGAAGGACGGCAAGATGGAGCAGACCAACTTCGACACCTACAATTCCATGCGCATCGCCGAGATGCCGAAGGTGGAATGCGTGATGGTGCCGAGCGGCGGCTTCTGGGGCGGTGTCGGCGAGCCGACCATCGGCGTCGCCGCGCCTGCGGTGCTCAACGCCTACTTCGCGGCGACCGGCAAGCGGATCCGTTCGGTGCCGCTGAGGGATCAGAACATCACCTTCGCCTGACAAAAGCAGCGGCGGCCTTCGGGCCGCCGCTTCACCTTCCGGAGGGGCTGCTGATGAAAACCTTGTCGATCATCCTCGGGGTGGCAACGATTGTGGCGTCGAACCTGCCCGTGCTGGCGGCCTCCGTCCCTCCGCCCGGCGCGGCGTCATGTTCCGGCTGTCACTCTGCCGGGGCGGCTGCATCGGTTTCGCGGCTATACGGCCGGGATGCCGGCGAGATCGTGACCGCGATGACCGGATTTCGCGACGGCTCGGTTCCCTCCACGGTGATGGCCCGCATAGCTAAGGGTTTTACGGACGACGAGTTGCGCGCGATAGCGGCGTGGCTCGCGGCACAGAAGTAAGGGGGCCGCCATGGGTATCAGCCATCGCATCAGCCGCCGGAAATTCCTGGGCACCAGCGCGGCCGCTGCAACAGCACTGACGTTCCCGCTGCCCGCATTCGCGCAAGCCGCGGCGCGCGTCGTCGTGATCGGCGGCGGTTTTGGTGGCGCGAGTTGCGCACGCGCCCTTAAACAGATCGATCCCAAATTGCAGGTCACGCTGGTCGAGCCGAACAAGACCTTCACCGCCTGCCCGTTCAGCAACAATGTCATCGCCGGGCTGCGTTCGATCGAGGAGCAGCAATTCGGCTACGACAAGATCGCCGCCGGCGGCGTGACCGTGGTGGCGCAGGCGGCGACCGGCGTCGATAACGCGGCGCGGACTGTCACCCTCGCCGACGGCACCTCGCTCGGCTATGACCGGCTGGTGCTCTCGCCCGGCGTCGATCTGCGTTTCGACGTGCTGCAAGGCTATGATGAAGCTGCGGCGGCTAAGATGCCGCACGCCTGGAAGGCCGGCGAGCAGACGCTGTTGCTGCGCAAGCAGCTCGAGGCGATGGACGATGGCGGCGTGGTGGTGATATCGGCTCCCGCCAATCCGTTCCGCTGCCCGCCGGGGCCCTACGAACGCGCCTGCCTGATCGCGCATTATCTGAAAACCAAGAAGCCGCGTTCGAAGCTGCTCATCCTCGACGCCAAGGACACCTTCTCCAAGCAGCGCCTGTTCCAGAACGCCTGGAAGGAGCTTTATCCCGGCATGGTCGAATGGGTCTCGCTGTCACAGGGCGGCAAGGTCAATGCCGTCGATCCCGCGACCAACACGCTGATCACCGATTTCGGCAACCACACCGCGAAGGTGGCCAACGTCATTCCGCCGCAGCGGGCCGGCCGTATCGCGACGTCAGCCGGCGCCACCGACAATACCGGCTGGTGTGCGATCGACCCGGTCACCTTCGAATCCAAATCGGCGCCGAACATCCATGTCATCGGCGATGCCTGTCTCGCCGGCGCTATGCCGAAATCGGCATTCTCCGCGAACTCGCAGGCCAAGGTCTGCGCGGCCGCGATCGCCACGCTGCTGTCTGGTGGCACGCCAACCGCGCCGAAGCTGATCAATACCTGCTACAGCCTCGCGGCTCCCGGCTACGGCATCTCGGTGGCCGGCGTCTACCAGCCGAAGAACGGCGTGCTGGCCGATGTCGAAGGCGCCGGCGGTGTCAGCCCGGCGGACGTGCCCCGCGAATTCCGCGCGCGCGAAGCCGACTACGCGCAATCCTGGTTTGCGACCATCACGGCGGAAGTCTTTGGCTAGACTCACTTATCGCATGTCGGGTCGCTTCATTGCCGGGCTCATGCTCGCCCTGCCCGGCCTGGCTGCCGCAACGGAACTTCGCTTCTATGCCGTCGATGGCGATGCCATTCCGCAGTCGCTGACGGGCGCGGCCGGCGATGCTGCGCGCGGGCGCGCACTTGTGGTGGAACGTTCCAGCACTTGCATCCTCTGCCACAGCGGCCCATTTCCCGAACAGAAATTCCAGGGCGACCTGGCGCCCGACCTTTCCGGTTCCGGCAGCCGCTGGTCGGAAGGCCAGCTCCGGCTGCGGCTGGTGGATGCGTTACGCCTCAATGCCGAGACGATCATGCCGTCCTATTACCGCGTAGATGGACTTCAACGTGTCGGGACGCCATGGCGCGACAAGCCGATCCTGTCGGCGGAACAGATCGAAGATATCGTGGCGTATCTTGTGACGCTGCGCGAATAGGAAGACGCGATGCAACTACGACCCGATACCACACGCCGCCGGTTCCTCGGTCTCGCCGGAGGCGCCGCCGTGGCCGGCGCGGTCCCCGTCGTCACGGTTCGGCCGGCCGAGGCGACGCCCGCCATGCTCGCCTCCGCCATCCGCAGCGTGACCGGGGGCGCCGAGGTGAAAACGGGCAAGGTCAAGCTCGACATCCCCCCGCTGGTCGAGAATGGCAATACGGTCCCGATGACGGTCAGCGTCGCCAGCCCGATGGCGCCGGAAGATCACGTCGCAAGTATCCACGTCTTCAACGAAAAGAACCCGCAGCCGAACATCGGCAACTTCCATCTCGGTCCGCAGGCGGGCCGCGCGCAGGTATCGACCCGGGTGCGTCTCGCCGACAGCCAGAAGATCGTCGCGATCGCAAAACTCTCGGACGGTTCGTACTGGTCGGCCACCGTCGATGTCGTCGTCACGCTGGCCGCCTGCACGGAGGACGTGATCTGATGGCTTCAGCACTGATCAACGTGCCGGCGAAAGCCAAGCGCGGCGACATTATCGAGATCAAGACGCTGATGTCGCACATCATGGAAACCGGCTATCGCCATACGGCGACTGGCGAAGTCGTGCCGCGCGACATCATCACGAGCTTTACCTGCCGCTTCAACGGCACCGAGATTTTCCGCGCCGATCTGTTTCCGGCGATCGCGGCCAACCCCTTCATCACCTTCTTCACGACCGCGACCCAAAGCGGCAAGTTCGAGTTCGAATGGATCGGCGACAAGGGTTTTTCCGAAACCGCGTCCGCTTCGATCACGGTCGAATGAGGCTTGCCGGCGCCATAGCCGCCGCGCTGCTGGCGGCGGGCGCCGTTGGCGCCACCGAAATTCCGCAGGCCGAACGCCGCTCCGGCTACAGCTTCATGAAGCCGGACACCCGGGCGATGCAGGACGAAGATACCGCCAATCCCGGCATGCTCTGGGTACTCGACGGCGAGACGCTATGGAAGCGCAAGTCGGGAGCTGCGGAAAAGGCCTGCGCCGATTGCCATGGTGATATCAGCACCAGCATGAAGGGCATCGCCGCCCGGTATCCCGCTTTCGACAACGCAACCGGCCGTCCGGTCGATCTGGAGCAGCGCATCAATTCCTGCCGCGCTAACCACCAGCAGGCGACGCCGCTGCCCTTCGAGAGCCGCGAGTTGCTGGCGCTCACCGCCTTCGTCGCGCGGCAGTCGCAAGGCTCACCGATCGAAACCGGCGCCGATCCGCAGCTTGCGCCGTTCATCGCCAAAGGACGCGAGCTTTACCTGCAGCGGCAGGGCCAACTCAATCTCGGCTGCGCCAATTGCCATGACGATAACTGGGACAAGCGCCTCGCCGGCTCCGCGATCACGCAGGGACATCCGACCGGCTACCCGCTCTACCGGCTGGAATGGCAATCGCTGGGATCGCTGCAGCGGCGCCTGCGGGCGTGCATCACGGGCATCCGCGCGCAGGCCTATGATTATGGCGCGCCGGAACTGGTCGAGCTGGAATTGTATCTGATGTCGCGGGCGCGCGGGATGCCGATGGAGGCACCCGCCGTCAGACCCTAGCTTCGCAAGAAGCCTAGCGCTCCGCGAATGCCTTCTCGACCACGAACTGCGCCGGCTCGCCGTGATTGCCTTCGACAAAACCCTGGCTGTTGAGCAGCGTGCGAGTGTCGGCCACCAGCGCCGGGCTGCCGCAGATCATGACGCGGTCATGCGCGGGATCGAGCGAGTCCAGCCCGATGTCAGCGAACAGCTTGCCCGAGGTAATCAGGTCGGTGATGCGGCCGCGGTTGCGGAAGGGATCGCGGGTCACGGTCGGGTAATAGATCAGCTGGTTGCGGATGTATTCGCCGATCAGTTCGTCGTTCGGCAGCTTTTCGGTGATCATCTCGCCATAGGCGAGTTCGGCGACACGACGGCAGCCGTGCAGCAGCACCACCTTCTCGAACCGCTCATAGGTCTCGGGATCCTTGATCACCGAAAGGAACGGCGCGAGCCCGGTGCCGGTCCCGATCAGGTAGAGGTTGCGGCCGTCTTCGAGGTTGTCGATGACCAGCGTGCCGGTGGCCTTGCGGCTGACGATGATCTCGTCGCCCTGCTTCAGGTGCTGCAGCCGCGAGGTCAGCGGCCCGTCCGGCACCTTGATCGAGAAGAATTCGAGCCGGTCCTCGTAATTGGCGCTGGCGACCGAATAGGCACGGAGCAGCGGCTTCTCGCCGACCTTGAGCCCGATCATGGTGAACTCGCCGTTGCGGAAACGGAACGAGGGATCGCGGGTGGTGGTGAAGCTGAACAGCGTGTCGGTCCAGTGATGGACGCTCAAGACGCTTTCCTGGTTGAAATTGCTCATCGCACCGTTTCCTGACCTGCGGGCCGGATTGACCGGCCGTATCATTCGTATACGATCATTCGTATACAAATGAATAATCCAGCTTGATCCGATCGTCAAGCCGGGCAGAATGTCCGGCGAAGGCATTGAACCAAAAGGAAAAACCATGGCCCACGATGCACCCCAGGCGACCGGCCCGAGCAAGCTGGTGATCCGCAATATCGGGCTGCTGCTGTCGGGGGCGTTGGAAAAGCCGATCCTGGACGGCGACACGATCGTGGCCGAGAACGGCAAGATCACTGCGATCGGCCGCTTCAAGGACGTCGATATCGAGGGCGCCACAACGATCGTCAACGCCAACGGCACCACCGTCGCGCCGGGCCTGATCGACAGCCATGTCCACCCCGTCGCCGGCGACTGGACGCCGCGGCAGAACCAGATCAACTGGATCGACAGCTATCTGCATGGCGGCGTCACCACCATGATCTCCGCCGGCGAGGTGCACATGCCCGGTCGTCCCCGCGACGTGGTCGGCGTGAAGGCGATGGCGATCTTTGCGCAGCGCGCGTTCTGGACGCTGCGGCCCGGCGGCGTGAAGGTGCACGCCGGTGCGCCTGTCATCGAATGCGAGATGGTGGAAGACGACTTCAAGGAAATGGCCGCGGCCGGCGTCAAGCTGCTCGGCGAAGTCGGCCTAGGCGGCGTCAAGGACGGCCCGACCGCGCGGAAGATGGTGGGCTGGGCGCGCAAATACGGCATCCAGAGCACGATCCATACCGGCGGTCCCTCGATCCCCGGCTCCGGCCTGATCGACAAGGACGTGGTGCTGGAAGCCGATACCGACGTGGTCGGCCATATCAATGGCGGCCACACCGCGCTGCCCGACGACCAGATCCGTTGTATCTGCGAGGGCTGCAAGCGCGGGCTCGAGCTGGTTCACAACGGCAATGAGCGCTCGGCACTGTTCACGTTGCGCACCGCGCGCGAGATGGGCGACCTGCACCGCGTCATCCTCGGCACCGATGCGCCGGCCGGCTCCGGCGTGCAGCCGCTCGGCATCTTGCGGATGGTCTCGATGCTGTCCTCGCTCGGCGACCTGCCGGCCGAACTCGCCTTCTGCCTTGCGACCGGCAACACCGCCCGCATGCGCGAGCTCGACTGCGGTATCATCGAGGTCGGCCGCTCGGCAGACTTCGTCCTGATGGACAAGGCGCAGCATTCGCCTGGCAAGAACATCCTCGAAAGCGTGCAACTCGGCGACTTGCCCGGCATCGGCATGACCATCATCGACGGCATCGTCCGCACCCAGCGCAGCCGCAACACGCCGCCGGCCGGGAAAGTGCCCGAGATCGACAGCGGACATTGATGCCCCGAGCCTGGCGGCGACGCCGGCGCGTATGGAAAAGTCACATTAAGCCTCGAAGGCCGTGAACGAATTGCCTGATAGTCCCGTCCAATGCGGGCTGGCCTGACGGCTGGCTCAGACCTTCGAGGAACATTTGAAGAATTCATTGCAAGTCGCCGGCGGGGTCGTCGGCGCGGTCATTGGCTTTGTCGCGACATTGCTGCTGCTCGAGCTGGTCGGCTTCGGAAACCGGGCCGATCCGATCTTGTCAGGCATGCTCGCGCTATTGGTGTTTGCCCCGTGCGGCGCGATCGGAGGCCTCCTGCTCGGCACCGCACTCGCGAGGCGGCTGCGCAGTGGAGAAAACCGCGACGGACTCTTGCGCAACAGCCTGAAGGCATCGGCGGTTCTGGTCGCGCTCTGCGCCGCGGCCGGCACCACCTATTATGTCTATGCCGTCACGACGGCGACGCCCTGGCTCAATCCGAATGCCCCCGACCCGCTTCTCGTCTTTGAGGTTCGCCTCCCTGCCGGAACGGCATTGCCGAGTTCGGCCCGTGACATGGCGGCCGAACTGCAGACCGATCTGAACACCATGCCGGGCGAGATACGGCCCGACCTGTTCCGCCGCGATGACGGCCAGCCGGTCATCGCCGGCCAAGTCCAACTCGCCTTCCGCACGGCGCACCGGCAATTGGAGATCAAGATCAAGGGCCAGCCTGACCGTCTCTATCTGATCGGCCTATCGGCCAGGGCGCCGCATACACCGGAGTTCGGGACGTGGCAGGCCAATCGCGACGGCAGTGAAATCCGCTACCGCGCCAGATGGCCGGGACAGAATTGATCCCCCTTCGCGAGGGAACTCATCTCGTCGCGCCTTCATGTCCTGACACCGCGTGCTTGTCGCCGCGCTCACACGATTGCAAGGATCGGGCCGCGTTACCGGTACTTCGGTCCCGAGCCCATACCTGGCGGGTCGATCAGTATATGGCGAACGATTAGCTCATCCCTGTGATTGTACTCACATTTAGTCCGCGGAACCGAGGCTAGGCTGCTTTGCCGAGAGCAGCCAGCATGGTACGCTAAGGATGCTGGAAAGATTGCTTGCCTCACGCTGGAAGTGCAACAGCTCAAGGAAATCAATCGAAACCATGGCCCAGATTCGTGACATCAAATCCGGCCGCGGTGGTGATCAGCCACGCGAGCCACAGGCACGCGAGCCAATGCCGCGGCGCCTTGCGGCCATCGTGGCGGGCGATATCTCCGGCTACAGCCGCCTGATGCAGATCGACGAGGAAGGGACGCACAACCGCGTCAAGCGGATCGAGCGCGACCTCGTCGAGCCCAGCATCAGAGAACACCACGGCAGGCTCGTCAAAACCACGGGCGACGGCTTCATCGCCATTTTCGACAGTCCCGTCGAGGCCGTGCGCGCCAGCATCGTGATCCAGCAAAATATGGTTGGCCGCAATGCAGCACTGCCCAAGCATCATTGGATCGAATATCGGATTGGCGTCAATCTCGGCGACGTCATCATCGAAACCGACGACGTCTATGGCGACGGCGTCAATATTGCGACGCGGCTCGAGGGCATCGCCAAAGCCGGCGAAGTCTACATCTCCGGCGGCATCTACGAACAGATCAAGCATAAGCTGGTTTGCGGGTACGAGTCGCTCGGGGATCGAAAGGTCAAGAACATCACCGATCCGGTGCGCGTCTACCGCGTGCTTCCCGACCCGTCCGCACTGCACGAGAACCGGAAGCGGCGCGAAAAGATCCTCACCCTCCTGCTCATCCTTGCGTTGCTGATCATTGCCGGAGGCACTCTCTGGAGCATGTTCGCGCCAGCGCGCAAGGCGACAGAACAGGCGTCAGCGCCCGTTTCAGCTCCGGCGGAAGTGTCGAAGGCGCCTGCGCCGGCTGCGAAACAACCGGCGCCGCCGCCCGAGCCCTCTCCTGCCGTAGCCCCTACTCAACAACAGGCGACGCCCAAGCCGGAGGCCTCTCCGATGGAGAAGCAAGCGGCGCCGCTGACGCCACCCGCATCTCCCACTGTTCCCGAGACGGCACCGACGACGCAAGGAGCCGCACCGGCGCGAGACCCCGAGACGATCTCCCTTCGGGGTGGCAGCTTCACGATGGGCAGCAACGAGGACATCTCGGAAAGACCGATCCGTCAGGTGACGGTCAAGCCATTTGCGATGGGGAAATTCCCTGTCTCGGTGCGGGAATGGAATGCATGCGCCGCCGCAAAAGCATGTGGGTTTACGGCGACCGGAAAGGACGACGCGCCCGTTACAAACGTAAGCTGGAGCGACGCCAAGCAATATGTCGCCTGGCTCGCGCAAGTCACCCGAAAGCCATATCGCCTGCCGAGCGAAGCCGAATGGGAATATGCCGCGCGCGGCGGCACGCAGACTCGATACTGGTGGGGCGATCAATTTCAGCCCGGCATGGTCAATTGCAGGAACTGCAGCGACATTCCAGCCGTCGATCAACCCGTCAAGGTCGGCAGCCTGAAGCCAAATCCTTTTGGGCTGTTTGATATGGGCGGTGCCGTCGACCAATGGGTCGAGGATTGCTGGCACAAGAATTATCAGGGCGCGCCAGCCGACGGGTCAGCGTGGGTTGAGAATGATTGTGCCTCGCACGTCATTCGCTCCGGATCCTGGAGGAAAGACTCCAATTATGCCCGGACGTCAAACCGCGGCAGCTATGACACCAACGTGCGATACCCCACCCACGGATTCCGCGTTGCGCTACCCCAATGAGGAAATTGCGAGGCAGTCATGAAGGTGTTGCAATGGATCGCTCTGTCAGCAGCACTCACTTGCCTGCCGTTCGCCGCCCACGCTCAGGGAAAACCCGCCGCAAAGGATGCCCGCCTCTACTTCGTGTGGCCGCAGAACGGCGCCGTCATCAAGGGTGCATTCTGGTGTCGCTTTGGTCTGCGCAATATGGGCGTAACCCACGCGGGCGACAATTACCCGAACAGCGGCCATCATCATCTCCTGGTCGACGTGAATGAACCCATCAATCCGAACGAGCCGATCCCGCAAGACAAGTCACATCTGCATTTCGGGGCGGGTCAGACCGAAGCCCGGATCGAACTTCCGCCGGGCAAGCACACGCTTCAGCTCGTGCTGGGCGATGCCGAGCACTATCCACACGTCCCTCCGGTCGTCTCCGAAAAGATTACCGTAACGATTAAGTAGAACCCGCCGGCTTGCCGACTACCTGTTCTCTGTGATCGGCTGATTGGTGGTCCAGTCGAACGTGCCCTGATCGCGCTCGTCGACGGCGCGCTTCCAGCCCATCTCCTCCGACCGCCGCTTGAAGTTCAGCCCCTCGGGCGAATGCCGGGTGATGCCGTCGAAGATGGTCGCGATCATCTGCGTACCCATCAGGCCCATATTGTAGAGCGCCTGGTTGACCATCAGCTTCTGCATCATGAGCTGGTTCTGCGGCACGGTGGCAATCCGATGCGCCAGTGCGTCGACCTCCTCATCCAGCCGGTCGGCCGGAACGGCTTTCAGCACGAGGCCGAGCGCCGCCGCCTCGACGCCGGTGATCTTGTCGCCGGTGAACAGCATGCGCTTGGCCTTCTCGGCACCGAGCCGATAGACCCACATGGCCGTCGTGGGGCAGCCCCAGACCCGGACCGGCGGATAGCCGATGCGAGCATCTTCGGCCATGACAATCATGTCCGCGCACAGCGCGATGTCGGAGCCGCCGGCGACGGCAAAGCCCTGCACCTTGCAGATCACAGGCCGCTTCGAGCGGAACAGGCTCATGAACTTGCTGGTGTTGTCGGACATCGCCGCGTAGTCCTTCATCGGATCCCACGGCATTTCCTGCGTGTAGCGGTTGGCCTTGTCGCCGGAGGCATACGCCGTCAGATCGTATCCGGCGCAGAAGGCCCGGCCGGCGCCCGCCAGCACGATCGCATGCGCTCCGGGATCATTATCGGCACGCGCCACCGCATCTGCAAGCGCGCCGGGCAGCTCGTCGTCGATCGCATTCATGACTTCGGGACGGTTGAGCGTGATGCGCGCGATGCGGCCATCGCGCTCGTAGAGGACTTTGTCCATCTGCAGCTCCCTCGGAAAGCAAGATCAGATTTTCGCAAAATCGCCGTGGCGGCCCTTGCCGGCTGCAAAGCGCGCGGCGCCGTTGGCGCCCTCCTTGAAGATGGCTTCGACGCCGTTGGTCCATTCCTGACGCAAGGCTTCGCGGACCGGCAAGCCATACGTTTCGACCACCGAGCGGCGATCGGCCCGCACGGCCGCTTGAGGAAACCGCGCGATCTCCCGCGCCATCGCCTCTGCCGCGGCGCGCGCGCCGCCGCTCTCGACCACCTGCTCGCACATGCCGATCCGCAGCGCTTCGTCCGCCGGGACCTTGCGACCCGTGAGGATGATCTCCATTGCCCGTCCCTGCCCGACCAGCCGCGCCAGACGAACGCTGCCGCCATCGAGCAGCGGGATTCCCCAGCGCCGGCAATAGACGCCGAAATAGGCGCTCTCAGCCATCACGCGGATGTCGCACCACAGCGCCAGTTCCATGCCGCCGGCCACCGCCGGTCCCTCCACCGCAGCAATCACCGGCTTCGACAATTCCAGCCGCGTCGGCCCGAGCGGACCGCGCGGCGCGGGGTTTGCGCCGGTGGGGAACGCAAGGCCGTCCACGACATGACGTTGAAAGGCTTCTCGGTCGGAAAGCGTGCTGGCGAATTTGAGATCCCAGCCGGCGCAGAACGCGCCGCCCTCGCCCCAGAGTACCGCGACGCTTGCGCTGTCGTCGGCGTCAAATTCCTTGAAGGCTGCGACCAGCGCTTCCGCACTGTCGGGGTCCATCGCGTTGCGTGCCTCGGCAAACCGGCTGTGAATGACGGTCCACACCGCGCCCTGCTTTTCGATCCGAACCATTGCGCTTACTCCCTTACTGTTTTGATTTGCGTGCGGTCTTGGCCGTTGCTCCCTTGCGCGCCGTCGATGGTGGAAGGCATTGCGCCAGCATCATGCGAAGCAGCGTTTGCGCGCCGGTATCGAGAAAATCGAGCCGCCCTGCGATCTGCAGCACAAGCGCGCCGATCATCTGGCTGGTGAGCAGCGCGACCCAGGGACGGACTTCAGCAGGTTTGAGGCCGCGCAGTTCGGTCAACGGCACCGCGATGCGTTCCAGCACCTTCCACAGCGCCTGGTTAAGTTCGTCATCCGACGGCTTGCCGACGCCGAGCCGCTTGAGGCCGCGAAAGGCGTAAAGGCCCAGATTTATCTCGAAGCGATGATCGAGATAGTAGTTCAGGAAGGCTCCGCAGGCTGCCTCGACCTGCACCTCGGGCGTCCGCGCGGCCGCTACGGCCTCGGCGACGTAAGCATCGAGCGCCACGAGCGACTGCTTCAGCAACTCGGCGTAGATCGCCTCCTTGCTGTCGAACAGCGGATAGATCGCGCCCGTGGTGCAGCCGGCGCGAACCGCGATGCCGCGCATGGTGGCGCCCTCCAGCCCCTGCTCGGCGAACTCGTCGCGGGCGGCGCGCAGCAGCAGCTCGCGCTTGGCGCCCCTGACGACGTCGGACCAGTCCTTGGCGGCGGTTGCGGGTTTGCTCATGATAACAATGTTACCAATCCATTTGAAGTGGAGTCAATGGTAACAGTAGTTTTTTGTTTGTGTTACAAAAAATAGGTATAGGCTGCTCCCACCATGTCGATGCCCGAACGTGCTGTCCGCGCGGGTGCCCAGCACACCCGAAGAGAGATCCTTCTGACCGCGGCGCGCCTGTTCGCCGAACGCGGCTTTGCCGACGTCTCGGTGATCGAGGTCGCCGCGGCGGCGGGAGTGTTCCCAAACCAGGTGACGTATTATTTCGGTGGCAAGGATGGCCTGTTCGTCGAGGTCGCCGGCCGCCTGATCCTCGAAGCGGGACAGGCCGCCGAGATCGAGGCGCGGAAGGCCAGATCGGTTTGCGAGTACACGCGAATGCTCGCGGCTTCCGTGCTTGGCCCGGGCCTGCCCGCCGTCCTCGCCTTCATCGAAGCCATGCTGATCGCGCGGCGCCGCGCCGATCTGGCGCCGCGGATCAAGGCGACGCTCGAGCGGTTGCATGAGCAAGGCGCGCGGGCGACGTCGGAGCTCATGGCGCAAAGGCGCTGGCAGATGATGACGAGCCCGCAAGTTGCCGCACAAAACTTCTGGGCAACCATCACCGGCGTGGCGCTGCAGATGGTCGCGAGCGGCACACGCGAAATCGGCAGCGGCGTCGACGCGCTGGCATTGGTCGAGCTCAATCTGGTCGACCGGCAAAATCCCAGCCGCAAGAATTCCAGTCCCAAACGGAGTACGCGTCATGAGTGAGTCCGCCGCCAGAATCCTGCCCACCCATGAAGTGACGAACCAGCCTCCCCCATTGCCGTCGATCAACTTGTTTGAAGGCGACATCGCGCTGGTCGAGGCGGTCAGGCGCTCGGGCGCTGATGGTGCGGAGCCGCACCTGAGAAGTTCAGGCAAGCTCGCCGGCGACGAGCGCGTGCAGGATCTTGCGCGTCTCGCCCATCGCTATCAGCCGGAGCTGCGCGCGTTCGACCGGTTCGGTCATCGCAAGGACGCGGTCGAGTTTCATCCGGCCTATCATGAATTGATGCAGCTCGTGTTCGGCGACGGCGTGCACTCCCTCGCCTGGACCGCGCGCGAAGGCGGCCATGCGGCGCGCACCGCGCTGAGCTACGTCTGGAATCAGACGGACCAGGGCGTGAACTGCCCGACCTCGATGACCTATGCCTCGGTGAGGGCCATACGCAACAATCCCGCGCTGGCCGCCGCGCTCGAACCGAAAATCCTCGCCAACGCCTACGATCCGCGGCCGCTCCATTTCAGGGACAAGAGCGCCATCACCATCGGCATGGCGATGACGGAAAAGCAGGGCGGCTCCGACCTGCGCGCCACGGCAACGGGCGCCGTGCCGGCCGGTGACGGCGAATTTGGCCCGGAGTATCTGCTGACCGGCCATAAATGGTTCTGCTCGGCGCCGATGAGCGATGGATTTCTGACGCTCGCAAGAACCGAGAAAGGTGTGACCTGCTTCTTCCTGCTGCGCTCGCTATCCGACGGAACGCGCAACCCCTTCTACATCCAGCGCCTGAAGGACAAGCTCGGCAACCGCTCCAATGCCTCCTCCGAAATCGAATACGCAGGCACGCGCGCCATTCAGATCGGCGAGGAAGGCCGGGGCATCCCGACCCTGATCGAGATGGCCCATCTGACACGGCTGGAAACCGCGATCAGCTCTGCCGCCATCATTCGCCGGGCACTGACTGAGGCCATCCACCATACGCGCTATCGCCGCACGTTCCAGCGGGCGCTGGTCGATCAGCCGATCATGCAAAGCGTGCTCGCCGACGTTGCCGCGGAGAGCGAGGCGCATCTTGCGCTGACCATGCGGGCGGCGCAGGCGCAGGACCTCGCCGCAACCGATGCTACCGAAGCCCTGCTCTCGCGCTTCCTCGTGCCGCTGGCAAAATTCTGGGTCTGCAAGCGCACGCCGCCGCTGGTTGCGGAACTGCTCGAATGCTTCGGCGGCAACGGCTATGTCGAGGAAGGCCTGCTGGCCCGGCTCTATCGCGAGGCGCCGCTGAACGGCATCTGGGAA
Organism: Bradyrhizobium jicamae; assembly: GCF_001440395.1. Taxonomy (GTDB): domain Bacteria; phylum Pseudomonadota; class Alphaproteobacteria; order Rhizobiales; family Xanthobacteraceae; genus Bradyrhizobium; species Bradyrhizobium jicamae. The sequence continues at coordinate 41,224 of NZ_LLXZ01000004.1, read as the reverse complement.
GGTTCGGGTAACGTCATCTGCCTCGACCTCGTGCGCGTCCTCCGACGTGAACCGCAGGTGCGCGATGCGCTGCGCGGTGAAATCCGCGTCGCAGGATCGGCTGTGCTCAATGCGCTGTGGAGCGAAATCGATAGCTTGATCGACCAGGTGATCTCCGACGAACAGGGCGCGAGGTGGCTTGCCGAACAGATCGCGATTGCCGTGCAATATTCGCTGCTGTTGCGCCATGCACCGGACTTCGTGTCGGACTGCTTCCGGGCAAGCAAGATCGACCGGCCGCATCTGGCGATGGGGTCGCTCAGGGCGAACGCCTCTCTCCGCCGTGTCGTCGAACGCGCGGCGATCGGCTGACGCGGCATGGATGGCGAGATCGCAGGCACAGGGGCGCGGCAGGTCCGCGTGACGCTCGACGACTTCAGGGAAGGCCAGGTCGCGACCGTCACGATCTGCAACGCCCGCCGGCTCAACACGATGAACAGCGCCATGATGGGCGAGTTCATCGAAGAAGTCGGCACGCTGGCCGCGAGTGACCGGTTGCGCGCGGTGGTGCTCACCGGCGACGGAGAAAAGGCCTTCATCGGCGGCGCCGATATCAAGGAAATGGCCGCCCTCCGCGATGCCGCTGGCGCACATGCGTTCATCTCGCGCGTGCACGCCTGCCTGGCGGCGGCGCGCGACATCCCGGTTCCGACGATTGCCCGCATCCAGAGCTACGCATTCGGCGCGGGCCTGGAAATGGCGGCCGCCTGCGATTTCCGCGTAGCATCCGATAACGCCGTGTTCGGCATGCCGGAAGTCAGACTGGGCATCCCTTCGGTCGCCGAGGCCGCGCTGCTTCCGATGCTGGTCGGCTGGGGGCGCGCCCGGCAAATGCTGCTGCTTGGCGAGAGCTTCACGGCCGCGCAGGCGCTCGAATGGAAATTCGTCGAACAGGTGACGCCCCGCGGGCAACTCGACGACGCGGTGCAAGCGTACGTCCGTCAGGCGCTTGACTGCGCGCCGGCTGCAGTGCGCCTGCAGAAATCGTTGATCCGCGCCTGGGAAGACCTGCCGCTGCGTGCCGCGATCGCTGCCGGCATCGATACGTTCGCAAGCGCGTATAACACCGACGAGCCGCAATCGAGGATGCGCGAGTTTCTCGCCGCGCAAGCAGCGCGCAGGGCGCGCGGCTGATACGTCTGTGATTTCAAGGATAAGGGCCGGCAGCGCGTGCCGCCGCCGAACCAGTAGCACCATCGTTGTTTTCGCCGGCCGCTTTGCGGTGTATGGTCGATTGCGCAAAGTCCCGGCCGGCGGCACTCGCGAGAGGAACTCAGCACGCCCTGTGATTTCTTGCTGCTGCGTGCCGCTGAGCCGTGTTGCTGACCATCGAGGCAAACAGGGAGGCAGTACGATGAATATTCGGCCCGATCCCACGTTTCACGCTTCGCCAAAGCTTGCCATGGAAGCTCCGCCGGAGAGCTTCGCCTATACCGTGCTGCTCAGCCCGGACTTCTCGAAGCCGGATGCGCTTGCCGTGATCGACGTCAAGCCAGGCTCGTCGACTTATGGCCAGATCGTTCACACCGTGACGATGCCCAACAAGGGCGACGAGTTTCACCATTTCGGCTGGAACGCCTGCTCGTCGTCGCTCTCGCCGCTGACCGGACACGCCTTCCTCGAGCGTCGCTATCTCATCATTCCCGGCATGCGCTCTTCCCGCATCTACATCGTCGACACCAAGCCGGATCCCACCAAGGCGGCGATCCACAAGATCATCGAGCCCGAAGAGATCTTCAGGAAGACGGGATATTCGCGACCTCACACCGTCCATTGCGGGCCGGAAGGCATTTACATCTCAACCCTCGGCGGCGGCGGCAAGAACGGGACCGACGGACCGCCCGGCGTCTTCATCATGGATTGCGAGACGTTCGAGGTGCTCGGCCGCTGGGAGCTGGATCGCGGTCCGCAGACATTGCATTATGACTTCTGGTGGAACCTGCCGCGCGACTACATGGTGACGAGCGAGTGGGCGCTGCCGCCGCAATTCGAGAACGGGATCGTTCCCGAGGATCTGCTCTCCAACAAATACGGCCACCGGATTCATTTCTGGGATCTGCGCGCCCGGCGCAATGTGCAGACCATCGATCTCGGCGCCAACCATCAGATGGCGCTGGAAGTGCGTCCCGCGCATGATCCTATCAGGGAATACGGTTTTCTCGGCGTCGTGGTCGACACCACCAATCTCGAAGGCTCGATCTGGACCTGGTGGCGCGAGGGCGGCAAGTTTCACATCGAGAAGACGGCGACGATCCCGCCCGAACCAGCGCCGAAGGAGCAATTGCCGCCGCTGCTGCAGGGCTTCGGCGCCGTCCCCCCGCTGGTATCTGATATCGACCTGTCGATGGACGACAAGTTCCTCTACGTCGCCTGCTGGGGCACCGGCGAGATGCGCCAATACGATGTTCGTGATCCCAGAAAGCCGAAGCTGGCCGGCTCGGTCCACATCGGCGGGATCGCGCGCCGTACGCCGCACCCGAACGGCAAGGCCTTTGCCGGCGGTCCACAAATGGTCGAGATCAGCCGCGACGGCAAGCGGGTGTACTGGACCAACTCGCTCTACTCGACCTGGGACAATCAGTTCTATCCCGATGGTGTTCCGGGAGCCATGGTGATGGCCAACGCGAAGCCGGACGGTGGCCTCGAACTGGCGAAAGACTACTGGGTGAATTTCCCCGACGGTTACCGCTCTCACCAGGTCCGGCTCGACGGCGGCGATTGCTCGACGGATTCGTTCTGCTATCCGTCGGTCTGACATTGAGCGCAGCCGACTGGACACTCGCTTCGCTCTGGCTGGCTGTCATCGCGAGCGGCCTCTATCACGGCGTCAACCCGGGCATGGGGTGGCCGCTCGCCGTTTCGGCCGGATTGATGGAGAGGAGTCCGCGGGCGCTGGTGGCTGCGCTGGGACCGCTCACGGCCGGCCATCTGCTGGCAATGTTGCTCGTAATCCTTCCCTTCGCGTTGCTCGTGGCCGTCATCGAATGGCAGCGCACGATCCAGATCGGCGCCAGCCTCCTTGTCATCGCCTTCGGTCTTTTCCGCCTCGCCAACCGGCGCCATCCAAGGGTGTTGGCGCGGATATCGCCAGCGCAATTGGGATTGTGGTCGTTCGCGGTGGCGCTTGCGCACGGCGCGGCGCTGATGCTGGTGCCGATCTATCTCGGGCTCTGCCGCGAAGCCGAACTGGACCGCGGCCATGCTGCCGCGGGCGCGCTCATTAACACGAATCTCGGCATGGCCGTGCTGGTCGCCATCGTCCACGCCGCAGCGATGGTCGCGGCCGGCGGATGTTGCGCGTGGCTCGCCTACCGCTATCTCGGCCTCAAATTCATATCGCAGAGCTGGTTCAACCTGGATACGACCTGGGCCGTCAGCCTCATTCTGGTGGGCACAATCGCGCTGGTGCTTGGCCTGATCTAGCGCGGATATTCACCGCAGCTTGTCGAGCAGCGCGATCAATGTCTCACGTTCCTTGGCGTCAAGCGGCGCCAGCGTCTCCCGCGAGATCGCCAGCGCATTCGGCGCAGCTTTTTCCGCCACTTGCTGGCCGGCACGCGTGAGGCTCACCAGCAGACGGCGACCGTCCTCAGGGTCCGGACTGGTCTCGGTGAGGCCTCGCGCGGTGAGGCGGTCGATCACGCCCTTGATGGTCGCGACATCCATCGCCGTCAGCCGTCCGAGCAGGTTCTGCGAGCACGGCCCGGTCTCGGCGAGCTTCGAGACCGCCGCCCATTGCGTCGGCGTCAGGTTGATACCGATCTCGCGGGCGAAGATCGTAGCATGGCGCTGCCAGACCTGACGCAGGACGAAGCCGATCTGCTCGTCGAGAATATAGGACGGCCGCGCCGGCTTGACCGCTCGTTTCGGCGAAACACTCCTTCCCATCTGCGTCCCCCGCCCTTTCCCTCGCCGATCACAACGACAGATGCGCGTCCCGGATGTCGGGCCGCGCGTCGAGTTCAGCCATCGTGCCGCCGAAGCAGATCTTGCCGCGTTCGATGATATAGGCGCGGTCCGAAATCAGCCGCGCGAAATGCAGGTTCTGCTCGGATACCACGATGCTGACGCCTTCCTTCTTCATTGCCAGGATGGCGTCGACCATCTGCTCGACGATTTTGGGCGACAGGCCCTCCGATGGTTCGTCGAGCAGCACCAGCGACGGATTGCCCATCAGGGTCCGCGCAATCGTCAGCATCTGCTGCTCACCGCCGCTCATGCGTCCGCCCGGGCGGTTGCGCATCTCGCCGAGATTGGGAAACAGCGTGAACAGTTTTTCGCGCGTCCAGTATGGCGCATTGGGTCGCTTCGGCTGGCGGCCGACTTCGAGATTTTCATCGACCGTCAGCTCGGTGAAGATACGGCGCTCTTCCGGCACGTAGCCGAGCCCGCCGCGCACGATCGCATGCGTCGGCTCGCGCGAGACGTCCTTGCCTTCGAACATGATCCGGCCCGAGCGGTTCTCGACCAGGCCGACAATGGAGCGGAAAGTGGTCGACTTGCCGGCGCCGTTGCGCCCGAGCAGAGCCACCACCTCGCCTTCGCCAACCTCGAGCGCGATATCGAACAGGATATGCGCCGGGCCGTAAAAGCTGTTGAGATCGGCGACCTGCAGCTTCATGCGCCGGCTCCCTCGCGATGACGCGCGTCGTAGACCAGGCCCTCGCCGAGATAGATCGCGCGCACCTGCGGATTGCCGCGCACTTCCTCGGGCGAGCCTTCGGCGATCAGGCTGCCGCGGTTCAGGACGAGAATGCGGTCCGCGTGTTCGAACACCACGTCCATGTCGTGCTCCGTGAAGAGCACGCCGATCGACTGTTCGCGGGCGATGCGCGCGGTAAGCCGCATCAGTTCGATGCGCTCGCGCGGCGCCATGCCGGCGGTCGGCTCATCCATCAGCAACAGTCTCGGCTGGTTGGCGAGTGCGATCGCAAGCTCCAGCCGCTTGAGGTCGCCATAGGCAAGCTCGCCGCAGGGACGCTCGGCATAGCCGCCCATGCCGACGAGATCGAGCAGCCGCCCCGCCTCGTCGCGCGCGAACTTCGCGGTCGAACCCCAGAGATTGAACAATTGCCGGCCATACGACACCAGCGCCACCTGCACATTCTCGCGCACGGTCATGGTCGGGAACGTCGCGGTGATCTGAAACGTACGCCCGACGCCGAGCCGCCAGATCGCGCGTGGTTTGCGGCCGATCGTATCCTCGCCCAAAAGCGTGATGCGGCCGCTGTCCGGCGTGTTCTGGCCGTTGAGCATGTCGAAGCAGGTGCTCTTTCCCGCGCCGTTGGGCCCGATCAGTGCCAGGATTTCGCCGGCGCGCAATTCAAACGACACGGCGCGCACGGCGTGGACGCCGCCATAGGATTTGCTCAAGGCTTCGACCTTCAGCAATGTCGGGACCATGCTCATTCGGCGACCTCCACCCGGGAGGTGGCAAGCGCGGACTTCTTGTCTTCAGTGGACCGCCGGCGATTCCAGATCGTCTCCAGCGTGCCGACGATGCCCTTCGGGAATGCCACCACCATCAACACGATGAAGCCGCCCAGCACCAGCTTCGAGAGATCGGTCTGGCTCACCAGCCAGATATTCGCCGCCTTGAAGACGATGGCGCCGATGACCGCGCCGGAAACCGTCTCGACGCCGCCGAGCAGCACCATGACGAGCGCATCGACCGACAGCGAGATGCCAAGGCTGTCCGGAAACACGCTACCCTTCAGATAGGCGAACAGCGCGCCGCCGATGCCGGCGACCGTGCCTGCTATGACGAAGGCCGTCCATTGCACACGCTTGCCGTTGATGCCGATCGCCTCGCTGCGCAGCGGTGAATCCCGCGTCGCGCGCAGCGCAAAGCCGAACGGCGAGAATACGATCACCCGCAGCACGACGACGGCGAACGCGGCGATTGCAAGCGACAGCCAATAGAAGGCGGCCGGCCCCGCCGCCCACTTGTCCGGCCAGACGCCCAAAATGCCGTTGTCGCCGCCGGTCACCGATACCCACTGGAACGCGATCGACCAGACGATCTGCGCAAAGGCCAGCGTCAGCATGGCGAAATAGACGCCGGAGAGTTGCACGGCGAAGAAGCCGAACACGGCAGCGCCCAATAGCCCCAGCACCGGACCCAGCAGCAGCGAGACGATCATCGGCAATCCCGCCGCCTTGGCGAGGAACGCGACGCCATAGGCGCCGAGCCCGAAATAGGCGGCATGGCCGAACGAGGCGAGCCCACCGACGGACATCAGGAAATGCAGGCTGGCAGCAAAGATCACGAAGATCGCGATTTCCGAGCCGACGGTGAGCGCGTAGTTGCCGGCGAACAGCGGCAGCATCGCCGCAAGCGCCAGCGCGCCGACCGACATCAACCGCTCAGCCGAGGTCAGCGGCCGCCACGGATTGACCGTTAGCCCCGGCGTCCGCCGCGCGGCGGCTTCCGGCTTGCCGAACAGGCCCCAGGGCCGCACGATCAGCACGACCGCCATCACCAGGAACACCAGGATGATGGAGATCTTCGGAAAAATCAGAATCCCGAAGGCGTTGAGCTCGGACACCAGCACAGCAGCCACGAAGGCGCCGATGATGCTGCCGAGCCCGCCGATCACCACTACCACAAACACTTCGACGATGATGCGCAGGTCGAGCGCATGGTGCACGGCATCGCGCGGGATCTGCAGCGCGCCGCCGAGCGCGGCGAGAAACACACCGAGCGCGAACACGCTGGTGAACAGCCATTTCTGATTGACGCCGAGCGCCGCCACCATGTCGCGGTCCTGCGTCGCCGCGCGCACCAGCACGCCCCAGCGCGTGCGCTGGAACAACAGCCAGAGAATGCCGAGCACGACCGGACTGAGCCCGATCAGGAACAGGTCATAGCTCGGAATGTTCTGGCCGAAGAAATCGACCGCGCCCTTAAAGCCGGGTGCGCGGCGGCCGAGCAGATCGTCCGGCCCCCAGATCATCACCACGATATCTTGCACCATCAGGGTGAGACCGAAGGTCGCCAGCAACTGGAACAGTTCCGGCGCGTGATAGATCCGCCGCAGCAGCACCATCTCGACCAGCACGCCGACGACGGCCACGACCAGCGCCGCTGCGACGATCCCGCCCCAGAAGCCGAGTGCGCCGGCGAAGCGCTCGGTCAACGTGAACGCGACATAGGCGCCGAGCATGTAGAACGCGCCGTGCGCAAAATTCACGATCCGCGTCACGCCGAAGATGATCGATAGCCCCGACGCGACCAGGAACAGCGACGCCGCGCTGGCGAGACCGGTCAGGAACTGAACGAAGTAGAAGGCCATGGGCGGTCCGGCGTTGGTGAAATATCGGGCCTTCATCCTTCGAGACGGCGCTTCGCGCCTCCTCAGGATGAGGGTCGGGTAGTCCCTCATGGTGAGGAGCGCGGCCACGCCGCGCGTCTCGAACCATGAGACCTGGATGGCGGTGCGCGGCTGCCTCTGCGAGTTCGATCCGCGGAGATAGCCCCTCACCCCGACCCTCTCCCCGCAGCGCGGGGGGAGGGAGAAGCACTCTCAATCCTTCGGGCGCAGCTTCGCCACTTCAGCATCGCTCGGGAGATAATCCGCGCCCTTGCGATAGACCGAGTTCACCATGATGCCCTTGCCGTCCTTCAGCGCGGTCTTGCCGACAAAGGCACCAAGCGTCGACTGGTGATCGATCTTGCGGAAGGTGATCTCGCCGAACGGCGACGGCATCGACAGGCCTTCGGTCGCCGCGATCAGCTTCTCCGGATCGGTCGAATTGGCCTTGGCCAGGATCGCGGCGGCCGCCTTGATGGTCTGGTAGCCGACAATCGAGCCGAGCCGCGGATAGTCGTTGAACTTGGCCTGATATGCCTTCAGGAACTTGTCATGATCCGGCGTCTTGATGTCGTACCAGGGATATCCCGTGACGATCCAACCTTCCGGCGTCTCATCCTTCAGCGGATCGAGATATTCCGGCTCGCCGGTGAGGAACGAGACCACCGAGCGGTTCTTGAACAGGCCGCGGGTATTGCCTTCGCGCACGAGCTTGACGAGGTCGGCACCGAAGGTGACGTTGAGGATCGCTTCCGGATTGGCGGCGGCAACCGCCTGCACCACTGGACCGGCGTCGATCTTGCCTTGCGGCGGCCACTGCTCGTCGACCCACTGGATGTCAGGACGCTTCTCCGACATCAGCTTCTTGAACACCGCAACCGCCGACTGGCCGTATTCATAGTTCGGCGCGATCGTCGCCCAGCGTTTTGCGGGCAGCTTGGCGGCTTCCTCCACCAGCATCGCGGCCTGCATATAATTGGAGGGACGCAGGCGGAACGTGTAGCGGTTGCCCTTCGACCAGGTGATGGCGTCGGTCAAAGGCTCCGCGGCCAGGAAGAACACCTTCTTCTGGTTGGCGAAGTCGGAGACAGCGAGACCGATGTTCGACAGGAAGGTGCCCGTCAGCATTGCGACGTTCTCGCTCGACACCAGCTCGTTGGCAGCCGTCGTTGCATCCGCCGGCTTGCCGCCATCGTCCTTGGAGATGACGACGAGCTTCTTGCCGTTGATGCCGCCCGCAGCATTGATCTCCTCGACCGCAAGCTGCCAGCCCTTGCGATACGGCTCGGTGAAGGCCGGCAACAGCGAATAGCTGTTGATCTCGCCGATCTTGATCTCGCTCTGCGCCATGGCCGTGTTCGCCATGCCGGCGACCACGATCGCCAGCCCCGCGCCCAGTAAGTGTCTCCGTCGCATCCCTACCTCCAATTTATTGTGAACTATCTCAAACCGTCTTCGCCTTTGACTTCCGAAACCGTCAATCCGCCAACGCGCGGCAATGGCCTGCCGCTGTCGGTGACCGCAACCGCGACCATGATTTCGTTGGCGCGCGGCGCGTCATTGATCTGCACTTCCATGCCGTCGAAATGGCTGCGCACGAAGGCCGCATCCTTGTGGCCGAGCGGAATATCCAGCGTCGTCCCCGGACCGCTACGTTTCTTCGACGAGGGGATCAATGCTGCGCCCTTGCTCAGGACTTTCCGCACCGGCGCGCCCATCTTCGGGTGCAGGATCGCTGCCGCGTGCTCGAGTTCACCGTTCTCGCCGACCGCCGCGGCCTTGCCATAGCTGTGCGCCTTGGCGCCGTCGATGCCGAGCGCCGCCACCGCTCTTTTTGAAAGCAGGTCGCCGAGCTCCTCGCCGATTTCGATCAGCGGCGAGAGATCCTCGACATACCGGCCTGCAAACGGATTTTCGATCACAGCGATGGCAGCGGCCCGCCGGGTCGGCGGCGCAACCTTCTGACCCATCTCCAGATGGGTTTCCTCGACCACCGTGACGATCTTGCGAATGATCGCGCTCATTTTACTCGCCTCGCTCCCGATCAACCATGCGCCACTCTTTCCACCGCGCTTCCATGAAACGCCGGCAGCGCTTCCGCCCCGGTCCCAATTGCTCCCACCATCACGGTCTCGCCAAGTAGACGCAAGGCCGCACCTTCGATCAATCCTGCCACAAGCAATTGTTGCGCCCGGCTCGCTCCCGCCCGCAGCGCATGGTCGATTTCCTCCTCGCGGAGTTTGCCGACATCGCGGGTGACGAGGCGCGCGCCGAGGTCACTGTCAGGCTGCAACTCGTTCGCCGGACAACGGATGATGGCGGGATGGCCGGGCAGATCAATAGCATTGGCAATGATGGTCGCCGCCGCATCCGCCTGCGATGCCGTTCGCGCCAGCACGGTGACCGCATCGGCGATGCCGAGCGAAAAACTGCGGCCGTGGCGTCCACTGGTCGCGATGCCGCGCACGGGATCGTCGGCATTAATGGTCATCGTTTGCATCACGCCATGACGATCGGGGCGGTCCATCAGCCCGATAGTGAACTCCTCGCCACCGGCGAGATGCAGCGCGATGTCGCCACCATTATTGACGTAAGCGCGGTCCAGTCGGGAAACACGCAACATCGCGCCAAGAATTTCTTCCGCAACGCTCCCTGCCACCGCCGCCATCGGCGTAATGAACGCCTCGGCCGCAAACGGCGCCACTGCCGCATGCATGCGCCGCGCGATGACGCCGTTCAGCGTGCATGGGACCGGCTCGGCAGCCGTCCGCAACTCGACCAACTCTTCGCATAACTCATCCAGCAGGCCGGCGAAGCGCCTTGCTGCAGCCTCGTAGGCGGCGCGGATACTGCCCTCGCTACCCTTCGCCTCGATGATCAGATCGATCGGACCGTCCTGCAAATGCAACCGCTTGCCGTCAGGAAGAAGCGCGATTTGCGGGAGCCGTTTCATGCGCGCCGTCCGGGGATGTAGGGCATCGGGCGGAACTCGCTGTTTTCCCGCAACGACGCCAGTGGGCGCACGTGATCCATGTGGCCGCCGAGCGCGGCATAATCGGACAGTTTCAGCGTGAACTCGATCGGCGCCACCAGCGCCGGCGTCGGCACATAGCCGAACGCGCCGGCCGGCATCTGCGTGACATCGACCATGAAGGTGATGCCGCCACCGGGCCAGACATAAACCGGCGCGCCGCCGCTGGTGACCCGCGTCAGCGCATCCTTGACCGAGCGCGTCAGCCGCACCGGATTGTCGGTGACGCCGGCCCGCAGCGAGCCGCCGGCGCCGCCCATGAACAGCACCGTGCACAGCGCCGGTTCGCAGTTTTCCTGGATACGTTCGACCGAGAACTGCAGGTCCGGCGGCATCTGCTTCTCGACCGGCCGCAGCGCCTCGTCGAGTTCGTAGTAAGCCGCGTGCTCGCCTGTGGTCGAAACCATCAGCATGGTCAGCCCCGGCCGCGCCTCCTTCGCATTGAACGGCCCCAGCACCGACAGCGGATCGGAAATATTGGTGCCGCCCCACCCCGTCCCGGGATCGGCAACCTGGAAGTAGCGGCCGGGCGTCGAGCGCCGCCCCTTCATCTTGATCCCGGTATCGGGAATATCGAGCAGCTTGCCGGCCTGATGCTCGCTGAGAACGCCGGTAATATGGTCGTCCACAACCACGACCTCGTCGACCTTGCCATGCCACTGCTTGGCGAACATGCCGATGGTTGCCGAACCGCACCCCACCCGCATGCGCTCTTCAGCCATGCCGTTGACGATCGGCGGACGGCCGGCCTGCACGACGACCGTGGCGCCGCCATCGATCGTCAGTTCCACCGGCTTGCAGTTGGAGAGATCCATCAGCGCATCGCAAGTGACGCGGCCCTCCTTCTTGGAGCCGCCGGTCAGATGATGTACGCCGCCGAGCGACAGCATCTGCGAGCCGTACTCGCTCGTCGTGACATGACCGATCGCTTCGCCTTCCGCCCGAACCGTTGCCGTTTCGGGGCCGAGATAGCGGTCGGTGTCGATCTTCACCTTGACGCCGCAATAGCTGAAAATGCCTTCGGTCACGACCGTGACCATGTCGACGCCATCAACCTCGGACGACACGATGAAGGGCGCGGGCTTGTAATCGGGATAGGTCGTGCCGGCGCCGATCGCGGTGACGAACACGCTGGGCTCGTGAACCAGCTTGCCATCCCAGTCGCCGCCGGCCTGGAACGGCACCAGCCGCCCACCATGCGATACCGTTCGCTCCAGCACGATGTGCGGATCGACGCGCACCAGCTCGCCATCATGATTGGCGTAACGATCGCACGCGCCTGCCGCGCCCGGCTTGATGTAGCACATCACCGGACAGGCATCGCAGCGGATCTTGTCGCCGGCGGCGACGGTCGCATCGGTCATGAACAAGCCTGCTCGTTCGAGGCGCCGATCATAGCCGCGTCTGCGGTCCTGACCATTTGTTCGTATACGAATGATGTTGCGCGCGGACCGGAACGCTGTCAAGCGGCCATCGAGGTCGAAAAGCACGGTTGCCGTATAATACCGCATTTGCCTCGCCCCTTTGTTCATAAAGCGAGCAACACGCTGCAGCGCGGGATTGCGCGGCTTGCACGTTTGTACACAAACGGTATCTTTCGCGAAGCATCCAGCGCCGGTTTTTGCAACGCAACGAGGATTGGGGGAGCATGACGCAGAGCACGATGCGGCTGACCGTCAACGGCAAGACTCACGATGTCGATGCCGCACCCGATACCGCATTGCTCTACGTGCTGCGCAACGACCTCGCACTGAACGGCCCGAAATACGGCTGCGGGCTTGGCGAATGCGGCGCGTGCGCCGTGTTAATCGATGACGTCGCGGCGCGTTCCTGCGTGATCCCGATCGAAGGCTGCGCCGGGCGCGACATCGTGACGCTTGAAGGCCTCGGCTCGCGCGAGCATCCCGATCCCGTGCAGCAGGCCTTCATCCGCGAACAGGCCGCGCAATGCGGCTATTGTCTCAACGGCATGATCATCACGACCAAGGCACTGTTGCTGCGCTCGCCTCAACCTTCGGAAGACGAGGTGCTCGAAGCATTGCGCCATCATCTATGCCGCTGCGGTGCGCATATCGAGATCATGCGCGCCGCGATGCGGGCTGCAGGTCATGTCGTTGAGGCGCAGGCGTGATGGCTGCGCCGGACACTGAAGATCGCAACCGCCCGCAGGGCACGCTGTCCGTCGTTCGTCCCGCCTCCCCTGTCGAGGCCGTCAAGTTCGAGACCTTCATCAGGATCACATCCGACGGATCGGTCACCGCCTATAACGGCCACGTCGATCTCGGCACTGGCATCCGCACTGCGCTCGGGCAGATCGTTGCCGAAGAGCTGGACGTCTCCTTTGCGCGCGTCGTGATCGTACTCGGCGATACAGCGCTCGTACCCAATCAGGGCGCGACGATTGCGAGCGAGACGATCCAGATCACCGCCGTGCCTTTGCGCAAGGCCGCGGCGCAGGCGCGGCAGTTCCTGATCGCGCGCGCGGCGGAGCGGCTGGAGCTTGCGGTCGAGGATCTCGTCATTGAGGATGGCCTGGTCCGCGGCAAGGACAATCGCAGCGTCAGCTACGGCGAACTGATCGAAGGCGAGAGCATTCGCCTCGAACTTGCCGATGACGCTCCGGTGAAGGACGTCAGCGCCTACAGCATCGTCGGCCAATCCGTTCCGCGCGTCGACTTGCCGGCGAAGGCGACTGGCGAACTGGTCTATGTGCACGATGTGCGTATCCCCGGCATGCTGCACGGCCGCGTCGTCCGTCCACCCTATGCCGGCGTCGACGTCGGCGACTTCATCGGCAACAGCCTGATCGCGGTGGACGAGTCCTCGGTGCGCGATATTCCCGGCCTCGTCGCCGTCGTGCATATCGGCGATTTCGTCGGCGTTGTCGCCGAGCGCGAGGAGAATGCGATCAAGGCCGCGGCGCAGCTCAAGGTGAGCTGGAAGCCGGTGCCGACACTGCCTGATCTGAAGGATATCGAGACCGCGCTGCGTGCCAATCCGTCGACACCGCGCAAGCTGATCGACAAGGGCGATGTCGAGGCGGCAATTGCCGGCGCCGCCAAGCCGATGCCGCGAACCTACGTCTGGCCGTATCAGATGCACGCATCGATCGGGCCATCCTGCGCCGTTGCGGATTATCAGGAGGATGTGACGCGGATCTGGTCCGGCACCCAGAACCCGCATCATCTGCGCACCGATCTGGCACGGCTGATCCACCGGCGCGAAGCCGAGATCGAGGTGATCCGGCTGGAAGCCGCCGGCTGCTATGGCCGCAACTGCGCTGATGACGTTTCCGCTGATGCGGTGCTGCTGTCGCGCGCCGTCGGCCGCCCCGTGCGCGTGCAGTTGACCCGCGAGCAGGAGCACGCATGGGAGCCGAAGGGCGCCGCGCAATTGATGGATGTCAATGGCGGGTTGAATGCCGACGGTAGCGTCGCCGGTTACGACTTTGCGACCCGCTATCCCTCGAACGGCGCGCCGACGTTGGCGCTGCTGCTGACCGGCGCCGTCCCGCACACGCCCGCGGTCTTCGAGATGGGCGACCGCACCGCGATCCCGCCCTACGATTACGAGAATCTGCGCGTCGTGGCCAACGACATGCCGCCGATCGTCCGCGCCGCATGGCTGCGCGGCGTCTCGGCGCTGCCGAACACGTTTGCGCATGAATCCTGGATCGACGAATGCGCCAGCGAGGCCGGCGTCGACCCGATCGAATACCGCCTGCGCTACCTGAAGGATCCGCGCGCCATCGATCTCGTCAATGCGGTGGCCGAACGCGCCGGCTGGAAGCCGCGGCCGGTGCGCGAGGACAAGCAGGCTGATGGCAATATCGTGCGCGGGCGCGGCTTTGCCTATGCGCTCTACGTGCACAGCAAGTTTCCCGGCTATGGCGCGGCGTGGTCGGCATGGATCGCGGATGTCGCGGTCAACAAGGCGACTGGCGACGTCAGCGTGACGCGTGTCGTGGCAGGCCAGGACTCCGGCCTGATGATCAATCCGGATGGCGTCCGCCATCAGATCCACGGCAACGTCATCCAGTCGACCAGCCGTGCATTGATGGAGGAAGTGTCGTTCGACCGCACGTCCGTGACGGCGCGCGAATGGGGCGCCTACCCCATCATCAAGTTTCCCGAGTTGCCTGAGATCGACGTGCTGATGTTGCCGCGACAGGACCAGCCGCCGCTCGGTGTCGGCGAGTCCGCTTCCGTGCCGAGCGCGGCGGCCATCGCCAACGCGATCTATGACGCGACCGGCGTGCGCTTCCGCGAATTGCCGTTCACGCCGGAACGCATTTTGCGCGGGCTGCGTGGCGACGAGCCGACGACGCCGGAAGCATTGCCCGCATCGTCGCCCCACTCCGCCGCCGCGCGCGCGTGGCAGAATCCATTTGCTGGACGTGGTATGCTTGCAACCGCGGCAGCCCTGTGCGCCGCTGCAATCGGCATCGGCGCCGCCGCACTGCCGTGGCGCACGATCGCGCCGATCGCGCGTCCCGATGCATCGGTTTATTCGGCCGCGACCATCGCGCGCGGCCAGCAACTCGCCGCGCTCGGCGACTGCGCGGTCTGCCATACCTCTGCGAACGGCATCCTCAATGCCGGCGGCAAGCCGCTGCCGACGCCGTTCGGCACGATCTATTCCACCAACATCACGCCCGATATCGAGACCGGCATTGGCGCATGGTCCTATCCCGCCTTCGAGCGCGCGATGCGCGAGGGCATTCATCGCGATGGCAGGCACCTCTACCCCGCGTTCCCTTATACCCATTTCGCGAAAACGACCGATGCCGACATGCAGGCGCTCTACGCCTATCTGATGGCGCAGCCGGCGGTGCGTGCGGAGACGCCAACGAGCACACTGGCGTTTCCGTTCAACGTTCGCCCGCTGATGGCGGGATGGAATGCGATGTTCCACACGCCCGCCGCGTTCCAGCCTGATCCGGCGAAATCCGAGATATGGAATCGCGGCGCCTATCTCGTCGAAGGCCTTGGCCATTGCAGCGCCTGCCATTCGCCGCGCAATGCGCTCGGCGCGGAAGTGGCTGGTGCTCACCTTGCCGGAGGATTCGCCGAAGGCTGGGAAGCGCCGGCGCTGACCTCGCTGTCGCAGGCGCCGATCCCGTGGAGCGAGGACGAACTATACGCTTACTTGCGAACCGGCGAGTCCCGCTTGCACGGCGTCGCCGCCGGGCCAATGGCACCGGTAGTGACGGAGCTCGCCGCATTGCCGGATTCCGATATCCGCGCCATGGCGGTCTATCTCGCTTCGTTCAACGCGACGTCGATGGATCGCGCTGCGCAGGAGGCACTCGCGGCCACACTCGAAACCTCGACCCTTACGCGCGCGGCCGCATCCAGCGTCGGCGCCCGGATCTACCAGGGCGCCTGCGCTGCCTGTCACGAGGTCGGCGGCGCGCCGCTGTTCGGCAGCCGGCCGTCGCTGGCGCTGAACAGCAATCTGCACAGCGCCTCGCCCGACAATCTGATCCAGGTTATCCTGCACGGCATCGCCAAGCCGGCCGTGACCGACCTCGGCTATATGCCGGCCTTCAAGGACAGCCTGACCGACAGCCAGGTCGCCGAGCTAATCGTCTATCTCAGGCAACAATTTGCCCCGGACAGGCCGGTCTGGAAGGATATTCATGCTGCGATTAACCGTATCCGGCGGGAACATGTGCGCTGAGCTGCCATGCCGGGGGCAAAACCCACTGGTTGGGCGAGCCTCGGCACGATAGAGTTCCGGCATGGCAGTTACCGATATTGCATCCCGGACCTATAACCACGGCTGGCGGCTCGATCCGATCGTGCGCAGCCTGCTCGATACCGATTTCTACAAGCTTTTGATGCTGCAGATGATCCGCGATCTCTATCCGGATCAGCGCGTCACCTTTTCCGTCATCAACCGCAGCAAGCACGTTCGCCTCGCCGAGATCATCGACGAGGGCGAGTTGCGCGCGCAGCTCGACCATGCGCGAAGCATTCGCTTCACCAAGAAAGAGCTGATCTGGCTCGCCGGTAATACGTTCTACGGCAAGACCCAGATGTTCTCGCCCGACTTCATCCACTGGCTCGCCAACTTCCGCCTGCCCGAATACGAGCTGAACAAGGTCGACGGCCAGTACGAGCTGCACTTCCATGGACCCTGGACCCACACCACGATGTGGGAGATCCCCGCGCTTGCGATCATGAACGAACTGCGCTCGCGGCAGGCGACCAAGGGACAGGGACGCTTCGTGCTCGACGTGCTCTATGCGCGCGCCAAGGCGAAGCTGTGGTCCAAGGTTGAGCGGCTGCGCAAGCTGGAAGGCTTGCGGTTGTCGGACTTCGGCACCCGCCGCCGCCACGGCCATCTCTGGCAGCGCTGGTGCGTTGAGGCGGTCAAGGAGGGCCTGGGCCCTTCGTTCACCGGCACCTCCAACGTGCTGCTGGCGATGGACAACGACCTCGAAGCGATCGGCACCAACGCGCATGAACTGCCGATGGTCGCGGCCGCGCTCGCCAATTCCGACGAGGAGCTACGCTGGGCGCCCTACCGCATCCTTGATCAGTGGCGCCATACCTACGGCGGCAACCTCTTGATTGCGCTACCCGACGCGTTCGGCACCAAGCCGTTCCTGCGCGACGCGCCGGACTGGGTCGCCGACTGGACCGGCTTCCGCCCCGACAGCGCGCCGCCGATCGCGGCCGGCGAGGACATCATCAAGTGGTGGAAGCAGAAGGGCCGCGATCCCAAGGAGAAGCTGCTGGTGTTCTCCGACGGCATGGATGTCGACTCGATCGAGGAGACCTATCGCCACTTCGCCGGACGGGTCCGCATTTCCTTCGGCTGGGGCACCAACCTCACCAATGATTTCGTCGGCTGCGCGCCGGACGGTTCCGCCGACCTCGATCCGATCTCGCTGGTCTGCAAGGTGACATCGGTCGATGGGCGGCCGGCGGTGAAGCTGTCCGATAATCCCGAGAAAGCCACCGGCACGTCGTCCGAGATCGAACGTTACTTGCGCGTGTTCGGCGATGCCGGCCGCGTCCGCACCGCCGTGCACGTCTGAGCTACCGCATACCTTCCCGCCACCAATTGATCTGACGAGCCCCGCATGCCCGCACCCAAGCCGCCTGCTTTCGAAACGCTCAGCCTGCATGCCGGCCAGCGACCGGACCCCGCCACCGGCGCCCGCGCGGTTCCGATCTACCAGACCACGTCCTACGTGTTCCAGGATTCCGACCATGCCGCGGCGCTGTTCAATCTGGAGCGCGCCGGGCACATCTACACCCGTATCTCCAATCCGACGACCGCCGTGCTCGAGGAGCGCCTCGCCGCATTGGAAGCCGGCGTCGGTGCGATCTGCACGGCGAGCGGCATGGCCGCGCTGCATCTGGCGATCGCAACCATCCTCAACGCCGGTGACCACATCGTCGCCTCCTCCTCGCTCTACGGCGGCACTATCAATTTGCTGGCGCACACGCTGCCGCGCTTCGGCATCACAACGACCTTCGTCAAGCCGCGCGCGCTCGACGAATTCCGCGCCGCGATGAGGCCGAACACGCGGCTCGTGATCGGCGAGACCATCGGCAATCCCGGGCTGGAAGTCCTCGACATCCCGGAAGTCGCCCGGATCGCGCACGATGCGAAAATTCCGCTGCTGATCGATAACACCTTTGCGACGCCATTCCTCAGCCGCCCGATCGAGCTCGGCGCCGATATCGTGATGAACTCGGCGACCAAGTGGATCGGCGGCCATGGCATCGCGATCGGAGGCGTCATCGTCGATGGCGGGCACTTCGACTGGCACGCGTCAGGCAAATTCCCGCAGCTCACCGAACCCTATGCCGGCTATCACGGCATCGTCTTCGACGAACAGTTCGGCCAGGCCGCCTTCATCATGCGTGCCCGCACCGAAGGCCTGCGCGATTTCGGCGCCTGTCTCTCGCCAACCAACGCGTTCCAGCTGCTGCAGGGAGTCGAGACGCTGGGCGTGCGGATGGAGCGCCACATGAGCAACACGCTTGCTGTGCTCGAGGCGCTGACCGCCAACAAGGCGGTCGACTGGGTGCTGCATCCGGCGCTGGAGAATCATCCCGACTATCAACTCGCGAAGCGGCTGCTGCCGCGCGGCGCGGGATCGATCGTCTCTTTCGGCATCAAGGGCGGCCGTGCGGCGGGTAAAAAATTCATCGAGTCGCTGCGAATGATCAGCCATCTCGCCAATGTCGGCGACGCCAAGACGCTGGTGATTCACCCCGCCAGCACCACGCATCAACAGATGGACGCAGACCAGCTCAAGGCTGCAGGAATCGGCGAGGAACTGGTGCGGCTGTCGGTCGGCATCGAAACCGTCTCCGACATCATCGACGATCTCGGCCAGGCGCTCCGCGCATCGCAGAAGGTTTGAACCATGCAGCTTTCCGTCAATGGCGTTGATACGTTCGTTGCGACCGGCGGCCGTCCGTTCGATTCCTCGCTGCCTGCCGTGGTGATGCTGCACGGCGCCGGCTTCGATCATTCGACCTGGGCGCTGCACAGCCGCTGGTTCGCCCATCACGGTTATTCGGTGCTCGCGCCGGATCTGCCCGGGCACGGCCGCTCGGGCGGCAGCCCGCTGCCGACCATCGCCGACATGGCCGACTGGACCGCCGCTCTGCTCGATGCCGCCGGTGCGCCGAAGGCGAAGCTGGTCGGCCATTCGATGGGATCACTGATCGCGCTGGAGACTTCCGCGCGTCATCCCGACAAGGTCTCCGGCCTCAGTCTGATCGGCACCGCCGCCACGATGACGGTCGGGCCCGACCTGCTCAAGGCCGCCGAGGTCAACAATCCCGATGCCATCGACATGGTCTCGATCTGGGGCCTCGGCTTCAAGGCCGAACTCGGCGGCAGCCTCGCGCCGGGGCTGTGGATGCATCAGGGCGCGCAGCGCGTGCTGCAGCAGACCCGGCCCGGCGTGCTGTACAGCGATCTCAACGCCTGCAACACCTATCAGAACGCGCTTGCGGCCGCAGCGCAGGTCAAGGTGCCCGCGACCTTCATTCTCGGCGAGCGCGACATGATGACGCCCGCGAAGGCCGGCAGGACGCTTGCGGCGGCGACGCCGAATTCGCGCACCGTCGTCGTGCCGGGCGCCGGCCACATGATCATGACCGAAGCGCCCGACGAGTTACTGGCGGCGTTGCGGTCGTAGCGTGCTTCTTCCCTTCTCCCCTTGTGGGAGAAGGTGGCGCGGATGCAATCCGCGCCGGATGAGGGGTTCTCTCCGCGGAGACAGACCCCTCACCCGTCTCGAATGAGCTGACGCTCATTCGATCCACCCTCTCCCACAAGGGGAGAGGGGTAAACGGCGCGCCGCGCCGTAGTCGTTATTGCCGCGTCACCGGCTTCCGCTCGACCGGATGGATATCGACCCCGCGCAACCTTCCCATCCGCAGCACGTCCATCGCGAGCGTTCGACCGATGCGATCACGGTCGAGGGCGCGGATCAGATCGTCGACGCCGTTGATCTCGACGCCGTCGAGCTTGATCACGACATCACCCGGCAGCAGGCCGGCCTTCGCGGCGGGGCTGTCCGGTTCGATCTGCGCCAGCAGCGCACCCATCGCGTTGTCGACGCCGGCGACCACGGCATGCCGCCGCGGGATCGGCGCGGTCTGGCCGGCGACGCCGATATGGGCGCGGCGGACATAGCCGTGGCGGATGATCTCCGACAGCACGAACTGCGCGGTGTTGCTCGCGACCGCAAAGCAGATGCCCTGCGCGCCGCTGATGATCGCGGTGTTGATGCCGATCACTTCTGCCGCCGACGACACCAGCGGCCCGCCGGAATTACCGGGATTGAGCGCGGCATCGGTCTGGATCACGTCCTCGATCGTGCGTCCGCTCACCGATCGGATCGAACGGCCGAGCGCCGACACGACACCGGCGGTGACCGTGGATTCGAAGCCGAGCGGATTGCCGATCGCGACCACGAGCTGGCCGCGGCGCAGGCTCTTGGAGTTACCGAGCGACGCGTAGCGCAGATCGCGCGCGCCATCGGCGCGCAACAGCGCAAGGTCCGTATCGGGATCGACGCCGAGCACATGCGCGTCGGTGACGAAGCCCTCGGTGTCGCGCAGGCGGATCTCTTTCGACGATCCGACCACGTGGCTGTTGGTGAGCACCAGGCCGTCGGGCGAGATGACGATGCCGGAGCCAAGCCCGCCGCGCTCGCGCGCGCTGCGCACCTTCGGCCCGGTTTCGACGCGCACGACGGCGGGACCGACGCGTTCGGTGACGTCGATGACGGCATTGGAATAGGCATCGAGCAGAGCCCGGTCGTTATCCCGGGCAGGCTCGGCCGTTCGCGATGACGTCCCGTCATCGGCGATATCTGAGGTAAAATCCAGCATGGCGAGATTCCTTCGGCTTCCTCAGATGGTGGCCGGGAACCGCTTACGCAAGGTGCCTGCGATGGGCGCAGGGCTGGCCTGCTAGGCCCGCCTCAGCTTGCCTGCGCGCGCCTTGACGGAATCGAGCAGCGCCCAGTCGCCATGTTCGAGCGTGTAGCCTTTCGGGAACGGCGCGCGCAGCTCGAGCCCAAGCGAGCGCAGCACGCGGTCGTCGCGGTAGTAGCATTGCAGGACGACGCGGACGAGCGTCGCTGCCGCAGCGCCGCGCACGGAATTCGGTCGCGACGGCATTGCGCCTGGCCGCATCGAGTTCCGCCAGCGGCTTGCCGGCGAGACGCGCGAGGTGATCGAGCGCCTGCGCGACCAGCGCGGTGTCGCGGCCGAGCGTCGCCAGCATGTCGGCCTGGATGGCGGGGTCATCCGCGCCGGGCACCTTGTACTCGTCGCTGGCGGGAATGATCATCGCAGCGACGGTGCGGAGATCGTCGCGCTGGGCTGATGTCAGTTCATATGTTGCGAGCATGGCGGTCTCAATCGAAGAGGTTGGCAAGGCGTTGCTTCATCTGGTCGGCAACGTAGAGCGCGATGGCCTGGATGGTCGAGGTCGGATTCACGCCGCCTGAGGTCACGAACACGCTGCCGTCGACGATGAAGAGGTTTTTTACGTCGTGCGACCTCCCCCATTCATTGACGACGGAGCGCGAGGGATCGGTGCCCATCCGCGCGGTGCCGAGCAGATGCCAGCCGCCCCAGGGAATCGGGTTGTTGATGCAGATGTCGGTGGCGCCGGCCGCTTCGAGAATCTCCCGGCCGCGCGCCAGTCCATGGTCCATCATCTTCCGGCTGTTCTCGCTGATCGTGTAGTCGATCTTCGGCGCAGGGATTCCGTGGCTGTCTTTCAGCACGGGATCGAGCGTGACGCGGTTGTGCTCCTCCGGCAGATCCTCGCAGATCGCTGATACCGCGAGCCGATGGCCATTCAGCTTGCGAAAGACGCGGTGATGATCCTCGCCCCACGGCAGAATACCCTTCTGCTCGCTCGCAACCGCTTCGAACACCGGCCCGGCGCCGCGGCCGAACTGGATGCCGTAGCCACGGACGAAACCACGCGAGAGATCGGTGTCATAAAACTCCTTGCTCCACAGGCAGGTCGGCGGCGCGCGGTTACTGTCGGTCGGCTCCTTCACAAAACCGTAGATCTGCGCATAGGGATGGAACATCAGGTTCTTGCCGACCAGGCCGGATGAATTCGCGAGCCCATTCGGGAAGCGGCCGGACACCGAGTTCAACAGCAGCCGCGGCGTGCCGACGCCGTTGCAGGCGATGATGACGACCTCGGCCGGCTGGAACTGTTCGACACCGTCCTGGTCGTAATAGACAACGCCGGAGGCCATGCCGTGCTCGTTGGTGAGGATCTCGCGCACGCGGCAATGGGTCTTCAGCTCGACGCCGGCGCGGATCGCCTGCGGCCAATAGGTGATGTCGGTCGAAGCCTTTGCGCCCTGCGCGCAGGCTGGCGTGCAATGGCCGAGATTGATGCAGCGCGCCCTGCCCTCGTAATCCATCGTCGCCACCGTGGTGTCCGATGGCCACCAGTGCCAGCCGAGCTTGTTCATGGCCTTGCCGATCAGCGGGCCGGAGAGCCCCAGCGGCTGCGGTGGCATCGGCGGATGCGTTAGCGGCGACAACGGATCGCCCGACAGGCCCGAGACGCCCATGATCCGGTCATTCTCCTCGAAGAACGGGGTGAGTGCGTCGTAATCGATCGGCCAGTCATCGGCGACGCCGTCCAGCGTCTTCACCTTGAAGTCGCTTGGATGCAACCGCGGCCAGTGCGCGGTGTACATCACCGTCGAGCCGCCGACGCCGTTGAAGTTCACCACCTTGATCTGCGAGTTGTCGTCGTTAACAGGATAGTCCTCGGGCCGGCCGCGGATGTTCGGGCTGGTCGACCACTCGCCGTAGAATTTCGCCTCCCAGTCGCGCCCGGTGCTAGGATATTCCGACGGCTTCATCCAGCCGCCCTGGTCGAGGCAGAGGATGTGCATTTTTGTTTCGGCGAGACTCCACGCCACCGCCGCACCGGATGCGCCGGCGCCGATGATGAGGACGTCAACGGGATCGTTCTTGTTCATTCTTGTTACCTGACAATCCTTACCGGGAGCGAGCGGATGCCGCGGATAAAATTGGAATAGAGGCGCTGCGGCGGGCCCATGATTTCAAAACGAAGGTCTCTTGCCAATATTTCCTCCCAGAGAATGCGGATCTGCTGTTCGGCGAGGCGGTCGCCGACGCAGCGGTGAATGCCGGCGCCGAAGGAAAGATGCTGGCGCGGCTTGGCGCGGTCGATGATGAATTCGTCGGCGAGGTCGATCTTGGCTTCGTCGCGGTTGCCGGAGATGTACCACATCACGACCTTGTCGCCTTTGGCGATACGGCGGCCGGCGAGCTCGACGTCGTTGCGCGCGGTGCGGCGCATGTGCAGCACCGGCGTGTGATAGCGGATGATTTCGGACACGAGGTTCGGGATCAATTCGCGCCGGGCGCGGATCAACTCGAACTGCGTGGGGTTTTCGACTAGCGCCATCAACCCGCCGCTCATGGAATTGCGGGTGGTGTCGTTGCCGCCGACGATCAGAAGCGCCATCGTGCCGATGAACTCGCGCGGTTGGAGATGACGCGTCGCCTCCGAATGCGCCAGCATCGAAATCAGGTCGAAGGTCGGCGGCGCATCCGCACGCGCATCCCACAGCATTCGGAAATACTCGCCCATCCTGGCCAGTTCATCGTAACGCTCGGCTTCCGAGTGCACCACGGCATCAGGCGATTCGACATTGGCAATCGCGACATCCGACCACCAGGTCAGCTTCATGCGATCTTCCCAGGGGAAATCGAACAGCGTCGCCAGCATCATGTTGGTGAGATCGGTCGAGACCCGCTCGACCCAGTCGAAGGTCTCGTTGCGCGGCAGCGCATCCAGCACGTCGGAAGTACGCTTGCGGATCAGCGGCTCGAAATTTGCGAGATTGGACGGCGCCACGATTGGCGCGACGGTACGGCGCTGCGCGGTGTGACCGGGCGGGTCCATCCGGATGAAATTGGAGATCTCGCGGCCTTTGGGCTGGTCGGCCACCTGAATACCGCCGAGCTCCGAACTCGACGAGTAATTCTCGTGATCGAGTTCGACTGCAAAAATGTCGTCGTAACGCGTCACCGACCAATACGGCCCGAACGGCGAGGCCTCGCAATAATGCACGGGATCGTCACGGCGTAGTTGCGCGAACAGCGGGCGCCAAATGTCGTTCTGATAGAGATGGGGATCGCTGACATCGATCGAGGCCAACTTGCGCAGCGCCTCAGCCATCGCTTCTCTCCCCTCCTGCCGTCGCCGCTTGCCGGGCGCTCCATACCCCGACGATAGGGGCAGATGTGGTCGCGAGTAAAGCTGATCGGCGCAGGCTGGCGGCAAACCTGCAACCCTGCCACGCGTCCATGCGGGGTTTGTCCACGGCTGCGAGAGCGGATAGCCTTGGCGCAAACCATAAACGCGGGAGCGACGCCGATTCCGGATTTCGATGCCATCATTATCGGCGCGGGCATGTCGGGGCTTTACCAGCTCTACCGCTTGCGTGAACGAGGTTTGCGCGTGCGGGTGTTCGAGGCCGGCACCGAGGTCGGCGGCACCTGGTACTGGAACCGTTATCCCGGGGCGCGCTTCGATTCCGAGAGCTATTCCTACGGCTATTCGTTCTCCCAGGAGCTTTTGCAGGAATGGGAATGGTCGGAGCATTTTGCCGGCCAGCCGGAAACGCTGCGGTATCTCAACCATGTCGCCGACAAGTTCGACCTGCGCCGCGATATCCAGTTTCGCAGCCGGGTGGCGGCTGCGGTGTACGAGGAAGATACGCGGAGCTGGACCATCACACTGGAGGATGGCGCCAGGTACAGCGCGCGCTTCCTGATCACCGCGATCGGGCCGCTGTCGACGCCGACGCTGCCGCGGATCGAGGGCCGCGACGATTTCAAGGGCGCCTCCTTCCACACCGCGCGGTGGCCGAAGGCGCCGGTGGACTTTTCCGGCAAGCGCGTCGCCGTGATCGGGACCGGCGCCACCGGCGTGCAGACCATCCAGACCATTGCCGGACAGGTCGGCCATCTCACGGTGTTCCAGCGCACGCCGAACTGGTGCGCGCCGCTGCACAACGGCAAGATCGATGCCGAGACGCAGGCAAAGATCAAGGCGGGCTATCCGGAAATGTTCGCGCGCTGCAAGGAGACCTTTGCCTGCTTCCTGCATACACCTGATCCGCGCGGCGCGTTCGAGGTGTCGGACGCGGAGCGTGAGGCGTTTTACGAGAAGCTTTACGGCGAGCGCGGCTTCGGCATCTGGCAGGGCAATTTCAAGGACATCCTGATCGACCGCAAGGCGAACGCGACGATCTCGGATTTCGTTGCGCGCAAGATTCGCCAGCGCGTGAATAATCAGGCGGTGGCTGAAAAGCTGATCCCGACCAATCACGGCTTTGGCACGCGCCGGCTGCCGCTGGAGACTTTCTATTACGAGGTCTACAACCAGGACAATGTCGAGCTGGTCGACATCAACGAAACGCCGATCGACCGGATCACGCCTGATGGCATCAGGACCAGCGATCGGGAATACGAATTCGACATCATCATCTATGCGACCGGTTTCGACGCCATCACCGGCAGTTTCGACAAGATCGATCTTCGCGGGGTTGGCGGCGCGCGGCTGCGGGACAAGTGGAAGCAAGGACCTGAGACTTATCTCGGCATCATGGTGCATGAATTTCCCAACATGCTGATGCTGATGGGGCCCCATACGGCGCTCGGCAACATTCCGCGCAGCATCGAATACAGCGTCGACTGGGTGACCGGGCTGATCCTGTTCGCGATGAAAAACGGACTGACGCGGCTGGAGGCGACGCCGGAGGGCGTGAAATCCTGGACCGACCACGTCAAGGCGCTCGGCGAGGGATTGCTCTCCAACGAGGTCAATTCCTGGATGACCGGCATCAACTCCAACGTCGAGGGCAAGCAAACCCGCATCGTCGCCCGCTACAGCGGCAGCGCGCCGGCGTATCGTGCAAGGTGCGATGAGGTCGCGGCGAAGGGGTATGACGAGCTGAGGCTCGGGTAGCATTTTCTTACGGCGAGCGTCAAACCGTCCACCGTCTTTGCGAGCACCGCAGTCCATAGGGTGGGCAAAGCGATAGCGTGCCCACCATCAAAAAGCGTGCTCGACGATAGATGGTGGGCACGGCGCTATTGCGCCTTTGCCCACCCTACGAAGAGCTACCACGCGTCGATACACGGCCGCTTCTTTGCCGCACGTGCGTCCGGTTTCGGCACCGAGCGCAGCCCCGCCATGATCCACTGCCTTGTGTCGGCGGGATCGATCACCTCGTCGATCTCCAGCACCGAGGCGATCGAGACCGCCTTGCCGTTGGCGTAGAGCTCGGCAACCTTGGACTTGTAGTAGTCCTCGCGCTCGGCCGGGTCCTCGATCGCTTCCATCTCCTTGCGGAAGCCGAGCCGGACATAGCCTTCGAGCCCCATGCCGCCGAACTCGCCGGTCGGCCAGGCCACAGTGAAGAACGAGGCGTGGAAGCCGCCGCCGATCATGGATTGCGCGCCGAGGCCGTAACCCTTGCGCAGGACGATGCCGAACAGCGGCACGGTCAGGCTCGCGCCGGTAACGAACATGCGCGCGACATGGCGCACGATCGCGGTCTTTTCCGCTTCGGGCCCGACCATGAAGCCCGGCGTGTCGCACAGCGATACGATCGGGATGTCGAAGGCGTCGCAAAGCTGCATGAAACGCGCGGCCTTGTCGCCGGCCGGTGCGTCGATCGCGCCACCGAGATGCTTTGGATTGTTGGCGATCAGGCCGAACGGCTTGCCTTCGATACGGATGAAGGCGGTGATCATGCCGACGCCGAAATCCCGACGGATTTCCAGCACCGAGCCTTCGTCGGCGAGGAGATCGATGACGTTGCGGATATCGTAGACGCGCAGGCGGTTCTCCGGAATCGCGCGGCGCAACAGGCGCTGGTCCGGCGCCTTCCAGTCGGCAACCGCGCCCTGGAAATAGGACAGATACTTCTGCGCCGCTGAGGTCGCCTTCGCCTCGTCCTCGACCAGAATGTCGATCACGCCGTTCGGCGACTGGAACGACACGGGCCCGACCTCCGCCGGGTGATAAACGCCGAGGCCACCGCCCTCGATCATCGCAGGTCCCCCCATCCCGATCGATGCGTTGTTCGTCGCGATGATGACATCACAACAGCCGAGCATTGCGGCGTTACCCGCAAAACAGTAGCCGGAGACGATGCCGATCACCGGCACGAGACCTGAGAGTTTCGCGAATTGCACGAAGGACGGCCCATCGAGACCGGTCATGCCGAGCCTGTCGGTATCGCCGGGTCGGCCGCCGCCGCCTTCGGCATAGAACACCAGCGGCAACCGCCATTGCTCGGCCAGGCTCAGCATGCGGTCGATCTTCTTGTGGTTCATATGACCCTGGGTGCCGGCGAGCACGGTGTAGTCGTAGGCGATCACCATGCAGCGCGCGGCATCCGCGCCGAATTTTTCGGCGTTCACCGTGGCGACGCCGGAGATCAGGCCGTCGGCCGGCGTGTTGCGGATGAGATCATCGACCGTGCGGCGGCGGCGCTGCGCAGCGATGGCCAGCGAACCGTATTCGACAAAGGAACCTTCATCGACAAGATGGGCGACGTTTTCGCGCGCCGTGCGCTGGTCGGTCTTGCGGCGGCGCTCGACCGAGGCGGGGCGGTTCTCGTCGAGCGTGATGGCGTGCCGCTCGATCAGTTCGGCGAGATCCGGACGGATGTGATCGAGGTCGAAATCCTCATCCTCCGCGATATCATGGGCGTCGAGCTCGGCCGGTTCGAGATAGAGGATCGCCTCGTCCTGCATCAGCGTCACGCCGGCACCGGCTGCGATCTGCAGCACCCGGCCGCCATGCGGCGCCGTCACCAGATGCTCCATCTTCATGGATTCGAGCACGGCGATCTGCTGGCCGGGGCGAACGAGGTCTCCCTCCTCGACGTCGACAGCGACGATCGTGCCCTGCAGCGGCGCCGGCACCGCGACCGAGCCTTCCGGGCCGGTTGCCGATGCCGCGACCGCGGCGGCGAGTGTCTCGTCATCGGCGGCGCTGCCGGGTTCGACCAGTTCCGTCTCGGCCGTCGTGTTGGCCTCGCCAACCAGAGACGCAACATGCTTGTCGATGAAGCCGGTGCTGAGACGGTTCTCGGCAAAATCCGGATGCGCCAGAATCGCCGCAAGGAAGGAGATGTTGGTGGCGACGCCGTCGATCCGGAACTCGCGCAGCGTCCGCGTGGCCTTGTGCACCACGTCGGTCCAGTTGCCACCGGGCGAGTGTACGATCACCTTGGCGAGCAGCGAGTCAAAGGCGGCGCTGGTCCGGTAGCCTGAATAACCGAACGTATCGACGCGAACACCCGGGCCAGACGGCAGGTCGAATACGTCCAGCCTCCCGCCGGTGGGCTTTGTGCCGCCGGTTTCGTCCATCACCTCCATGTTGACGCGGAGCTGCATCGCAAAACCGCGCGGGCGCGGAATATAGCCCTGCGCAAGGCCGAGCGAGCCGAGCGTGGCGCCGGCCGCGACCGCAAGCTGCGACTGCACGAGATCGAGGCCGAGCACCTCCTCGGTGACGGTATGCTCGACCTGCAGCCGCGGATTGGCCTCGATAAAGGCGAACGCCTTGTCGCTTCCCCGGGCGTCGTTGTCGACGAGGAATTCGAACGTGCCGAGATTGTCGTAGTTGGCGGCGGCCGCGAGATCCTTGGCGGCGTCGATGATGCGCGTGCGCAAGGCATCGTTCAGCGACGGGCTCGGCGCGACCTCGATGAGTTTCTGGTTGCGGCGCTGGATGGTGCATTCGCGCTCCCAGAGATGGCTGATCGCGCCGTGGTGGTCGCAGATGATCTGCACCTCGATATGGCGGGCATTGCGGATCAGGCGCTCGACATAGACGCCGTCGCTGCCGAAGGCAGCCTTGGCCTCGGACTGGCAGCGCGCATAGGCCTCCTCCAGCCTCTCCACGTCATCGACGATGCGCATGCCGCGACCGCCGCCACCGGCGATGGCCTTGATCATGATGGCGCCACCCGCGCCCAACGATTGCAGGAAGGCTTTGGCCTCCTCCAGGCTGGTCGGCCCGCTGGTTCCTTCGATGACGGGAACGCCGCACTGCCTGGCCAGCGCCTTGGCCTGCGCCTTGTCGCCGAACAGATCCAGCGCCTCGGGCGACGGCCCGACGAAAACGATGGTCTCCTCGATGCAGCGCCGGGCGAGCGCGGCATTCTCGCTGAGGAAGCCATAGCCCGGATGAATGGCGTCGCACCCGGTCGCCTTGGCGGCTGCAATCACCGCCTCGATATCGAGATAGGCCCGCGCGCCGCGCCCGGGGATTTCACAGGCGGCGTCGGCGGCGCGGATATGCAGCGACTGCGCATCGTCGGCGGAATGGATCGCCACCGTGGCGAGCCCGGCGTCGCCTGCCGCGCGCGCGATGCGGATGGCGATCTCGCCGCGGTTGGCGATCAGCAGCTTGTGGAAAGACATGGACGTTCCCGGTGCCCCTCGCGTTCGCGCTTGAATTCTCTCGCGCGATATCGCTGTCAGTTCAGATTCTTGTTGCTGAGCATGACAACCTTGCGCGAAATCCGATGCAAGCGGAATTTTGTTCCGCAAAACGGAAATCACTGAAAGGAGGCGCGGGACGGAGGCGCGACGGCCTAGCGGCAATCCAGGTGCGCTTCGAACCAGCGCTGCAGCGAGGCCGACAGCGTTGGCCAGGCGCGCTGAAAGCCGGAGAGCTTGCCGGCGCTGGCGCGGTAGATGCCGCGAAGTTCCTGCTCGATGGCAGGAAGATCGACGCCGGTGCAGCGACTGTCGCTGACGATCTTTCGGCCGTCCACCACCACGTCGCGCAGCAGCGACGCGTTGCCGCGCGCGAACAGGAGATCGATCGGGTCGACCGGCATGATCCGGTCGCGGTCGAGCCGGTCGAGATCGAGGGTGACGAAATCGGCCGGCGCGCCGGGCAGAAGCGCACCGGTTCCGGGGGCGCCCGTTGCCTTGCGGCCATTGGCGATCGCAAGCGCGAGGAATTCGGAAGCGGTCCAGGTTCGATCAAAACCAAGGCCGCCGTGCATCATCTGCACCAGCCGCATCTCGCGTAGCACGTCATCGTCCTCGTCCAGCGCCAGCCCGTCGACGCCGACCGCGATAGCGCAGCCGCATTTATGTGCCGCGGCGATCGGGGCAAGGCCGGAGCGCAAGTGCAGGTTGGATGAGAAATTGGTGACGATGCGCGCGCCGGAGGCGGCGATCATCTCGATTTCGTCAGGACGGGCATGGATGCAGTGCGCCAGCGTCAGCCGCTCCGACAGGAAACCGATGTCGCGGAGATGGCGGACGATGCCATCGGGAAAATGCTGGTCCGCCCAGCCGCGCTGATAGATGGTTTCCAGCAGATGCATGTGAATGCGCCGGCCGGCCAGCGCCGAATTTTCAGCCACCGCCTCGAGCAGCGGTTTTGAACACCACTGCACGCCGGCGGGGCCGAGCTGCACGTCGATCTTGGGCCCGGCAATGGCCGAGGCGATCGCGTCCGTGAGCTCGATATATGCCTTGGGCGACATCGGCGCGCGGACGAACAGGTCTTCGACCGTCCTGCGATCATCGCGGGAAAGTTCCGAGAGCACCGGCTCGCTGTCGCCATACACCACCGGATTCTGATCCCGGACGGCGAGTGCAAAGGCGATGCGGATGCCGACGTCGGACGCTGCCCGCGCGATAGCCTTTGCTTCCTCGACCAGGGGCATAACCCCGCTAGGCCGGGTGTAATGGATCATCATCGCCGCGCAGCCTGCCCGCGCCGAGCGCGCCAATGCGGAGGCTGCCGTCAGATAGGGATCGACGGGCGTGCCGAGCGCCGTGCGGAAGATCCAGCTTTCCAGGGGCATGCCGACCGCGCCAAAGGAGGACGCGGATGCGCGCGCGTGGTCGTGCGCGTTGACGAAGGCGGGAAGGACGAGGGAGCGCGGGGTCGTCGTGGGCGGCGCGGTCCCGGAGATGGAGGTGATGGTTCCGCCGTCGTGCCGCAGCACGACGTTTTCGAGCAGGCCGCGATCGGAGAACAGACTATCTGCGGCGATTTCCATGGTCATAGCAGCACTCCGTCATTGCGAGGAGCCAACGGGTCGCGCGAATGCGCGCCCGATGACAGGCTCCGCGACGAAGCAATCCATCTATCCCCGCGCAGAGGCATGGATTGCTTCGCTGCGCTCGCAATGACAGCAGGATATCTGCCCGTCAATTCGCCGTATAGACCAACTCTCGCTCCGCGCGTGGCGGCAGGAATTCGCGCGAAAAGATCTCCGACGGCGCGGGCGCGCGGGCGAGCTGGTAGCCTTCGACGATGATGCCGATGGCGCGGGCCATGCGGTCGTCCTTGACGTCGCCGACGCCGATCTCCTTCATCTCGGGCGAGACGATCAGCCTGTCGAACGAAAACTGCAGGCGGCGCTTCTCGACGTCCGCATTGATCAGATTGTCGTAGTTCACCGCCGACTTCATCCCGGCGTTCTGATCCTTGGCGATCGCGATCATGCCCTTGTTGACGGCGCGGACGAGGCCGGCGACGGCCTTCGGATTGGACGCGATCAGCTTGCGCGACACCATCAGGCCGTTGGAATAGAGGTCGAGGCCGTAATCGCCGAACGAGAACCATTTGTAGTCCTTGTCGGGGTCCTGGCGGTTCAGCATCAGGTTGAAGTAGCTCGTGATGTTGAACACCAGCGCCGCGTCGATATCGCCCTTGATCAGCATCGGCTCCTGCAGGTTCGGCGCCATGTTCGAGATCTTGATCTTCTCGCCTTCCAGCTTGTTCTTGTTGGCGAACACCGGCAACAGCCGCGTGGTCGGCGTGCCCTGCGCGCCGCCGAGCGTGCGGCCCTCGAAATCCTTGATGGTGTTGATGCCGCTGGTCTTCTTGGTCACGATCGCAAATGGCGGCTGGTTCCAGATCTGGTAGACCATCACAGGCGCTTCCTGCGGCTTGGTCGAGGCATTCTGGATAATGGCGTTGACGTCGCCGAAGCCGGCATCATAGGCGCCCGACATGATGCGCGTCACCGTGGCGCCGGATCCCTCACCCTGGTCGATCACGACGTTGAGGCCTTCCTCCTTGAAGAAGCCGTGGTCCTTGGCATAGAAGAACGCGGCGTCCGACCCTTGCGTCTTCCAGCCCAGCGTGAACTTGATCGTCGTCTCCTGCGCGCTGGCGGTGCCGGCGAACAGGGCAACTCCCAACAGCGCGGCGCTTACTCTGGCTAACATGGCGATCTCCTCGATTAAGGGTTGGATGACGGTGGGCGGAATCCTGGTTCAGGTCGTGATCACGTCGTTCTTGCGCGTCGCCCAGCCGGTGACGCGCCCTTCGATGAGCGAAAAGATCACGTAGAGCGCGACGCCGAGGCCGGCGAGCACGAACAGCCCGGCAAACACCAGCGGCACGTTGAAATTCGAGGACGCGGTCATCATGACGTTGCCGATGCCGCGGTTGGACGCCACGGTTTCCGACAGCACCGCGCCGACAAAGGCGTAGGAGACCGCGACCTTCAGGGATGCAAAGAAGAACGGCATCGTTCGCGGCAACCCGACGTTCCAGAGAATGTCGAGCTTGCTGGCCCCTAACGCCTTCAGCACGTCTTCCAGTTCCGGCTCGGTCGTCGCCAGCCCAGTCGCGATGTTGACCACGATCGGGAAGAAGCAGATCGAGAGCGCGGTCAGCACCGCCGGCACCGTGCCGGAGCCGAACCACAAGACGAAGATCGGCACCACGGCGACCTTCGGGATCGAGGAAAAGCCGACCAGCAACGGATAGGCCGTGTCGTAAGCGGTTTTCGAGACGCCGATGATCGCACCGAGCACGACGCCGAGGCCGACGCCGAGGACAAAACCGATCATGGTCGTCGCCAGCGTCTGCAGGATATGTGGCCACAGGATCGGGAATTTCTCGACCAGCGTGACGAACACCTGCGAGGGACGCGGCAACACCAGGTCGGACATCCCGGTCATCAGGCAGAACAATTCCCAGGCGAGGAAAAACAGCACGATCAGTCCCGCCGACCAGGCTTTTTGGCGATAATCGAAATCGGACATGTCAGGCCGCTCCCCTGGTTGCCGCTGTCCTCGCATCGACGATGAAGGCGCGCAGCTTCTGGTTCAGCGCGACGAAGTCGGGCTCGAAGGTCATCGCCACCGTGCGCGGCCGGGCGAAGTCGACGTGGCTGTCGTCGAGGATGCGGCCGGGCCGCGCGCTCATCACGCAGATGCGGCTGCCGAGAAACGCCGCCTCGCGCAGATCATGAGTTACCAGCAGCACGGTCGGCTTGTGGGCGATCCAGAGGTCCTGCAGGATCGACCAGAGTTCTTCGCGCGTGAACTGGTCGAGAGCGCCGAACGGCTCGTCCAGCAGCAGCATGCGCGGCTCGTGGATCAGCGCGCGGCAGAGATTGGCGCGCTGGAGCATGCCGCCGGAAAGTTGCCAGGGGTAGCGGTTGCCGAATCCCTTAAGGCCGACCTGCTCCAGCAGCGCATTGGCCTTGTCGCGGAATTCGGTCTTGCGCAGCTTGCGGAATTGCGAGCGGAACGGCTCGACGATCTTGAGCGGCAGCATGATGTTCCGCTCGATCGACATCCACGGCAGCATGGTCGGGTTCTGGAACGCCATGCCGACGCGCATCGCCCGCGCCGCGACCTCCCGGCCGCCGACGATGACGACGCCCGATGACGGCTGCACCAGGCCGCTCACCAGCCGCAGGATGGTCGACTTGCCGCAGCCGGAGGGACCGACGAGGGCAACGAACTCGCCATCGGCGATCCGCAAGGTGGTCGTCGACAGCGCCGGCACGGCGCGAGCGCCGCGCCCGAAGGTGACGGAGGCTTCCGACAGTTCGATGGCGATCGGGGCGGCGGCGGCCGAAACGGGCGCGCCGGCGAATTCGGAATGTGGTTGCATGCGCATCATGGCTGGAAGTGCATGCAAGCCGGATGCCAGCGAATTTCGCCTTTCAAATCAAGGAAACTTGCAATCTGCCATCCGGTGCAGCGGCTTCCTTTTGTGCAATTCCGCCCTCAAACTGCATGCAATTGAGGCGCACACTTGCTCGTCAATTGTGATAAGAGGCGCCATTCGCAGCACGTCCCAAGGATTCGCCGATGGCGCCCCGTCCCGCCAGCAAGACCGCCGAGCCGTCCGACAAGGTCGGGCTGATCTGCCGCGCGCTTCGTCGCGCCATCATCGAGCAGGCGCTGGCACCGGGGGCGAAACTGCCGGAGGATTCGCTTGGCGAGCGGTTCGGCGTCAGCCGCACCATCGCCCGCCACGCGCTGGGGCAACTGGCCGCCGAAGGCCTGGTCGAGCTGCGCCGCAACCGGATCGCCGTGGTGGCGACGCCGAGCTGGCAGGAAGCACGCGATGCCTTCGATATCAGGATCGAGCTCGAGCGACTGGTGGTGCGCCAGCTCGCCGGCAAACTCACCAAGGCCCAGATTGCCGAGCTGAACACCCATGTCGATGCCGAGGACCGCGCGCGCGACGGCTCGGATGCGGTTTCCATCAGGCTGGCGACGGAATTCCACATCCTGCTCGCCAACATGACCAACAGCCCGATCCTGGTGCGCTATGTCAGCGAGGTCGCCTATCGCTGCTGCCTGACGCTATCGCTCTACAGCCGCCCGCATTCGTCGGAATGCGCCATCAACGAGCACCGCGCGATCATCGCGGCGCTGGTCAAGGGGGATGAGGCCAAGGTGATGAGCCTGATGCACAGCCATCTGGATTCCGTCGCCAGCCGGGCCTTGGTCGCCCCTGCCCCGCAGCGGGGCCGGGATCTGCTGGATATTCTGGCGCCCTATGCCGAGGAAGGCGAAGGCGAGCGCGTGGTGAAGATGCCGAAGGTGGTGCGGGTGCGCTGACCGTCATTGCGAGCCAGCGAAGCAATCCATCTATCCGTTATGCCGCGCGATGGATTGCTTCGTCGCTTCGCTCCTCGCAACGACGGCGAGGAACCCTCACGCCTCGATTCCCCGCTGCACCAAAATCCGCTCGGCGCTGTCGTTCCAGACGTCCATCTTCACGATCTGGCCGCCCTTCACCACGAAGCGGTCGACATAGCGGTTGCCTTCGAACGGCGTACCGTCGATCCATTCGCCGTAGAGCGTGCCGATGCTGTAGACGACGGTCTCGTCCGCGCCGGGGCACACGTCGAAACGGTCCATCTTCTTCTTGACCCAGCGATAGCGCTTGGCGTTGAAGCCGGTCGGCCCGCGGGGATGGTCGAACTCCCGCCCACCGGTGAAGGTGATGATAGTGCCGGGCTTCATGTAGGCCGACGCGGCATCGGGATCGGGGATCATTGACGCCGTGAGATAGGCCTCGACCACCTCGGCATCGGACATTTCCTTGCGTTCGGCTTTGGCGGCGGTGGACATGACGGGTTCTCCTGATGCCCAAGGATACTACAGTTCGGCCCGCAAACTGCATGCACATATTTTGAACAATTTGACCGCCGAACTGCACACAATCTGGTGCTGTCCGGTGTTCCCGCTTCGGATAGATTGAAACCTTCTCCAGACAGCCGACCCGATGACCCCGAAAACCGCCTTCGACCTGATCTTCCGCAACGCCAGGACCCGGGCCTCAGCGACTGCCGTCGATATCGGCGTCGCCGGCGGGCGCATCGCCGCCATAGAACCCCGCCTCGCCTGCGACGCGGCGGAGATCGACGTTGGCGGCAAACTGGTGCTGCCCGGCTTCGTCGACACCCATATTCACCTGGACAAGGCCTGCCTGCTCGGCCGCTGCGGGCACAACCATGGCAGCGTCGGTGAAGCCATCGCCGCGGTTGCCGCCATGAAGCGTGATTTCACGGTGGAGGACGTCTATGCCCGCGGCGCGCGGGTGATCGAGCGCGCCATCGTTCACGGCACGACGCGGATGCGCACCCATGTCGAGATCGATCCGCGCATCGGCTTGCGCGGTTTCGAGGCGGTGAAAGCGCTGAAGCGCGACTATGGCTGGGCGCTCGATCTCTCGATCTGCGTGTTTCCGCAGGAAGGCCTGACTAACGATCCCGGCACCGAGGAACTTTTGGTTGCGGCGCTGCGCGACGGCGGCGAAGCGATCGGCGGCTGTCCCTATATGGACACCGATCCGAACGCGCATCTCGAGAAAGTATTCGACCTGGCGCAGGCGTTCGACGTCGATGTCGACCTGCATCTCGATTTCGATCTCGATCCGTCGTGGTGGCATCTCGAAGAAGTCTGCCGGCAGACCGAACGGCGCAACTATCAGGGCCGCGTCGCGATCGGCCACGCCACCAAATTGTCGGCGCTACCGCCGGACCGGCTGAAGGCGGCGGCGGCACGGCTGGCCAAGTCAGGCGTCGCCGTCACGGTGCTGCCGGCGACCGATCTCTATCTGATGGGGCGTGACGCAACGCACAACGCGCCGCGCGGGCTGACGGTGGCGCACAAGCTGGTCGAAGACGGCGTCATCTGTTCGGTCGCCACCAACAACGTGCTCAATCCGTTCACGCCGTTCGGTGACGCCTCGCTGCTGCGGATGGCGAACTTTTACGCCAATGTCGCGCATGCCGGGATCAGCGAGCTCGAGGCATGCCTCGATCTCGTCACCGAACTGCCTGCGCGGCTGATGAACCTGCGGGACTATGGCATCGCGCCGGGCAATCCGGCTGACCTGATCGTTCTCGATACCGACTGCGGGACGAATGCGATTGCGGAATTGCCCGATGTGCTGATGGGATTCAAGAGCGGGCGGCAGGTGTTCGAGCGGCCGAAGGCGACGCTGTTTCGGCCGGAGGGCTAGCGCATTCCGGCCATGCGGCCCATGCGCCGCCCTGCAATTGACCTCCCCGCCATTCCGTTGTTGTTATCGGACCAACGACAACAACAAGCTCCGGGGCAGGAAATCATGAAAAAGGCCACGACTGTACGCAGCGTTGAAACGCTTGCCTGCGACGCCGGATGGCGGAACTACCACTTCGTCAAGATCACGACCGAGGACGGCATCGTCGGCTGGAGCGAGTATGACGAGGGTTTTGGCGCGCCCGGCGTGACCACCGCGATCGAGCGGCTTGGCGCACGCGTCGTCGGCAAGAATGCCTTTCAGCACGAGCGGATTTACGTCGAACTGTTTGCCGCGACGCGGCCGGCCGCCGGCGGCGTGGTGGCGCTGGCACTGGGCGCGATCGAGAACGCGCTGCTCGACGTCAAGGCCAAGGCGCTCGGCGTGCCCTGCTACGAGCTGCTCGGCGGCAAGATCCGCGACCGCATCCGCGTTTACTGGTCGCATTGCGCGACCTGGCGCATCAACCATCCCGACTGGTTCAAGCCGGCCATTACCGATCTCGATGGCGTCAAATCAATCGGCCGCGAGGTGCGCGAAAAGGGCTTTACGGCGATGAAGACCAACATCTTCGTCTACACCGAAGGCAAGCCGCAGGGCTGGCGGCCCGGCTTCGGCTCACCGTTCGAACCCGAGCTCAACGTCGATCGCACCGTGCTGCGAAACCTCTGCATGCATCTCGAAGCAATCCGCGATGGCGCCGGCCCCGATGTCGATCTGCTGCTCGACCTCAACTTCAACGCCAAGACCGAAGGCTATCTGAAGATACTGCGCGCCATCAAGGACATGTCCATGTTCTGGGTGGAGATTGACACCTTCAACCCGCAGGCGCTGGGCTACATCCGCCGCCAGAGCCCGCACCCGGTGTCATCCTGCGAGACGCTGCTGGGCCTGCGCGAGTTCCTGCCCTACTTCAACGAACAGGCAATGGATGTCGCGATCGTCGACACGCCCTGGAACGGCGTCTGGCAATCCATGAAGATTGCCGCCGCTGCGGAACATTTCGAGGTCAACGTCGCCCCGCATAATTTCTACGGCCATCTCTGCACCATGATGAACGCGCATTTCTCGGCCGCGGTGCCAAATTTGCGCATCATGGAAACCGACATCGATCGCCTCGCCTGGGACCATGAACTGTTCACCCACGTGCCCGAGATCGTCGATGGTCATCTCATCATGCCGGACCGACCGGGCTGGGGCACCGAGCCCAACGAGGAGGGCCTGCGCGCCCATCCGCCGAAGAGCAAGGGCGGGCTATTGAATTACGGGCAGAAGAAGTAGCGCACGGGCGTCGTAGGGTGGGCAAAGCGAAGCGTGCCCACCATTTCAGTTCGTGCGTATGGAGAGCTGGTGGGCACGCTACGCTTTGCCCACCCTACACTCACTTATCACTCGGCCGTGCCGCAAACGCGCTTTCGATCACGTCGCCGATCGGTTGCCAGGAATTGCCGTCGAACTGTACCAGCCGCATCTGCTTGATCGGCTGGAAATCGGTCGGCCCGGTATTGATCGCGATGCCCGGAAATGCGATCGGGCTCTGATATCCCTTCAGCGACGCCGCCTGCCGCATGATGTTCTCGCGCGACAGGTCGTCACCGCACTGGATCAGGACCTGCGCCAGGGTTGCCGCCGCCGCGTAGCCGAAAATGGCGTTGCTGTCTTCCTTGTCGCCATCGGGGTAATATTTGTCCATGAACGTGAGCCAGTCCCTGATGGCGGCATCTTCCTTCCAGGTGGCATCGCCGGCATCCTTCAGAAACGACGTGGAGATCACGCCGACGGAATTCTGCAGGCCCGCCGGCCGCAACGCGTTCGCGATCGACGCCGCCGCATTGACCAGCACGAGCTGCGGATGCCAGCCCAGTTCGGCCGACCGGCGGATGGCGCGCGCCGAGATCGGCGGCGCGCAATTGAGCACGAGCACCTCGGCGCCGGAGTTCTTCAGGATTTCAACCTGGGTATCGATCGACATATCCGCGTCGATGGCGATGTCGGCGACGATCATGTTGGCGGTGAAGCCGAGCCCCTCCTGCAATCCCCGGAACAGATCGCGGCCGAACTGATCGTTCTGCCAGAGCACGGCGATCTTCCGGCTCGGATAGGCGGCCTGGATGTAGTTGGCGTAGATCCGTCCCTCAGAGCGGAACGTCGGCTGCCAGCCCATCGTCCACGGAAACCGCTTCGGATGTGCCCACTCCTCATCGCCGGAGGCGACGAAGAGCTGCGGGATGCTTCTCTCGTTGAGATAGCTTCGCGTCGCCAGATTGCTCGGCGTGCCGAACGAGCCGAACATCAGGTGCACGCGCTCCTGCTCGACCAGCTCATGGGTCTGCTCGACCGCGGTTCTCGGGTTTGAGCTGTCATCGCGCGAGATGAACTTGATCTTGCGGCCGTTGATGCCGCCGCGTTCGTTGATCATGTCGAAATAGGCGGCCTCCGCCCGACCGATCGAGGCGAACGCGGCGAGCGGCCCGGTATAGGGCATGATGTTGCCGATGCGGATTTCGGTGTCGGTGACGCCGGCGGCTCTAGCCGGCTGCGCGGCGGGAGCGAGTGCCAACATTGCAACGACGAGATACAGCGCAGTTGCGGCTTTTGTTATTATTTGCATCAACATGCCCTCGAACGCCAAGCTACCAAGAGCTCGTGACGCCACCCAGCGATGACGATGATAGCGCGGCAGATCAGGTTGTTAAATTGAAATGTTGGCTGCGCAGCCCGCATGAGCGAAGCCGCATGGTAGCCTTGAGGCCTTCGCTCATCCGGGCTGCCGGCGCTGCGTAGCGCACGTTTTCACAAAATGAGACGTTGCGGTTCCGGTGTCTTTGATGTCCGATATACGCTCAACAGCGGCGCGAACTCGAACGTCGCAGGATATCCGAGTTGCGTCCAAGCTGTGTGTGGCAAGGAGGTCGATGCATGAGGATACCGATCGTAGCTTTGGGGACGGCCCTGGCCCTGTGTAACCTGGGCGCGTTTAGTACCGTAGCGCATACGCAGACGGCCCAGGTCGTTCGTGAACCACGCGAAAGACCCATCATCAGGGTGCCTATCGTAAGACCAGCTCCCTACTGGGACTATAATATTGTTCCACGATATCGTTATCGCCCTGAGGACGACCGGGTCGATCCATGCGGCGGACCTGTAGTGCCAGTGATACGCTATGGACCTCAAGAGGAAACCATTCCGTTGTGGCTGGCGAACCAATTGGGTCTTGGCCGTATTCATGGTCGAGATTGGCCGTGTAGGGGCCGAAACCGGTAATGCACCGATTGAGCAGCCGCGCAGGATGGGCAAAGGCGCGTTTGCGCCGTGCCCACCATCGGTCCGCGTTGGTAGCATAATGGTGGGCACGCTTCGCTTTGCCCACCCTACGTCAGCGTAACTCGATATCCAGCCAGCCCAGCGCATTGACCGCGACGCGGTCGCCGATGTCGACGAGCACCGTCGTGGTCTCGGCTTCGATGATCGCAGGGCCGGTCAGGGTCTGGCCGGGCTGCAGGTCGTCCAGCGCGTAGACCGGGACTTCGCGCCAGCCGCCGAAGAAGGCTTGCCGCCGGCTGCGCGGCGTGCAGGTCGCCGCTGAAGACGCCGGCTTCGCTTCAGAATCCAGCCGCGAGACTTCGCCGACGGCGGCGACGCGGGCGTTGACGAAGACGACTTCCTGGCCGCGCGAGGCGTAGGTGTATAATTCTTCGTGCCTGACGTGAAAGCGGTCCTCGATCTTCTCGACGAGATCGGCGGCGTTCCAGTCGAGGCCGTCGAGCGAGACGTCGATCTCAAAGATCTGCTCGCCGTAGCGCATTTCGGCGGAGCGCTCGATTGAGACCGGGCCGTTGAACCAGGAACGCAATCGGCCGGCGGCCTGCTGCTCCAGTCCGGCAAACAGTTCGCGCACCTCATCGGCGGTGATGCGCGCGCCGGCGCCGTAATGGGTACGGCTGACTTCGTAGCGGAGATCGCTGGTCAGCATGCCCCAGGCCGATAGCACCGAGGCCACCGTCGGCACGATGATGCGCTTGATTTCGAGCTCGCGCGCCACCTCTGCCGCGTGCAGGCCGGCGGCGCCGCCGAAACTCAACAGCGCAAAACGTCTCGGATCGACGCCGCGGCGCAGCGTCATCAGGCGGATGCCGTCGGCCATGTTCAGGTTGATCATGCGATAGATGCCGGCAGCGGCCTCGATGCGCGACAGTTCCATCGCGGCGGCGATGCGATCGACGGCGGCTTCCGACGCGGCGCGGTCAAGCGGGCGCTTGCCGCCCATGAAGGCCGAGGCATCGAGATAGCCCAGCACGACATTGGCGTCGGTGACGGTCGCGGCCTTCCCGCCATTGCCGTAGCAGGCCGGGCCCGGCACCGAACCCGCGCTCTCCGGCCCGACCCGCAGCGTGCGGCTGCCATCGACGCCGGCGATCGAGCCGCCGCCCGCCGCGATGCTGGCGATATCGAGGCT
>NZ_LLXZ01000003.1 GCF_001440395.1 Bradyrhizobium jicamae | reverse complement strand
CGAGCCGCCGCCCGCCGCGATGCTGGCGATATCGAGGCTGCGCAGCGCGATGCGCTGGCCGGCCAGCATGCCGTCGGCGGACAATGACGCCTGCCCGCCTGAGATCAGCGAGATGTCGGTCGAGGTGCCGCCCATGTCGAACGGCACCAGATCGGGAATGCCAACCAGATCAGAACAGCGCCGCCCGCCGGACATGCCGCCGGCCGGCCCCGACAGCACGGTGCCCGCGGCGAGCCGCGCGGCTTCTTCCACCGGCGCCATGCCGCCGTGCGAGAGGACGACGAAGAGACTGCCCTTGAAGCCGGCCTCGCCGAGCCGCGTTTCGAGATTGGTCAGATAGCGGCGGACGATCGGCTCGACATAGGCGTTTACGATCGTGGTCGAGACACGCTCATATTCCTTGATCTGCGGCAGCACATCGCTGGAGCGCGAGATGCTGATATCAGGCAGCGCCTGCTTCAAGCGCTCGACAGCGGCGAGCTCATGCACCGGATTGAGATAGGAATGCAGGAAGCAGACCGCGACCGAGGTCGCGCCTGACTGCTTGATGCTCGCAATGGCATCGTCGAGCGATTTCGTATCGAGCGGAATCAGGACCTCGCCGTTGGCCCTGAGCCGTTCCTTCACGCCGAAACGCAGATCACGCGGCACCAGCGGCGCGGGCGGCGGCGAACGCAAATCGTAGCGGTCCGGCTTCAGCCCCTCGCGCATCTCGACGACGTCGCGATGACCCTCGGTGGTGATGAGCGCAACCTTGGCGCCCTTGCGCTCCAGCAGCGCATTGGTCGCAACCGTGGTGCCATGCACGAGCCGATCGGTCGCGGCCAGCATTGCCGCGCGCGTGACGTTGAGCCGACGCGCCAGCTCTTCCAGCCCCGCCATCACGCCGATCGATTGGTCCGCCGGGGTCGACGGGGATTTCGCAAAAACGGTTCGCCCGCTCTCGTCGGTAGCCACGAGATCGGTGTAGGTCCCGCCGACGTCAACGCCAATTCTGAACATGATTAGCTACGCTGCTCCGCCGCGACTTCCGTCATGCCCTGCTCGCGGTCGCGGCGGCGGGCTTCTTCCGATCGTTTTGCAGGCGGTCCCCAGCCGCCGCCGCCAGAGGATCGTATCTCCAGGCAATCGCCGGGATGCAGGTCGATGCCGACCTCCTTGGTGCGCAGCACGCGCGGCTCGCAGCCCTCGGACAACAGGCGATAGTGATGCGGCTTGCCGTCCTCGCCGCCGAGCATGCCGCAGGGACCGTGGCGCGCGCCGTCGCCGGCGGTGTTGCCCTTGGCGGGCTTTGCCGTCTCCAGCACCAGATCGAGCGATACGCCGAGGCCGCCGCGATGCTGGCCGTCGCCGCCGGAGCCCGGGCGGAATTCATGGGTGCGGAAATGCAGGGGGAAGCGGACTTCGGCGACTTCGAGGCTGCCGAATTTCAGGCCGCCCACCGAATGCCACTCGCCGATCGACGACCAGCCGTCGCCGCCCGACGACGCGCCGCCGCCGGGCCGCGCCTGGAACAGGTGCCAGATGAAATTCTTCTCCGTGCGCGGGTCCTCGCCCTGGATCGCGATGCGAAAGCGTCGGCTCCAGCCCGCCATCGCGCGCTCCGGACAGGATGCTGACAGCGCCTTCACAATCGCCTCGACGATTTCGTTGGAGGGATGGCTGGTGCACAGCGTCACCGGCCGGCCGGGATCAGCCCATACCACCGTGCCCTGCTTTGCGATCACCTTCAGCGGGCGCAGCGCGCCGGTGTTCTTCGGTATCTCGGCGTCGATCAGATAAGCGAACGCCATCGCAACGGCGGCCTGCATGTTGGCGTGGGAAGAGTTCACAAAGCTGGTCGACTGCGGATCGGAATCGGAGAGATCGACCTCGACATCGCTACCCTTCTTGGTCACCTTCGCGGCAATGCGGATGTCGGTACGGCCATGGCCGTCGTCATCGAGAAACGCCTCGCCGTAGAACACGCCGTCCTTCCAGGTCGAGACCACCGCCCTCGTCTGCTGCTCCGTCGCATCCAAAATCGCTTCCACCGCGGCTTCAACCACCGGCGCCCCGAATTCGGCGAACAACCGCGACAGCCGCCGCTCGCCGAGATGCGCAGCTCCCAGCATCGCGGCAAGGTCGCCGCGGAATTCTCTGGGGTTGCGGATGTTCAGCGCCAGGAGATCAAGCAGATCGTCGCGCAGCTTGCCGGCCTCATACAATTTGATCGGCGGAACGCGCAGCCCCTCCTGAAAGATCTCGGTGGCCCCTGGATTATAGGCGCCGTGGGTGGCGCCGCCGATATCGCTCTGGTGCGCGCGCACGATGGTCCAGAGCAGGCGCTTGCCGTCGGCGAACACGGGGACGAAGGCGGTGAGATCGGGCAGATGGCTGCCGCCATAATAGGGATCGTTGAGCAGGATGACGTCGCCCTGCGCTACGTCCTTGAAGCGTTCCTCGACCGCGAGCGTCGCCCAGGGCAGCGCGCCGACATGAACGGGTAAGTGATCGGCCTGCGCGATCAGCCGTGCGCGCGTGTCGCAGATCGCCAGCGAGAAGTCGCGGCTGGAATTGAGGATCTGCGAATAGGAGGTGCGAAGCATGGCCTCGCCCATCTCCTTCACGATCGAACTGAGGCGATGCTGGACGACGGAGCGTGTGATGGGGTCGATCTTGGCGGACATTCGGTGCCGTTGCTATTCGTTTCGTAGGATGGGTCGAGCCCTTGCGAAACCCATCACTATCACGCGCCGCAATCGATGGGTATCCGCCTTCGCTCTCCGAGCTACGGCGGACAAGTCGCTTCGCTCCACCCATCCTACGGAGCTGTGTTGGTCAGAGCGTCCGTGCAACTTCCTCGAGCGCGCCCGATGCCGCATCGATGATCGCATTTATATCGGCATCCGTCATCGGGGTTGACAACGCCATCAGCCCGTTGCCCGCGGCCAGCACACCGCGATTGAGCAGTGCGCGCGAAAACACCATCTGACGGCGCCCCTCTTCCTCGCTCAGATAGGCTGAGCGATAATCGCGGACCGGGCGATCGACGAAGTGAATCTTCAGGAGTGAGCCGAGGCCGACGGTGCCGCCGGGCACGCCGTGGCGATGAAACGCTTCGTTGATGCCGGAGCGAACCGCTTCGCCCATCGCATCGAGCCGCGCAAAGGCGGCCTCGTCGAGCAGCTCCATCGCGGCGATGCCGGCGCGCATCGTCACCGGATTGGCGGAGAACGTGCCGCCATGCGGCAGCGCCGGCTTGCCCGGGCGCGGGTCGAACACGGCCATGACATCCCTGCGGCCGCCGATCGCGCCGACCGGAAAACCGCCGCCGATGATTTTTCCCAGCGTGGTCAGATCAGGATCGATATTCCAGATACCCTGCGCGCCGCGATAGCCGAGGCGAAACGTGATGACTTCGTCGAAGATCAAGAGCGCGCCGACCTCACGCGTCACCTTGCGCAGCGCCTCCAGATAGGCCTGATTGGCGGGCGCGAGACCGGCGCGATTGGGCATGGGATCGACCAGCACGCAGGCGAGTTCGCGCCCATGCTCGCGGATCAGGCTGACGGCAGCTTCGGTATCGTTGAAGGGAATGGTGACGACGTCAGCCAGCACATTGTCGGGCGTGCCTTTCGCATAAGCCACCGAGACCGGCGCGTTGCGGCCCCAGGCTTCCGGCGTCGGATCGAGGCTCACCTCGGCATAATCATAGGAGCCGTGATAGGCGCCTT
The DNA here is from genome assembly GCF_001440395.1 of Bradyrhizobium jicamae. GTDB lineage: Bacteria > Pseudomonadota > Alphaproteobacteria > Rhizobiales > Xanthobacteraceae > Bradyrhizobium > Bradyrhizobium jicamae. The sequence continues at coordinate 112,143 of NZ_LLXZ01000003.1, read as the reverse complement.
CGCATTTGGCGATCTTGGGCCGACCGGTATGCGCGCGCGCCGCCTTCAGCGCCATCATCACGGCCTCGGTGCCGGAATTGGCAAACCGCACCTGATCGACAGACGGCAGGCGCGATGCGAGCAGTTCGGCGAGGTCGACCTCTGAAGCCGTCGGCAGGCCGAACGCAGAGCCCAGCGCCAGTTGCGCGGTTGCCGCCTTGATCAACGCGGGATGGGCGTGACCGTGGATCTGCGAAGTGAAATTGTTGATGCAGTCGATATAGACGTTGCCGTCGAGATCCCAGACCCGGCAGCCCTCCCCGCGCGCGGCGTAGATCGGATAGGGCTTCATGAACACGGTGGTGCGGGTGTTGCCGCCGGGCAGGCTCGCCAGCGCCCGATCGTACATTTTTTGCGACGACGAATTCGGATCCGGGTACATGCGTACTTCCATCCAGCTTCTTGTTATTGGAGCCTGATCGCTCCGCCTTGGCTAGTCTTTTTCCAATGATATCACACGGCCAGCCATCCAAAGGCGCGACGCAGGAATGCCTGGGCATCCTCTTCCACAGGCGCTCCATGAGCCATCAGCACCTTTTCGGCAGGCCAGGCAAAAATGCGTTTCAGAGCATCGCGTGCGCCGCTGCGATTGGTAAAGGCGAGACGAAACTTGCGGGGCACCGACGGCTCCGGGCCGACCATGAGGTCCAGCCTTGCCACGACTGCCCGCCATCCGGAGAGAAGATTGGCTGGAATCTGCTGGATCAGATCGGTGAAGAGAACGGTCCCGCTCCTGATATGAAAGAACACCACCTCGGTGGTGATGACGTTGCCATGCACCAGGACCTGATCAATGTCGTTCGCCCAATCCGGACTTGCCGCGTTTCCGAGGTCCGCATCGAAGGCGACGTCCTTGCGCTTCTCTCGCAGTCCTGGCGGAGCATACACCTTGGCTCCGGGAAAGGCCTGCTACCACTCTGGAAGAAACAGATGATGCAGTGAATTGGGAGCAACGATGTGTCGTACCTGCCCGAGGGCATCCACCGCCGCTCGCAATCCATCCGTGAGTTGTATCGGCGACCAGATGAAGAGGTCCCCGGCGGGCAGCCTGATTGCAGCCATCCGTGTTGGATAATGAAACCCGATTACCGACACGTTGGATCCATCCGCGATCCAGATTTCGCGACCGAACTGCTTCAACATGGAGATACTGGCACTGATCGATGAGTCCTGAGTTCAGGTGTACATCAAAAACACAATCACCCCGACGATCAAGGTCGCAGCCATGAATAGCAGCACTGCAGGAAGGCCGAAGATCGTCGCCACCACGCCGGTCGTCGATTGCATCAGCGCGGCGCCGAGGAAGAGCGCAAGGTTGATTGCGGAGAGCGCCTTGCCGGCGTTCTGCGCGCCCGCGATTTGCCGGGTCATGCCGAACAGCAGCGGCTGCGTCGATATCGCAATGCCCATCAGGACAAACAGCACGCCATCGATCTGCGCCGGCACAACCTTTACGCCGAGCAGTTCGGACAGCGGATAGTTGGGCGCGCCGGCGGCCATCAAGGCGAGCAGCAATGCCGCAAAAGAATGCGTCGCAGCCAGTACCTCGCGGCGATGGCCAATGGCGCGGTCGACAATACCCACCATCGCCGGGCTGACGATCAGCGCCAGCGTGAACAGGCCGAGTACGTTGCCAGCCTCGATGCGGCTGAGCCCCTTGATCTCCATCAGCCACGGACCGCCCCACAATCCGCGCAACACCAGCGATGCGGCAAGCGAAACCAACCCCAGCGCGATCAGGCCACGCAGCGGCCGCGACAGCCCGATACGCAGCACCTCGGCCATCTGCGAGAGCGGCGAGGAATCATCGGCATGCTCGGCCGGTTGCCTCGGAACCAGCAGGAACACCGCGATCGCCACCGCTGCGCCGAAGCCGGCGGAGATCCAGAACCCCGACCGCCAGCCAAAATGCTCGACGACGAAAGCCAGCGGGCTCGCCGACAGCAGCATGCCAATATTGCCGATCGAGAGGATGATGCCGGACCACAGGCCGAACCGCGCCGCTGACATCTGCTTGGCCGCTAGTGTCATCGGGCACATCAGCATGCCTGAGGTGGCGACGCCGAGCAGGAACTGGCCGAACAGAAAGCCCTCCGGCCCCGTCGCCAGTCCCGAGGCCAGCGCGCCGATGATGGTTCCCGCGAGCAGGCTCAAGGACACCGGGCGGACGCCGAAACGGTCCATCGCGGCGCCGACCGGGATCTGCGAGGCGGCGAAGGCGAAATGATAGATCGAGGTGAGGCTCGCCAGCGTCTGCGGCGCGGTTTTGAAATCGGCCGCCATCACGTCGAGGCTGATGGCTGGAATGGTCCGCAGCAGCGTCGACAGCATGTGGCCGCAGGCCAGCGCCAGCAGCGCAAAAATCAGGGCGCGGAAGCCGCCATCCGCGCTGTCGGCCTTGCCGTCCATGAGCCGTCTCGCCCCCAAAAACTGTCTGGGGGCGAGGTATCACCAATAGGGTGGGAACGCGAATCCGGCAGATTCGGCGATCAGTTCCTGTGGAACACCAGCGTCCGCAGCTCGATGCTCTCGCGCGGCGGCGCATCGGCCGGCGTGGTCGGATCGATGAAGGCGGTGTGCGGCCCGAACCGCGTGCGGCCGTCGGTTGCGGAATCGTAACACTTCAGGAGCAGCGCCTCGTCGGCCCGCATTTCCGGGATGTAGTACCAGCGATGGTTCGGATTGTATTTCACCGAATAGGTTTCACCGCTGCGGTTCGGATAGATCAGATCGGAAGCGATAAGATCGCCCGGCTCGACGGTCTGGCCGTCGCACATCGCGAGCGGCGCATCGCGTAGCGGCCCGCGGATCGGCCGCCAGACATTGATGACCTGCACGCGTCCCTTCAGAAGCTCCTCGGCCTCGTCGGGCAGATGTTCGCGAACGCGGTTGGCGCCTGATTTATCGGTCTGATCGACATGGACCCGCGTGGCCGGCTGCCGTGGACCGGCGCCCCTGATGTCGGCCACGCCCTCGACGCGCTTGCGCACGGTGTGATCGAAAATGACGACGCGGTCCGCCTTCAGCGTTGCCTTCAGGAAGGCTTCGACGGCGGGATAGTAGACGTCGCGCACTTCTTTGTCGTTGTAGAAATCCTTGACGATGGTGGGATGGCGAACCAGCGAAAATCCTTCGCGGTCGAGCGAAAGATTGGCGGCGATCAGGCGCGCATCGAAGATCGGGACGTTGTGGGGTTCGGGCAGCGCGGTCGATTTGGGTTCGCCCGGCGGCGGGTCGAAAGCGTAGGTGCGCGGCTTTCCCGCGACAGGAGCGAGATAGTTCAGTTCGGCAGTGACGAAGGGAAGCGATTCGAGTTTGGCTTGCTGCAGGCCCATGGTGTTCTCCTGGACTCCATTGTTTGTTCTGTTTGATCTTGGGCCGGTCGCCGGGCTCGACAAGACGATCCCGAAAATAGCAACGTTGCCATTGCCGGCGGTGGCAAACGGGGAAAATCCTTGTCCGAAGCGGCCGCCCGACCGGACAGTATTTTCGTCCCTCACGCGTTCGTCATCTCAGCGCGTTGACGCTGCGCCAAGGTGCGGCAACAATCGTTTTGCTCAACCACTTCCGGCTCAATTAACAGGCAGAACGACATGCAAGTCACGATGAAGGACAGAGTCGCCGTCGTCACCGGCGGCAGCAAGGGAATTGGCCTCGCCGTTTCCGGGCAATTCGCCGCCTCCGGCGCCAGGGTTGCGATCCTCGCGCGCGGCGCCGCCGACCTGAAGGCGGCGCGGGAACTGCTCGCCAAGGAAGGCCTCGCGGTCCGCGACTATGTCTGCGACGTCGCGAAGGCATCAGACATTGCGAAGGCGCATGAGAAGATCGTCGCCGATCTCGGCCCGGTCGACATACTCGTCAACAATGCGGGCACGGCGCGGACGATGGCGTTCGAGAACATCTCGGACGAGGCGTGGCAGGAAGACCTCGACCTCAAACTGTTCGCCGCGATCCGCTTCAGCCGGCTGGTATGGCCCGGCATGAAGGCGCGCAAATGGGGCCGCATCATCAACGTGCTCAATACCTTTGCCAAGGCACCGGCGGCGTCCTCGGCCCCGACCTCGGTATCGCGGGCGGCCGGCATGGCGCTGACCAAGGTGATGGCGAGCGAAGGCGGCGAGCACAACATTCTGGTGAACGCCATGCTGGTCGGCCTGATCATGAGCGATCAATGGGTGAAGCGGCACGCAGCGCAAGCGCCGGACACGGATTTCGAGGTGTTTGCCAAGAACCTCGCCAAGGGCACGCCTTTGGGGCGCATCGGCACGGCGGAGGAATTTGCGAACCTCGCCTGCTTCCTTGCCTCCGAGCAGGGATCGTTCATCACCGGCACCGCCATCAATGTCGATGGCGGCCGGTCGCCGGTGGTGTGACTGAGATCAAGTGGCAGCGTCAACTTCTCTCTCGCACCGCACTTGCGGGGCCGAGACGAGCGAAGTTCGCACATAGAGCGTTGGGGGTGAGGGGCTATCTCCACAGAACTGGACTCGCGGATGCCCCCTCACCCGCCGCGAAGACGCGGCGGCCTCTCCCCGCAAGAGCGAAGCGAGGTGGGAGAAAACAAAAAGGCCCCCGTCGCCGAGGGCCTTTTCGCTTTTCTTAGACCGCGTCCTTGGCGGCCTTGACCGGGCGGGCCCGGACGATCTTGCGGGCCGGCTTGGCCTTGAACATCATTTCCTCGCCCGTGAAGGGGTTGGTGCCCTTACGAGCCTTGGTCGCGGGCTTCTTGACCACGACGAACTTCGCGAAGCCAGGAACGAGGAACAGCCCGTTCTTCTTGAGCTCCTTGTGACCGACGTCAACGAGCGTGTCCATCACGTTCTTGACCTCTTTCTTCGAAAGTTCGGTGGTGGTCGCGATCTTCTCGATCAGCTGCGACTTAGACATTTGGGTAGCCATGGTTGCTCCATTGATTCTGGCACAGGCGACGATATGGCGAAAAACGCCTAGAAAATAGGGCTTTCGACAATCTGCACAACTATCTCGCTAGTCGAGTTGCAGTGATTCGTCCAATTTTTCCGGGGTTTTTAACATCAGAAGCCCTCCGAAGCCTATTTTTAGGGGGATTCCGCGCACCCCAATGCCCCATTTCCGGACAATCCCGGGCTGCGCGCCAGTCGCCGCCTCTATCGGAGCGAGCCGTGATTTGCCGTCTGGAAGGGTAAAATGTGCAGATTGATCGACCGCCAAGTACATTGTTTTCAGGAAGGATTTTCCGCCCCGCGCGTTGATTTGAAAATGACTCGCGTTGGCGTTCCATCGTAAAATCGCCCCTAAGGCGAACGCGTGAAGGTTCGCCATCAATTATGTGTTCGGAGACTTCGCATGGATTTGACGCGCCTTGAGATCAATCGTCGCACCGCACTGCTGACGTCGGCGGCCATCGCGGCCAACGTCATCAATCCGATGCGGGCCTTCGCGCAGGAAACCCCGCGCAAGGGCGGCGTGTTCAACGTCCACTACGCCGCCGAGCAGCGCCAGCTCAACCCGAGCATCCAGGCTTCCACCGGCGTCTACATCATCGGTGGCAAGATCCAGGAAAACCTGGTCGATCTCGACGCCAATGGCCAGCCGGTCGGCGTGCTCGCCGAGAGCTGGGAGGGGACCCCGGACGGCAAGACTGTGACCTTCAAGCTGCGCCAGGGCGTCACCTGGCACGACGGCAAGCCGTTCACCTCGGCCGACGTCGAATTCACCGCCATGAACATGTGGAAGAAGATCCTCAATTACGGATCGACGCTGCAGCTCTTCCTCACCGCGGTCGAGACGCCGGATGCGCACACCGCGATCTTCAAATACGAGCGGCCGATGCCGCTGAACCTGTTGCTCCGGGCGCTACCCGACCTCGGCTACGTCTCGGCCAAGCATCTCTATGAGAGCGGCGATATCAGGCAGAACCCGACCAACCTCGCGCCGGTCGGCACCGGCCCGTTCAAATTCGTCAAATATGAGCGCGGGCAATACATCATCGCCGACCGCAACGAGAATTACTGGCGGCCCAACGCGCCCTACCTCGATCGCATCGTCTGGAAGGTGATCACCGATCGCGCCGCGGCGTCGGCGCAAATGGAAGCCGGCGAACTTCATTACGCGCCATTCTCGAGCCTGACGCTCTCGGATCTCGCCCGCCTCGGCAAGGACAAGCGCTTCATCGTCTCGACCAAGGGTAATGAAGGCAACGCTCGCACCAACACGCTGGAATTCAACTTCCGCCGCAAGGAACTGTCCGACATCCGGGTTCGCCGCGCCATCGCGCATGCGATCAATGTGCCGTTCTTCATCGAGAACTTCCTCGGCGATTTCGCCAAGCTCGGCACCGGCCCGATCCCCTCGACCTCGACCGACTTCTACCCGGGCGCCAACACGCCGCAATATGCCTACGACAAGGCCAAAGCTATCGCGCTGCTCAACGAGGCCGGCTTCAAGCCGGGCACCGGCGGCACGCGGTTTTCGCTCAGGCTGCTGCCCGCCCCCTGGGGCGAGGACATCTCGTTGTGGTCGACCTTCATCCAGCAATCGCTCGGCGAGATCGGCATCCCCGTCGATATCGTGCGCAACGACGGCGGCGGCTTCCTCAAGCAGGTCTATGACGAGCACGCCTTCGACATCGCCACCGGCTGGCACCAGTATCGCAACGATCCCGCGGTCTCGACCACGGTCTGGTACCGTTCCGGCCAGCCCAAGGGCGCGCCCTGGACCAACCAGTGGGGCTGGCAGGACACGAATGTCGATAAGACCATCGACGATGCCGCCACCGAAGTCGATCCGGCCAAGCGCAAGGCGCTCTATGCCCAGTTCGTCAAGGAGGTGAATACGGAGCTGCCGGTCTGGATGCCGATCGAGCAGATCTTCCTGACCACGATCACGGCAAAGGCGCGCAACCACTCCAATACCCCGCGCTGGGGTTCGGCGAGCTGGCACGATCTTTGGCTTTCGGCCTGACACTATATCCGCCAGAATAGGCGCATGCGTATCCTGAGCCTTGCGGGGCGGCGGCTTGCCGCCTCGATCCCGACCCTTGTGCTGATCCTGATCGGCGTGTTCCTGCTGCTGCAGTTCGCGCCGGGCGACACCGTCGACGCCATGATGGCGCAGATGGGCGGCGGCGATGCCGCGACTGCCAAGGAGCTGCGCAAATTCTATGGGCTAGACCTTTCGATCCCGGCGCAACTCGGCAATTACCTGTGGCGGCTGGTGCGGCTCGATCTCGGCTTTTCCTCGATCTATGGCAAGCCGGTGGCGTCCGTGATCATCGAGCGGCTGCCGCCGACGATTCTCCTGATGACCGCATCGCTGTCGTTCGCGTTTTTCTTCGGACTGCTGTTCGGCGTGATCGCCGCCCGCGGCGTCAACCGCTGGCCGGACACGCTGATCTCCACGCTCGGCCTGATCTTCTATGCGACGCCCTCGTTCTGGTTCGGGCTGATGGCGATCGTGGTGTTCTCGGTCTACCTGCAATGGCTGCCGCCCGGCGGTTTCGAGGATATCGGGACGGTGCGGACCGGTATCTGGCGCATGCTGGATATCGCAAGCCATCTGGTGCTGCCGACGCTGACGCTCGGGCTGATCTTCCTGGCGATCTATTTGCGCATCATGCGCGCCTCGATGCTGGAGGTGCTCAATCTCGACTACGTTCGCACCGCGCGGGCCAAGGGCCTCGACGAGACGCGGGTGGTGACGCGGCACGTGCTGCGCAATGCGCTGTTGCCGATGGTGACGCTGATCGGGCTGCAGGCCGGCACCATGCTGGGCGGCTCGGTGGTGGTGGAAAGCGTGTTCTCGCTGCCCGGCCTCGGCCGCCTCGCCTATGAATCGGTGGTGCAGCGCGACCTCAATACGCTGCTCGGCATCGTATTCGTCTCGGCGCTGCTCGTCATATCCGTGAACTTCGTCGTCGATCTCATCTATGCGCGGCTCGATCCGCGCATCACGGCCGAGGGCTGACGCGATGGATGCGGTCAAGCGCTACTTCCGAAGTCCCGCCGCCGTCGCCGGCCTGATCCTGCTCGTGATCGTGATCGCGATGGCGATCTCGGCCGGCTGGTTCTATCCCCGCGATCCGCTCGCGCTCGCGGGCCGTCCGCTGGTCTGGCCGTTCTCCAACCCGCGCTTCCTGCTCGGCACCGACAATTCCGGCCGCGATATTGCCGCGCAGATTTTCTACGGCGCGCGGATATCGCTTTTGATCGGCGGCGTCGCCACGGCGATTGCGATCCTGATCGGCATCCTGGTCGGCGCCTTCGCCGGATACTACGGCGGCTGGGTCGACAACGTGCTGATGCGGATCACCGAAGCGTTCCAGACGCTGCCCAACTTCGTGCTGCTGCTGGTGCTGGTCGCGGTCTTCGGCTCGACGCTGACGACGGTGACCATCGCGGTCGGCGTGGTGTCGTGGCCGGCGCCGGCGCGGCTGACCCGCGCCGAATTCCTGTCGTTGCGCAACCGTGAATTCGTCCAGGCCGGCCGGACGCTCGGCATGAAGAACATCCAGCTCATTTTCCGGGAGATCCTGCCCAATGCGCTGCCGCCGGTCATCGTCTATGCCAGCGTGGTGATGGCGGTCGCGATCCTGCTGGAGAGCGCGCTGGCCTTCCTGCGGCTGTCAGATCCCAACGTCGCGTCGTGGGGCAACCTCATCGGCCTCGGGCGCGATGTGCTGCGCGTGCAGTGGTATGTCTCGGCGATCCCCGGCATCGCCATTCTCGTTACCGTGCTCGCGGTATCGCTGGTCGGCCAGGGCCTCAACGACGCGCTCAATCCGAGGCTGAAGGGACGATGAGCGAGCACGAGACCATCCTCTCGCTCGATCGCCTGAGCGTTCGCCTGCCCGGCGGCGCCGACCGGACGCATGCGCTCCGGGATGTGTCGCTGGAGATCGCCTCTAACGAAATCGTCTGCGTGGTCGGCGAGTCCGGCTCCGGCAAGTCAATGATGGCGAATGCCGTCATGCGGCTGTTGCCCAACGAAGTGACGATCGACGACGGCCGCATCATGTTCGAGGGTCGCGATCTCTGCGCCGCATCGATGGCGGAGATGCGCGAGGTACGCGGCGACGGCATTGCCATGATCTTTCAGGAACCGATGACGGCGCTCAATCCGCTGCGCACCATCGGCGACCAGATCGCCGAGATGTTTTCGATCCATACCGATCTGTCGAAATCGGAAATCAACACGCGGGTGCTCGCACTGCTGGCGGACGTGCGCATTCCCGATTCCAAGGTCGCAGCAAAAGCCTATCCGCATGAGCTCTCCGGCGGCCAACGCCAGCGCGCCATGATCGCGATGGCACTGGCGCTCGATCCGAAACTGCTGATCGCGGATGAACCGACCACCGCGCTCGATGTCACCACACAGGCGCAGATACTAAAACTGATCCGCGACCTGCAGCAGCGCCGCAAGACCGCGGTCATGTTCATCACCCATGATTTCGGCGTAGTGGCCGAGATCGCCGATCGCGTCGTGGTGATGCAGCATGGCGTCATCGTCGAACAGGGCACGGCGACCGAGGTGCTGCACCATCCACAGCATGCCTATACCAGGCAGCTCATCGCCGCGGTGCCGCCGCTGAAGGCCCCACCGCCGCGCGCGCTCGCGGCCGACAATATCCTGACGATCTCGGACGTCTCGAAGACCTACCGGACCGGCGGCTTCCTGGGCCGTGGCGCGCGGGTGACGCCGGCCGTGAAGAACGTGTCACTCACCCTGCCCCGCGGCGCGACGCTTGGCATCGTCGGTGAGTCAGGCTCGGGCAAATCGACGCTGGCGCGCTGCATCGTGCGGCTGATTGATCCGGATACCGGATCGATCGTGCTCGATGGCAACGATTGGGCGAAGATGTCGCGCGAAGAAGTTCGCCGTGAAACCCAGCATATCCAGATGGTGTTTCAGGACCCGTTCGCCTCCCTCAACCCGCGCCGCAAGGCGGCGGAGTTGGTGGCGCAAGGCCCGATCGTGCACGGCGCGCCGCGGGCCAAGGCGATTGCGGATGCAAAGGCGTTGTTCGCGCTGGTCGGGCTCGACCCTTCCGCCGGCGACCGCTATCCGCACGAATTCTCCGGCGGCCAGCGCCAGCGCATTGGGCTGGCCCGCGCACTCGCGCTGAAGCCGGATGTGCTGGTGGCGGACGAGCCGGTGTCGGCGCTCGACGTCTCCGTACAGGCGCAGGTGCTGAAACTGCTCGCCGAACTACGGCAGCAACTCGGGCTTTCCATCGTGTTCATCACCCACGATCTGCGTGTCGCCGCGCAAATCTGCGACCTCGTCGCCGTGATGAAGGATGGGGCGGTCGTGGAACATGGGCTCGCAGGCGAGGTGTTCGGCAATCCACAGCACCCTTACACGCGCGCCCTGCTCGACTCTATCCCCGGCGGCGCGTTCGCGCGCGAGCATAAGGTGTGAGTACCGATATTGCGGCCATACCGCCTCAGAAGCGGATATCAACGGTGCACAGGTGAATGACTGCTGACATTTAACCCTCCCTCCGCTGCACCACGCGATGACGCGGCTTGGAGAGATGCTGCTTCAGCCGCGTGATCTCCTCCGCCGACCAGTCGCGAACGTCTGTCACCTCCTGCCACGCCTCGATATAGTGCGCCGGCGCGTAGACATGGCCGAATCCGATAGGTGCGTCGGTCGCCATGAACATGTCCAGCATCAGTTGAAAGAGAGTTATAACCGGATACCAGCGCACTTGCGGCGACACATCCGGCCCCCGTGGCGGCAGCATCCACTCCGGCTCGCGATAGAGGCTGCGATAGTCGAAGAAGGTCGCCGGGTCGCTTGCGTATTGGAGGTAGACGATCCGAACCGGCCCCCACGCCGCGTTCGGGCCTGAGGGCTCGGCAGCCTCTCCGTGCTGGTTCGTGAACCGCACAAACGATCCATCGCGAAAGCGGGGAAGCCACACGGGTGATCCAGGATTGCGGCGGTCGGTGAGCCAGCGCCAGAGCCTGCTCGAATAGGGCGGCCCGCTCCAGAGCGCGCCGTCAAATGGCTCGCCCAATACCTCGATCAGGTCCGTCGACTGTTCGGAATTTCTCGCGCCAAGACTGATACCGTGCAGATAAAGTCTCGGCCGGCGGTCCTTGGGAAGCGTGATCCAGTATCCGTAGATCTCCTCGAACAGGGCGCGCGCAACATCGGCGCCATAACCTGGATCCATCAGCAAGTACAGCCAACTGGCGAGATAGGAATATTGAAGGGCAACGCTCGCGACGTTACCACCGTGCAGATACTCGATACTGTCGATCGCCGCCGGGTCAACCCAGCCGGTGCCGGTCGGCGTCACCGCGATGAGCACGGATCGCTCGAACCCGCCGACGCGCTTCAATTCTTCCAGTGCGAGCTTGGCGCGCGCTCCGGGCGTATCCGCCGATCGCAACCCGACATAGACGCGAACAGGCGAAAGCGCTGCCCTGCTCGAAAGAACGCTGATGTCTTCGCGGGTCGGCCCCGAGGTGATGAACTCCCGTCCCGCCCGTCCCAGCTTGTCCCAGGCGAGCAGAGACGCGCGGCTGCCGGTCTTCAGAGGGTCCAACGGCGGCTCCGTCTCCACTTCGATCCCCGCGTCGTATTCCCGGAAGGATGCCTCTGCGACCCGCAGAAAGGCGCGGAAGAGAAGCCCATTGATGACCAACCAGAATAGAGCAACCGTCGCGATGACGCCGACAACGTTGGACACCCGCGCGGGCAGAAAGCGCTTGGCCAGTGTCGTTACAAAGCGGAGCGTCAATCGAAAGAACCGCGCAAGCGCGATCAACATGGCGAACACTGTCAGGGCAATGAGGCTGACCGCGAGTGGATGCGCGGTGTCGACCGGCTCGAGTTCCATCAACTCACGGATCGAATTCTGCCATCTTGCCGCCTGCGAGAGGGATACAACCGCAACGATCGCGCAACCGGTCGCGGTGGCGAAGTAGGCGGCGCGCAGGAAGCGGCCGTTGAGCCGCGCGAGTTCCATGTAATCCCAAAGCCAGACGCCGAATACGCCGATGCCATATCCAGCCGCCAGAGAACATCCCGAAAGCAAGCCCTGCGTCAAAAACGTCCGCGGCAAGAGCGTCGGCGAGAGCGAGGCAGCGAAGAAGAGCGTTCCGAGGACAAGGCCGCCGGCAGATAACGAATGCCATAGCTCTCTCTTCATGGCCGGGAATCGATTGGTAACCATCGTGTTCCGAGCGAAGTGTAGCCAGAAGGCGCCGTTGAACGGATTCCAACAGGCGCGGACGCATGAACGTCGGATTGGTGCCGATCCCGGAGGATAGCCGCACGGATCGTATCCAAGGGAGAATAGCCGGGAACATACAACCAGGTTCAACGGCCGCCAACGAAAAGCGGAGGTTTAGGCGTGCAACCGGTGCATCAGCTTTGGGATCACAAGGCGACATTCCGGCATCGCTGCCGCGTGTCCGCTCCACTCTCGAAGCTGGTAGTCCCGGATTTATGAGTACGCCCTAGAGAGAGGCCATCGTTCTTCACGCCATCTCGCGCGCATCTCTTCGGCGATAGACCAGCAGCATCAGCGGCGCGAGCTTGCGCAGGACGCCGTGGGCGACGATCGGCACCGGCTCGGTAAACGGCAATGCCAGCTCTTTCTCCGGCTCGCCGCGGACGGCCTTGGCCAGTTCATTGCCGAGCGGCATGGTCAGCGCCACGGCGCGGCCGTTGCAGCCGGTCCAGCCATAGGCGTTCGGTCCGAGCTTGTGAATGCGCGGCAGAAAATCCGTGGTCATGCCGACATAGCCATTCCAGACATAATCGAACGAGACCTCGCCGATCTGCGGCCACAGCCGCTGCAGCCGCTCCGTGACCCGCGCCTTGATCCGCTCGACCTTGTTGCCGGGGCCGATCACCGCGCCGCCGGTGACGAGGCGATTGCGCGCGTCATAGCGCGCAAAATAGAGTTCACCGTGGGTGTCCGACATCGCCTGCCGTCCCGGGATGATGGTCTTGCGGACATTATCGGACAAAGGCTGCGTCGCCATCTGCCAGGACAATACCGGCATCACTTCCTGCGCAATCTGAGGCACCAGCGACTTTGAAAACTCGCCGCTATAGGCATTGGTTGCCACGACCAGCGCGCGGCCGGAAATCTCTCCCCTCGCCGTCCTGACCACCCAGCGGTCGCCACGCCGCTCAAAGCTTTCCGCCGGCGAACGTGCATAGATGCGCGCGCCGAGCCCGAGCACGGTGCGCGCGAGACCCCGGGCCAGCGCCAGCGGATTGATGTGGCCGCCGGTCCTGTTCCAGAAGCCGCCGAACCACGCGTCGGAGCCCAGCATGTCGCGCGTCTGCTCGCGCGAGAGCAACTCAACCGGTGCGCCGAATTTCGACCACTGCCGCACCCGCCGCTCGGCGATCTTGATGCGGCCGGGCGAATGCACCGGCTGCACCCAGCCGGCCTGCTCTCCTTCGGCGTCGATATTGTAACGCCTTGTCAGGTCGAAGAGATAGGACGCGCTGTCGCGCAGCATGCCGACAAAACGCTCTCCGGCCTCGCCGTGCTTTGTAACGATATCCTCTGGATCGGGCCGCGACAGCGTCGGGATCACCTGGCCGTTGTTGCGTCCCGAAGCGCCCCAGCCCGGCTCCGCGGCCTCGACGATGGCGACATCGACGCCGGCTTCGCGCAGATGCAGCGCGGTGGAAAGGCCGGTGAAACCGCCGCCGATCACGATGACATCCGCCTGCTGCGTGCCGGTAAGTTCGGGCAATTCGGGCCCGGATGGCGTCACGGCCGCCCATAGTGAATCGGGCCAGCGGACGTTGCGCGTACTCATCGGTATCCTTTCTTGCGGCGGCCTTTTCGTTCTGCTTAGTTTAGCCCCCTAACCGCATGCAGGGAAACAAAAGAGTGGCACTCAAAAACGTCATCGGAATCGATCACGCCGTGGTCATGGTGAAGGATCTCGACAAAGCCGCCGAAAACTACAAGCGGCTCGGCTTCACCGTGTCGCCGCGCGGCACCCACAGCGCGCATATGGGATCGGGCAACTACACCATCATGTTCGACCCCGACTATATGGAATTGCTCGGCGTGCTCCAGCCGACGGAACATAATGCTCCGGCGCGGGCCTATCTCGAAAAGAACGGCGAAGGCATCGAGCGCATCGCGTTCACGGCGGTGGATTCTGCCGAAGGCGCGGAAGAGATTCGCGCACGCGGCTATCCGCCTGTTGGCCCCACCGATTTCGAGCGGCCGGTGACGATGCCTGACGGAACGGTGTCCGCAGCCAAATTCCGCACCTTCCAGTGGCCGACGGCGGAAGCGCCGGGCGGCGTGCGCATCTTCGCCTGCCAGCACAAGACCCGCGAGACGGTCTGGATTCCCGAACTGATGAAGCACGCCAATGGCGCGAAACGGCTGAAGCAGGTGCTGATGGTCGCGCCCGCACCGGCCACGGAAGCCGCGCATCTGGCCAAGATGATCGATCGCGAGACGCGCAACGAGGCGGATGGCGCGGTCGTGGTGCCCTCCGGCGGCGATCGGGCGGATTTCGTGTTCCTGACCAAGGATCAACTCGGCAAGCGCTATCCCGGCGTGTCGCTGGCCGGCCTGCCCGAGCGCGGCGGCGCGGGGCTGGTGATTGTGGCTGATGTCGTGGCGGCGGAGAAGGCGCTCGGTGCTGCCGGTGTGAAAAGCGCCGGCGGTGTTGTCGTGCCGCCGGCTGATGGGAACGGCACGATGCTCGCGTTTGTGAAGGGGTAGAAATAGTGCGCGTCCTGGACGCGATGCAGGTGAAACGCTGCACAGATTCGTAGGGTGGGCAAAGCGAAGCGTGCCCACCAATCAGGTCACTGGATCGGACAGATGGTGGGCACGCTTCGCTTTGCCCACCCTACGCAGGGCTTTGTCAGACCTCATCCTTCGAGACGCGCTTCACACTCCTCACCATGAAGGGTGAGATGACTCACTCCGCCGGCGCTGCGGCCGGCACTTCCGGATGCGCGCTGTAGTCGACGGCAGGACTATTCTTCGCCAGCGCGAACAAACCCGCCGCCACCACCGCATAGGCCAGCGCCACGCCCGGTGTCACACCAAGTCCGCCGCCGATACCGACGGCTTCGCCATGCATGAAACCGAAATAGGTCATGACCGCACCGGCGAGCGCGAAGGCTGAGGCCTTCATGAAGTCGCGCTCGATGACGAACACGCCGATTGCGCCGAGCACGAGGCCGGCGAGGATCGCGCCACCGCCCATCACTTCCAAGCCGTGATAGATCACGCCCTGCTGCGGCAGCGAGGCGATGGCCGCGGCCTTCACGGCGTCGACCTTGTCGGCGGCGAGACCGCCGACGGTCTGGGCGGCGGCCATGCTCGCGCCGAGCATGGTGTCGATCTGGAGCTTGGCCCACGCGGCAAGATGCGGCGTCAACGCCAGCACGATCGCCGGCGCATGCTTGACCGGCGTAGTCTGGAACGCCTGCGCGCCGATCAGCATGCCGATATAGAGCAGGATCGGCGAGATCGCGACCACCGGCACCAGCGCCAGCAGCACCGAGATGATGCCGAACCATGACAGCAGCACCACCATGACGCCGGTCGCGGCGGAATAGCCGATCCGCCCGCCCATCGTCTTCCAGCCGGGATGGCCGATATAGACCGCGTTGATGAAGGGGTTGCCCATCAGGCAGCCGATCAGGCTGACGACGCCGTCGGCGGTGAGCACGCGCGTGGTCGGGTACTCGTCGCCGGCCGCTTCCGCGCTTTCGACATTGTCCATGGCTTCGACGAGATCGTAGATGCCGAACGGTATAGCCGTCACCAGAATGATGCCGAGGAATTCGAAACCCGAAAAGACGTGGCCGAAGGCCGGCAGCGGCACCGAGAAGCCGAAATTGGCAAAGGCATCGCCGAGGCCTTTCAGGCTCAGGCCACCGAGCCCGAGGCCGAACAGGTTCGAACCCCAGGCGATCAGCATGCCCGCGGCAATGGCGACGAGGCCAGCCGGAATTCCCTTCGGGTATTTCACGCCGCCGAACCACGCCACCAGGATGATGGCAAAGCAGATCAGGCCGATCTGCGGCGTCATGTACATTTCCAGCGCCGGCCGCATCGAGATGAAGGTGATCGAAACACCGGCGAGCGTACCGAGCAGCGCCGCGCGCGGAGTGATCTTGCGGATGTACGGCGCGATGAAGCCGCCGATCATCAGGATAAAGCTCTGGAAGAACACCCAGACGAGACCGGCCGACCAGCCCTTGACGGGATCGCCGGTCTTGAGCGTGATCGGCAGCATGATCACGAAGGTGACGATGAACATGTGCGGCACGCTGACGCCTGACGGCAGCGCGCAGACGTCGTTGCGACCGGTCTTCTGTGCGAGCTTGTAGGCGAGATATGCGTAGTAGAAGGTCGAGAGGCACATCATCAGGCCGAGCGCCGGCAGGATGCGGCCGAACACGATCGAGTCAGGCATCTTCAGCACGAAGCGCAGCAGCTCGGTCAGCACCAGCATGTTGACGAGGATGTTGGTGCCAAAGCCGAACAGCGCGTTCCAGTCGCCCGGCGTCCACAATGCCGGCTTGAAGGTGGATGGTGCTGATGTCCCCGTCGTGCTCATCGTGATGCCCCCGCTACTGCCGTTGTTGGAATCTCCGGTGAAAGTGCTTCCAGCACCGCGGCCGAGTCCGAGACCCAGCCGAAGATGCCGCCCTGGGCCTTGATCATCTTCAGGCCCATCTCGTGAAACTCTGGAAAATAGGATGCGCAGCCATCCGCGAGCACCACGCAGCGATAGCCGCGGTCGTTGGCCTCACGCACGGTGGTGTTGACGCAGACCTCAGTGGTGACACCACACACCAGAATGTTCTCGATGCCGTAACGCTGCAGCACCTCACCAAGCTCCGTGGCGTAGAACGCACCCTTGCCCGGCTTGTCGATCACGATCTCGGTGTCGAGCGGATACAATTCGGGAATGATGTCATGGCCGGGCTCGCCGCGAATGAGAATGCGACCCATCGGGCCGGGATCGCCAATGCGCAAGGACGGCGCGCCGCGCTCGACCTTGGCCGACGGCGCATCGGAAAGATCGGGCAGATGACCTTCGCGGGTATGGATGACCAGCATGCCGGCCCCGCGCGCCGCATCCAGCACGGCTGCGATCGGCTTCACCGCCCGCGCAAGCTGGCTGACGTCATTGCCGAGCGTCTCGCCGAAGCCGCCGGGCTCCATGAAATCGCGCTGCATGTCGATGATGAGAAGCGCGGTGACCGACCAGTCGATCTCGATCGGCTCCGGCTCGGCTACGAGCTTTGCTGAGTTCGCCATGACGTACGCGCCCCGAACGAGACAACTCCCGGGTAAGGCAAGCAAGGCGCATGCCATTGTGTACAATGGCGTCAGGCGGCGGGTCTGAAGAAAATCGGTCGTATTGTCAGTCCGTTACTCGTCGATACCGATCGTGGCTCGCCCTCATCGAAAGCACCACAAGCGAGCAATTGCTTATTAGCTGTGCATGCTGCGACTGCGTTTGCCCGATCGAGCTGATGACCAACCGTTTGTTGTGCAAACCTGTCCCAGTAACTCGACCAGCCAGGCAAGCCCGGTATCCATCATCGCCACTTTCGGCAGGACCATATTGATCGAGAAGCGTGGCAGCGGCAGCGGCGCCTTGACGGCGATGACATTGAAGCGAGCGCCATGGATCTCCACGAACCGCCTCGGCAGCGCAGAAACCATCTCGGTTTCGGTCAGCACCGAAATTGCGAAATTGAAATTCGGCACGGTCAGGGCAACGCGCCGCGTCAAGCCTTTCTTGGCAAGTTCAACATCCACAAATCCGGAAACATCGCCAGTATGCGAAACGACGAGATGTTCCGCCTCGCAGTAGCGTTGAAGGGTCGGGTTGCGCACAAAGGATTGCCCCTTGCGCGCAGCAATGACGAACTCTTCCTCGTAGAGCGCCTGCTTATGGAAACGGACCGGAATATCGTCAAAGGGAATGATCGCGATATCCATCGTTCGGTCTTCGAGCTCCTTCAACGCATCCTTCCATGCAAGATGAGGCGCAGTGAAGCCTTGCACCGGTAGGAGCTGCCGAATGCCCAGATCGATGCCTGGCGCCGCCTGATGCAACCTCTCCAGCAGCGAAGGCATGATGACCGACGACGCGCCATCGGGCGCGCCAATGACGAAGCGGCGCGTCGAGTGTCGTGGATCAAACGGCGCAGCCGACGAAACGACTCCGCGGACACGCGTGAGAATTTCAGCCACTGACGGCGCGAGCTGAAGGGCGCGCTCCGTCGGAACGACGCCTTTCGGGGTCTTGAGAAACAAGGGGTCGCCAAGCAGCGTGCGCAAGCGGCCAAGTCCATGGCTGATGGCGGACGGCGAAAGATGCAGCCGCTCCGCCGACCGGCCGACGTGCCGCTCCTGAAAGACGATCTCGAACAACGCGAGCAGGTTGAGATCGGTCCGGGATAGATCAATTTGCTTCAGCATAGTGCTGAAATCATATCACTGGATTCAGCATGATTGAAGTGCGATCTGGGCATCACCGCCGGAAGTCGCCGGCTCAACCTGAATGGAAGGACACCGAGATGTTCAAATCGAACCGCTGGAGCCGCCTGGCTCTGAAGGCCGCACTCGCCATGCCACTGTCGGCCAGCGCCGCGCAGGAGCCGACCTCGACAGTTTCAGAGCAGGAACTTGTCGACCTGGTCAGAACGACCGAAGCGCGGGCTTCGGCTTTCATGCGCGGCGACATGGACAAATGGGCTGGCCTGACGCGCATCGCCGATGACTTTACCCTGATGCAGCCGTTTGGCGGTGAAGCCAGCCGGGGTTTTGACATGAGTCCCGAGCGGCTGGCGCGGCTTGCCAGCTATTTCAGAAACGGCGATGCCAAAATCGAATTGGTCCAATCCTACGCATCGGGCGATCTGGCCGTCCTTGCCGTGATCGAGCGTGAGCACGGCGAGGTCGGCGGCTTGCCGGATCAGGACTGGTCGCTGCGGGTTACGCTGGTCTATCGCAGGCAAGGCGCAGAGTGGTGGCTGGTTCACCGCCATGCCGACCCGCTGGTCCGAAACGTCGGACTTGAGACCGCAGCCGCACTGGCCCGCGGCGCAAAGCTCGAAGGTCGCTGACTAGTTCCTGTTGAGCAGCGGCGTCCCGAATGCCCGCCGCCAGACCGATAGGAAACGTGGAAACCAGGAGTGCGCAACCGCGCTCTGATAGGCCCACGTGCGATACTTGAGGCCCCGCTCCGACAGCAGCTCCTGATATCCGCCGTGCGTTTCGGTCGCGGTGCGGATGTCCCTCAAAATATCGCGGGCGCAGGACCTATACGTGTCGGTGCCGGAAAACTCATCGTACTCCAGCATGCGGTCGGCGAATTCGACGTTGAACGTCGGCCAGCAGGAACGCCCCTGGTATGCCGGAGCCGCAATCTTGTGGATCATCTTGGTCTGCGGATTATCGGCGGATACCAGGAAGAGAGACATATCGCGGATTCGAAATCGCGGCTCGCCAAGTATCAAATCGGTTGTGGCCGCGAACAGCGCGCGCTCGCTCTCGTTACCGAGATCCCAAAATCCTTCCTGCACATTGACGAAATCGAGCGCAACGGAAGACGCCCCCGGCTCGCTCCCGGAATCCAGGGAATGCCTGATATAGCCGTGCTTGCCAAACAGCCCGAGCAGCTCCGTTTTATACTGTGGGAGCGCGCGTCCGAGCACCCCTTCCAGCTCGATCCGGTCGATCACGCCCATCCGGATGCCGTGCACAAAAGTCGCGTAGACGCATGCGTTGGTGACGAAACGCCTTCGCTCGGCGCGGGTATCCGTCGCCGCGGAACGAGGTGCGTTTACGTCGCACAACAAAGCGGTGAGGCCGTTGTCGTCGAACGGCTGCAGCGCGCCGGCTAATTGAAGTATCGCCTTCTTCAGGTCCTCGCGATATTCGGCAAGCAACAGGCGGCCGGCATGCGCGCCTTGCGCCATCGCCAAGAATGAAGACGCCCTCTGGTCCGCCCGCATGATCTGTTCCAGACCGGCGAGGATGCCCAGCAGCGTATCCGACGGCAGCGAGAAGTAATTGACGCCGATGTATCGATCGCCGCCTGCGGGAACGATGGTCGTGGTAACGACATCGGCGCGGACGGCCTCCAGCATCAGCCGGACGCTCTTTTCGAGCAGGCGAACCCTGCGGACGGCGTCCTCGGAATCCATAATGGTCTCGGGATCGAGAACATCGGGATAAAACCAGGCAAAGTCCCGCGGATAATAGGCGGAAGCGTGCGGGGCGCCCGTGACCAGAAAGGCTTCCTGCGGAGAAAAGGCACTGTTGACCGAGTGCGTGTACAGATCCTCGATGCCAGCCGATGGGCGATACTTTCTCAGGAATCGATCACCGAGAAAATTGACGGCCTGAATACCGTTGGCGACACAGGAGGAAAACGGACCCTGATAAAATCGGTATTCGCGATGGGATGAAATTGAAATGTGACGGTGCATCTGCCTGAACGAACGAGGTTTCCGTGGTTTCGACTACCACGCATTGGTGCCCCAGACATCGTCGATTCGTATTTCTGCCAGATGACTCATGATGTCATCACATTGTCATAAAGCGGACGCGGCGGCCTGTCGGATGGGTAGAGCGAAGCGAAACCCATCATGCTCGTCAAATGTATCCCGTCAGCAAGGTGATGGGTTTCGCTGCGCTCTACCCATCCTACGATCAGGCCCCGCCGTCATGCCTTTGGCCTAAAGTTCTCGACGAACCGCAGCAGCACGCGTGCACCGGCATCGGCGTCGGCGGGTTCAACATGCTCGGCCGGGTTATGGCTGATGCCGCCGCGGCAGCGCACGAAGAGCATGGCGACATCTGATATATCGATCATCGCCATGCCGTCATGCCCGGCGCCGCTCGGCAGTTCGAACGCACTGAGGCCTTCGGTCGCAACGGCTTCCGCCATTTGCGCTTTCAGCCAGGGCGCGCAGGGCGCCGTGCGGTTTTCGTGGGTGACGTCGATCTGGAGCGACAGTTCACGGCGCTTTGCGATCGCCTCGATCTGCCGCACGATCTCGGCGACGGCCTGCTTGCGGTGTTGATCCGCCGGAGCGCGGATGTCGAGGGCGAAGGAGACGCGACCGGGGATCACGTTGGTGGCGCCCGGCATCGCGTTGATGACGCCGACGGTACCGACGAGACCTGCGCTATCCGCCTTGCAGAACTGCTCGACCGAGACGATGCATTCGGCCGCGCCGGCCAGCGCGTCGCGCCGCAGCGCCATCGGCACGGTGCCGGCATGACCGGCCATGCCGGTGAGGTGCGCCGCCAGCCGGGTGGCGCCGGAGATCGCCGTCACCACGCCTACCGGAAGGTTCTGTTGCTCGAGCACCGGTCCCTGCTCGATGTGCAGCTCGACATAGGCATGCAGTTCGCCCCGCTTCCGTGCCGCGTCGCCGATGCGGCCGGGGTCAAGGCCGAATTGCACCATCGCCTCGCGCATGGTGAGGCCGGTTGCATCGCGCGCGTCGAGAACGCTCGCCTCAAACGTTCCGGCGATAGCCCGGCTGCCGAGCAGCGTGGAGGCAAACCGCACGCCCTCCTCGTCGGCAAAACCGACGATCTCGACCGCGAACGGCAGCCGCACGCCGCGCCGGTTCAGGTCGGCGACGCAGGCAATCGCCGTGATGACCCCGAGCGGACCGTCCCATTTGCCGGCGTCGCGCACGGTGTCGTAATGCGAGCCCAGCATCAGGCACGGCAGCCCGGGGCGGTCACCTTCGTAGCGGCCGCAGACATTGCTTATGGCGTCGAGACGGGCGGCCATGCCCGCATCCTTCATCCACGACAGGATGAGATCGGCCGCGGTACGATGCTCGGGCGACAGGAAGATCCGCGTCAGATTATCGCCGGTCTCCGAAATCGCCCCGAGCTGGTTGATGCGGCTTACGATTTCATCGCCGAGCATGGCTTCATCCAATATCGAAAGCGTCGTCGGCGAGATGAGCCAGATTGGCGCGCCAGTGCTCGGCGATCTGCAGCCGCGTCGGCACCCAGACGCGCTCGTGCTTTCCGATATAGTCGAGAAACCGCATCAGTGCCGCGGCGCGGCCGGGGCGACCGACGACCCGGCAGTGCAGGCCGACCGACATCATCTTCGGCGCGATCTCGCCTTCCGCATAAAGAACGTCAAAGCTGTCCTTGAGGTAGGTGAAGAATTCATCGCCGCCGCCAAAGCCCTGCGCGTTGATGAACCGCATGTCGTTGGCATCAAGCGTGTAGGGGATCACCAGGTGCGGTTTCGAGCCGCGCGACTTGATCCAGTATGGCAGGTCGTCGGCATAGGAGTCGCAGAGATAAAGCAGGCCGCCGGCCTCCATCAGAAGCCGCAATGTGTTGATCGAGGAGCGGCCGGTGTACCAGCCGAGCGGGCGTGCGCCGGTCGCCTCGGTGTGAACGCGGATTGCGGCCGCGATCTCGGTCCGCTCCTCGTTCTCCGACATGTCCTTGTGCTCGATCCATCGCAGGCTATGGCTGGCGATGTCCCAGCCCGCCTCCTTCATGGCGGCGACGATGTCCGGATTTCGCTTCAGCGCCTTGGCGACGCCGAACACGGTGGCCGGCAGATTGCGTTCGGTGAACATCCGCCACAGTCGCCAGAAGCCGGCGCGCGAGCCATATTCGAACATCGACTCGATATTGGCGTGGCGCTGCCCCGGCCAGGGTTGCGCACCCAGCACGTCGGACAAAAAGGCCTCCGAGGCGCGATCGCCGTCGAGAACATTGTTCTCGCCGCCCTCCTCGAAATTCACGACGAACTGGACGGCCACGCGCGCGTTGCCGGGCCACTTCGGATCCGGCGGGTTGCGGCCGTAGCCGCGGAAGTCGCGCGGGTAGACCGGCGCGGCCATGATCAGACTTCCTCGAAGCGGATTTTCTGCGCGCCCTTCCACAGCACGGTCTTGCCGAACGCCGTCAGGTTCTCCAGTCCCGAGGTCAGGGTAATGAAGTGATTGCCGGCAAGCTGGCCCATCTTGCTGGCGAAATGTACGCCGCCATAGGCCAGCAGGATTTCGGTCTCGCTGATGCCGCCGGGATAGAGGATGATCTGGCCGGGCGCGGGATAGCTGGTGTGGTTCTCGTAGGAGACGCCGAAATCGAGATCGCCGAGCGGCATCCAGACCCCCTCGCCGCTCCAGCGGACATGAATCGCCTGGCTCTCGAACGGCATCGCCTTGCGGAAGGCAGCGACCGTCTTGGGCGCCAGTTGCTCCTCGAAACGGGCCTCGAAGGTGAATTCACCGGCGCGGACAATCAGTTGGCTCATCGATCTCTTCTTCTGGATACAGGTAAAGGACGAAAGTTCAGCCGTATCCATTACAGCCGGAACCAGCGGAAGCAAGGCCAATTCCGGCCCCCGTCGGGGCCTGAGCCGGAGCAGCATGGATCGAATTGCCCGAGAACGGCGTTGCTGGAGACGCCAGATTTCAACCCGGGAAAACGATTTATGGAGAACGCCGTAAGGAAGCTGTTCGAGCGATATGAGAGCTTCTTCAAACACTCCCTCGAGGGGAACTCGGATATGGATGAGGTCGCTTCGCTCTATGCCTCGGATTTTATCGCGGCCTCGCCTGCCGGGGTCATGACCGGGAAGAACGACGAGCAGCTAAAGCAGGTCATGGCACAAGGGTACGCGCACTATCGCGCGATCGGGACCAAAGGGATGCGTATCAGTCATATTCGTCTCTCACCGATCGATGAGCATCACTGCGTGGCTCATGTCTCCTGGAGCGCGACTTATGCCCGCACGGATCAAAACGATACAATTATCGATTTCGATGTTCACTACCTGGTCCAGAAGCTGGATGGCGACGCAAAGGTGTTTGGCTGGGTGTCCGGCGATGAGCAGGCGCTTCTGAAGCAGCACGGCATCATCTAGAGCCGTGGTGCTCAACTGTGAGCCCGCACTGGCATCGGCCGCGACCGCGCATCGCCATGCTCGAACGCACCGCCGAGATCGGCGATCGGAGGCGATACCATGGCGCGCTCGCGCGGGAATGCTTCGGGCATCTCCTCGCGAATGAAGGCCAGCAGTTTTTCCCTGATCTCGCAGCGGAGGTCCCAGGATTGCGGCGCGGACCTCGCGCTGACCAGCGCCCGAAGCTCGATCGCCCGCGGGCTGGCCTCGATCACCTGGAGATTGACCACCGCACCGTCCCACAATTTGGATTCACGCACGGCCTGCTCGAGCCGCTGCCTGATCCGCGAGACATCGGTGCAGTAGTCGACATGAAAGGCGATGGCGCCGATCAGCGATTGGGTGTCGCGGGTCCAGTTCTGGAACGGACGCTCGATGAAGTAGGACAGCGGCACCACCATCCTCCGCCAGTCCCAGAGACGGACCACGACATAGGTCGAGGCGATGTCCTCGACCCATCCCCATTCGTTCTCGATGATGACGGCATCCTCGATCCGGATCGGCTGCGTGATCGCGATCTGGACCCCCGCGATCAGGTTTGAGAGCAGCGGCCTTGCGGCAAGGCCGACGATCAGGCCGGCGGCGCCGGCGGACGCGAACAGGCTGACGCCGTATTGCTTGACGGATTCGAAGGTCATCAGGGCGGTCGAGATCGCGATCAGGATGATCAGCGTATCGATCACGCGCTTGAAGACGCGCACCTGGGTGACGTGCTTGCGGGCGAGAAAGTTCTCATCGGTATCGAGCCGGAACCGCTGCAGATAACGGGCGGCGCCCATGTCGACGGCGCGAACCGTGATCCATCCGATCAGGGCGATGACGGCCACGACGAAAAAGTGCCGGAGCTGTTCGCGCAGCACGTCGTTCAGCGGCGCCAGCGGCAGCACCAGCGCCACGGCCACGAGGCACAGCGCCAGCCGGGCTGGACCCGCAATCCGCTGCAGAAGCAACGTCACCGCCGGCCAGCGCGCTGAAACCACGCGCCTGATGATTCTCGCGGCTATACCGTAGATGAACAGCGCAATGACGATGGCACCGACGACGAGGCCGAATCCGATCGCCCATTCCGGCACCCAGCCAAACATCTGTTCGAATTTTGACAGAAGATCTTCCATGCAGGATTCCCCGCTGCAGCGACGTTCGGCCGCTAACGCATTGACCCGTGCATTGGTCCCGCATCTGACGCAGCGCAGCAATTCACTGAGCGCATTTCGCTATTCGTTGGGTTTGCTTGCTTTCCCTTCGCCTTACGCGTTTCATTCGGAACAAGCACGAGGGAACCAGGGACGCGCCAATGCCAGCAAGAATCATCGGAATGATCGGCACCCAGCAGGAGGGCGTCGCGGTTCACCTCATCAAGGGACAGATATCGCGCCAATGGGTGATCGACTTCACCCGTCTGCACGAGCAGTGGAACTATGATTCCGTGCTGGTCGGATATTATGCTTCCGCCGCTGAAGGTTTTGCGATTGCGCTTTATGCGGCCGATCACACCGAACGGATCAAGTTCCTGATCGCGCACCGGCCGGGCTCGGTGGCGCCGGCGCTGGCGGCACGGCAGGTCGCGACCTTCGACCAGCTTACGCAGGGGCGGATGGCGCTGCACATCATCGCCGGCACCAGCGATGCGGATCAGGCCAGCGAGGGCGACTTCCTGGGGAAGAACGACCGCTATCGCCGCGCCGGCGAATATCTCGAGGTGATGCAAAAGCTCTGGACCAGCGATAGCCCGATCGACCACAAGGGCGAGTTCTACCGCGTCGAGGGCGGGTTCTCCGACATCAAGCCCCATCAGCAGCCCTATCCGCCGCTGTTCTTCGGCGGCTCTTCGGAGGGCGCGCTGGAGATGGGCGCCAAACATTGCGACGTGTTCGCGATCTTCGGTGAGCCGCTGAAGGAAACGCGCGAGCGGGTGCAGGCTTTCCGCCGGCGCGCCGCCGTCTTCGGGCGGCAGGTCGGCTTCAACATGTCGCTGCGGCCGATCATGGCGGATACCGAAGGCGCGGCATGGGACAAGGCGAACGCGCTCCTGGCGGATGTCGAGCGCAAGACCGGCGCGGCGCCGCAGCCGACCAACCATTCCGCCGAACGCCTGCTTGGCTACGCCGCACGCGGCGACGTGCATGACGAGCGGCTGTGGATGGGGATCGCGCGCGCCACCGGCGCGCCGGGCAACACGTCCTGCCTGGTCGGAACGCCCGAGCAGATCGCGGCGGCGGTGCTGGAGTATTACCGGCTCGGTATTCACTCCTTCCTGCTGCGGGGTTTCGAGAATCCCCACGACACGATGGCGATCGGCCGTGACTTGATTCCGCTCATCAAGCAAGGTGCGCTGGCGATCGACCGGCAGGCGGAAGCGGCCGAATAGAATTCACGTCAGCACGTACCTCAAGATGCCCTCGCAAGGCCTTGAGGTCGACCAGGAAAACGCATGAGAGATTTTGCATGAAGGCCGTCGTCGTCGACAACTACAACTCCATCGACGGTATCTCGATCAGGGAGATCGATACGCCCGGCCTCGGCGCCGGCGAAGTTCGTGTCAGGATCGGCGCCGCGGCGGTCGGCTTCGTCGATGGCTTGAAGGTACAGGGTCTCTACCAGACCAAGGATCCGCTGCCGTTCGTGCCAGGAACGGAGTTTGCCGGCACGGTCGAGGCTGTCGCGGACGATGTCAGCGCCTTCAAGCCGGGCATGCCCGTGATCGGCATGACCCGTTCCGGCGCGCTCGCCGAATATATCTCGGTGCCGTCAGCCGCGCTCAAGCCCCTGCCGCCGCAAGTGCCGTTCGAAGCCGGCGCATCGTTTCAGGCCAATTATCTGACCGGGCTCTACGCACTGGAGGCCCGTGCGGCGCTTCAGGCCGACGAGATATTGCTGGTGCTGGGCGCGGCCGGCGGCGTCGGCATTGCCGCCGTCCAGATCGGCAAGCTGATGGGCGCGCGGGTGATCGCCGCCGCCTCGACGGCGGAGAAGCGCGACTTCGCCGTTCGCTTCGGCGCCGATCAGACCATCGACTACACCAAGCCAGACTGGCGCGACACGCTGAAGGAATTGACCGGCGGCCATGGGCCCGATGTCATCTACGATCCCGTCGGCGGCGAGGTATCGCTGCAGGCGTTTCGATCGATCGCCTGGCGCGGACGGCATCTCGTGGTCGGGTTTGCGTCCGGCACCATTCCGGCGCTGGCCTTCAACCTGCCGCTGCTCAAGGGCGGCGCCCTGCTCGGCGTCGACCTCGCCCAGATCCAGAAGCGCGAACCGGAGACTCACACCCGGCTGATGGGGCAATTGTTCGACTGGCTGGCATCGGGCCAATTGCAGCCCGTGGTCGGCAAGATCGTGCCGTTCGAGAATTTCCGCGAGGCGTTCAAGACCATGCAGTCGCGATCGGCGCTTGGGAAGATGATCATCAAACTAGGCTGAGCGACGCGTCGAGGATATGGGCCGATGTCTCTGGAAAATGCCAACAAACCGCGCCGCCTGATGCACACGCGATCGGTCGAGTGTGACGGCTTTCTGCGCGACGACGGGCTCTGGGAAGTCGAGGCGTGGCTGCGGGACACCAAACCCTTCACCCAGCGCGCCGATCGTTTTCGCGAGGAGTTGAAGCCGGGCGATCCCGTGCATGACATCGGCCTGCGGCTCGCCATCGATGAAGGCATGATTATCCACGAGGCTGAGACGATGATGCGCGCGACGCCCTACCCGACCTGCATCGAGGTCGAGCCGATCTTGCAGCGGCTGGTCGGCGAGCGCATCGGCCCGGGCTGGCGCGAAACAGTCCGGCGCAAGATCGGCCGTCTCGAGACCTGCACGCATCTGATGGAATTGCTCGGCCCCGCCGTGACCACGCTGTACCAGACCATGTCCTACGGCAGGAAGCCGGAAGGCCGCGACACGCTGGAGAACCAGCAGACCTCCGGCGAGCGGCCGTTCTTCATCGGCGGTTGCCATTCATGGCGCACCGACGGACCCGTCGTCGCCGCGATGTTCCCGCAGTTCGCGACCAAGCCGGCAGCGAAGGACTAGAGCGTTTTCGAGCGAAGTGGACGCCGGTTCGCGTCAAGAAAACGCGTCAGAATAAGAATCCAGAGCCCGGTTCTGATTCAATCAGAACCGAAAAGGCTCTAGGCCGGCCCCTCATCCGACTTGACAGCCGCCGCATGCGGATCGCCCGCGGGCAGAATGTCCCTGATGTAATCGCGCTGCTTCCATTCCGGCGACGGCGGCGTGCCCTGCCCTTCGCGGGGAACGTAAGGCGACGATGTGGCTCCGGCCAGATCGGGCACATAGCGCGGACAGTTCGGATAGATTTCGCACTCGATCTGCACCACCGCTTTCGCACCGAAATGCCGACCCATCGCCTCCGCATCTTCCAGGATCGCCGCGCGGCCGTTGATCCGCATTCTTCGGCTCTTGCCGTCGAAACGCACGAACAGCAGGCCGACATTCGGATTTCGCGAGAGATTTCCAAGCGTCCGGTACATCGAATTGCCGTCATACTCGGGGTATTCGATGACGTTCGGACCCACGACCTTCACGAAGCCGGGGTCGCCGGACTTGACGCTGCAATCGACATAGTCGTTCCACGACGTGCCGATGAAGAAGAAGGGAGAGGTTTCGATCAACGCCTTCTCATCATCCCAGAATTCGTAATGCTTGCGGTGACGCTCGATCGCTTCCGCGACGCGCCGTCCATCGAACCGGTCCTGCAGTTCGCTCATGCCCTCGTGATAAAATGGCCGCTGCCACATCGAGCCAGCTCCCTTTGTTGCGAAGGGATTGTAACGCTGAAGCCCTGAAGCTGCTAGCTATCGGCGCGCTGTCCCATGGCCCGATCGTAGATCGCAAATGCCGCGGCCAGTGCGCATCCGGCGATGATGCCGACGGTCAGGTCCTCGACCAGCGTCAGGCCGAAGGTCGCGATCAGCACCGCGGCGCTGCGCCAGTCGCGAAGCAGGCGAAGGAATTCCTCCTTCTCCGCCATGTTCCAGCAGACCACGACGAGGACGCCCGCCAGCGCCGACAGCGGAACGAAGCTTGCGAGCCGGGCTCCAAGGACCATGAACACCAGCACGAACAGCGCATGCGCCATGCCGGAAACCGGACTGCACGCGCCCGCGCGGATATTGGTTGCGGTGCGGGCGATCGTCCCGGTGACGCTGATGCCGCCGAAAATAGCGGAGGCGACGTTGGCGATGCCTTGCGCCACCACCTCCATGTTGTAGCGATGCTTGCGCCCGGTCATGCCGTCGGCAACCTTTGCGGACAACAGGCTCTCGACCGCCCCCAGCAGCGTGAAGGAGAGCGCGGCGGGCAACACTTCGAGCACGGTGGCATACGAGATCGTCGGTAGGTGCGGCCCCGGCAATCCGTCCGGAAGCTGGCCGAAACGGCTGCCAATCGTTTCGACCGGCAGGTGGAACAGCCACGCGACGACCGCGGCCAGCACGACCGCGATCAGCATTCCCGGCAGGTTCGGTGAAAGCCGCCGCAGCAGGAAGATCAGGGCCGCCGAGCCGATGCCGATCGCGAGTGCGGCCGGTGAGATCGTCGGCAACGACTGGCCGAGCATTGCAAGTTTCGGCAGCAGCGGCCCGGGTTCGGCGGCAGGCAGCTTCAGGCCGCCGAGATCCCGCAGCTGGCTGGCAAAGATCGTAACCGCGATGCCGCAGGTGAAGCCGACGGTCACCGCGTGCGGAATGTAGCGGATCAGCGCGCCGATCCTCAAAAGGCCGATCAGCGTCAGCATGAAGCCGGAGATGAAAACCGTCAGCAACAGCCCTTCGAGGCCGAACCGCGTCACGGTGGCCGCTACCAGAACGATGAACGCGCCGGCGGGACCGCCGATCTGATAGCGGCTGCCGCCAAGCGCCGAAACCAAAAAGCCGCCGATGACGGCGGCGTATAGCCCCCGCTCAGGGGATACGCCCGAGGCGACGGCGATCGCCATCGAGAGCGGGAGCGCGACAATCGCAACCGTCAGCGCCGCCAGCATGTCCTTTCGGAAGCTGCCGAGGCCGTATCCGTCCGACAGAACGGTGACGAGCTTGGGACGATAATGATGCGCGGTGGCGGAGCCGTCAGGCATTGCGGATTAACCAATGAAGGATTCGCGGATTATAGCGAAGGGAGAGGTGCGGAACCAGAAGCCTGCCTGCACAGTGATCGTGCAGAGACGCACCCGTAAAAGCACGGCATCGGGCGACGCCGGCATGCCGGAGGTTGCGATGAACGATCGCGCCACCCGGCAACGCTTGCGGCGTCGACAGGCCGGACGAGGCTTGTCAGTTGTGCGCATCTTCTGCACACGCCATCGACAACGCCGCGTGGCATGCATGCGTTGTTCCCGCGAGGCGAAATTCTCGCATTGCGGAATTTCATCGCAGATGTGAGGCGCAAAAGGACGCAGCCGAAAACGAATTGTCAGATTGCGCGTGACGCCACCGCAGACAGGTGTCACTATCGAGCGATAAAGAAGTGTCGCGCACGTCGGACGAAGCGCGGCTGCCAAGGGGGAAACAAAAGCGTCGACGTGGACGCATGCGCTCCTTTTTGGCCTAACCGGTCCGTTGGCGTCGCATGGGACAACAGATTGTCCATCGTCTGCTGATTTCGTTCCCCGCGTTGCTCGGGGTTCTCTTCCTCTGCTTTTGCCTGTTGCAGGTGGTGCCCGCCGATCCCGCGATGATCATCGCCGGGCCTGACGCGAAGGCCGAGACCATCGCGGCGATCCGCCAGGAGCTTGGCCTCGACCGATCGATCCCGGTTCAGTTCTTCGAATACATATTGCGTGTGCTGCGCGGCGATCTCGGCCGCTCCATCATCTCCAACCGGATGGTGAGCGAGGAACTGGCGATGACGATCGGCCCGACGATCGAGCTGATGCTCGGCGGCATGCTGCTCGCCGTGCCGATCGGGCTCGCGCTCGGAACGCTGGCCGCGGTCAATCGCGGACGCCTCACCGATCGCATCATCATGGCGTGCTCGGTGGCCGGCGTGTCGATGCCGGTGTTCTTCATCGGCCTGATCCTGATCCAGTTCGTCGGGTTCAAATGGGCACTGTTGCCGTTCACCGGCCGCACCGGGCCGGTGTGGGACGGCGGATTGCCGAGCCTGATTCTCCCAGCGCTGACACTCGGCGCGGTGCTGATCGGCCCGATCGCACGGCTGACGCGCACCGCCGTGCTGGAAGTGCTCGGCGCCGATTTCGTCCGCACGGCGCGCGCCAAGGGATTGCGCGAGCGGGTGGTTATCATCCATCACGCGCTGCGCAACGCCATGATCCCCGTCGTCACGTTGATCGGCCTGCAGGCGGCGTTCCTGCTCGGCGGTGCGGTGGTGACCGAGACCATGTTCTCATGGCCCGGCGTCGGCCGGCTCGCCGTCGGCGCCATCGTCTCCAGCGATTTTCCGACCGCGCAAGGCGCGATCATGATCCTCGCCATCGCCTTCCTGTCGATCAATCTTCTGGTCGACGTGCTCTACGTCTATCTCGATCCGAGGGTACAGCGAAGATGAGCGCCGAGGCCCTCGATACCGGCTTTGCCCGGGAGAGCGAAAGTGGCGTATTCGCCCGCGCCGGAGTGCTGCGCCGGCTGGCGCGCGACCGCGTCGCTGCGCTCGCCGGGCTGGTGCTTTCGGCCATCGTGTTCGCCGCACTGTTTGCGCCGTGGATCGCGCCCTACGATCCCTATTTCACCGACCTCACCAAGGTGATGCAGTCGCCCGACGCCAGGCACTGGTTCGGTACCGACAATACCGGCCGCGACATTTTCAGCCGCGTTCTCTATGGCACGCGCAACACGCTGATGCTCGGGCTGGTCGGCGTGATCGTCGGCGGCTTTATCGGCGGCCTTCTCGGCATCCTCGCCGCCTATTACCGACGGCTGGACGGCTGGATCATGCGGCT
This sequence comes from Bradyrhizobium jicamae, assembly GCF_001440395.1. Classification (GTDB taxonomy): domain Bacteria; phylum Pseudomonadota; class Alphaproteobacteria; order Rhizobiales; family Xanthobacteraceae; genus Bradyrhizobium; species Bradyrhizobium jicamae. The sequence continues at coordinate 80,262 of NZ_LLXZ01000003.1, read as the reverse complement.
GGTCGACGTGATGCTCGCCTTTCCCGCGATCCTGATCGGGCTCGCCGTAGCGGCGATCTTTGGCGCAGGATTGACGGCGGTGGTGATCGCGCTCGTCGTCGCCACCGTGCCCGATGTCGCGCGGGTGGCGCGCGGTGCGGCGATCGGCGTGATGGGCCAGGAATTCATGGAAGCCGGCAGGGCCGTCGGCGTATCCGACACGGAGCTGATCTGGCGTTACCTGACGCTCAACTGCATTTCGACGATCTTCGTGTTCCTCACCCTGCGCTTCGGTCAGATCATCCTGATCGGCGCCGCGCTTGGCTTCCTCGGCATGGGCGCGCAACCGCCGACCGCCGAACTCGGCATGATGGCCGCGCAGGGCCGCGACTTCCTGTTCATGGCGCCGCATATCGCGACGATCCCGAGCTGTGCCATTTTCGTGATCGTGCTGGCCGCCAACCTTCTGGGCGACGCATTCCGCGACGTCCTCGATCCGAGGCTGCAGACATGATCAGGTTCGCACTGGGAATGTCCTTGGCACTGTGCATCACGAGCCCGGCGTCGGCCCAGACGCTCAACCTGATGAAGGGAATAGACGCGCCGCATTACGATGCGCAGCGCACGACCTGGGGCCCGACCTCCGACATCGTCAACATGTTCCAGGACACGCTGGTGGCGCTCGACTGGGATGGCCGCACGCCAGTTCCCTATCTCGCCAAATCATGGACGATCAGCGAAGACGGCAGGACCTATACGTTCAAGCTGCGCGACGACGTCTCATTCTGCAGCGGCAAGAAGTTCACCGCCGACGACGTCATCTACAGTTTCAAGCGGCTGAAGGATCCCGCGATCAAGGCGCCCTATGCCTGGCGCGCCGGCGACATCAAGGAATTGCGCGCGCCCGACCCCTACACCGTCGAATACGAATTGAAGGAGCCCTACTCCGAACTGCTGCTGCAGCTCACCATGTTCACGACCGTAATCCACAACAAGGAGAGCGTGGAGGCTCTGGGCAAGGATTACGGCATCAAGGGCGCAGACGGCACCGGCCCCTGGTGTTTCGATAGCTGGCAGCCGCGCACCGAGATCGTGCTGAAGCGCCACGACGCATACCGGTGGGGCCCCTCGCTGTACAAGAACAAGGGTCCGGTGAAGTTCGAAAAGCTGAGCATGAAGATCATGCCCGAGGAGTCCAGCCGCGTCGCAGCGATGATGGCCGGCCAGTTCGACATGACCCACCAGTTCCCTCCGGCATTCATCGCCCAGGCCCGGGCCGCTCCGATGCTGACCGTGACCGCGGCGAAGCCGAACTTCCAGTTACTCTATTTCGGCTTCAAGACGACGCGGCCGATGGTGGAGGACAGGCGGGTGCGCGAGGCGATGAGCATCGCCATCAACCGCGGCGAAATCGCCAAAGGTATCCTGCTCGGTAACGCCGATCCTGCCTTCACCATCGTCGATCCGGACGCCCTCGATCACGACACCGGCACCAAGAGCATCGTGAAGGAGGACATTGAGCGCGCAAAAGCCCTGCTCGAAGAAGCCGGCTGGAAGATGGGCAGCGACGGCGTTCGCGAAAAGGACGGTGTCAAGCTGCAGCCCAAGGTCTACTTCACCCAGTCGGGCAATACGCCACGGGTCGCCGAAGCGATCCAGGGCTACCTGCGTCGGATCGGCGTGCAGTGGCAGCTTCAGCCCTGGGACTCGACGATTGCGCCCGCCAAGATGGCCGAGCAGGACTACGAAATCTGGTCGGTGACGGTGCCTTATCTGTCGGCCGGCGATCTCATGAACATCTACTTCGATTCCAAGAACATCCCGACGCCGAACCGGATGAACTGGAAGGACGCCGAGACCGACGACTGGCTGAAACAGGGACGCTCGGCGCTGACCGAAACCGACCGCGCCAAATATTACGCGCTGGTGCAGCAGAAGGTGATGCGCGAGCATCTCTGGATGCCGGTGCTCAACATCAACATGGACCAGGTGGCCAACAAGAAGATCACCGATGCCAGACCGCACATGATCTACCAGAACACCTTTTATAAAGGGCTGGACGTGTCGCGCCAAAAATAACAATGAGGGAGAGAACACGATGCGCAGCATTTTGACGGGCGTTGCGGCGCTGCTCGGCGCGGCCGGGATTGCTTCGGCCGCCGAGGCGCAGACCTTGCGGGTGATGAAGTCGCTGGACGCGCCGCATTATGACGGCCAGCGCACCACGTGGTCGCCGACGTCTGACATCGTCAACATGTTCCAGGATACGCTGGTGGCGCTCGACTGGGACGGCAAGACGGCGATCCCCTATCTCGCCAAATCGTGGGAGATCAGCGAGGACGGCAGAACCTATACCTTCAAGCTGCGCGACGACGTGACATTCTGCAGCGGCAAGAAGTTCACCGCCGCCGATGTCATCTACAGCTTCAAGCGGCTGAAGGATCCCGAGACCAAGGCGCCCTACCATTGGCGCGCCGGCGACATCAAGGAGCTGCGCGCGCCCGATCCTTATACCGTCGTGTACGAGCTCAACGAGCCCTACTCCGAGCTGCTTCTGCAGCTCACCATGTACACCAACGCCATCCACAACCAGGAAAGCGTGGAGACGCTGGGCAAGGACTACGGCATCAAGGGAATCGACGGCACCGGGCCGTGGTGTTTCGAAAGCTGGCAACCGCGCACGGAAATCCTGCTGAAGCGCCATGACGCCTACAAGTGGGGACCCTCGATGTATCAGAACAAGGGCCCCGTGAAGTTCGAGAAGCTCAGCATCAAGATCGTTCCCGAGGATGCCAGCCGCGTCGCCGCCATCATGGGCGGGCAGTTCGATCTCTCCCACCAGGTTCCGCTGCAATTCATCGCGCAGGTCAAGGCCGCGCCCAACCTGACCGTCCAGGAAGCCCAGCCGAACTTCCAGCTCATGTATTACGGCTACAAGATCACGCGCCCGATGGTATCAGACAAGCGCGTGCGCGAGGCGATGAACATCGCGATCAACCGCGCCGACATCGTCAAGGGCGTGATGCTGGGCAATGCCGATCCGGCATACACCTTCGTCGACCCCAAGGCGCTCGACTTTGCCGAAAAGACCAAGGGCGTCATCAAGGAGGATGTCGAGCGGGCGAAGCAGCTCCTGGACGAGGCCGGCTGGAAGGTCGGCAGTGACGGCATCCGCGAGAAGGACGGCATGAAGCTCGCGCCCCGTGTGCTGTTCACGCAGGTCAGCTATTTCCCGCGCGTCTCCGAAGCGATCCAGGGTTATATGCGCAAGATCGGCGTCGACTGGAAGATCGTCGGCTACGACTCCACGATTGCGCCGGCCGAGATGGGCAAGCAGGACTACGAACTGTGGACCGTGACGGTGCCCTATTTGTCGGCAGGCGAGCTGATGAACATCTATTTCAACTCGAAGAACATCCCCACCCCCAATCGCATGAACTGGAAGGACGCCGAGACCGACGAGTGGCTGAGCGCCGGCCGCGGCGCACTGACCGACAAAGAGCGCGCGCTCAACTACGCGCGCGTGCAGGAGAAGGTGACGAATGAGCATCTGCTGATGCCGGTGATGAATGTCGCGATGTACACGACAAGCTCCAAGAAGATGAAGGGCGTCAGGCCGCACATGCTCTATCAGAACACCTTCTACAAGGGCCTGGATTACTCGTTCTGATGGACACGCTTCTCGAGGTACGTGGACTGAAGACCCACTTCGCGACGGATCGCGGCCTGTTCCGCGCCGTCGACGGCATCAGCTTCAGCGTGCCCAGGGGGCGCACGATCGGCCTGGTCGGCGAGTCCGGCTGCGGCAAGAGCGTGACGTCGCTCTCGGTGATGGGGCTGGTGCCGAGCCCGCCGGGCAAGGTCGAGGCCGAGGCGGTGCTGTTCGGCAATCGCGACGTGCTGAGGCTCACGGCCGACGAGCGCCGCAAGCTGCGCGGCGGCAAGATGTCGATGATCTTCCAGGAGCCGATGACCTCGCTCAATCCGGTCCATACCGTCGGCCAGCAGATCATCGAGGCGATCCTGGCCCACACCGCGATGACGCCGCGGGCGGCGCGGGCGCGGGCGATCGAAATGCTTGAACTGGTACGGATTCCTTCCGCCGCGCAGCGCATCGACGACTTCCCGCACAACATGTCGGGCGGCATGCGCCAGCGCGTCATGATCGCGATGGCGCTGTCCTGCGAACCGGCGCTCTTGATCGCGGACGAGCCGACCACCGCGCTCGATGTCACCATCCAGGCCCAGATCCTCGACCTGCTGAGCGACCTGCAGCGGCGGCTCGGCATGGCGATCCTGATCATCACCCACGATCTCGGCGTCATTGCCGAGGTCGCCGACCAGGTGCTGGTGATGTATGCGGGGCGGATCGTCGAGAGCGCCGACGTCAACGACCTGTTTGCCGATCCGCAGCATCCCTACACGATCGGCCTGCTCGGCTCGATCCCGCGCATCGATGTCGACCGCAAGCGCCTCGCCACCATCGAGGGCACGGTACCGAGCCCGAACAACCAGCCGGCCGGCTGCCGCTTCGCGCCGCGCTGTCCGTTCGCGGACCAGCGCTGCCGGCTCGATCCGCCGCCGCTGCGCGATATCTCGCCCGGCCATCAGGTGGCGTGCTGGAAAGCGCCGGTCGAGGTGGCATCATGAGCGATGCCGCGAACAGCGCGCCGGTTCTGCAGGTCGACGGCCTGGTCAAGCATTTTGCGGTGACGCGCGGCCTGATCCGCCGCAAGACGATCGGTCTCGTCCGCGCGGTCGAGGATGTGAGCTTCGAGATCGCCCGCGGCGAGACGCTGGCGCTGGTCGGCGAATCCGGTTGCGGCAAGTCAACCACCGGACGGCTGATCCTGCGCCTGATGGACCCGACCGCAGGCTCGGTACGCTTCAAGGGCAAGGAAATCGCCGATCTCGACAAGGATGCGCTGCGCCGGATGCGCCGGCACATGCAGATCATTTTCCAGGACCCCTATGCCTCGCTCAATCCGCGCATGACCGTCGGCGAGATCCTCGCCGAGCCACTGCGGGTTCACGAGATCGGCGACGACGCCTCGCGCGCCGCGCGCGGACGAGAGCTTTTGGAAATCGTCGGCCTGCTGCCCGAACACGCCAGGCGCTATCCGCACCAGTTCTCGGGCGGACAACGCCAGCGCATCGGCATCGCGCGGGCGCTCGCCGCCAATCCCGATCTGATCGTCTGCGACGAGCCGGTGTCGGCGCTGGATGTCTCGATCCAGGCGCAGATCGTCAACCTCCTGCAAAACCTGCAGCAGCGTTTTGGTCTTTCCTATCTGTTCATCGCCCACGATCTGGCCGTGGTGAAGCACATCAGCGACCGCGTCGCGGTGATGTATCTGGGCAAGCTGGTCGAGATCGCTGACAAGAAGACGCTCTACGACCGGCCGCTGCACCCCTATACCCAGGCGCTGCTCGCGGCGATCCCAAAACCCGATCCGGCGCTTCGCACCAAGCGCGTGATGCTGCAGGGCGACGTGCCGAGCCCCTTCAGGCCGCCGACCGGCTGCCGCTTCCACACCCGCTGCCCGCATGCGCAGGCGCGCTGCTCGGCCGAGGAGCCGTTGCTGCGCGAGGCGGCGCCCGGCCACCGCGTCGCCTGTCATTTCTTTGAAACGATACCCGCACCAACCATTCTGGCACGGGCCGGTCTGGCCAACGGAAAGTTTGCCGCACGGCTGGCGGCCTTCGAGGCCGCCAAGACGGCCCGGGCGCCGGGCTGAGCCAGAGCGGGCTGGGAAGGCCCGGGCACAAAATTGCGAAAACAACCCCATGCAAAGTAGAATTTGGACCCACCTTCGGCCCTGAAGCCGCTTGCGTCCGAGCCACGGGGCGGGCCGTCGTCACGGCCCAGCCTGATCCCACTCGCCGCCTCCGCACCTAAGGATGTCATCACCTGCCTTGTGCGCAATCGCGCACTGGGGCGGGTGATCCAGTATTCCAGAGACGGCCATGGCAGATCGAGGAGCCGCGGCGTACTGGATCCCCCGCATGCGCGGGGGACGACAGCGGAGAGTGAGGTGCCGGCGTCGCCCTTAACCTCACGGCCCCCCGTTCTCTTCCCCTCTAGCCGGCGTGTTCGATGGCGCGGATGGCGCCGCGCAGTTCGGCGAGCCCGCGCAGCCGGCCGATCGCGGTATAGCCGGGATTGGTGCGCTTGGTTGCGGCGAGATCGTCGAGCATGCGATGGCCGTGGTCGGGCCGGAACACGATCTGGTCGCTGGACGACCGTGTGCGGTTCTCGGCGAGCAGCGCCTTCAGCACCGCGATCATGTCGACGTCGCCATCGAGATGATCTGATTCGAAGAACGACAGGCCGTCGGCCTCCCGCTTGGTCGCGCGCAGATGGGCAAAGCCGATCCGCGGCGCAAAGCGCTTCGCCATCGCCGGCAGGTCGTTCTCCGCACGGACGCCGAGCGAGCCGGTGCAGAAGCAGATGCCGTTGGCCTTCGAGGGCACGGCGTCGAACAGCGCCTGATAATCCTCCGCGGATGAAGCGATGCGCGGCAGGCCGAACAGCGGGCGCGGCGGATCGTCCGGATGCAACGTCAGTTTCACGCCGAACCCTTCGGCGACCGGTGCCACGCGCGCGAGAAACTCGCTGAGGTGCTGGCGCAGCGCGTTGGAATCGATGCCGCGATATTGCAGCAGGCGCTCGCGGAATTGCGGAATGGTCAGCGGATCGGTGGTCGATCCCGGCAATGCACTGGCAATGTTGGTGACGATGTAATCGATGTCGGCCTGCGTCATCGCCTCAAAGACCTGCCTGGCGCGGCGCTGCGCGGCCTCGGAATATTCGGCCGGCGCCTCGGGGCGCTGCAGGATATGCAGATCGAACGCGGCGAACCGGTCCTGGTCGAAGCGCATTGCCTTGGCGCCGTTCGGCAGTTCCCATTCGAGATCGGTGCGGCACCAATCGACGACAGGCATGAAATTGTAGCAGATGATCTTGATGCCGGACGCGGCCACGGCCTCCAGGCTGGCGATCCACGCTTCGATCGAACGGGTCGCCTTGCCTCCGAGCCGCTTCACGTCGTCGGGAATCGGAATCGATTCCACCACCGACCAGGTCAGCGGCGAGCGGCCGGGCTGCGACTTCTCGATCAGGTTCTTGCGCTCTTCGACCGCCGCGCGCGTCCAGGCTTCCCCGATCGGCACCTGATGCAGCGCCGTGACCACGTCGGTCGCGCCGGCCTGCCTGACGTCGTCGAGCGATACGGGGTCATTGGGCCCGTACCACCGCCATCCCTGCAGCATCATGGGCGATCTCCTGGATTCGAGGATTGCACTCAGGCCGTCAGCACGACCTTGACGCTCTGCGAACGGTCGAGCGCCAGCCGCACCGCGTCCGGCGCAACCGAGAGCGGGCGTTGCGCTGTCACCAGCGACAGCACATCCACGCTGCCGTCGGCGATCAGCTCGACCGCGGTGAAGAATTCGTTTCCGAAGCGGAACGAGCCGCGGAGATCGATTTCCTTGGCCATCACCGCGTTCGCCGGCACCGGGATCTGTCCGCCCGGCAGATTACCGACCTGAACCACGACGCCGCCGCGCCTGACGGTGCCGATCGCGCTGGCAAGACCCGCCGCGGTGCCTGAAACTTCGAAGGCGACATCGAACGGCTTTGCAGCCGCCTCTGCCTTCAGCGCCTCCTCGCCGCCGGAGATATCGACGACATTGTTGGCGCCCAGTCGCTTGGCGAAGGCCAGCGGCGCTGCCGCGATATCCACTACCGTGGTTTCCGCGATCCCTGCACGCTGTGCGGCCAGCATGGTGAGGAGACCGATCGGGCCGGCGCCGAACAGCACGGCGCGCTTGCCGGTGACGTCACCGGCGCGGGCCACCGCGTGCAGACACACGGCAAGGGGCTCGGCGAGCGCTGCGGCCTGATACGTGACGTGATCCGGAATTTTTACGCATTGCGCCGGAATGGCGTCGAAGTAGGACGCAAAGCCGCCCTGCATATGCGGGGTCTTCGAGGCCGAGCCCATGAAGAAGATGTTTTCGCAGAGATTGGGCCGGCCTTCACGGCACGGCTTGCAATGGCCGCACCAGCGCGACGGGTTGAGGGCGACGCGATCGCCAACCTTCACGCCTTGCGCGGCGCCTGCGATCTCGACCACTTCGCCCGCGATCTCATGGCCGAGCACCAGCGGCGAGGTCACGACGAAATCGCCGGTGCGGGCATGGCGATAGTAATGCATGTCGGAACCGCAGATGCCGCCGGCGCCGAAGCGGATACGCACCATGCCTGATGCGAGCGGATCGAGCGGCCGCTCGACCATGCGCAGATCTTCCGGGCCGTACAGCGTTGCGGCCAAAGCCATCGATGTCATTTTGAGAGTCCCATGTATTTAGGCAGCCAGAGTGTCAGCTCCGGGATGTAGGTGATGGCGACGAGCGCCAGGAGCAGCGGCACCAGCCATGGCAGGATCGCCATGGTGGTGCGCTCGACGGATAGTTTCGCCACCCGCGCCAGCACGAACAGCACCATACCGAGCGGTGGATGCAGCAGGCCGATCATCAGGTTCAGCGTCATGATCAGGCCGAAGTGGATGGGATCGATGCCGAGCTTGAGCACGATCGGCAAGAGGATCGGCACCAGAATCGTGATCGCCGCGATGGTGTCGATGAAGCAGCCGACGAACAGGATCAGGATGTTCGCCAGCAGCAGGAACACCCATTTGTTCTGGGTGATGCCGAGCATCGCGTCCGTCAGCGTCTGCGCCGCCTGCGATACCGTCAGCAGCCAGGCGAAGATCGAGGCCGCGGTCACGATGAACAGCACGGACGCCGTGGTCTCGATGGTATCGAAGGTCGCCTTCGCCACCGTCTGCAGCGTCATCGAGCGGTAGCGCACCAGCCCGAGGAACAGCGACCAGATCACCGCGGCTACGGCTGCTTCCGTCGGCGTAAACCAGCCGAGCGTCATGCCGCCGATCAGGATGACCGGCGCCATCAGCGCCATGACCGCAGAGAAATCGTAGTACCAGTCGAGCGCCAGCAGCGCCACGAGGCCGATGCCGACCGCCAAGTTCACCGAGAGGCCGGCGACGACCAAGAGCCAAACCACCAGCGGGAACGCGAGCACGATGAGGATCTCGAGACCGGCCGAGCCGATTTGCGACCAGGAGAACGGCGTATCGCTGCCCCACCGATTCTTGTGGGCGAAATAGGCGACCGTCGCCATCATGGCCAGGGTCATGACCACGCCGGGAATGACGCCGCCGAGGAACAGCGCGCCGATCGAGACATTCGCCATCATGCCGTAGATCACGAACGGCAGCGACGGCGGGATGATTGGGCCAAGCGTGGCGGACGCCGCGGTGACGCCGACGGCGAACTCGGTCGAGTAGCCGTGGTCCTTCATCGCCTTGATCTCGATGGTGCCGAGGCCTGCGGCATCGGCAATCGCGGTGCCGGACATGCCGGAGAAGATCACGGAGCCGACGATATTGACGTGGCCGAGACCGCCGCGCATCCAGCCCACCAGCGCGACCGCGAACTTGTAAATGCGTCCCGTGACTCCAGCGATGTTCATAAGATTGCCGGCGAGAATGAAGAACGGCACCGCTAGCAGCGGGAAGCTCTCGACGCCCGCGATCATGCGCTGCGCCAGCGTCACGTCGGGCGTGATGCCGGTGACGAGAATGTAGACCAGCGACGACACCGCCATGGCCAGCGCGACCGGCAGGCCGATGAGCATCAGCAGCAGAAATCCCCCAAGCAGCAGCAGCATCGCCCTACCCTTCCGTTCCGTCGAATGCGCCGGGGCGCTCCAGGATCGAATAGCCCCGCCGCCAGTTCTCGACCGCGATCTGGATCGAGCGCACGAACATCAGCACGAAGCCGAGCACCACGGCGTAATAGACAAAGCTCTTTTGGAATTTGATCGTGGTCATCCGCTCGTCGCCGATGATTTCCGTGAATTGCCAGACCAGCTTGATCGCGTAGCCGAAGAAGGCGATCCGGATCACATCGATAACCGTCGAGAGTGCGCGCCCTGCCGCATGCGGCAAATAGCGAAACAGCAAGTCGACCTGGATGTGCCGCGACAGCCGCACGCACATGGAAGAACCGATGAAGACCACGCCGATCAGGCAGTAGGTCGCGATCTCCTCGGTCCAGGCGTAGCTGTCGTTGAGGACATAGCGGGTGAAGAATTGCAGGAACACCGACAGCGCCATGATCCAGAAGATCACGAGCGCCAGCCAGTCCTCGATCCCGTAGCCGCTGAGATCGGCACCCTTGGGGACCTCGTCCTCAAAGGTGTGCGCGATCTCGTCCGCCGTGATTTGCTTGTGCACTTCAACCGTCGACATGCGCTTATTCCCCAAGCTGGCACGTGATTAACTCACGTCATTCCGGGGCGATGCGTGAGCATCGAACCCGGAATCTCGAGATCCTCAGGTGCGCAATTGCGCACAATAGCTCGACGCTTACGCGTCGTCCCGGGAAAACGACTTCGTCGTCACTTCACCGCCTGGATGCGTTCCCAGTCAGCCTTGCGATAGTCGAAGCTCTCAAAGCTCACGGTCTTGAGCACGGTGTCGCGAAACTCGTCCTTGTTGACCTCGGTCACCGTCAGGCCCTTCTGCTTGAAGAAATCGACCAGCTTGGCTTCGTTGGTCTTGATCTCGGCGGTCGCCTTCGCCGCTGCTTCCTGCGCGACGTCGGTGAAGATCTTGCGGTCTTCCTCGGACAACTTTTTCCAGAGCGCGCCGGACATCACGGTGTTGAGATGATCGACGATGTGGCCGGTCAGCACGATGTGCTTCTGCACCTCGTAGAACTTCTTGGCCTCGATCGTGGTGAGCGGGTTTTCCTGGGCCTCCACCGTGCCGTTCTGCAGGGCGAGGTAGACCTCGGCAAACGCGATCGGCGCGGTGTTGGCGCCGCAGGCGCGCGGCATCGCGAGGTAGGCCGGCACATCAGGCACGCGAATCTTGAGGCCCTTCATGTCGGCGCAGGTCTTGATCGGCTTGTTCGACGAGGTGTGGCGCACGCCGTAGTAGGTCACCGCGAGGATGCGATGGCCCGTCTTGTCCTCGTAGCCCTTTGTAAGCTCCTTGAAGACGTCGCTCTTGGTGTAGGCGAGGAGATGGTCGGCGTCGCGGAAGGTGTAGGGATAATAGGTCACACCGATCGGCGGAAAGCTCTTGGCTGCAAAGCTCGAACCCGAGATGATCATGTCGACCGAGCCCAGCGAAAGCCCCTGATTGATGTCGGTTTCCTTGCCGAGTTGCGAGGCCGGATAGACGTCGATCGCATAGCGCCCGTTGGTGCGCTTGCCGATTTCACCTGCCGCCCAGACGGAAGCGGTGTGGAACGGCTCGGAAGTTTCATAGACGTGAGCCCATTTGAGCTTGGTCTGCGCCATGCCTGACGTGGTCGCGGCCAACAGCGCGGCGGCGGATGCAGCGAATGCAATCGTCAATTTCTTCAACACCTGAATTTCCTCCGTTGTTACAATTTGCTTTTGTTACTCAACCGGCCCGACACTTCGCCGCACCGTTCGAATTCTCTTCTTTCAGCCGCCCCTCGCGCGGACGCGGGATGCCGATGATGCTTCCGTTCCGAAATTTTGCGCGAAACGGTCCTGCGAGCGCGCCAGGTGCTCGCGCATCGCCACGCGCGCCGCATCCGGATCACGAGCGGCGATGGCATCGCGGATCGCGCGGTGCTCGGCCAGCGCGGCATTCCAGGATGCCGGATTCTCGAAATAGTGCGCGAGCTTGGCGAAGTAGGGATTGAGCCGCTGATCGAACAGCTCGCCGACCACACGGACCAGCACGGCATTGTCGAGGCAGCCGGCAACCGCGACATGAAACGCGCGGTCATGAATCATCGAGGCTTCGCCGGGATGCTGTACGGTGGCCATTGCTTCGACCGATGCGTCGATGCGCGCGATGTCATTTGCGGTCGCGACCCGCGCCGCCTGCTCGGCTATGGCCCCTTCGAGAAATTCGCGGGCGCGCAGCAGCTCGAACGGGCCTTCGATTTCGGCCAAGGCCGGCAAGACCGACGCCAGCGCCGCGGGCTCGCTGACATAAATTCCGGAGCCGACGCGAATCCGAACCCGGCCCTCGACTTCGAGCGCAATCAGCGCTTCGCGCACCGTCGGCCGCGACACCTTCAACTGTTCGGCAAGATCACGTTCGGTGGGGAGACGGCTGCCCACGCCGTATTCGCCGCTGTCGATCAAGGCGCGAAGCTGATCGGCAACCTGACGATAAAGGCGTCGCGCTTCCACGGCTTCGAGCGGCACGCTCGGCTCCCTTGACGATCCCCTGAGTGAATCGATTCTTCTTGCTTTGATCGGGCTAAGGCCAATACATCTGGATAATTGGCCTTACCAATTGACCAGAGATTGATGGATTGAGCCTTTCATGTCAAGCGAAACGCCAAAAATCCCGCCAAATGGTTCGAAAAACGGCGATTTTCGTCTCTCGGATGCCAACCTTCGCCGGCTCCCCGGTCAGGTCCGACAGCCGGCCTATGACCGCTCGCTGATCTCGCCCGGCATCGTCCACCTCGGAATTGGTGCGTTCCACCGGGCGCACCAGGCAGTGGTGATCGACGACCTGCTTGCGGGTGGCGCGATGGATTGGGGGATCGTCGGCGCGAGCCTGCGCAGCCCGGCGACGCGCGATGCCCTCGCGCCGCAGGACTGTCTCTACACCCTCGCCGTTCGCTCCGGCGCAGGCACCGAACACAGGATCATCGGCTCGGTTCTCGCCAACGAAGTCGCGCCTGAGAAACCTGGGCAGTTGATCGCGCGCATGGCCGATCCAGCGACGCGCATCGTTTCGCTGACGGTCACGGAGAAAGGCTATTGCCATACGCCGCAGACCGGCGATCTCGACGAGCATCATCCCGACATCGCTCATGACCTGCAGAATCCGGGCACACCGCGCTCGGCCGTAGGCTTCCTGGTGGCCGCGCTGGCGCGCCGTCGGATCGCAGGCGCAGCCCCCTTCACCGTCCTGTCCTGCGACAATCTCTCCGCCAACGGCCATACGGTCGGGCGCATCGTGACGCAGTTTGCCGCCTTGCGATCGCGCAACCTCGCCAAATGGATCGAAACCGAGGTCGCCTTCCCTTCGACCATGGTGGACCGGATCGTGCCGGAGACCACGGAGGCCGACCGATCCGCGGTTTCATCCGCGCTCGGGATGACCGACGCATGGCCTGTCGTCACCGAGCCGTTCACGCAGTGGATCGTCGAAGACCGCTTTCCGGGCGGACGGCCGGATTTCGCGGCCGCAGGCGTGCAACTGGTTTCCGACGTGACGCCGTTCGAGCACATGAAGCTGCGGCTGCTCAACGCCAGCCACTCGGCGCTCGCCTATCTCGGCTATCTCGCCGGACACGAGACCATCGCGGCCACCATGACCGACGAGCGCTTTGCGGCGTTCGCCTTGCAGGTGATGCAGAACGCGGCGCCGACGCTGGCGATGCCTGAAGGCACCGATCTTGCGGCCTACAGCGCCTCGCTGCTGAAGCGTTTTTCCAATCCGGCCCTGCACCATCGCACCTGGCAGATCGCGATGGATGGATCGCAGAAACTGCCGCAACGGCTGCTCGCCACCATGCAGGACCGGCTGCGGATGGGACGATCGATCGATACCCACGCGCTCGCGGTGGCGGGATGGATGCGTTACGTCACCGGGACCGACGAACAGGGCCGCGCGATCGACGTGCGCGATCCGCTGGCCGCAAAGCTAAAGGCCATCGCCGAGAGCACGGGTCCGGTCGCGGATCGGCTTGCTTCCGCGCTGCTGGAAGTCGAACAGATCTTCGGCACGCTGGGCGCTGATCCCCGCATGCGCGGCGCCGTCACCGCCGCGCTGGAAAAACTGTTCAAGGTTGGCGCGCGCGAGGCCGTAAGGACATTTCGCGCAGCATGATTGGCGGCCACTCGGCCGCAATGCCACGCCGCAGTCGCCGTTCATTTCGGAAGTTCAGCAGGCTACGGCGACAACAAGGTCCGGGTGAGCTGGTGATCGGGATCGGCGAGCCCGTCGATGACATCGAAATGATGCCGGCCGGGCTCTTCGATCACGCGAGTGTTCGCGCCGAGCCCGGTCCAGATGTTGGCGAGAAGCGCGTTCTGGCGGACGAATTCCGGACGCTCGGCGCTGCCTACCCAGCACGTCACGCGCGCATTCGTCATCGGCGCCAGCAATGCGGGGCTTTCTGTCAACGCCTCGGCCTCGTCGATCCGCAACTCCGTATTCATGGCGGCCTTCATCAGCGGACGAAGGTCGTGAAGGCCTGATATGGAGACGGTGTGGCTGATGCGCGCCTTGACGTCGTCCGCAAGCGGCGACGTCGCCGAAATCATGCGCGTCACCAGATGCCCGCCGGCGGAATGGCCTGTCAGAAAGATCGGGCCTTCGACCATCGCGGCAGCACGCGCGACGGAAGCCGCAATTTCGCGCGTGATCTCGGTGATGCGCACGGCCGGGCATAGCGTGTAGGAGGGCATCGCCACGGCATAGCCGCTTTCAACCGATCCGCGCGCCAGATGCGACCAAAAGCTCTTGTCGAGCGCCTTCCAGAATCCGCCATGGACGAAGACGACCAGGCCCTTCGGCCGGCCTTCCGGCCGGAAGAGATCGAAGCGGTTTCGTTCGCGCTCGCCATAGCCGATGTCGAGCGTCGCGCGACCGCTGGCTTGAAGCGCGTCGCGATAGGCCTGCGCGGGCTGCACCCACGCCGCCGGCCAGCGGTCGCCGCCCGGAATGTTCGGAGCATTCGCATAGGCGTCGCTCCAGTCGGAAATCTGATGAAAAATCACGCGGGTTCGGTTTCCATTGTGGGCCGGACGGGGATCGATGTCCGCGCGCAACCAGTCTATACCGGGAAGCGCACCTTCCGCCATAAATTTTAAGCTTGAAATAATCGGCATCAGGGCAAATAATTCCAGCGGGCGCGGAACAGGGAAAGACATGACCGATTTCACGCGAACAAAATCCCGGTTCGCCATCCCGGACGGCGTGATCTATCTGGACGGCAATTCGCTTGGTCCCCTGCCCGTTGCTGCCACCGATCGCGTCAGCCGCATGTTACAGGAGGAATGGGGCAAGCACCTCATCAAGGGCTGGAACGTCGCCGGGTGGATGACGCAGCCGCGGCGTATCGGCGACCGCATCGGCCGGTTGATCGGCGCCGCCGACGGGACGGTGGTCGTCGGCGATACGCTATCGATCAAGGTTTACCAGGCGCTGGCCTCGGCGCTTGAGCTCAATCCGTCGCGGCGCGTGATCCTGTCGGACAACGGCAACTTTCCTTCCGACCTCTACATCGCCAGCGGCCTGCTTGAATCGCTCGACCGTGGCTACGAGTTGAAGATCGTGGAACCCGAAGACGTCGAAGCCGCCATCGACGAGACGATCGCGGTGCTGATGCTGACCGAGGTCGACTATCGCACCGGCCGGCTGCACGACATGCGCGCGCTGACGCGCAAGGCGCATGCCGCCGGCGCGTTGACGGTCTGGGATCTGGCGCATTCCGCGGGCGCAATTCCGGTCGAGCTGGAAGCTGCTGGAGCCGATTTCGCCGTCGGCTGCACCTACAAATATCTCAATGCCGGTCCCGGTGCGCCGGCCTTCATCTACGTCGCGCCGAAGCACGCCGATACGGCGCGGCCGGCGCTTTCCGGCTGGATGGGTCATCACGCGCCCTTTGCCTTTGACCTCGACTATCGGGCCGGGCCGGGCATCGAGCGAATGCGGGTCGGTACGCCGCCTATTATTGCGATGGCCGCGCTCGACGCCGCCCTCGACGTCTGGGACGGCGTCAGCATGACCGACGTGCGCCATGCATCGATCGCGCTCGCCGACCTGTTCATCCGCGAAGTCGAACGACGTTGTCCCGAGCTGACGCTGGCCTCGCCGCGGGACGGAACGTGGCGCGGCAGCCAGGTTTCGTTTCGTCACCCGGAGGGCTACGCGATCATGCAAGCGCTGATCGCGCGCGACGTAATCGGCGACTTCCGCGCGCCCGATATGATGCGCTTCGGCTTTACGCCGCTCTATATCGGAGAGACTGAGGTTCGCGCGGCAGTCGACATCATCGCCGACGTCCTGACCAATCGGCGCTGGGATACCGCGGAATACCGCAAAAAGGCGCTCGTAACATGACCGGCAAGCCCGACGACTCCCCGCGTGAGGGAGCCCAGATGTCGTTCGAAGGACGCATGTCCTACAGCGATTATCTGCATCTGGAACGACTTCTGGACGCGCAAGAGCCCATCTCGAAGGCGCATGACGAACTGCTGTTCATCATCCAGCACCAGACGTCCGAACTCTGGATGAAGCTCGCCATCCACGAGATACGTTCCGCCATCAAGGCAATCCGCCACGACCAGTTGCAGCCCGCCTTCAAGATGCTGTCGCGCGTCGCCCGGATCTTCGAGCAGCTCAATACCGCCTGGGACGTGTTGCGGACGATGACACCCAGCGAATATTCCGAGTTTCGCGATCAGCTCGGGCAGTCCTCGGGTTTCCAGTCGTACCAGTACCGCGCCATCGAGTTCCTCGCCGGCAATCGCAATCTGGCGCTGCTCGGCCCGCACGCCCACCGCGCCGACATCACGGCCAAGCTCGAGGAAATTCTCGCCGAGCCGGGCCTCTATGACGAGGCGTTGCTATTGCTGGCGCGCAATGGTTTTGACATCGGCGAAGACGCGCGCCGGACCGACTGGCGCGTCAAGCGCACGCCAAACGACGAGGTGTTGGCGGCCTGGAAGACCGTCTACGCCTCGCCGGCGAAACACTGGATGCTCTACGAGCTGGCGGAAAAGCTGGTCGATTTCGAAGACTATTTCCGCCGCTGGCGCTTCAACCACGTCACGACGGTCGAGCGCATCATCGGCCTGAAACGCGGGACCGGCGGCACGTCCGGTGTCTCCTACCTGCGCAAGATGCTCGAAGTCGAACTTTTTCCGGAACTCTGGAAGCTGAGAACAGAGCTTTAAGACGACAACCGAAATCAGCGCGGCACCACCGCCGTCGCCTCGATCTCGACGCGCGCGTCCTTCTCGACCAGGCGCACCACCTGCACCAGCGCCATCGCCGGATAATGCGTGCCGAAAATCTCGCGATAGGCGCGGCCGAGCTCTTTCAGGCTGGCGAGATATTCCTCGATGTCGACGACATACCAGGTCAACCGCACCAGATGCTCCGGCTTGGCGCCGCCCTCGGCGAGAATCTCGGCAATGTTGGCAAGCGTCTGGCGCACCTGCGCGACGAAGTCCGGCGCCAGACGCCCTTGCGTGTCCCAGCCGATCACGCCGCCCGTCACCACAAGCCGACCATCGGCCGCCATGCCGTTGGCGTAGCCTTTCGGCATCGGCCACCCGCTCGGCTGCAGCACCTGCGGGGTGGACGTCGGGGTATCTGAGTTGGGATGAGGCACCACGCTCAGCGTGGGACCCTTGGGGGCAGTCACCGGCTTTTCTCCATCAGGTTTACAGTTTATTCCGCGGCAACGCCGGGCGACGCCGTACCGGACGCGGCCATCTGCCTCAGCGCAAAGCGCCGGAGCTTGCCGGTCTCGGTCTTCGGCAGTTGCGCGACATATTCGATCGCGCGCGGATATTTATAGGGTGCAATCGTCTGTTTGACGTGATCCTGCAACGCCTGCGTCAGCGCGGCATCGGCCGCAGCGCCGCCCGCCAGAACAACGTAAGCCTTGACGATCATGCCGCGCGCCTCGTCGGGCGCGCCGACCACGCCGCATTCGGCGACGGCCGGATGCGAGAGCAGCGCCGCCTCGACCTCGGGGCCGGCGATGTTGTAGCCGGAGGAGACGATCATGTCGTCCGAGCGGGCGACAAAGGACAGCCGCCCATCCGCACCGCGAACAAAGGAATCGCCCGTCAGATTCCAGCCGTCGCGGACATAGTTCGATTGCCTCGCATCCGCGAGGTAGCGGCAACCGGTCGGGCCGCGCACCGCAAGCTTGCCGACGGTGCCGTCAGGCAATTCGTTCATGTCGTCGTCGACGATCTTCGCCTCGTAGCCTGCGACCGGCCGCCCTGTCGTCCCGGCGACCGCATCACCGACGTGATTGGTGATGAAGATATGCAGCAGTTCGGTCGAGCCGATGCCGTCGAGAATGGTCTTGCCGGTCTTGCGGGTCCAGCTTTCGAACACCGGCGCCGGCAAGGTTTCGCCGGCCGAAATCGCCAGCCGCAGCGACGACAGGTCGGCGCCCTTGTCCATCGCCGCCATCATCGCGCGATACGCGGTCGGCGAGGTGAAGCAGATCGTGGCCTTGTAGGTTTCGATGATCTTGATCATCTCGGGCGGCGCGGCGTTTTCCAGCAGCGTCGCCGTCGCGCCGAACCGTAGCGGGAAGATCGCCAGTCCCCCGAGCCCGAAGGTAAAGGCCAGCGGCGGCGAGCCGACGAAGACGTCTTCCTCGGTAACGTTGAGGACTTCGCTCGCATAACCATCGGCCACGATCATGAGGTCGCGATGGAAATGCATCGTCGCCTTGGGCTCGCCGGTGGTACCGGAAGTGAATCCCAATAGCGCGACGTCGTCGCGACCCGTCTTCACGGCGTCGAACTTCACCGGCTTGTTCAGCGCCACCCGGTCGAGTTCGGCATCATGGTTGGAGGTGCCGTCGAAATTCACCACCTGCTTGAGGAAGCGGCTGGTCTTCGCGCAGGCGACCAGTTCGTCGGCAATGCGGCTGTCGGTCAGTGCCAGCGCAATCTCCGCCTTGTCGACGATCTTGCTCAATTCACCGGCGCGCAGCATCGGCATGGTGTTGACGACGACGGCACCGGCCTTGGTGGCCGCGAGCCATGCCGCGACCAGCGCGGGATTGTTGCCGGAACGGATCAGGACGCGGTTGCCGGGCTTGACGCCGTAATTCTCCACCAGCGCATGCGCCAGGCGGTTGGACCAGTCGGCCAGTTCCTTGTAGGTGCGCTGGCGGCCGTTGCCGATCAGCGCGATCCGGTCGCCCCAGCCTTTTTCGACGATCCGGTCGGTCAGCTCGACCGCGGCATTGAGATATTCCGGATATTGAAACTCGGGCCTATCGAGCAGCAGGTCCGGCCATTGCTCTGACGGCGGCAGGTTTCGCCGCGCAAAGTCGTCGACATGGCCGGACGGGCCAAGAGACCGACCAGCGGTCCGGCTGGGAGTTATACCTGACATCTTCATCTCCCCTCGCTTCCATCAATGAAAGGCTCGAGATCAATATCGAGGACGCCCGGCAACGCCGTCTCGCAAATCATTTTAGGCTTAAAACAATTTAGCGCAAGGGCGGAATCAAGGGTGAAATCGTGCCTTCCCGCCGCAGGGGTTACCCCCTGCGGGGAACCGGCCCTCAGGCGGCCCGATAGGCCGGCGCCGCGGCGAGGAAGCGGCCATAGGCCGCGGCATCGGGCGGGGTGAATTTCTCCACCAGCGGATTGGCCCGCCGTCCGGACACGCCGATATCGGCGAGCAATTCGTCGAAATGCTTGAAGTGATAGGGCGCGACGCACAGCCCGCCATAGACGCCGGCCGCCGGCCGCTCGACGCGCCTGAAATGCAGCATCATCTCGATGTTGTCCTGCATCTCCTTCGGCGTAGGCTGACGCGCCAACTGGCCATCGGCGTAACGCACCAGCCAGTTCGCCGCGAGGTCCGCGCATAACACCGTGCAGTGCCAGGCCGGCTGCGGAGGAGAGATCGATCGCCGGCTCGAACTCGACCGCGTCCGCCGGCCGGCCCGATAGCGCCGCGGCCCGCTGCTCCAGGAGACGGCGGTCGACCAGCGCGATGATCTGGGCGCAATTACCCTCCCAGGTCATTCGCGTGGGGATCGTCGGCGATAACAGCGAAGCGCAGACGCCGGGACTGGTTGCGATGTCGCGCGAGGCCGTTCGGATCCGCGCTGCGCCATGCACGGGAATCTGCAACAGGAAGAAGCGCTCGAGACAGCCGGGGTCGATCGACACCAACCCGCCATAGGCGACGTAGTTGACGGACAGGCCGCCAAATGTCGCGCTGTTATGCAGCGCAAAGAATTCGGATGAGGCATTGTGCTCTGGCGTCAGCCGATGCGGGCAGAATATCCGTCCGACCGCGTCGGCGGCGGCGTCGACGCTGTCGGTCGAAACGCGGTTGAACGCCGCCAGCCGAACTGCCGGATCATGCCTGACAATGCTGGTGCCCGTCGCCACGGCCCGGCTCTCCGCATTATTTGAAGCCTATAATATCTGCCGGCGGCCAGGTTGGAAAGGCGATTTGGTGGCCGGTGGTGCCCGATCGGAAGGCAGCCGGTGCGATCACACGGTCATCCCGCGTCGCAGCAATCCAAAATTTCGTGGCCGCGCGTCCCGCAGATTCGTTTTGCGGCTAGACGGTCGCCGTGGCCCGATCCAGCCTGCGGGGACCATTCGGAACGTCGCAACCACATCAACGCGATAGAGGAGATGGACAATGGCAGCGCTCGAAAAAGGCATCACCGCCAACGGCACCGGCTATGGCGGCAAGACCTGGAACATCCTGGGTCAGGTCTACTTCCCCAAGGCGATCACCGATTCCACCTTTGCCTTTGAGACCAACAGCGAGCCCGGCCAGTTCGTGCCGGTGCACGTTCACCCGACGCAGGACGAATTCATCCTGGTGCAGGAGGGCACCCTCGATCTCAAGCTCGACGGCGTCTGGGTGCAGGCCAAGGCCGGCGATCTCGTCCGGATGCCGCGCGGCATCCCGCATGGCTATTTCAACAAGTCGGACAAGCCGGCGCGTGCGCTGTTCTGGGTGTCGCCGATGCAGAAGCTCGAGGAACTGTTCAACCAGCTTCACAATCTCACCGACCCCGCAGAGGTGGTGCGGATCTCGGCGCAGCATGAAGTGAATTTTCTGCCGCCCGAGGCGAACGAGTAGCGCATTAATCTATTCCAGGCCAATCCTTGCGGGAGACTTGTCATGATCAGGCGGAAACAGGTTTGTATCATCGGCGCCGGCGTATCGGGGTTGGCGGCTGCAAAGGCCTTCGCCGCGCGCGGTCATCAGATCACGATCATCGAGCGCAGCGGCGATCTCGGCGGCGTCTGGGAGCCGGCGCGATCCTATCCCGAGGTGCAAACGCAGAGCCCAAAGGATCTCTATCGTTACACCGACAAGGCGATGCCGGATTCCTATCCGGAATGGCCGAAGGGTCCGCAGGTCCACGCTTACCTCACGGAATACGCAAAGGACAATAATCTCCTCGGCGCGATCCGCTTCAACACCGCGGTGCTGCAGATGGACCGCCGGCCGGACGCCAAGCCCGGCTGGCGGCTCGATCTGCGCGGGCCGGACGGCAGCACCAGCCACGCGGATTTCGATTTTGTCGCTGTTTGCACCGGGCAGTTCAACGAGCCGCAGACGCTCAGCCTGTCCGGCGAAGACGCCTTTACGGCGCAGGGCGGGCGCATCATGCACTCCTCTAGATACAACGACCCTGAGATCGCCAAGGGCCGCAGGATCGTCGTGCTCGGTGGATCGAAGTCGGCGACGGACATTGCCGTCAATGCAGTCAATGCCGGCGCGACTGAGGTGACGCTGGTGTACCGCGAGCCGGTGTGGCGGATTCCCTATTTCATCGGCGGCCTCGTCAATTTCAAACGCATTCTCTACATCCGCGCGCAGGAGGAGATGTTCAAAAGCTGGGGCATCGGCGCGATGTCACGCTTCGCGCATGCGGTGGCAAAGCCGTTGGTCTGGGCCAACTGGCGCGGGCTGGAGAGCCTGCTCAAGGTGCAGCTCAAGCTCGGCAAATGCGACATGGTGCCGAAGGAGCGGATCGAGGACGGCGTCAACTGCTCGGTGCCGATTGCGACGCCAGGATTCTTCCCGATGGTCGCCGACGGCCGCATCAAGGCGATCAGAGGCAGCTTCGCGCGCTATGACGGCAATTCGATTCTGATGACCGGCGGGCAGCGCGTCCAGGCGGACGTTGCCGTGCTCGCGATCGGCTACAAATTGGGCGTGCCGTTCCTGCCGCAGGCATACCGTGAAAAACTCGTCGATCCCGACGGGCAGTACCGGCTCTATCGTCTCATCGCCAATCCAGACCTGCCGGAAATGGGATTCGTCGGCTTCAACTCAAGCTTCTTCAGTCGCGAATTTTGGAGTTCGTCGATCTCGCCGAACGTCTCGGGCCGCAACGGCAGCTCTCACCGATCGTGGCTGCCAATATGCGCGAGACGCTATTGGGCGGTTTGCTACACGGCCAGCATCACAGCGCCAGCGATGCGATCGACCGGTTTGGCGGCCGCGCCGACGCGCTGCCGCAATCGCTGCGGCGGGCGCGCGAATTCCTGCATGCAAACGCCGAGGAGCCGCTCGAACTCACGCAGCTTGCCGCGGCCGCAGGCGTAGGCGTCCGCGCGCTACAGCTCGGCTTCCAGCGGCATTTCGGAACATCGATTTCGGAGATGCTGCGCGACATCCGCCTTGCGCACCTCAATATCCGATTGACCGCCGCCTGCCCTGACGACAACATCACCGACATCGCTTTCGAGCTTGGGTTTACCCACCTCAGCCGAATGGCCAGCGCCTACCGCGCCAAATTCGGCGAGACGCCGTCCGCGACCTTGCGCAGAATGCACTAGCGCGTCATCTCAAGAACATGCGCACTTGCGCGCTTTAGCCTCAACCTCAACCCGCCCGTGCCTTTGCGGATTTCTGCGCTGACGCCTTGGTCTTGGCCAGCAGACGCATCAATTCGCGAACATCCTTCGGCGTCAGGTCGCCGAACACGTCGGCGATCCATAATTCGTGCTCTGCCGCCATCTTGCGGAATTCGGCGCGGCCCGCCTTGGTCAGGCGGATCACCTGGACGCGGCGATCGGCATCCGAGGTGCGGCGGTCGAGATGACCGGACTCGACGAGGCGCTCGACCAGGCCGGTGACGTTGCCGTTCGAGACCATCATCCGCTTGGAGACATCCGATAGCGTCATGCCCTCGGGCACCTTGTCGAGCTGGGCCATCAGGTCGAACCGCGGCAGCGTGACATCGAAGCGTTCGCGCAGGCGGCTGCGCACCTCGCCCTCGATCAGGGTCGTGCAGGTCAGCAGGCGAAGCCACAGCCGGAGTTCGTCACCGTGATGCTCGGGGAGTTCGACGGCCTTGGTCTCTGAATCGAGGATCATGATGCAAATCTTGTCCGGCTTGGTCGTTCGGAGGTCCCGAACAGAACGCTGCTCTGCGATCATTGCCCAGATTTCTTTAGGTTTCAAGCAATTGGCGCATGGCTTGCATGGAAGCGTTCTGCTTGCAGGTGCCGTCGCCGTCAGAATAAGCTGCGCTTCAAGCATTTGGGTGTGGCGTGAGTTTCGGCCGCCAAGGCCGGACGGAGGAATAATCATGAAGCAGTCGTTGAAGCTGACCGGACTTGCCGTTGTGCTGGGTGTTGCCGCGGCTCCCGCCGCAGCGCAGGAGAAAATCAAGATCGGCGTGATCACGACCTTGTCCGGCCCGGCGGCCGTGCTCGGCCAGCAATCCCGCGACGGCCTCCAACTCGCCATCAAGGATCTCGGCGGCAAGATGGCCGGCAAGGACGTCGAGGTCGTCGTTGTCGACGACGAGCTCAAGCCCGATGGCGCCGTGACCAAGGTCAAGGGCCTGCTCGAGCGCGAGAAGGTCGATTTCGTGGTGGGGCCGATCTTCTCCAACATCCTGCAGGCGATCCACCGGCCGGTGACCGAAAACAAGACGTTCCTGATCAGCCCGAACGCGGGGCCGTCGAGCTATGCCGGCAAGGAGTGCAACCCGTTCTTCTACGTGACCTCCTACCAGAACGACCAGGTGCATGAGATCCTCGGCAAGGTCGCGCAGGACCGCGGCTACAAGCGCATGTATGTGCTGGTGCCGAACTATCAGGCCGGCAAGGACTCGGCGGCCGGATTCAAACTCGACTACAAGGGCGAGATCGCCGAGGAAAGCTACACGCCGCTCGGCACGCTGGATTTCCAGGTCGAACTGACCAAGATCTCGTCCTCCAAGGTCGATGCGCTCTTCACCTTCATGCCGGGCGGCATGGGCGTCGGCCTCGTCAAGCAATACCGGCAGGCCGGCCTTGCCGACAAGATTCCCGTGCTGTCAGCATTCACCGTCGACGAATCCACCCTGCCCGCGCAGCAGGACGCCGCGGTCGGCATGTTCGGCGGCGCCAACTGGGCGCCCGACATGGACAATCCGCAGAGCAAGAAGTTCGTCGCCGCCTATGAAGCTGCCTACAACAGCGTACCCGGCACCTACGCCATGCAGGGTTACGACACGGCGATGCTGATCGACAGCGCGGTGAAGGCGGTGAAGGGTGACCTCAAGAACAAGGACGCCGTCACAGCGGCGCTGAAAAAGGCCGAATTCACGTCGCTGCGCGGCGACTTCAAGTTCAATGTCAACGGCTATCCGATCCAGAATTTCTATCTGACCAAGGTCGCGAAGCGGCCCGACGGCAAGTTCCAGACCGAGATCGTCGAGAAGGTGTTTTCCAACTACGGCGACCGTTACGCCAAGGACTGCGCGGCCAAATAACAGAAGGGAACGAGACGATGAAAACCGAAATCGCCGGCATCACCCGCGCCAATGAGGGCATTCAGGGAATTTCCTGGAGCATCCTCGGCCAGACCTATGTGCCGAAGAGCGTCACCGAGCATTCCTTCTCATGGCATGCGACGTTCCCGCCCGAGACCTTCGTGCCGCCGCATATCCATCCCGACCAGGACGAATATCTCTACATCCTGGAAGGCCAGCTCGACTTCTTCCTCGACGGTGCCGACACGCAAGGCTCGCCGGGCGATCTGGTGCGGCTGCCGTTGGGCAAGCCGCACGGCATCTTCAACAAGTCCGGCCGCACGGCGAAGACGCTGTTCTGGGTGTCGCCGACGCGGCGGCTCTATGACCTGTTCTGGGCGATCCACAACATGAAGGAGCAGAAGCCGGATGCGGTGGTGGCACTGGCCGCCGAGCACAACATCCACTTCCTGCCGCCGCCTCCGGGGACGTGAGGGAATACTTGTAGCCCGGATGAGCGAAGCGACATCCGGGATGCCCGCGTCGGCAGTGTCCCGGGTATCGCTGCGCTCACCCAGGCTACGGGGCTGCAACGTCGTCAAGACGTGGATGCCCGGGACAAGCCCGGGCATGACGGCGATTTCTGGTCCTACCCTCTCACCGCCGCAAGCCCCAGCGGCGGTGCCGCAAAACCGGCCTTGGAGGCATAGCCGCGCACGATCGCCTCGCGCTGGGCGTGGCTCAACACCTTCTCGATATCGGTGAACCCATCCGGCGCCAGTTGTTCGACCGCGTCGATCACGCCTTCGGGACCGCCGCGGCGGTTGGCGCGCACGATATCCGCCGTCATCGGCAGGCGCTTCTTCTCATAGGCTACCAGCGCCTGACGCGGATGTTCCGATCGCGCCAGCTCGTCGGCCAGCGCGCGGGCATCGAGGATCGCCTGCGAGGCACCGTTCGATCCGACCGGATACATCGGATGCGCGGCATCGCCGAGCAGCGTCACCCGGCCCGACGTCCAGTACGGCAGCGGATCGCGGTCGCAGCACGGATATTCATAAAATTCCGAGGTCGCCGAGATCAGGCTGCGCACATCGACATGCGGCACCTTGAACCGCTCGACATGCGGCATCAGTTCCTCGCGCTTGCCGGGCCGCGACCAGTCCTCGCGGCGCGGCGGCGACACATTACCGTCGCCGATCCTCACCATGACGGCCCAGTTGGTCAGCCGGCTCGACGGGCTCGATCCTTCCGCGATCGGATAGATCACGACCTTGGCGTTGAGCCCGCCGGCAACGATCATCGAGCGTCCCGTCAGGAACGCCGGCCAGTCGCGCGCGCCGCGCCACAGCATGTGTCCGTTCCAGCACGGCGGTCCCTCATCCGGAAACAGCATCTCGCGCACGCGCGAATGAATGCCGTCGGCGCCAACAAGAATATCGCCGCGCGCAGTTTTGACATGGGCGCCGCTGCGGTCGAAGAAGTGCGCGACCACGCCGCCCTCGTGCTGTGCGAAGGAGCCGAGACGGCAGCCGGTGTGGATGGCTTCGTTGCCGAGCCGTTCCTCGACAGCGCGGTGAATCACGCTTTGCAGGCGGCCGCGATGAACCGAGAATTGCGGCACGTCGTGGCCGGCATCGAGGCCACGCGGCTCGCGCCAGACTTCCTGGCCATGACGGTTGAGGTAGTACAATTGATCGGTACGAACGGCGGCGGCATCGAGCCGATCCAGCAGTCCGAGGCCTGTCAATTCCCTGATCGCATGCGGCAGCGTGTTGATACCGACGCCGAGTTCGCGGATGCTGTCGGACTGTTCGAACAATTCGCAGTCGATGCCGCGGGCGCGCAACATCAGCGCGGTGGTGAGGCCTCCGATGCCGCCTCCGACGATGATCGCTTTCATGCGCTACTCCACTCTCTTCCCTCAACCTCGCCCCGCTTGCGGGGAGAGGGAGGTGACGGAGAGAGCCTGCCATTCGGCCTATTCGGCTGCAAGCGGCTTTGTCGCCTCGGCTTTCAACTCGGCGCGGGTTTTCGGCTTACCCTTAATTTTGAGGTCTTCAAAATCCTGCCGGTCGCGCACGCTGTTGCGGAAGATTTGTTCCTTGCCGGGCAGATATTGTGGCGGACAGGCGACATCGGCGCCATACCAGGCCGCGGCCCGCATCGTGAAGGACGGATCGACCAGATGCGGCCGGCCGAGCGCCACCAGGTCGGCGCGGCCGGCAGCCAGAATTGTGTTCACCTGGTCCGCGGTCGTGATGTTCCCGACGCACATGGTCGCGACCCGGGCCTCGTTCCGGACCTGATCGGAGAACGGCGTCTGGAACATGCGGCCATAGATCGGCTGCGCGTCGCGGACGGTCTGGCCGGTGGAGACATCGACCAGATCGACGCCGGCCTCGCCGAAAGCGCGTGCCACCGCGACCGCGTCGTCGCCGGTGGTGCCGCCGGCGGCCCAGTCGGTCGCGGAGATACGAACCGACATCGGCTTGTGCGCCGGCCACGCCGCGCGCATCGCCTCGAACACCTCCAGCGGATAGCGCAACCGGTTGGCGAGCGTGCCGCCATATTCGTCTGTCCGCTGGTTGGTCAGCGGCGAAATGAAACTCGCCAGCAGATAGCCATGGGCGCTGTGCAGTTCCAGCATGTCGAAGCCGCAGGCCACGCCGCGCAAGGTGGCCGCCACGAACTCCTGCTTGACGTGGTCCATCGCCGCGCGATCCATCTCACGCGGCACCTGGCTGTCCGGGAAATAGGGCAATGGCGACGCCGAGATCGTGTCCCAGCCGCCCTGCTCCAGTGGCCGGTCCATACCCTCCCACATCAATTTGGTCGCGCCCTTGCGGCCGGCATGGCCAAGCTGCAGGCAGATTTTTGCGGCCGAGTTGGCGTGGACGAAATCGACGATCCGCGTCCAGGCGGCCTGCTGCTCGTCGTTCCACAAACCCGTACAGCCAGGCGTGATGCGGGCGTCGCGGCCGACGCAGGTCATCTCCGTGAAGATCAGGCCGGCGCCGCCGATCGCGCGCGAGCCGTAGTGCACCAGGTGGAAATCAGTGGGCACGCCCTCTCTTGCCGAGTACATGCACATCGGCGAAACCACCGCGCGGTTCGCCACTTCCATCTCGCGCAGTTTCAGTGGCTGGAACATCGGCGCTCGGGGATTGTCGAGATCGACGTCAAAGCCCTTGCTGCGCACCTGCTTCGCAAACGCCTTGTCGACCTCGCGGACGAACTCCGGCGCGCGCAGCGTGAGGTTATCGTAGGTGATCGCCTTGGCGCGGGTCATGACGCCGAAGGCGAACTGCACGGGGTCGAAATCCCAGAAACGGTCGACATGCTCGAACCAGACCAGCGACACGTCGGCAGCGTGCTGGGTCTTCTCGACTTCCTCGCGCCGGCCATGCTCGTAGGTCTGCAACGCGGCGTCGACATTCGGCGCCTGCGCCATCGCGTCGGCCAGCGCAATCGCATCTTCCATCGCAAGCTTGGTGCCGGAGCCGATCGAGAAATGTGCGGTCGCCTTGGCATCGCCCAGCAGCACCATGTTGCCCTTGACCCAGCGCTGGCTGCGGATCATCGGGAAATTGCGCCACATCGAGCGGTTGATCAGCAGCGGGTGGCCGTCGAGGAACCAGTCGAAAATGTCAGCCATCCGGTCGGCGGATTGCTGTTCATCCAGGCCTTCGAGCCCCGCACGCTTGAACGTTTCCGCATCGGTCTCGAAAATCCAGGTCGAGCGTCCCGCCTCGTACTGATAGGCGTGCGCGATGAACGGGCCCCACTCGGTCTCCTGGAAGATGAAGGTGAAGGCGTCGAGCGGCCGGGTCGAGCCCATCCAGGCGAACTTGTTGGAGCGCAGGTCGATCTGCGGCTGGAAATGCTCGATGTGCTTGTCGCGGAAGCGGCTGTTGATGCCGTCGGCGAGCACGATCAGATCGGTATCGGCAAAGCGGGCTTCGTCATCGATGTCGGTTTCGAACAACAGCGTCACGCCGAGTTCGCGGGCGCGCTCCTGCAGGATCAGCAGCAGCGTGCGGCGCGAGCAGCCGCAAAAGCCGTTGCCGCCGACGCGATGGACGGTACCGCGGAAATGCACCGCGATGTCGTCCCAATAGGCGAACTCCTCGGTGATGCGGCGATAGCTCGGCGGATCGTATTTCTCGAAATTGTCGAGCGTTGCATCGGAGAACACCACGCCGAAGCCGAACGTGTCGTCGGCGCGGTTGCGCTCATAGACCGTGATCTCGGCCTGGGGCCGCTGCTTCTTCAAGAGGATCGCGGCGTAGAGACCGGCCGGTCCGCCGCCGATAATCGCGATCTTCATCTGCCGCCTCCGAAACAGGCTGTCGGGCTCGTCCGGAAATTACTTTAAGCCTAAAATAATTTTTGGCAAGGGGCTGTTCGTGGCCCGGGTGGAGTTCGTAGCCCGCATGAGCGGAGCGATATGCGGGAACAGCGGTCCCCGGGTATCGCTGCGCTCACCCGGGCTACAGTCCTACGGCCTCAATTCCCCTCGAACACGGGGGTCCGCTTGTTCGAAAACGCCTCGAACGCACGATTGAAATCTTCCGTGGTCATGCAGAGCGCCTGGGCCACCGCTTCAGCCTCGATCGCCTCTTCCACCGACATCGCCCATTCCATCGCCAGCATACGCTTGGTCATGGTGTTGGCGAAAGTCGGTCCTTCCGCGATCTGCTTGCCCAGCAACTGCGCCTGCGGCAGCACCTGTTCCGCCGTGACGATCCTGGAGAAGAAGCCCCACTTCTCGCCCTCCTCCGCGGTCATGAAGCGGCCTGTATAGAGCAGTTCCGATGCGCGCGATTGCCCGATGATGCGCGGCAGGATCGCGCAGGCGCCCATGTCGCAGCCGGCGAGCCCGACCTTGTTGAACAGGAACGCGACCTTGGCGCCGGTGGCAGCCAGCCGCAGGTCGGACGCCATCGCGATGATCGCGCCCGCACCGGCGCAGATGCCTTCTACCGCAGCCACGATCGGCTGCGGACAGGCCCGCATTGCCTTCACGAGGTCGCCGGTCATGCGCGTAAAGGCGGTGAGGCCCTTGGTATCCATCTGGATCAAGGGGCCGATGATTTCGAACACATCGCCGCCGGACGAGAAATTGCCACCCGCGCCCGTGACGACCACGGTCTTGACCTCGTCATCCATCGCGCAGGCGCGGAAGAAATCGGTGAGCTCGCGATAGCTTTCGAAGGTCAGCGGATTCTTGCGCTCGGGACGATTGAGCGTCACGGTGGCGACGCGATCGACGACGGCGAGCAGAAAATGTTTTGGCGAATAATCCGCCAGCGGCAGCGTGACGGGGTTTGCGGGCTTGCTCATGGGATCTCCCTGAAGTGCATTGTTGTTGGATCAGACCTCGCCGCCGGCAACGGCGATCGATTGTCCTGTGATGGCGCCGGCGCCCTCGCCGCACAGCCAGAGCACGGCGTCCGCGACTTCCGACGGCGCGACGAGGCGTCCTTGCGGATTGTGCTTTGCCAATTCGGCGACCGCCTGCTCCCGGCTGCGGCCGGTCTTCTTGATGATGTTGTCGATCGAGCCTTCCAGCAGGTCGGTTTCGGTGAAGCCGGGGCAAACCGCGTTGACGGTCACACCGCTCTTCGCCGTCTCCAGAGCCAGCGAACGGACAAGACCGATCACGGCATGTTTCGCCGCGCTGTAGGCCGAGACATAGGCGTAGCCCTTGAGACCGGCGGTAGACGCGACGGCGATGATCCGCCCGTGGCGGCGTTCCACCATCCCGGGCAATACCGCTTGCGTGGCGTGGACCACGCCCATGAAATTAACGTCCATCATCCGCTGGAACAACGCCGCATCGGAACGGCCGAAGGGCGCGGACTCCGCCGTGCCCGCATTGGCAATCAGGATATCGATCGGCTGCCGCGCGGCGGCTTCCGCAACGGCCGATTTGACCGACGCCTGATCAGCGACGTCGGCTACGGCCGCGAACTGCGCCGCGCCGGATGCGACGGCTTCATCGAGCGTCGCGCTGTTGCGGCCGAGCACCGTTACCGTAGCACCGGCCTTCGACAGCGCCGCCGATATCGCAAGGCCAATGCCCCGCCCGCCACCGGTGACGAGCGCATGGGAGGAACGCGACAATTGAGACATCGGTCAGGCCTCCAGGATGATGGTCCAGCATATATTTTAAACTTCAAGCTTTTGCAAGGAAGGCCTCGGGCCGTCATACCCCGTGCAGCCGTAGGGTGGGCAAAGCGAAGCGTGCCCACCGTCAAGCAGCCCGATCGATGATAGATGGTGGGCACGTCGGTTACGCGCCTTTGCCCACCCTACGGAGCTACGGAGCAACCCTCTCGGTCCACCGCGCAGCGACATCGCTACCGATATCCGTATCCTCATCCCTGAACAGATGGACGATCGCGTTCGCATAGTAGTGCAGCAGCACCATCTCCTTCGGGTTGACGCGGTAGGTGTCATCGGTCTCGATCACGAGATGGCGCAGCGTCAGCATCCGCAAGCCGACGGAGATCGCGTAATCGCGGTCGGCGCGCGGGATGTGAACGTAGGTTCCGAGGCGCTCGAGCTCGCCGATCAGCGCCGATACGCGGCCCTTGATTTCGAGCAGCGTCAGCGGCTGATCGCCGGCCGCAAGGATGGCGGTCGAGACCAGCGAGACGGGCAGCGCCGGCACCACGCGGCCAACGGCCTCCATCAACTCGTTGCCGAGCCGTTCGACCTCGATACGGCGCGGCTCGGCCGCGAGAACGCGAAAGTCGATCTTCCTGGCCTCGACATAATTTCGCAGCGACACCGGCTCGCCGAAACTGACGCAGGTATAGCCGAAGCGATACCACTCGCCGCGCATGGCCAGCCAGAGATGGCGGAAGAAATGGCGTGCAAAGACCGCCGCGTTGAAGCCGAACACCGGCTTCTTCCCTGGCTCGGTATTGGCCGCCGAGGTCAGCATGCGGTCTTCCAGCACGCGGTCGTAGTTGACGGCAACCGGGATGAACACCACATCGCGCGGTCCGTGCGGATCGAAGTCCGCTACCATGTAGCTCAGCAGCCCGAATTTCGGCGGACGCAGCTTGCCGTCGCGACTGAGCCCGCCCTCCGGGAAAACCGCCTGCGTGACACCGGCGGCGGTCGCCATGTGTACATAGCGCGACAGCACCTTGCGATAGAGCGCCTCGCCGGAATCGCGCGCGATGAAATAGGCGCCCATCGAGCGGATCAGATTGCTGAGGCCCCACACCTTGGCCCATTCGCCGACGGCGTAGCTCAGCGCCGACGAGGTCGAGGCGACATAGGTCACCAGCACGTAATCCATGTTGGAGCGATGGTTGATGACGAAGATCACGGACGAAGCGGGATCGACGGCCGCCAGCGCCTCGTCGTTACGGACGCCGATCCGCACCCGGTACAGCATATGGGACACGGCGCGCGCGATCCGCGTCCCGACGCGAAAATAGGCATAGGCGCTGAACGCCGGAACGATCTCGCGGGCGTAGCGCCTCACCTTCTCCATCGCGACTTCGTTCGGCACGCCGGTCTGGAGCGAATATTCCTCGGCCGCCCGCAACACTTCCGGGTCGAACACCAGGCGATCGATCAGCACCTGGCGCTCGGTCAGCTTGAACGGCTGAATGCGAAGCTTCAGTTTGGTGTTGAGCTCCTCAATGGCGCGATTGGCGCGGCGGCGCAGCGCCCAACGCACGCTGGGAATCAGGATACGATCCAGCGTCGCCAGGATCGCGAAGACCGCCATCAGCACGACGACCCAGAGCGGCAAGCTTACCTGCGACCCCATGCAAAACCCCGATCCCGCCTCGGCCGTGACGCCGCGCGCCGCCGCTCCGCGATGTCACGATACGGTCTGGAACTCCACCGTGACAAGCGTTCCGAGCGTCGAGACCGGACGATTTCCGTTCGCTACCGCGATAACGACGACGTTCGTTCGAGCCAGGGTGCGTACCCACAAATCGAGCTTGATCGGCTTTGCTTGATCGATGTCCGCCACCGTCCGGACAGCGACCAAATTCCGCATCGCAACCAAATAACGCGACGTGCCACAAACGGACTCATCGAGTTCGCCGGGATGGATCGTTCATCGCTGCAGTGCTCTTCGGCCTTGCGCTTTACGGTCCCGGTCATTTCGACGGCCTCCGCTTGATGTCGATGGTGCTATGGCCGCGCAAATCTCGCTGCCATCGCGGATCAGCCGCAGACCCGCACCCGGCGGACCCGCCAGCTATTGCCGTTCCAGAAACGCTGCGTCACCCATTCGCAACTGCCAAAATCATCGTATGGCCCGGGACCTGCTCCGTAGGGGGCGGGCCAATAGCGGTCCGGAGCTGCGACGCCTGGGGCGACGCCACGCTGTGCGCTTGCGGGCGTTGTGGCGAGCGAACCGGCAATCGTTGTGACGGCGACAAATGCAGAAAATGTCTTCCTCATTCCAGGCCCTCCTGTGCTCGCTTGGCGTGCGGCCACGCGACCGACGCAACACCCAAGACACAAAGAAATTCCCGCCGCTGCACGTCAATCCCTCAGCGACCATCGGATCAGGTCAACTGAGTGCATTTGATAGGGGCTGGCTCCGAGTTGCCTGTTTGCAAAGTCCGTTGTGGGTCATTCGCGACGGATCGAGCCAGCAGCAAGTCCGATCATGTACGCTGTGCGCGGAAAGCGGAAGTAAATTCGTGGCGCTTCAGTCCGAATTTGGCTGCGCGCTAACGAGTGCACGACCTAGCCCGGCATGAACGCATCGAACGCGGCCCATAGCTGGTCGCGATAGCGGTCGTCTTCCTGCAGGATTTCGTGCTTCGCGCCCGCGATCAGGCGATGCGATCCCGCCGACAGACGGCGCGCAAACGCCGCGATGGCAGGGCTGGATACGACGGCGTCGTCGCCTGCCGCGAGCATCAGGACGGGCTGACGAATCCCGCGAGCAAACTCCGGCGAGCGAAACTCGGCCATCGCCGCAAAGGCCGCGTCGAGCCACGCCACGGTCGGCGATGCAATCCCGAGCGTCGGATCGGCCTGCAGGATGGCCGCGTTGCGGGCATAGCGGCGGGGATCCGAGGTCAGGGGATTGCCGGGAAAATGCGACGGCTTGGTCAGCTCGCTGTTCCCGCCCGGAATAAACCGCTCGCCCATTCCGGCCGCGCGCAGCATGCGCATCAGGCCGCGCATCGGCAGCGACGTGCGCGGAGCCGGCAGGTCGACCATCGGCGAGCAGAGCACGAAGCGTTCGAACACTTCGATGCCGGCATGCGCGACGTGCAGCATCACCGCGCCGCCCATCGAATGCGCCAGTGCAAAATAGGGGGGCGGACAATCCGGCAGCACCACCTGCTTGACGAAGGCCGCCACGTCGGTCTGGTACTCCGAAAAACTCTGCACATGGCCCTTGAACGGGTTACTCAACCGGCGCGCGGAATGCCCCTGCCCGCGCCAGTCGATCATCGCTACCGCATAACCGCGGCTGCGCAGATCCTGCACCGTCTCGAAATACTTCTCGATGCACTCGCTGCGCCCGGTGAAGACACAGACGGTTCCCCGGCCGGTGGCCGGCGCCGCCCAGCGCGCAAAGCGCAACGCAGTGCCATCCGACGCCCCGATCGTTCCGGCATGCGCGCCCTCCGGAACGGGATTGGACGGTATGGAGAGGAGTGTCATGGCGCGGACGACCGGGCGCCGGTCAGGCGAAGAACCGCCTGGCGGCAACCAGCAAGGCGCCGGGTCGTCGGCCGCTGCATCTAGATGATCCCGTTGCTGCGAAGCGCGGCGATGGCATCCGCGTCGTAGCCGATATCGGCCAGCACGCGGTCGGTATGCTCACCGAGCGTCGGTGGCCGCGTGACGATTTCGCCCGGCGTTTCCGACAGCCGCACTGCGGCGCGCATCGTCGGCGCGGGGTTCGGCAAACCGGGATAGTCGACGTCCTGCATGAAGCCGGTCGCGCGGATATGCGGATGCTCCAGCGCCTGCTGCGGGCTCAGCACCGGACCGGCCGGAATCATTGATTTGCCGAGCGTGTCGACGGCTTCCTGCGTGGTGCGCTCGGCGCACCAGCGCGCCATCCGTTCGCTGATGACGGGGCCGTTATCGCCGCGCTTGATGTCGTCAGCAAAACGCGGATCGTTCAGCCATTGATCCTCCTCACCCATCAATCGGGCCCAGCGGATAAACAGCGGGTGACCGGTGACCTGGCACAGCACCCAGCCATCCCTGGTGCGGTAGATGTCAGCGGGCGCCGCGGTCTGGCCGAGATTGCCTGATGGCACGCGGTTGGCCGATATCACCGCCTGCTCGATCAGCGTCGCGTTGGTGAAGGACAGCGCGGTCGCGAGCAGCGCGCCCTCGACGATCTGGCCGCGCCCGGATTTGCCGCGCTCGATCAAAGCGGCGAGCGTGCCGAAGGCGCAATGCAGCGCGGTTCCGAAATCGACCCAGTTCACGGCGGCCCGGTACGGCGGATCGCCCTTGCCCGTCATGTACACCGCGCCCGACATCACCTGGCCGACGCCATCGAAGCCGACGCGGTCGGACCACGGCCCGGGGTTACCGAACGCGGTTGCCGTCGTCAGGATGATGTCCGGCTTGATCGCCTTCAGCGATTCATAATCGAGCTTCATCGCCCGCAGCGTCTGCGGCGGCAGGTTGGCGACGACGACATCTGATGTAGCGACCAGCCGGCGCATCACCTCCTGCCCCTCCGGCTTCATCGGATCGAGCGTGATGCATTTCTTGTTGCGGTTGACCTGCAGGAACAGCGCGCCCTCGCCGCCTTCGCCGACCGGCGCGACAAAACGATCCTCGCTGCCGTCGCGCTTTTCGACGCGAATGACCTCCGCGCCGAATTCCGCCAGCAGCGTCGCGCAATACGGCCCCGCGATATAGCGCCCGAAATCGAGGACGCGAACGCCGTCCAGAACTCCCCCCATCGATCTTTCCTTATGTCTGGCCTGCCGGTTGTTCCGGGCCTTCTAGCATGTTGATGAATGAATTGGAGGACCATACAATCACTGATCTTCTCCGAACGGAACATCCCCAGATGACCTCGACTGCAAAACGGCCCTATCGCGGCGTCTTCCCCGTCGCTCCGACCATTTTCGACGAGCGGGGGGAGCTCGATCTTGAGGGGCAACGGCGCTGCATCGATTTCATGATCGACGCCGGCTCCAACGGGCTGTGCATCCTGGCCAATTTCTCCGAGCAGTTCGTGCTGACCGATGCCGAGCGCGAACAGGTGATGGTCGCGGTGCTCAAGCACGTCGCCGGCCGCGTGCCTGTCATCGTGACGACGACGCATTTCGGCTCGCGCATCTGCGCCGAGCGCAGCCGCCAGGCGCAGGAGGCGGGCGCGGCGATGGTGATGATCATGCCGCCCTATCACGGCGCCACTTTCCGCGTGCCGGAAAAGGCGATCTTCGACTTCTATCGCACCGTGTCCGACGCGATCAATATCCCGATCATGATCCAGGATGCGCCGGTTGCCGGGACGCCACTGTCGGTCGATCTGCTCTCGCGGATGGCGCGGGAAATTCCGAACGTCAGCTATTTCAAGATCGAGGTGCCGATGGCGGCGGCAAAGCTGCGCGATCTCATTGCAGCCGGCAGCGACAGCATCGAAGGGCCCTGGGACGGCGAGGAAGCCATCACGCTGATGGCCGATCTCGACGCCGGGGCGACCGGCGCCATGACCGGCGGCGGCTATCCTGACGGTATCAGGCAGATCATCGATCCCTATCTCGCGGGACGCCGCAGTGAGGCGATGGCGGCCTATGCCCGCTGGCTGCCGCTGATCAATTACGAGAACCGCCAGTGCGGCTTGCAGGCCGCAAAAATCCTGATGAAGGAAGGCGGCGTGATCGGCTCGGACGCGGTTCGTCATCCCTTGCAAAGGGTTCATCCGGCTGCGCGCGCGGGTCTCGTTGAAATCGCCCGCCAGCTCGATCCCGTGGTGTTGCGCTGGGGGCGATAGTCGATCGCCGTCATCGCTGCGGCATAGCCGCCTGCCCGTCGTGACGTGACCGGAGGAACGTCACTGCTCCCCGCGCATTAATACGTAGAGACGCGGGATGGTCCGGCATGAGCAATGTGAGCTACCTGCACGACACGAGCTCCGAACCGGCGCGGCGCGAACCGGACGCTTCAGCAGGTTCAGGCGATCAGGGCCGCGGCCGCCGCTCGGTGTCGCCATGGCAAATTCCCTGGAGGGGATGGAAGGATATCCTGATCCGAACCTACCAGCAGGTCGGCGAAGACCGCCTTCTCGCTGTCGCCGCCGGCGTCGTCTTCTATGGGCTGCTCGCACTGTTCCCGGCGATAACCGCCCTCGTCTCCTCCTATGCACTTTTCGCCGATGCAAGCACGATCAACGAACACATGACGATGCTTGCGGGCATCTTGCCGGAAGGCGCTCTCGGCATCGTCAGGGATCAGGTCGGCCGGGTCCTGGCTCAGGGTGAGGTCAGGCTGGGACTGGCCTTTCTGTTCTCCTTCCTGCTTGCCGTGTGGAGCGCCAATGGCGGGCTGAAGGCCATCATGGATGCGCTCAATGTCGTCTATGACGAGGACGAGAAGCGTGGTTTCTTCAAGCTCAACGCGATTTCCCTCGCCTTCACCTTCGGCGGGCTGGTCGCTGCACTCCTCGCCATCGGCTCCGTGGTCGCACTCCCGATCGTTCTATCCACCATCGGGCTCGGGGTCGTCACCGATGCGCTGTTCCGGTTCGGACGGTGGCCCGTTCTGGTCCTGACCATGCTTGTGGGCCTCGCCGTGCTCTATCGGTTCGGACCCAGCCGCCGCGCGGCGCAATGGCGCTGGCTGAGCGTCGGCAGCGTGCTTGCAACGCTCGCGTGGCTCGCCGGATCGGCTTTGCTGTCATTCTATCTGGCCAATTATGCTAATTACGACGCAACCTACGGCTCGCTCGGCGCCGCGATCGGGCTCATGATGTGGATGTGGATGTCAACGATCGTCGTGTTGTTCGGCGCTGAACTCAATTCGGAGATCGAGCATCAGACCGCGGTCGACAGCACCGAGGGCGGAAACAAGCCGCTGGGTCGCCGCGGCGCGGCGATGGCGGACACGATCGGGGAAGCGAAATCATAAACAGGCAACCAAATGTTCCTGTTTTTCTCGAACCGGCTGGGATGTCTCGGTTCGCTGCTGCTTTCGGCAGCCGTGACCTTCGCTCTGCTTGTCGCCCTGGGCTTCCTGCATTTTTGACCCCGCCTTTGCCACCCTTGCAGGGCTGAACTGGAAATCAGGATTGGAACGCCTACATCAAGAGCCTGCAATCCGCTCCAACTGATCCCCGCCGTGAAGAGATACCTGGTCATTTTTCTTCTGCTCATGCTCGTTCCCGTGGCTGTTTCCGCCGTGAAATATCTGCTCGGCGAGCGGCGCGAGAACTGGCAGACGGCCGACCGTTCGAGCGCCGGGCTGCTTCCCAAGGCCTCCGAGCATGCGGACGCCGTCATCAGGGTTTTCGCGGCAAGGACCGTGCGCTGGCGCGGGATATTCGCGGTTCACACCTGGATCGTCGTGAAGGAACGCGGCGCCAGCCGTTACAGCCGCTATGATTACACGGCCTGGGGCGAGCCGATCCGGATCGACGGATTCCAGGCCGATGGACGCTGGTTCGGCGCGATCCCCGAAACGGTCGTCAGCGTCGATGGTCCGAAGGCGGAAGAACTCATTCCCAAAATCCGCTCGGTGATCGAGACCTACCGGTTTCGCGCCTATGGGGATTACAGCGCCTGGCCCGGTCCGAACTCCAACACCTTCGTCCAGGCGATCCTGAATGCCGTTCCGGAACTCGAAGCGGTGTTGCCGCCGACGGCGATCGGAAAGGATTACCCTTATCATGGCGATTGGGTCGGCCTCACGCCGTCGCGCACCGGCGTGTTTGCTTCGCTCGGAGGCTATCTCGGGCTGACGATCGGATGGATCGAAGGGGTCGAGCTCAATTTCTTCGGCGGCGTGCTCGGCTTCGACATCCGCCGCCCCGCGTTGAAACTGCCTGGCGTCGGCCGGCTCGGACTGGCGGTCGGTCCGTGAGTCACTGGACCAAACGGGATTGATGGCAACCGATGGGAACCTTCGTTCCGGTCAAACGTCGAAAGTCGGGAGGATCGACATGACCAGCGAACAGACCTTTGCATCTTTGCTCGGCGAGGCCGCGATGGCGGTCTGGGGTGACATGCCGCGCGACATCCAGGAAGCGCTGTTCGAGACCGCCATGCGCGACCGGTCCGAGCTGCGTCACGATCTGGCGAGGCTGTTGCATGAGCGCCATCCGAGAACGCAGCATCCGGCCAAGCCCGCCTGATGTCACTTAAAGCGGGATGACTTTTCTTCGAATCGTCATCCCGCTCCATCTTTTTGTTTGAGCATGATCTCCGCGCAAACGCGTTCGCATTTGTCGCAAGGGAAAACCGCTACACACTTTTCCGGATCATGCTCTAGTCCGGAAACATGACGTCGGCGATCACGGGCAGATGGTCCGAATAGGCGCGGGCCTTGCGATCGGTCCAGGCCGAGCGGATGATCAGATCGCGCGAGGCATAGATCCGGTCCAGCCGCATCATCGGCAATCTTGCGGGAAACGTCCGCAGCCGGGTCCGGACCGGGCAGATCCGCGCCAGCACGCCCCGCACCGACTTCACCCAGAACCAGTCGTTGAAATCGCCGAGCACGATTGTTCGCGTCGGCTGCACCAGGTCGATCAAAGCATGCGCCTGGGCGTGCCGTTCATGGATGCTCAGGCCGAGATGGGTGGCAATGACCTTCAGCTCGCCGAAGTCCGACAATATGCGCGCGGCAATGGCCCGGCGGGGCTCGCGTTCCCGATATGACACGTCGATCACCGTCGGTGGTTCGACGAAGGGCCAGCGGCTCAACAGCGCCTGGCCGTAATCGCCGTCCTTGGTGATGATCGAGCGGGCATCGATGCGGTGGTCTCCGACGGCCTTCGCCAATTGAACGAAGGGATCGTCGGTGCGCCCGCGCGAATCGACCTCCTGCAGCGCCACCACGTCAGGCGACCAGTGCCGGATCACCGAACAAACGCCGTCCACATCGAACTTCGGATTGAGGTTGAAGGTGCCGTGGACGTTCCACGTCATGATGCGCAGCGTAGCCGTCACGTTCGTCGTCCCGCCATCCACGTTACCAGGAACTGCACGCCAAGGCACAGCGCGATCCAGGCCAGAATCGCCAGTGCCAGCAGCAGCGCATTCGCCCACGAGGCATTCCGGGCGAGATCTGCGATCTGCGCACCGAGCGCGGCCATCACCGCGATCCCCGGCGCCATGCCCAGCGCGGTGCCGAGCAGAAAATCGCGCAGGCTGAGCTTGCTGGCGCCCGCCACGACGTTCACGATCGAGAACGGGGCGATCGGCACCATCCGGATCATGGCGACAGCGACGACCCCCTTGCCGATGATGCGGCCCTGCACCCTTGCAGCCCGGCGGCCGAGCAGCCGCTGCAGCCGCGCCTGGCCCAGCACACGGCCGATCGAAAACAGCGTGAGCGCGCTAAGCAGCACGCCGACGCCGGCGCTGAAGAACCCCAGCCACGGCCCGAGCGCCGCCGATGTTGCTGCGATCAAGACCAGCACCGGAAACACCACCAGCCCGCCGACGACGAAGGCGGCAATCGCAAACAGCGGCGCGAATTGCGAGCGCGCGGGCTGCGAAATGACCGAGGAGACGAAGCCGACATCGGTGAAATCGCGCAACGGCGTGTACTGCCAGATCAACGCCAGGCCGGCGAGCGCCGCGGCCAGTCCGGTTACGGCCAAGATCGTTCTCGGCGTCCACATGCGCGTCGCGGCACGGTCGAGATGAAGCGGCTCCCTGGGATCGGCGACCGGCTGCACCATGGTCGCCATGCTGCCGGCGGTCGCGGCCGGATCGATCGGCTGAAGCGATTTCGCGCCGCCGCCTTCGCCCAGGCGATCGAGATATCCAAGGAGATCGGCCTCGTTGCTTGCGATCTCCTCCTCATCGACGCCGCAGAAATGACCGATCAGTTGACGGCGGATCCTTTCGATACATTTGCGATGCGCCTCGGACGTCGCCTCGAACGCAAGGTCGCATTCGGTGTCGGCCCCCATCGAGCGATTGTTGAGATTGGCCGAACCGACGCGCAGGATGCGGTCGTCGACGATCATCACCTTGCTGTGCACCATGACGGCGGCGGCTTCGCCCCCATCCTGCGTCGATGGATAGAGAAAGCGGATCCGGTCCATGACGCCGGCCGCCACAAACGGCGCGATGAATCCGCCGCGGCCGCTCTGCATCGCCTGCGATTCGAACCAGGACGAATGCATCTTCGGCGTCACGATCAGGACGCGAAGCTGCGGCACGTCGAGCATCCGCTGCGCCAACAGGCGCGCGATGTCGGCGGCGCTGGTAAACTGATTCTCGATATAGATGAAACGATCAGCCACATTGATCGAGGCCTCGAACAACCGCGCGACCTCGTTGACGCCGGCATCGCTTGCGGTTGCGATCTCGGTCCGCGCGATGCCGACCGTCATGCCCCGGCACTGCACCGGCACCGAGGCCGGCCAGCGGTCATCAGCGACACCCTCCGAGGTTTCGACCGTGCAGCCGGCGGCCCGCCATCTGTTCTCCACCACTTCCGTCAGGCTGGCCGCGGCTTCGCCATCCACCATGCATTGCACGTCGTGAAACGGCGGATACGGCTTGCCGTCGGGATCGGCCCGTAGCGGGTGATGGATTTTGTGCTCGCTGGTGTCCCAGCGCCGGATCGTCAGGTCGAGACCGCCGGAAAACGCCAGCGCGCCGTCGATGACGACGATTTTCTGATGCTGCGCCGAGCCCAGGGGAAGACTGGAATCGAAGCAGAAACGGAGCCGGTCCGATGCGTCCAGGGTGAATTTGGCGGCGGAATTCCACTCCCGCTCCGCCGCGTACAGCGCCGGAAAATTCCAGCTCAGGATGTTGATGCGCAGGTCGGGCCGCTCTCTCAGCAGCGCCTTGAGAAACGCCCCGAGTTGTTCGGGATAGCCGTCCTCCGCATGGCCGGAAGGCCCGACAAAGCGGGTCTGGCTGTGGATGTCCCAACCGATGATGTAGACCTGCCGCGTCGCGCGCAGCAGCGCTTCCCGCAGAGTGGCGAAATACGCGGCCGCGTCGTTGAGAATTGCCAGCCGCCTTGCCTTGCACCTTCTCCAGACGGTCTTACCCGGGACGAGGATGGATGAGCTTCGCAGCAGGCGACACCTCGACAGAACATGGAAGCAGATGCGGGATCGAAAGACGCAAATTCGCCCGCCGGCAAATCAACGGTTTGCGGCCAGGAGAGTTCCAGCCGGACGGAACCTGGTGCCTCAACGAAATCGCCGACCCCGTACGTGGACGCCGGCTTCTCCCGGTCGGGTAGAGCCGGCGTCCGGGCGTACCGCGCTGGCCTGGGTGGAAGAACCTTCTTCCTCCACCACGGGTTCGATGTAGCTGCCATGCAGCGATGTCGGCGACTTGAAGCCGTCGAACATGACGCGGACGGTGCTGCGATAACGACCCGAGCCGACGACAACCGCTTCCCGGCCGGCAAGATTTGGGCATCGCATCGCTCCGAGCGCACTCGTCCTGACACGGGTCCCTGCAGGCAGCGCAGGCTGTTGATCCGATGCCCCTTTACGGGGTCCGGTTCTGGGGCCACGCGCTTTTGCGGCATTCATTATCCCGCCCTACGCTGAGATCGAATCGTCCGAGGCCTGCCGGTCCGGTATGGCCCGCCAATGCGCCACTTCCTCACCGACGGTCCGCTCGCCGGTTCGATTGCGGCCAACAGCGCGGTATTGATTTTCCGCAACTCGCCCAAGCTTCGCCATGCAATCCGCACAGCTCGGCAAACGCTATTCTGACCGGGGAAGCTTTCGCGCCAAAAGAGGCCCCGGCCACAGGGGGACTGTTCCGGGGTCGCCATCGGACGGGGGGCTGGCATTCACCGAGGCTCAGTTTCGAGTGGCTTCTTCTTGCAGGGCAAAGCATAGCATCGATCAAGTTCCCGGACTGAACGCCATCGGCGCAGGTGCGGGGATCATTGGTGTTAACCCTTTCGACGCCGCGAGGCTCAACATCCGATCGGAGGGAGCCAACACGCCTGCGTTCACCGGCGCTACCGTGTGTCGCGGAGACCGGCAACCTCTCAGGATCGGAAAGCGGCCGCTCCCGGCCGTATCCCGCAAAGAACTTTCGAGGAACTTTTCAGATGGATCGCGCCCCCCGCGACGGGCGGCACCTCTTTGCAATGACGTAATATATGATTATCATCATACAATAACCCGTAACCGAACAGGAGAACCCGTCATGTCCGCAGCCACCGATCCCGTCATTATCCTTTCCGCCGCCCGCACGCCGCTTGGCCGCTTCATGGGCGAACTGTCTCCCTTCAGCGCGCACAAACTCGGGGCTCACGTGATCGGCGCGGCGCTGGAGCGGGCGCAACTCGCGCCGGAACGCATCGATGAGGTCTTCATGGGCAATGTGCTGCCGGCCGGACAGGGCCAGGCCCCGGCGCGACAGGCCGCGCGCGGCGCGGGCCTGCCCGACGCCACCGGCGCCACCACCGTCAACAAGGTCTGCGGCTCCGGCATGAAGGCGACCATGCTGGCCCACGACATCATCAACGCCGGCTCCGCCAACATCGTACTGTCCGGCGGCATGGAGAGCATGAGCAATGCGCCCTACCTGCTCGCGAAAGCGCGTGGCGGCTACCGCGCCGGCCATGACCGGATCATCGATCACATGATGATGGACGGATTGGAAGACGCCTACGAGACCGGACGCTCGATGGGCGATTTCGGCGAGGCGACCGCGGAAGCCTATCAATTCACGCGCAAGGACCAGGACGCTTACGCGATCGAGACGCTGACCCGCGCACGCAGGGCGGTGGAGAGCGGCGTGTTCAAAGCCGAGATCGCGCCGATTACGCTGGCCGAGAAAGCCGGTCCGCGCATCATCGCCAGCGACGAGCATCCGCTCAAGGTGGACCCTGCCAAGATTCCCGGATTGAAGCCGGCGTTCCGCGCGGGCGGCACCATCACGCCGGCCGCCTCCTCCGCCAACGCCGACGGCGCCACCGCGCTCGTTCTGGCCAAGCTCTCGCTCGCCGATCGCGAGGGATTGCCGGTGCTGGCGGAGATCAAGGGCCACGCCACCCACAGCCAGGAGCCGCAATGGTTCACGACCGCGCCGATCCCGGCCATCCGCAAGCTGCTCGACAAGGTCGGCTGGTCGGTCTCCGACGTGGATTTGTTCGAGATCAACGAAGCGTTTGCCGTGGTCGCCATGGCGGCGCAGAAGGATCTCGGCATCCCCGCAGAGAAACTCAACGTCAATGGCGGTGCCTGCGCACTCGGCCATCCGATCGGCGCCACCGGTGCGCGCTTGATCGTGACGCTGCTGCATGCGCTGGAAGCGCGCAATCTGAAACGCGGCGTCGCCGCGCTGTGCATCGGCGGCGGTGAAGCCACCGCCATCGCCGTCGAGCGCATGGTGCGCTGATCGGGCGATCTGAAGGAAGCGAGCGGCGCGAACGCTGTCGCTCGCTTCTTTCCTTTCAAGCCGCCATCTTACTCGCCGGGAGGGAGGCGGCTCTCAAATGCCTGGTCGCCGCACGCCTGACCTTTTCGAACGCCAGCGTTTCGATCTGCCGCACGCGCTCGCCGGAGATCGACAGCTCGCGCCCGAGGTCCTCCAGGCTCGGTGGATTCTCGCTCATCCGGCGGGCCTCGAACACGCGCCGCTCCCGCCCGTTCAGCACATCTAGCGCTGAATGGAGCGCCCTGGTCCGTTGCGTACTTTCGTCCTGACCGGTGACGATCGCCTCGGCATCCGGCGACTGATCGACCAGCATTGCCTCCCATTCGGCCGGTCCATCGTCGCCGATCGGCACATTCAGCGAGAGGTCTCCGGTCAGACGGCTGTGCATCTCCATCACCTCGCGAACGGGGACGGCGAGTTCGCGCGCGACGGCCTCGGCCACTTCCTGCGTGAGCCCTTCCCTATCGCCTCCGAACTTGCGCATGGCGCGCTTCAGGCCGAAGAACAGCTTTCGCTGGGCCGTCGTCGTCCCGATCTTGACCAGCGACCGCGACCGCAGAATGTAATCGTGGATCGCTGCCTTGATCCACCATAGCGCATAGCTCGAAAACCGGGCGCCACGGCCAGGCTCGAAATGCGAGGCCGCGA
Source organism: Bradyrhizobium jicamae (assembly GCF_001440395.1). Lineage (GTDB taxonomy): Bacteria > Pseudomonadota > Alphaproteobacteria > Rhizobiales > Xanthobacteraceae > Bradyrhizobium > Bradyrhizobium jicamae. Next base: position 35,518 of record NZ_LLXZ01000003.1, on the reverse strand, counting down.
TGACGAGGCCGAGATTGGCCTCGCCGATCAGATCGGCGAGCGGAAGGTCGTATCTCTGGTAGCGGCGCGCGACCTTCGCGGCGAGCCGGAGATGGCTGGTGACGAGCACGTCGGTAGCCGCGCGGTCGCGATGATCCTGCCAGCGTCGGGCAAGCTGCTGCTCGCGTGCCGGTTCGAGCAGAGCGTATCGCTTGATGAGAGATGCGTATTCACCGACGAGGTCTTGCGATCTGTCCGCGGTCAACATCTCCCGCTTGTCCGACATCAAACTTGTGCTGTGGGCGTTCATGGGTGGCTCCAAATCCATCAGGTCCGGCACGGGAGAACCTAGGAGAAGCACCGCAACGCGGCCATTAAATTGGAATTGAGGAATCTAAATTCGCTGTTAGCGTCCGCGAACGCTTCGATCCCGGCCTCAAGATCGCGCGATCGTGTTGTGGGCGAGATCGCAAAACATCGATCAGTGAGCTTTCTGCGAGCTCGCGCGAGCTCGAAGCAGCCGCCTCCCCGCACAAGATCAGTTGAGCTTTGTAAAACGCAATTTAGTGGGACGACGTCGCGCCCGCCCTACATCTCCACATGCATCCGCCAAGCGATGCAGCTTCAAGCGAGCAGTTCACGTTCGAGGGACGGAGCCCGTCGCGGCACACGGCCGCGCTTGCGCGTCCCGCGAATCCTCGCATCGACATATGGAGAAGAACAATGACCTCAATCAAGACAATCGCCGTCGCGGGATTGCTGTCGATGCTGGCGGCGGCACCAGCCCTCGCGCAGGAAGCCATCCAGGAGCCGGGTGCCTTCGCGTTCTATTACCCGAATCTGGATGTGCTGAATGGCGGGGCGCCCACGCCGGCCTACAGGTTGGAAGGGCAGCCGCCCTCGGTGCTGCAGGCCTATAACGAACGAGACAGCGGCATGACCGGTCCCACCGTCTGGCATCATCGGCGCGTCCACCACGCATCCCGCGCCGAGCACGACGGCCGCCGGCATGGGTAACGGTGACGGGCAGCGATCCTATGTCCGACCGCCTTGCTCATCGGGGCAAACGATCTCCACCCGGCCTCCCGGGCCGGGGTGGATGATCAGGCGAAATCCATGCAGCTTTACGATCGCCGAAACCAGGTTGAGTCCGAGGCCGACACCGGGCGTATTGCGGATCTTGTCCGAGCGATAGAACCGCCGCAGCACGGCTTCGTGTTCTTCCGCGCTGATCCCCGGACCCGTATCCCTCACCCGCAGGATGGTCTCCCCTTCGCCGCGCATAAGCTCGAGCTCCACGCTTCCGTTCCGAGGCGTGAACTTGATCGCGTTATCGACGAGGTTGGCGACTGCTTCCAGCAGCAAATCCCGGTCGCCGCGCACGGATAGCGCGGCTGGTATGTTGACGCTGAGGGCAACCTGCTTGTCTTCGGCAATCGGCTCATACATGTCGCAGACTTCGCGCAACATCTCGCCGAGTGCAACGTCGCCGAATGCGGATGACCGGCGGCTGTTCTCGATCTCGGCGAGCCGCAACAGCGCCGTGACGATCGACAGCGACTGGTCGATGCCGGCGATGGCCTTGTCGGCGGCCTGCTGGAGTTGCTCCAGGGTAGTCGCGTTGGTGCGGCCGCGCTCGAGCGTCAAACGTGCGCGCGTCAGCGGCGTTCGCAGGTCGTGGGCGATGTCGTTGCCGACACCGGCCAGCGCGTTGATCGTGGTCTCCAGCTCGTCGAGCATGCCGTTGACGATGGCGGCGAGCCGCGAGAACGGCTCATCGACATTCCGGTGCGGCAGCCGCTCGCGCAGATCTCCGGCGATGATGCGCTGGACCCGCAGATTGACCTCCTCGACCCGCCTCCGGGACCGCGCGCTCAGCCAGGCACCGGCCAGCAACCACAGACAGAATGCAGGCAACAGGCCGAGCGCGAGCGCAGCGCCGACGACCCGGAAAACCTCCGCGGTTTCATCGACGTTTCGCCCGATCACCAATATGTCGCCGTTATCAAGACGCCGCGCGACGGTCCTGACCGATGTCGCACCGGCCTCCTTGCTGTCGAGACGCACCAGCGGCACGCTGCGTGCCGGTGCGCCGATATCGAGTCCGTCCGGCAGCGCCGCGACATTGCCGGCAAGCCGATTCCTCCCGGCATCGAATACGCCGGAGAACTGAACGCCGCGCGAATCCTGCTCGAGATGATCGTCGAGCGCGCTGATCATGCGCGCGCGCGGCAGTCCGGCAAAGAAGCCGGCCTGTGTGGTGATCATGCGATCGGAGCGCGCGATCAGATAATCGTCGATCCTGAAGTAGATGAACCCGAACAGTATGATGACGAAGATTGCGAACAGACCCGCCAGCACCGAGGTCCAGTGAAATGTCTTCGAGCGGATGAACTGCAACTGAAACTTCCCGGGCTTGCCGTCCGATTACCTTGCCGGCCCGACGGCGTGGGCGTCCGGCAAGGTCGCCAGAAAACAGTCAGGGCACGGCGCGCAGAATGAATCCTGCACCGCGGACATTGTGGATCATCGGGGTGTCGCCCGCACCGTCGACCTTGTGCCGCACGCGGCCCATGTGGACGTCGACCAGGTTGGTGGCCGGAACGAATTTGTAGTTCCAGACCTCCTCGAGCAGCATCGCCCGCGTCAGGAGCTGGTCGCTCCGCCGCATCATGTACTCAAGCAGGCGAAACTCGCGCGGCAACAGGTCGATCTTGCGCTCGCCGCGCCTTGCCGTGCGCTCGATCAGGTCGAGCTCGAGCTGGCCGACGCGCAGTTTGGTCTCGCGCGTTTCCGGCGGGCGGCGCAGCAACGCCTCTATTCGCGCGACCAGTTCGACGATCGCAAACGGCTTGGTGAGGTAGTCGTCGCCCCCCATCCGCAATCCGCGCACGCGGTCATCGACCGCGCCAAGCGCGCTCAGCACCAGGACCGGCGTGCGCACCTGATCCTTCCGCAGGGATTCGATGACGGTAAGGCCATCCATTCCCGGCAGCAGGCGGTCGACGATCATGGCATCCGGCCGCAAGTCGCGCGCCTTGGCGAGACCGTCCAGTCCGTCGGACGACCATTCCACCTCAAAACCGCGATCGGCGAGCTCGGCGGTGATTTCCCCCGCCGTCTCGTCGTCATCCTCTATGAGAAGAACCTTCGTCATCTGATCGGTCCGATTTGCCATCAAGATACCCTCTCGCCGTCAGGTGGCAATGGCGACGTCCGCCGCACAATTCAGGGAGCCGGACAGCGCAGCCATCCCTTCCGGGATCGGGCAGGCGCCATCCGCCCGGCGGCCATTCCGCCGCCTCGGTACGAGCACAGCGGGCCCGCCCGAGACAGTTAGCCTTCGCCGGGGCATCGCGCCAATAAATAGCAATTTAATGAAGCGGCGGGCCTGCATTGCCCGGTCCGGCCGACGCGCTTTTGGGCAGGACCGGGGCCCGCTTCGCCGTCACGCCGAGTTGAAGGTGCGTGAAGCGATATTCCTTTGGATGACGACGCGCGGGCCGCACGTCACAGGCAGAAGCCAGCCTGGCTTCCCTCACCCTATGGAGACCACCCATGCGCAACGTAAAACTCCTGTCGGCTGCGTTACTCGCCGCAGCCGCCCTCGCCACTCCGGCGCTCGCCGCCACACACACCTCGCGGCATGTCGTAACCAACGACAACGCGAATATGACGTCCGTCATGCGTTCGGGCGATAGCTGCGTCCGCGCACCTGATGTCGGCGCCTATGCCACTCAACCGTGGACCGTGCCGCCTTGTGAGCCCAATACGGATTACTGATCCGCGCGCTGCGATGTGACTGATATGACGGGCTGGCGAGGTTTCCCTCGCCAGCCCGTCTTCTTTGCTGCGCGCCAAAAGCATTCGCCTTTGAAGCCCGTGCTCCGGTTCGTGAACGCACCTAACGCCGAATTTAATGGATGCCTTGTGCATCGCACCTACCTGTCACTCATCCGACGTTTCGTCCGCGCGACCGACCCAAACTCGCGCGTCGCGGCGCCGAACAATCTGACTGAAAAGGAGTGTCACGATGAAACGGATGATCACGATACTGGCAACAGCTCTTCTTGCTTCGAGCCTGGTGACCGGCGCGGCTGAAGCCCGCGGCGGCGGTGGTGGCGGCGGTCATGGCGGAGGTTTCGGTGGTGGCGGCTTCGGCGGCGGCCATATGGGCGGCGGCTTTGGCGGTGGCGGTCACATGGGAGGCTTTGGCGACGGCCATTTTGGCGGCATCGGCGGCGAACATCTGGGCGGCCTCGGTGAAGGCCATATCGGCAGCGTCGGTCACATCGGCGCGCATGGCTTCGGACTCCACCAGCACGCCTTCCATCGCTTCGACCGATACGGGCCGGGCTACGGCTACTATTACGGCTATCCCGATTGCTACGACTGGTACGTCCTGCATCCCAACAGCCCGTTGCCGCTGAGCTGCAGCTGAACCCGCCGCGCTGGCCCCCGCGCGCGGGCGTCGGTTCGGAGGACGTTTTTCCGGTCTTCCTGGCGTCCTCCGGACCGGCTTCCCAATAGCCCGACAACTTTGCCTACGCGTTTGTCGTGCCGATCGAACGGCACCGGAGAGCGACATGAAACGTTTCCTGATGATCACGGCAGCCACGGCCTTGCTGTGCGGCGAGGCCTTTGCCCAACAGGCCGCGGTGATGCCGACGCCTTCGCTCGCGTCGACTTCTCCGCTCGGCATGGTGCCGAGCGCGCCGGTCGGCGGCACCGGCATCCCGTTTGGCGCAACGGAAATCGCCTCGCCCGGCGTAAGTCCCATGCCGATCGCGGCGACCGGCACAATCGGCAGCACCGCCTGCTCGACCATCGGCACAGCCCCGTCGACGATGTTCGGATCGGCAGCGACCTTCGATGGTGGCGGCGTAGCGGTCGGAACGGTTACGCCGCAGAGCACGATGTCCACCATGCCGTCGTCATCGGGCATCCCGCCGACGTCGGCCCTGATCGACACGTCGGGCACCTCAGCCATGTGCGGCGCCGGCTCGAGCAATCTGGCCGCGTCATCGACGCCGACGTCTCCGACAACGCCGGGCGGCATACCGCGAACCGGCATTCCGATGGGTTCGACAGAAATTGCCAATCTCGGCGTCAGCTCCGCCGCTGTCGTGCCGACCATCACCGTCGCGCCCACGATCAGCACCATCGCTACAATCCCGACGGTGCCCGCCATCACACTGCCGGCTCCGAACACGACAGCCGTCGCCGCGCCCACCGATGTCTCGGGAATCCCGAACATCACGGGAGTGCCGAATACGGTACCGGGCCTGGCAGCCGGCAACACGATGCTCCGTTGAGTCAAAACCCCTCGCGCGAGAAGCAGCCATGAAAAAGAATGTCGCAATATCTGCCATCCTGTTCGGCGCCGTCGCCGCGGGCGGCCTTCTCTACTTCACGCACGCCCATGCGTTCAGAGCCGCTGTCGCGGCCGCACCGCCGCCGCCGGTTCCGGTCGTGGCCGGCGTGGTCGCACAGCATGACGTGCCGATCTACCAGAACGGCGTCGGCACCGTGATTGCCTACAACACCGACGTCGTGCGGGCCCAGATCCAGGGTCAGCTCATCAGCATCAACTTCACCGAAGGACAGACGGTTCATGCCGGCGACCTGCTCGCGCAAATCGATCCGCGTCCCTATCAGGCCCAGATCGACCAGTTCGAAGGCAATCTGGAACGCGACCAGGCCCAGCTCACCAATGCCCGCGCCAATCTCGCGCGTTACAGCCAGCTCGGCGACAAGGGCTGGGCCACGCCACAGTTGATCGAGACCCAGAAGGCGCAAGTCGGCCAGCTGGAGGCCGCGATCAAGACCGATCAGGCGCTGATCGAAGCCGCGAAAGTGCAGCTCAGCTACACGCGGCTGACCTCGCCGATCGACGGCGTGGTCGGCATTCGCCAGATCGACGTCGGCAACATCATCAGCCCGACGACGACCAACGGCCTCGTCGTGGTGACGCAACTCGATCCCATCTCGCTGATCTTCACCCTGCCCGAAGGCGTCCTGCCGCAGATCCAGCGGCAGCAGCAGGCCAGCAAGACGCCGCTGCCTGTCCTGGCCTATGACCAGAACAATTCGCTGCAGCTCGGCGAAGGCAAACTCGCGCTGGTCAACAACGAGATCCTGCAGACTACCGGCTCGATCCAGCTCAAGGCCAACTTCCCCAACAAGTCGCGCGCGCTGTGGCCCGGCGAACTCGTGAACGCGCGGCTGCTCGTCGCCATCAGGCACAACGGCCTCACCGTTCCCGACAACGTCGTGCAGCAGGGGCCGAACGGCGCCTATGCCTATGTCATCCAGCCGGACGACACCGTGGCGATGCGGCCGCTCAAGGTCGCGCAGATCACCGACGGTGAAGCGCTGATCGATTCCGGCCTGAAGGCCGGTGAGCAGGTCGTGGTCGATGGACAATACCGGCTGCAGCCGGGCACGCATGTCACGAGCCTGCACGGCGATGCGGCCGAGGAAGCGGCAACGCAGCAGGCACAACAGGCGGTGATCCCATGAACATTTCCGCACCGTTCATTCAGCGGCCGATCGCGACCGCGCTCCTGATGGTCGGCCTGTTGGTCGGCGGCCTCGTCGCCTACCCGCTGCTGCCGGTCGCGGCCTTGCCGAACGTCAACTATCCGACGCTTCAGGTCACGGCGCAGCTGCCGGGCGCCGATCCGCAGACCATGGCGGCGTCGGTGGCGACGCCGCTCGAACTTCAGTTCGGGCAGATTCCGGGCCTCACCCAGATGACGTCGGCAAGCGCACTCGGCTACACCCAGATCACGCTGCAGTTCGATCTGAACCGCCAGATCGACGGGACGGTCAGCGATACGCTGTCGGCGATCAACGCCGCGTCTCCGTTTCTGCCGCCCGGCATTCCCTATCCGCCGACGATCCGCAAGGTCAATCCGGCCGATACGCCGATCCTGGTGCTCGGCCTGACCTCGGACAGCCTGCCGCTGACCACGGTGGATGCCTATGCGGAAAACATCCTGCTGCAGAAGATCTCGCAGATACCGGGCGTCGGCCTGGTCGGCATCGGCGGCCAGCAGAAGCCTGCCGTGCGCGTGCAGCTCGACCCGCAGGCGCTTGCCGCGCGCGGCATCAATCTCGAGGACGTCCGCACCGCGCTCGGCCAGGCCAATGTCGACATGCCGAAGGGCACGCTGAACAGCCCGAGCCAGACCTTTACGCTCAACACCAACGACCAGCTCCTGAAGGCGGAGGATTACGCCAATCTCGTCATCGCCTACCGCAACGGCTCGCCGGTCCGCATCCGCGACGTCGGCCGCGCGGTCAGCGCGCCGGAGAACGACCTGATCGCCGGCTGGTACAACAACCGGCGCGCCGTCATCCTGGCGATCCAGCGCCAGCCCGGCGCCAACGTCGTCGACACCGTCGAGCGGATCAAGGCAGAGATGCCGGTGCTGCAGGCATCGATCCCGCCCGCGATAAAGGTCAATGTCATCTCCGACCGCACCGATACGGTTCGCGCCTCCATCCACGACGTTCAGTTCACGCTGATGCTGACGATTGCGCTTGTCGTGATGGTGATCTTCGTCTTCCTGAGAAATTTCTGGGCGACGGTCATTCCGGCGGTCACGGTCCCGCTGTCGCTGGTCGGTACCCTCGCCGTCCTCTACGAGCTCGGCTACAGCCTCGACAATCTGTCGCTGATGGCGCTGTCGATCGCCGTGGGCTTCGTGGTCGACGACGCCGTGGTCGTGATCGAAAACATCGTGCGCCACATGGAGGGCGGCGCCACGCCGTTCGAGGCCGCGCTGAAGGGCGCCGGCGAGATCGGCTTCACCATCATGTCGATCACGCTGTCGCTGATCGCCGTGTTCATTCCGCTGTTCCTGATGGGCGGATATGTCGGACTGCTGTTCCGCGAATTCGCCGTCACCGTCAGCGTGGCGCTGGTGCTGTCGCTTCTGATCTCGCTGACCTTGACGCCCATGATGTGCGCGCGGCTGCTCAAGCCGGAGAACAGGACGCATGGCCGACTGTTCCGTATCCTTGAAGGCGGCTTCAATCGCCTGCTTGGAATCTACGAAGCCGGGCTCAAGATCGTGCTTCGTCACCGCTTCATCACGCTGTTGACGATGTTTGCGACCATCGCCCTGACCGGCTATCTCTACGTCGTCATTCCCAAGGGCTTCTTTCCGCAGCAGGACACCGGGCTGATCATCGGCCTGTCCGAGGCCGCGCAGGATATTTCCTATTCTGCGATGGCCGAGCGCCAGCAGGCGCTGCTCAACGCCATTACCCGGGATCCGGCCGTGGCATCCGTCGGCTCGGCGATCGGCGCCGGCGGCGGCAACACCACTATCAACGACGGCCGCGTCTATATCGCGCTGAAGCCCTACAACCAGCGCGACAATATGGAAACGGTGCTTGCCCGGCTGCGGAAAAACCTGGCGAATATCCAGGGCATCACGCTCTATATGCAGGCCGCGCAGGACATCACCATCGGTGGCCGCGTCTCGAAAACCCAGTACCAGTACACGCTGGGCGACGCCGATCCCGGCGAGCTGAACCACTGGGCGGCGCTGTTCCTCGACAGGATCAAGAAGATCCCTGGGATCACCGATGTCGCGACCGATCAGCTCAATTCCGGTCCCCTGCTCGACATCGCCATCAAGCGCGAGGTGGCCTCGAGCTACGGCATCCTGCCCTTCACCATCGACAACACGCTCGACGACGCCTTTGGCCAGCGCATCGTCTCGACCATGTACACGGCCCTGAACCAGTATCATGTGATCATGGAGGTCAATCCCAAATTCCAGTACTCGCCGGAGGCGCTGACCGGAATCTACGTGAAATCCTCCACCGGACAGGAAGTCCCGCTATCGACGCTGGTCGACAGCGTGGTCAAGGTCGCCCCGCTCGTGATCAACCACCAGGGCCAGTTCCCGTCAGTGACGATCTCCTTCAACCTGTTGCCGGGCACAGCAATCGGCGAAGCGACCAGCGCCATCCAGAATATCGAGCACCAACTCGGCAAACCGCTGTCGCTGCAGACGAGCTTCCAGGGCAATGCGCAGGCGTTCGGGGATTCGCTGTCGACCACGCCGATCCTGATCGTGGCCGCGCTGTTCGTGATCTATCTGATCCTGGGCATCCTGTATGAGAGCCTGATCCACCCCATCACCATCATCTCGACACTGCCGTCGGCGGGGCTCGGCGCGCTGCTGCTATTGATGGCGGTCCATCTCGATCTCAGCGTGATCGCGATCGTCGGCATCATTCTCCTGATCGGCATCGTCAAGAAGAACGGCATCATGCTGGTCGATTTTGCCCTGCATGTCGGCCAGCAGGAGGGATTGTCGGCGGAAGACGCGATCTATCGCGCCTGCATCATGCGCTTCCGGCCCATTCTCATGACCACGATGGCGGCAATGCTCGGTGGCGTTCCGATGATGCTCGGCACCGGCGCGGGCTCCGAGATACGCCAGCCGCTGGGCTACGCCATCGTCGGAGGGCTCGCCGTGTCGCAGATGCTCACGCTTTATACGACGCCCGTGGTCTATATTTATCTCGACCGGCTGCAGACCTGGCTGTTCGGCAAGCGGAAGCCGGCGACCGAAGGCGGCACCGAGCTGATGCCGGCCGAATGACCAGCGTCAGGCGCGCTTCGGGCGCAGGGGCAAAACCGAGCGCGCATCTGCCCGTGCGCGCATCACTTCCTCCATGACGGCCACCAGCCCCGCCTGGTCGAACGGCTTCGAAATGCGTGGCAAAAGCGGCTGCGCGGAGCCCGGCAGCTCGGCATATCCGGTGCAGAGCACCACGGGCGTACCGGGATGCTCGGCGGCCACCGTCTCGGCAAGCTGCAGCCCGTTCATCCCCGGCATGGCGTAATCGGTCACCACGATGTCAATCTTCGGCGTTCGGCGCAAAAGCTGGACCGCCTCTTCGCCGGAGCGTGCCTCGATCACGGCGTGGCCGAGATCGTCGAGCATCGCAGCGATACTGTCGAGGACCAGAAGGTCATCGTCGACGACCAGCACGGAGACGGGTCGATGGCTGCGGGGCGCGGAGCGTGACGGCTCCGCCGCATGGGGCTCCGGCAGCTTTTCGTCCTGCGAGGCGGGCAGCCAGATCTCGGCCGTGGTCCCTTCGCCGACGCGGCTCTTCAGCATCAGCGCGCCCCCGGACTGTTCGGCCAGCCCCTTCACCATCGAGAGGCCGAGGCCGGTTCCCTTGCCCACCCCCTTGGTCGTAAAGAACGGCTCCTGCGCGTGCTTCAGCGTCTCCTCGTCCATGCCCGCTCCGGTGTCGCTCACCGAGAGCGCCACGTATCGTCCCTCGGCCAGGCCATTTGTGGCCTGCTCTTCGCGCGCAGCGATGCTGATGGTCCCGCCACTTGCCGTCATCGCATCGCGCGCATTGACGGCGAGGTTGAGGATCGCGAGTTCGAGCTGGTTGGCATCGACCTTCACCTTGGCGAGCTCGATCGGAAAGCGGGTCTCGACCCGGATCGCTGGATTGAACTTCAGCAGCGCGGACATTCCGCGGACCAGTTCCGGCACATCCACGACGACGGGCTTGAGGTCCTGCTTGCGCGCGAAGGCAAGCATGCGCTGGGTCAGCGAGGCGCCCCGGAGCGCACCATGGATCGCGTTGTCGAGCAGCCGGTGAATCCTCGGATCTTCGGTCTGGAGGCGCTTCTTCGCGAGTTCGAGGCTGCCCGTGATCACCGCGAGTATGTTGTTGAAATCGTGGGCGACGCCGCCGGTCAGCTGCCCGACAGTCTCCATCTTCTGCGAGACCGCCAGCGCGTCGCGGGTGCGCTCCAGCGCTTCCTGGGCCCGGCGGCGTTCCGTCACGTCCCGCACGATGTTGGCAAAGCCGATGGCCTCGCCCCGCTCGTTGCGCACCACGCGGATCGTCGCCTCGGCCCAGAAGCGGCTGCCGTCCTTGCGCACGCGCCAGCCTTCGCCTGCCGACTTGCCTTCCCGCCTGGCATCCAGAAGCACCGCCTCCGGAATGCCGGCGTCGCGGTCCTCGTCGGTGTGGAGGATGGCGTAGTGCGTCCCGACGATCTCCTCGCCGTAGCCGATCAGCCTGATAGCGCCGAGATTCCAGTTCGCCACCCTCCCCTCGGGGTCGAGCATGAAGATGGCGTGGTCGGCCACCCCTTCCACGAGCAGGCGGAACTTCTCCTCGCTTCGCCTGAGCGCCTCGGCTTCGCGACCGGCGCGTTCTGCCGAGGAGCGATCGTGCACGGCCACGGCTAGCCCGATCACGAGAACCACAATGGTGGTCCCGGCGATCAGGAACGCGAGCGGCGCCTGTCCAACCGTGCCGGATGCCGCACGGCCAAGGACGCCATCCATCGGAATGAAGGAGGAGCCCTGCATGGCGGCGTAGTGCATCCCGGAGATCGCCAGACCCATGACCACGCCCGCCGCGATGCGCTCGAGCACACTCGTCGTGCGAAAGGCAAGCCACAGCGCGACGATGGACGCCCCGATCCCGATAGCGATGGAAAGCACCACCCACAGCGGATCGTAGTGGATGGAAGCCGCCATCCGCATCGCGGTCATGCCGGTGTAGTGCATGCCGGAGATGGCGAGCCCCATTCCGATACCGGACACGACGAGCGCGTTCGACCGCTGGCTTACGACGACGAAAGCGGCGGCCGCGACCAGAATGGGAAGGGCAAGCGAGAGCAGCGTGAGGAGCGGATCGTAGGAAATATTCACGCCCGGCAGGCTGAACGCCAGCATGGCGACGAAATGCATGGACCAGATGCCGCCGCCCATGGCGACTGCCGCAGCCCCGAGCCAAGCCAGGCTGGCAAAGCCGGAAGCAGCCCGCATGCGAGTCGCGAGATCCAGCGCCGTGTAGGAGGAAAGCGCGGCGATCAGGACCGACAGCGCGACAAGAACGGGATCGTGGGAGCCTGGATGGTGGTGCATTCCGTGGACGACGCAGAGGGACGCGAATCAATAGCACCGAATTTGTGGCAGCGCATTGTTCCCGTGTAACTGCCGTCCGTTGAAAGTAGCAAAATCGGCGGCAGAGCCCTGGCTGACGCCGGGTTGGCTCGCGAAGCGCGCTGCACTATTCCGACGTTCGATTCAATTGCATCAAAAACCCTAGGTTGCCAATGCCGGCTTGGAGCGGTAACCTTTCCATGAAGCAGGTACCATCGGAAGCTTGGCGCTCGGCCGTCGGCATTGAGCCTGTATCTCGGACGGCCAAAACCTTTTCTCCGCCGTCCCCGTGCCCGCTACTGAAGTGCCGGCCCGAGTACCAGATGCCCGATCGTGCGGCACAGCATGGGAGCATGACATGTCATTTGCACGCGGCGCCACACCGGGATGAGTCTCACGCGAGCTTCGACAGATTCAATGGAGAAGCAGAATGTCAGTCCCATGCAAGCTCGAACGCAGCCTCCTCAATCACGAGGAATACGAGGCGATCCGCCTCACGCATCATCCCGCCATCTACGATGTCGAGCCGACTGACCTTGCGGATCTGCGATCCCGCCTGCGCAAGATGCACGACAAGGAGCGCACCCTCGGCCGGCAAAAGCGGCGAGAGATGCGCGGCAAAGGCGCGGCTCGCGGAACGAACTTCCCCGGAACCGCCGAGCGTCCGTCACAGCGCAAGCAGGTCTTTGCCGCAGCCCTGAAGCGGCTCAACAGGGAGCTCAGGCGCCTTCACAACCTGACAGCGCGGACCGCCCATGTCGAAGCGGCTCGAAAGGCGCTGGCGCTGCATCGAGCCGCGAACTTCATTTCCTATCCCTCTGCCGGATTGACTTCCCATGAAGGCATGGCACCGCGCTCGAGCACGCGTCGACGCAAGATCGTCACGGGCGCGAGGATCGGTCGCGTGTCGCAGGCAACGAAAGTCGCTCAGGCCATACGCGATACACGAGGCGCATGAGCCTGCGTACGCATGCCATGGCCGGTTCCGCGACCAACCGAAATGGAGGCGAGCATGAATATCCGACTCGTTTTCGGCGCTTTGATCGTCGGCGTGGCTACCGCCATTGCGGCGCCGTCAAGCCTGTCCCTGGCCCAATCGACTGACCAAGGTGCCGCGGCGCCAAAGAGCGCAAAGGTGAATAAAAATGTGACCCCGCAGAAGCATCGGTATTGGCGTCACCGCGGCGGACAGCATCCACATTTCGGCAGCAGGCGGGTTCGCACCCAGGCGCCTACAGCACGGCCGTCGGCTAATTGAGCCGCTTGCCGATTGCTCGGTGCGACGAGCCCAACCCGTTCAAGTGACTTGAGCGATCGATGATTGATCCGAAAGCAGCGCTGGAACGAAGCCGACGGGTGGATGGCCTATGAGCGAGACTGACACGCAGCAGAGCGAGAGCGCGCCTCCCGCCGACTCTGGAAGAGTCAATTTCCCCTGGCAGCGGGTACCCTTCGTCATCGCACTCGTGCTCGCCATCGCGGGCGTCGCCTATACCAATATCTCGCATCAGCCGCTTGTCGGCTATTGGGAGTTCCTGGCACTTGCCATCGCCGTGGTCTGCGTCGTCACCAAATGGCCCGAGCTCGACAGCAAGCAGGCTCAGTTTCGGCTGATGTGGACGCAGGCGCTTCATTGGGTAGCCGTCCTGGTCACGATGAACATGATGCTTGTTTCCGGCGTTCAACAACTGCTTCCCACGCCGGCCACCAGCCTGGTGCTCCTTACCCTGCTGGCGCTCGGCACCTTCCTCGCCGGCCTCAGCCTGTTGTCGCCGCAGATCTGCTTCCTCGGCATTGCCATGGGTGCTGCTGTCCCGGCGCTCTCCTGGCTGAAGCAGTCGATGGTCTTCTTCCTTCTTGCGGCCGTGTTCGTGGTCGGGATCGGCATGACCTTCTGGCTTGGCTATGGCCGCGTGGCCGCATCTGACAACAGCAAACATCAAGTCGAGGCCTGAGATGCAGACGATACGGTTGCTTTGCGCGCTGTGCGTATCCGCCTTGATTTCCGTCGTCGCTACGCCTGCGCAAGGCGAGATGTTCAGGGCCGGCCGGCTGCTGTGTTCCAGCAGCCCGCGGATCGGATTCCTCGTTGGATCGACGCAATCGCTGCGTTGCGTATTCTACCGGCGAGGTTCGTCGGACCGCTACATCTACGCCGGACGGATAAGGCGTGTCGGCCTTGATCTCGGCGTCACCGGAAGTGGCGTTCTATCCTGGGCCGTCTTTGCCAAGAACTCGCGGATCGGTCCCGGCACCATGCGCGGGAGCTATGTGGGAGCCAGCGGCAATGTTGCGCTGGGTCCAGGCTTCGGCGCCAACGTCCTGATCGGCGGATCCCGTCGAAGCGTCGTCCTGCAGCCGCTTTCCACCGAGCGCGCAATCGGGGTCAATCTCGCGGCGACGGTGACCCATCTGACCCTCGGCGAAAGAGGACGGCAATAACGCCTCGCTCTGCTTTAAGGTGAGCGCCCCAAATTTTTGCTGGCGGAGGAAAAGCAACCGGGATCGAACCTTGTCCGCTGCCTGTGGGCCGTAGCATGGAGTTGGAGTCGGACCTCCGCCCCCCGACCGGCTGATCCATCAGCTCGTGCGCTTTGCTCCGATGGTCTCGAATTGAACTTTCTGCTCGTCACTCAGCGTTGCAAGGAAATCATCCAGGGCCGGCCGCAGCAGCTTGATCGCGTCCAGCATGGCGTCGAGCCTTGCATCAGCCGTTGCAAGCCGGTCGGGCGGATCGAGGTTCTCGTCCGGCTGGCAATTGAAATTCAGCGTGTTCCTGGCGAGCGCGCTCATCCGCTGAAGCGCGTCCAGCCCCTGACGCTGCGAGTCGTTCAGGCGCAGCCTCGCCTCGATCTCGCCGGCGGGCCATGGCAGCACCTCGGGCGGCGTACAGCTCTGCGTGGCCGGAACCTTGGGCGCAAATGGTGCGCGCTGACCGGACAACTCGGCGAGCTTCCCCTTCTGGTCGCCGTCCAACAACTCGTAGAATGTCTCGAATGGCGCCGCAACATAGGCGATCGCGGATTTCATCGCCCCCAGGCGCTGTTGCATCGCGGCTATTCTGCCAGACGACGTTAACGCGGCCTTGGCCGGGCAGGCCTCGCGGATGATCTGGGCGGACTTGACTGACGCGTCGGCGAGATTGTCGAGCGCCGTGCGCTGCTCCTCGCTCAGCAGGATCGCCTGGCTGATCTGTTTGATCGGGAGGCCAGCAAATTCGCTTGCATCATCGCCACAGATTTGTGCGAGCGAAGGAAGCCTGCCATGCCGCCGACCTCGGGGAGGCTCCGTGTAGCGGGTGAGATCCTCGTAGCCATAAGGCGTGAATATCGCGGCGTAGATGTCGCGATAGCCATAGCCCCAGAAGCCCATGCCGTCACCCCAGAGCGTGTAGTCATAGATGTCGTAGTAGGCGAACGGCCAGAACAACGGTCCCACCCACCCATATCCGCCATCAGCATGCTGCCACCATCCGCTCGCGCCGCGGCGACCGTGCCAGCCCGCTAGCGCGGCAGCGGCTCCGACCTGCATCCGTGCCACCGGCTTCGTGACCCAATCGGCGCCGCGGGTGACATTGGCGCGCGACGACGCGCCGGCCGCCTCGTCACGGAGGTTTGCCGTTCTGACGCGCTCGCCGCGCCGGCCATGCAGGCCTCGGAAAGGCAGCATCGCAATGGATCTCACAATGCCGATGGGACCGCCGCCAACCCGAAGCTGCAGGCCTCTCGCCTCGGCGGTACTCGACGGCCCAGTGGCCATAAGCAGGCAGGACACTCCGAAAATGACAAATACAACAGGGAGTTTCGACATCGCACCCTCGCGCCGCCGATTTCTGCGAAACGAGAACGCCCGATGGAACCAAAGGTTCCGGAGAGATCGGCCGATCGCCGTTACGCCGAGTTGATCAAGAAGCGTAACGGTTTAAGGCTCGCCGGGAATGAAGCCACGGACAACCCATTCCGCCAATGGGACGACCGGTCACGCGCCCGAGGCCAATCGCTGATGCAACGTCGGGTTGCCCGGAGGCGGCAAGTTGCACAACCGGTCCCTTTGATGTCTTGACGAATTCCTGCCTGCTCCGCTCTAAATTAGGCCCAGCGAAGTGTCTGAGTGGCCTTGCGAACCAAGTGCCGCGAAAGACGCTCACAGGACCGTTCATCGAAGGGATCAGGCATGTCTATCGACACTCAAGCCGCCACCGACCGCCTCATGCGCTTCCTCGCTGTCGAGGGCGTTACCGGAAAGGAGGCAGCGATCGGGCGCGAGCTGGCCGCAGCACTGCAGGAAAGCGGCGTGCCGGCGGACGCGATCCGTCTCGACGACGCCAACACACGCATTCCCGTGCCGACGGAGACCGGCAACCTCATCGTCGACCTGCCCGGCCGCGGCGCGATGCACAACCAGCCGCGGATCATGTTCATGACCCACATGGACACCGTGCCGCTCTGCGCCGGGGCGAAGCCGAAGCTGAAGGGGCGCAAGATCGTCAACGAGGCGAAGACCGCGCTTGGCGGCGACAACCGCTGCGGCTGCGGCGTTCTCGTTACGCTGGCAGCCGAACTGGCGAAGCAGAAGCTCGATCAT
Source organism: Bradyrhizobium jicamae (assembly GCF_001440395.1). Classification (GTDB taxonomy): domain Bacteria; phylum Pseudomonadota; class Alphaproteobacteria; order Rhizobiales; family Xanthobacteraceae; genus Bradyrhizobium; species Bradyrhizobium jicamae. The sequence goes on along the minus strand of NZ_LLXZ01000003.1, from coordinate 19,001 downwards.
CCGCCGATCACGCTGCTGTTCTGCGTGCGCGAGGAGAGCGGGCTATGGGGTGCGCGCCACGTCAAGACGCAAGACCTCGGCTCGCCGATCATGGCCTTCAACTATGACGGCGGCTCTGCCTCCAATGTCACCATCGGCGCCGTCGGCGCGGATCGCTGGCACGTCGAGATTTTCGGCCGCGCCTCGCATGCCGGCGTCGCGCCCGAGCGCGGGATCAGTTCGACCATGGTCCTTGCGCTTGCCCTCGCCGATTTGAAGGCCGGCGGCTGGTTCGGCAAGGTGGTGAAGGGCAAACGGCAGGGCACGAGCAATGTCGGTCCCGTCACCGGGGGCGACGGGCGGCCAGCCGGAGACGCCACCAATGTCGTCACCGACTATGTGCACGTACGCGGGGAAAGCCGCAGCCACGATGCGAAGTTTTTCAAGGAGATCACCAAAGCCTACAAAGCGGCGTTCGAGAAGGCCGCGAAGCGCGTCAAGAACAGCCAGGGCAAATCAGGCCGCGTGAAGTTCAAGGCCGAGACCGACTATTATCCGTTCCGCATGAAGGAAAGCCTGCCGGTCGTCAAACGCGCGGTCGCGGCCGTCTCCGCCATGGGCAATACGCCGAGCATCCGCGCCGCGAGTGGCGGGCTGGACGCGAACTGGATGGTCCGCCACGGTGTTCCGACCGTGACCTTCGGCGCGGGGCAGAACGAGCCGCACACGATCGACGAATGGATCAATCGCGACGAGTACGACCGGGCGTGCGCGCTCGCAGTACAGCTTGCGACCATGCGATGAGCTGTTGGCACTGACATTTCAGGGGCGCCGGCGAACTTCAACCGCTATCGCCCCCTCCCTTACCCAAACGTCATTTTCGCGGCCGGTGTCCGATCAATTTCGGCCGCGACATCGGATATGATCTCGCGCATCCACACCAGTGCGGGATCCGAATGAAAGGAAGCCGGCCACTGAAGGATCTCTCGAAATCCTGAAATGCGGACCGGTGCACGCAACAGCTTCAAGGGAAAGTTTCGAGCAAAGAGGACAGCAAGGCGCTCATGCATGGTTGCGACGCGGTCTGTTCCGATTACCATCGTTGCCATGGTGGTAAAGTTCGGTGCAACGACCTCGATGCGGCGTTTGTAACCCAACTTGACCAGCGCCCGCTCCTCAAAGGCAGCCCTGCGAGTGGGGCCGAACTGCGCGGTTACGTGTCCGAGTTGAAGGTAGCGGCTGAGCGACACCGAACGTCCGACCTTGCGGCTCCCGGTCCAGGCAACGCAGCAGAATTCGTCGGCGAACAGATACTGCTTGGGATGACCGTCGAGAACATCGACATCGGGCACGATGACAAAATCCACATCGCCGCGCTGAAGCTGGTCATGCACCCGATCATTGAACGGGAACAGCTCGAAGGATATTCCCGGCGCACTCTGGTACACGCGCTTCATCACGGGATGCATCAATACCATGCTCGCATAGTCGGAAACGACTATCCGAAAGCGTCGCTGCGAATTCGCGGCCTCGAACCTCGGCACAGAGATCAAGTTGGCTCGAATTCGCAACAGTATGTCGCGCGTCGGCCGTTCGAGCGATTGCGCCAGGGGCGTCGGCACCAGCTTACGCTGTGAAATCGTGAAAATGTCGTCGTTGAAATAGTGACGCAATCTGCCGATCGCGGCGCTCATTGCCGGCTGGCTGAGATGAAGGCGTCGGCTGGCCGCCATCACACTACGCTCCTCGAGAATCGCGTCGAGCGCGATCAGGAGATTGAGGTCCAGGCCTTCGAACCGCATTTTCTCACATCCGTTTTGTGGATATTACAGATCAATATAATCGATTTTTCAAATTTAAAAACCCGGTGTAGGCAAGAGATACGCAGCCAACCAAGAAATAGCCGTTCACCGGGAGGGATATGTTGATCAAGCCGTGGATTTTTGAATTCATGCAGGCCCCGAATCTGAGCGATCGGGAGACGCCGCCGAGCACTGCGACTGCCGTGTTTGACGAGGGTTACGCGCTTTGGCTCGAAGCCGAAAAGCTGGGATTCGAAGGCATATTCTTCAGCGAACATCACTTCGGTCTTTCATATAGCCCCTCTCCCAACCTGTTGATCGCCGCCATTTCCCGTCACACGACCCGGCTGCGCCTGGGAACGATGGGAATGGTCGTGCCGTTCTACGAGCCATGGCGCATCGTCGAAGAACTGATGATGCTTGACCATCTGACGAACGGTCGCCTTGAAATCGGCTTTGCAGCCGGCGTGCCGCAAGAACTCGCGCGAATTGGCTTGGGAATGCAGGAGTCCCGCGAGCGCTTCAACGAGGCTTTGGAAATCCTCGATGCTGCCCTCGTGAACCCCGTCATCAATCACAGCGGAAAGTATTGGAAGCTCGAGAACCTGACCCTGATGCCGAACGTCTTCCGGCAGCCTTCTCCGCCGAAATGGACCACTGTTGTGAGTACGGCGTCCGCGCAGAAATCCGCGCAACGCCGGTCCAAGATCTGCACCGGATTCGAGTCCGTCGGCCGCATATCGGAAATCTTCGACGTGTATCGCAAGGAGGCTGCCCAACTGGGATTTGCGGCAGGGCCCGATCAGCTCGCAATCCGGCGCAACATTTCCATTTCACGGGATGCTGCCGAGGCGCGCGAGGAATCGCAGGCTGCGAAGGCGGCGACGCTGAAGGTTGTGGCTGGCGATCCGCGCGTCGTGGATCGCGCATCCTCGTTGCTTGATGCACCGAGGGCCGGGGCCGGATTTTCACTGCATGACGACGACTACATCGCCGGCACGCCGGCGCAGGTCGCCGAGCAGGTGATCGATCAATGCCGCAAATGCGGCGCGGGTCATTTTCTCGCAATGCTGGGCAGAAGCGTCACGGGGCGTCGCCGCGAAACACTCGCTCTTTTTGGCGAGGAGGTCCTCCCCCAATTGCGACGTGCGCAGATCGATTGATGAACCCAACCGGATCGCGTGAGCATCAGCTGGAGCAATGGATGATTCAGGACAGGCCTCTCATTCTCGGGATTGGAGGAACTCCGCGGCGCGGGTCATCCTCCGAACGCGCGCTCGCGATCAGCCTCAAGGCAGCCGAGGATAAGGGCGCAAGGACGATCCTTCTCTCCGGCGCAGAGCTGCTGCTGCCGATGTATATCCCCGGACAGTCGCCGTCCGACCAGGCTTCGCGTCTGCTGGTTGCGCTTCGCGAATGCCAGGGCATCATCATCTCCTCACCCGCGTACCACGGGTCGATATCCGGATTGATCAAGAACGCCCTCGACTACGCGGAAGAACTCAGGACGGATGCGCGCGCCTACCTGGACGGAATGCCAGTCGGCTGCATCGCTTGCGCCGGCGGATGGCAGGCTGTCGGGCAAACGCTCGCCGCCCTCCGGACGATTGCTCACTCCCTAAGAGGCTGGCCAACGCCATTCGGTGCCGTGCTGAACACTTCCACGGCTCTGTTCGACGTCGAGGGCAATTGCACCGATGTGGCAACCAGGCGTCAGCTCGAGACGGTGGGACACCAGGTAATCGATTTCGTGCGCATGCAATCCCGCGACAGACAGCGCGCACACTCGATTCCGATCGATGCAATGGCCGCACCATAGTCCCCGCAAAGCCCAGAGGCGTTCGGCGTTCTCCGAGAGTAACCCGCGGTCAGAAAGGTGTTTGACGTGACATTCGAAACGATAAGGCTCGACATTGATGCCGTCGACACCGTCATAAAGGTCATCGGAAACGGCCCGGCCGTCCTGGCGCTGCACGGAGCGGCAACAATCGAGGGACAGGAATGGGCGCGCGGATTGGCCGACAGGTTTCGAGTCTATCTGCCGTTCCACCCCGGCTTCGGCGAAAGTGGGCCTGCGCCACATATCTGCGGGATGCAGGATCTGGTCGTCCATAATCTGCGGCTCATCGCAGCGTTGGGCCTGGATCGGCCGCACCTGGTCGGTCATTCCATGGGCGGATGGATGGCGGCTGAAATGGCGGCGGTCGCCGGCGAACGTTTTGCCCGTCTGGTGCTGAACGCGCCTGCCGGACTCAACCACCCCGATCATCCCAGCACCGACCTCCGTAAAGTCGCGCCACAGGATATGCCGCACTACCTGGCTCATCGCGCCGAAGTTGCTGCCCGATACTTTCCTGGCGGCTCACTCGCCCCTCCACCCGAGCAGTTCATTGCAGCAAGGGAAAAGGAGGGCAACGCGCTGACGAATATTCAGAAGGCACACGGCATGGGGCACCCAAATCTCGGTCGGTGGCTAAGCCGGATACCCAACGAGACCCTGATCGTGTGGGGAGACAGAGACAGGATCGCACTTGCCGGTCAGGCAGAGATCTGGGGCGGGGCGATTCCGAACGCGCGCACCTTATCGTGTCCGGCGCCGGGCACTTAGCCATGCAGGAAGACCCCGCCTGTGTCACGGCGATTGGCAACTTCCTTGCGACCTGAAAGCAGGTCATTCGATCCGCTGTCTTTCGGATATCGGATCTGGGATCCACCGACTTTCCTTTTGAAAAAATATAACTTGGGGAGACAAACATGAGAGCCATCGTGGTCGCGATCGCCTTCACCGCGAGCCTGATATCCACTTCGCTGGCACAGACCTGGCCCACCCAGTCCATTCGTCTCATCGTCAACTTTCCCGCCGGAGGAGCAGCAGATCAGCTTGCGCGGCTGATAGGTCAGCCTCTCAGCGAAGTTTTCGGCCAACCCGTCGTGATCGAAAACAAGGGAGGCGCCGGCGGAAATCTGGGCGGGGAAGCCGTAGCGAGGTCCGCGCCGGATGGCTACACCCTGCTGATGTCTTCAGGCGGGATGGTGGCGATCAATCCTCATCTCTATGCCAGGATGACCTTCGACCCAACGAAGGATATCATCCCCGTCGCTTCCGTTGCGCGCGTCCCGTTCTATCTCGTCATCCGGGCCAACAATCCAGCGCGTGATTTCAAGGAGTTCATTGCCGACCTGAAGGCCAACCCGGGAAAGCGGAATTTCGGATCGCCCGGCATTGGCAGCTCTCCGCATCTGGCGGCAGAAATGCTGAAAAACATGACCGAAACCAATGCGGTGCATGTGCCCTATCGTGGCGCGGCGCCGGCACTCAATGACCTCCTCGGAGGGCAAGTCGACTTCCTGTTCGACCCGGGCATTGCCATCGAGCACGTGAAAGCCGGCACGCTGCGCGCGCTTGCGATCGGGAGCCCGCAACGGTCGCCCCAACTTCCTGACGTACCCACGCTCGACGAGCTTGGACTGACCGGCTTTGACGCAGACGCGCTATTCGGTATCTACGCGCCGGCTGGAACCTCACCCGAGATCGTCGCGCGCTTGAACAAGGAAATCAATCGATCGCTTGCAAATGCTGCACTGAACGAGCGCATCGCGACCCTCGGCAACATCGCCGCTCCGATGTCTCCCGAACAGTTCAAGGAAAAGTCCCGGAAAGACTCCGAGCGGTTCGGCGCGATCATCCGCGAACGGGGCATTAGCGCCAACTAGCTGCACGATCCCTTACCGAAAGACGTTCGCAAATGAAGGCCGTCCGCATATCGGAGGCATCACTTCCGTCCATCGTCAGTTTGGCTCGATCCCGATGGTCTTGATGATGGAGCCCCATTTCTTGGTCTCCGCACGAACGAACTCTTCAGCTTCGCTCCGTCGATCACCGACAGGCAGGAAGCCAATCTTGTCCAGCTGCTCGATCGTCGTCGGATCCTTAAGGATTGCATTCACGTCGGTATTGATCTTGTCGATAATCGTTTCCGGCGTTCTGCCAGGAACAAAAAGGGCAACCCAGGTTGAATCGTCAGCGTCGCCGAGACCAAGCTCGCGCGCGGTCGGTACATCCGGGAGCGCTGGCACGCGCTTTCCACTGGTGATCGCGAGTCCCTTGACTTGACCAGCCTGGACGCTGCCGACCCCCGCCGACATCGCAACGCTGGCGAGGGTAATATGCCCGCCGATAACGGCCTGTATGGCGGGACCGGCACCGGTAAAGGGCACGTGCGCAATGTCGCCTCTCGCCGCCGCGCGAAAGATCCGTTCCGCCGACAGATGCGGCGTAGTGCCGACACCGGCGGTACCGAACGTCATCTTCTCCGACCTCTCTGCATCCAGTACATCCCTCAAGGTCTTTGCACGCAACGTCGGCGCCCCGATGATGAGGTTGGGCGTGGTAGCGACGATCACCACCGCGCGCAGATCGTCCGGCGCGTATCCGGGCGCCTTGTAAAGTGTTTGATTGACTGCGAAGGCAGATGTGCTGACCAGTATCGCGAGGCCGTTGGGCTCGGCTTTTGCGATCGCGGAAGCCGCGATGTTGCCGCCGGCACCGCCGCGATTTTCGATCACCACCGGCTGTTTCCAGCGTTCGTTCAGCTTCTGGCCGATGATGCGGGCGACGATGTCGGCAGGTCCGCCGGGCGCGAAGCCGACGTGGAGATGCACCGCTCGCGTCGGAAAATCCTGGGCGGCAACGGGGCTGCAAGCGAGCAATGCAGCCGCGGCAAAACAGGCACCAAACGCACCCTTCAACATGATCATCGGATTCCTCCTGCGGTCCCAGGGGACCGGTTTGTTTTTCTCAAGGGGTTCCTGTCCCGCCCGGTGCCTTCACAACCGGCTGGTCGCAACGGCCTCGATCCCCTGCTCGAGAACAAGGCCAGTCCGCCGGTAGTGTGCTTCCAGCAGGCGAACAGCGTCATCGGCGCGGCGCTGAATAGCGGCCTCAGCCAACGCCGCGTGCTCGCTCGCTACATCGCGTTCGCCCCAGCCGACAGAATTCGAGAGATTGCGGAACCGCGTTGCTCGCTGATGCAGCGTCTTGCAGATGTCGAGCAGCATGGTGGCACCACAGGCTGAAATCAGCGCGAGGTGGAAAACCTGGTGTGCTTCGTCCCAAGCTGGATTCGGGTCGAATCGCTCCGACGAAAGGGAGCGCGGAATGCGACCGATGCGATGCAGCGTTGCAACAACGCCCTCCTCCCACGCGAGATCGCCCTGGGCGATGGATGCGCGCAAGGCGGCACCTTCGATCATGCAGCGCGTCTTTATCAGGTCAGCCAATTCCGACCGATCAGCTCGCGCCACCCGAAAGCCGCGCTGATCAATCCTTTGAACGAGCCCCTCGGCAACCAACAGATTCAGCGCTTCGCGCAGCGGTGAAGCACCAACGCCCAGTCGCTGCTTCAGATCGTCGATCCCCAAACGCGCACCCGGCACCTCCAATCCGCTGAGGATCTTGGCCCGGAGCACCTCGGCCGCCTGGGTTGCCAGGCTTTTTGTCGATGACTCGGAAAGCTGCATTTGCCCAAACCATTTTATCGATATTTATTGATCTATTAAAGAAATATCGATATTAGTTCAAAAATCAACAGTTTTGACGGTGAAATGTGATGCAATTGGTATCTTTCCTGGACGACGGAAGGTGGCGCCCGGGCGCGTTGCGCGGGAACTTTGTTGCCGAGATAGAGACCGGCGGCGGAGAGACGGTCGAGGCCATCCAGGCCTTCATGCACGATGGCCGGGTCCGCGAGGGCCGCACGCGCCCGATCAGCGATGTCACGCTCGGCCTGCCAGTGCCCAACCCCGGCAAGATCATCTGTATCGGCCTGAACTATCGCGAACACGCCAGGGAAGGCGGCAACCCGATTCCTGATTATCCCGCGATCTTCCTGCGCGCGCTGACGTCACTCATTCCGCACGGAATGCCGTTGCTTGTGCCGGAGGTTTCCACCCAACTCGATTTTGAGGCGGAGCTTGCCGTCGTCATTGGCGCGCGGGCGCGCAGAGTGGCGGAGCGCGATGCTCTAGGCTGTGTGTTCGGCTATTCGTGCTTCAATGATGGCTCGGTCCGCGATTTTCAGCGCAAGTCGTCGCAATGGACGATCGGCAAGAATTTTGACGCGACCGGCGCTTTCGGACCCCACGTGACGACGGCGGACGAATTGCCGCGAGGAGCCGCCGGACTGGGCATTCGGACCCGGCTCAACGACGTCGTGATGCAGAGCGGCGACACCTCCGACATGATCTTTTCGATAGAACGGCTCATCGCAATCGTGTCCGACGCCATGACGCTCGAACCGGGCGATTTGATCGTGACCGGCACGCCGTCGGGCGTCGGGTATGCCCGCAAACCGCCGGTATTCCTGAAGCCCGGCGACGTATGCGCCATCGAGATCGATGGGATCGGCGTGCTGCGCAATCCGATTGCGCAGTCCTGACGTCAACCAGCCTGGATTGAGATCATGCAACTTACGCCTACATCCGTCACACGACTTGATCGCGCCTTCCGCTGGCCGGGCGGTGCCCGGGTTGGGATCATCTTCAACGTCGCCTACGAAGGCTGGTCCGAAGGGCAGACGCCGGGACTCGGTCCAATGGGCAATCCGTTGCGGTCGGGATTCGTTGATGTCAACGCTGCATCATGGGGATTATACGGCCCCACCCGCGGCATCTGGCGCGCGCTTGAGGTTGCCGAGCGTAACGGAATCCCCATGAGCATCATGGTCAATGGCGTGCTCGCGGAAAAATGGCCGGATACGGTGAAGGCGATCCACGCTGGCGGGCACGAGATCATCGCCCATTCCTACGGAATGGATGTCATACCCGTCTATCTCGACGAGGCAGGCCAGCGCGAAAACATCAAGCGCACGACAGGCTTGATCGCGGACCTGACAGGCGAAATGCCGTCGGGGTGGATAAGTCCGCGCGGCACGGGCAGTCCCATTCATGCGGCGCTGCTCTGCGAACAAGGCTACCTTCATCATGGCGACTGCAATGACGATGATCTGCCTTATCACATAGCCTTTGGCGAGCGTGCGATCGTCGGCATGCCGCTGACGATGGATGTCAACGACCTGCCAAGCGCGATCCGCTATGGCAACGCGGCACGCACCTTGATCGAACAGTTCGACGATCTGCTCGCAGCAAGCCTCGAGCACGAATCTGCGCCGCTCTTTTTTGACGTCACCATACACACCCATGTCTACGGCCGTCCGGCCGGCGCCTGGACTTTCGATGCGATGATGAAAAAGGCGCGGACCGCGCGCAACGTCTGGATCGGTACGCGGCGTACCGCAGCGCTGCATGCCCGGACCTATTGGACATAGTTGAACCGCGCCGGTTTCGAACCGTAATGTGCCGAAACGAAACCGGCACAAAATTTCCAAATGCCGAGTGAACTGAATTTCCTCATGCACTGGAAAGGCGGCGCAAAGTTCATTCTTGATGCATTTCAGGAGAGGGTCAACTACTGTCGATTTTTGACAGCAGATCCCGTCTAGTGTTGTTCGCAATGTGTTGCGAAGAAGGATTCTCGATGAGCGTCTGCGCGCATCGAGCGCGCTTGCGTATGAGCTCATCGGCCCCAGAATGTCGGCGTCGCCTTGAACCGCCGCCATCTCTTGCGCAGGGTCTTCGTCACTGCCATCCGATCGTGGGCTTGCCAGCCGACCACCGCGCCGATGGCGAGATGCAGCGCGGGCTGGCCGTCCTGTCGGATAGTATCGAGCAGCATGCCCGCGCTACCGATGTCGCGCGCGCTTCCCAGACTGGACTGGAGCCTGACGAGCCGCTTCATATAGCGCTTCGCGGGCGTATGGGCGGCATAGAGCGGCAGGAAGAACTCCGCCGCATAGCGCAATTTCTTGAGGTCGATTCGGAGATCGTGTTGCGCATCGAGACTGAGTCGCCGGAAATGCGCGCCACGCTTGAGCACCTTGCGATGCAGTCGCACCAGAATCTTGTCGGCAAGCGTCGGCATCGGTTGCGACAGGACGGCCAGCGCGTCGTTGCCGATCTCGTTTCGCCAGCCGCGGCGCTCCACCAGCTGCCCCAACGAGAGCAGGAAACGGCTGCAACGCGGATCGGCGAGAGCGGCCTGCAAGGCGCCGTGGCTCGACTTGCGCTGCCGGTCGACCGCCTCGCGCAGGCCACCAAGGTCGATATCCGGAGCTGCCGCAACCAGGCGAGCAACGGTCTCGGCGAAAACATCCCATTCCCGCGCCGGGCCGAGCTGCTGCATCAGCCATCTCGCTTCGCTGTTGACCGCCTGGAATGCGGGCGACGGAATATCGCGCCGGAACAGCGCGCAGATCGTCCGCAAACGGCGCAAGGCGACGCGCATCTGGTGCACGCCTTCGGGGTTCGATCCCTCCTCCGCCACCGGGTAATTTTTCAGAAGATGATGCCAGCAGGACCCTACCAGGAGTGCGATAACATCGTCGACCACGTGCTCCGCGGTGATGCCGACCAGCTCGGCTTTCGCTGCCGGCTGGACGATGTCAAAAGCGAGAGCATAGCCGCGTTCCGCCTTGCTGCGCGTGCCGAGCTGTAGCGGCGCAGCGCCGAGCAACTGCGTTCCGAGATCGAACAGGACGCCAGCATTGCCGCTCTTCAATTCGAGTTCGATTTCGGACAGGACTTGCTGGCGCGCACCGGCCTCGATCGTCCCTTCGTCGAATACGATTTCTACCGACGCATCGGGGAGGTCGAGCTGCCGCGCGTGCCGGCGCACCTTCGTGGCAAAAACGGGCACCAGCGCGTCGTCGGTCAGCGTCGTGATTGGATCGCCGACCTCGTCGGCGGGAAGCCGCGTGAGATCAGGGCTGACGCCGTCAACCGGCGCTTCCCATTGCCGCCGCATCAGAGGTTGCCCGTCATTGGGCAAGAGCTTCAGTGTTTGAATGAAGTGCTTGCCATTGCGCCGCACGCGCAGCGACATGCCATGCTGGAAGAGCAGCCGCTCCGGCGTGTCGTAATACACCGTTTCCAGACGGTGAAACGCACCCCGGTTGCGCGCATACTGCAGGATGACAGGCAGCTCGCGCAGTTTCTTGAGTGATCCTTGCGGCGCAAGCAGTTTGAGTTCGATTTCCGCATGCTCACCCGGTTGCACGGCAATGGCGGCGCCCGAATCGCTCAAGACTGGCTCCCGCGCGTCCAACGATTTCTCCATCGGAGATGGGGTATGAAGGTTTTATGACGCTGGCAAGGCATTACTCGTAATCCAAGGGGATGACGAAGGCAAAGCCGATCTCACGGTCATGAGTGCCGATCTCTGAGAGCAACGCCCCGGCGGACAACCGAAGGGATCCCCAGGAATTTGCTGATGCGCTGCAGCGCCGCCCGCGCGGTCCGATTCAGCAGGTAACGTGAAAAAGACCGATCTTCCTGGCATGCGAGTCGTTGAAGCAACTGGCTTGCCGTCGTCGGCCGGTTTACCGACCCCTGATCGGTCAGCAGATTGTTCATCGTCTTGCGATCGCGTTCGGAACGAGCGCCATCGACGCCTTCTACGGCGATCGCGATCGTGCGTTTTCGATTCTTGCGACCCGATTTTTCTTTCGGACGACCCGGTATTCGTGACCCGCATCACGGTGAAACCGAACAGCGGGCTTACTCTGCTGACCAAGGATTGAAAGGAGATCCCTCCCGCTCAACGCTATGCACAACTCGCATTTTGAAATTATCGGTACCGGCACTGCCGGCGGCCATTTTTTTCGCCCGGGTCAAAGGCGAGATCGAATGGAAGCCAATATGCCTGTCGTCCTGTCGATGATGTTTACGGCCTGCTGAGTCTTGCCTTGCGCCAACGGATATTTTGCACACTGATCAGATAACTGAACCAGCCGTTTTCTTTCGCTCATCAAGATCGAGCTGCTGTTGTCGATGGCAAACTTGACGATACCCCGCATCGGATTGTTGTCGCCAAAGTCGGTCAGATCTTTCTCCATCGTGATCAGATAATCATAGCTCGCTAGTTCGTCGGAGATCTGGAGAAGTTCCCGGATGATCTCGTTAATGCAGCCGGCGTCGCCGCTGGAAACATCGGGGCGCTTTGCGGTTTCGACAAGGTCGTTCATGAGGTTGGCAAAGAGTGGCTTAAGGCTCTCCGCCTGCCTGAAATCGCTCTCGGAGAGGATACCCGCGCAACACACACTGGGTAGGAACAGCCCAAGCGCCAAGCTTGCCGCCAGCATCTTTCGCTGCGCTCGCGCTGGGCACGAAAGTCTCGCGGTGCCGATCAGCCCGTGCGTCACAATTGGTCCCTTCCCGCCGCCCCTTATTGTTAGACGGTCGATTCTGTGCAAATATCCGACATCGTCGACTTCATTTCATCAATTGCATTGCGTGCAGATATGTCGACGTCTGAACCGCTCCGAACACGGAGCATAAGAGCATGACCGACGGACCGCAACGGGCATTTCGCGCCGCGGCCCTTGACCGGGCTGCGTCTCCCGAACAGCTCGATCATGTCGTTGTTATCACCAAGCCCGCTGATTGGATTTTTACCCTTGTGCTGTGCATCGCGCTTATGGCGGCCGTGCTGTGGGGCATCTTTGGGCGCGTGCCTACCCGCGTCTCGGGCGAGGGAATCCTGATCAGCAGGGGCGGTAAGGTCGTCGATGCCGTATCCGCCGCTGCCGGACGGCTGCAGGTGGTCGCAGTCGCGGTGGGCGATCGCGTCAGTAAGGACCAGCCCATCGCCGAGATCGTTCAAACCGACATCAAGCAAAAGCACAACGCAGCCACCGAGGTCTTTGATGAACGCGAGCGGGAGCTCGCCGACCGGGTGTCGAAAGTTGCAAGCGAGCTCGCCGCCAAGAGCCAGAACTTTGCAAAACTTGAAGCCGCCCTGCAACAGGCGATCAAAGCAACGATCCAACGCATCGAATATCTCACCGTCGACGTCAAAAACCTGGAGGATTTGCTAGCCAAGGGATACACGACGCGGCGCAATCTGGAAGAGCGACGCCGCGAACTGGCCGATGCGCAACAACGCCGTACTGACGCCCAAAACGAGATTTTGAAGTTGCGGGCGCAGAAGACGGATCTGGAGACGGAGCGCGGGCGCGAAATTCAGCGGTCCCAGTTTGCCGTCAACGAGGCCCGGCGGCAAATGAATGCCGCCGCCGAGCAGCTGAGCCAGAACACCAAAGTGATCAGCCCGATGGACGGGCGGGTTTTGGAAGTGAAGATTTCGCCCGGTTCGGTGCTGGCCGTCGGCACAGCGGTGATTGCGATCGAAAGCGAAGGCGCCAAGCTCGAAGCCGTCGTCTATATTCCCGCCGAACGGGGCAAATCTATCAAGCCGGGCATGCAGGTGCACCTCGAGCCGAGCACGGTCAAGCGCGAGGAATTTGGCATGATGCTGGGCAGCGTGGTCAGCATCTCCGATTTCCCGATGACGCCGCAAGGCATGGCTGCACTGCTGCATAACGACAGCCTGGTTTCACGCTTCTCGCGCGAAGGTGCACCTTACGCCGCGACGGTTGAGCTCGATGAAGACGCCTCCACCATGACCGGATATCGATGGGCCGTTGGCGAGGGGCCGAGCATTCATCTCACGAGCGGAACGTTGGCGCGGGCCGAGATCACAACACGCCGGCGGCGCCCCCTCGATCTGGTAGTACCACTGCTCAAGCAAATCACGGGAATTGATGGATAAGCCTACTCCAAACGAGCTAACCAGCAAGCGCGGGCGGCCCAAATCTTACGTCAACCGCATGGCGAGCTGGTTGCCGCGCCGAAGCATCCGACGGACACCCATCATCCTGCAGATGGAAGCCGTCGAATGCGGCGCGGCAGCGCTTGGCATCATTCTCGCCTATTACGGGGCGTGGATTCCGTTGGAGCAGCTTCGTATCGCATGCGGCGTATCGCGCGACGGCAGCAAGGCGAGCAATATCATCAGAGCGGCGCGCCGACACGGGCTGACGGCGAAGGGCTACAGCGTCGAACCTCCGGCACTCGCCGAAATGGCAATGCCTTGCATCATCCACTGGAACTTCAACCATTTTGTGGTCCTGGAAGGAATTGACAAAAAGCGCGCCTACATAAACGACCCCGCGAGCGGGCGGCGGCGGATCGATCTGGTCGAGCTCGACCTCGCCTTCACCGGCGTTGTCCTGGTGTTTGAACGCGGCGAAAAGTTCGAGAAGGTTGGCAGCAAACCGAAGGGCATACGCCTGCTCATGCGTGAGCTGCGCCAATCAAAGAAAGCGGTGGCCCTGCTGGTTGTTGTCAGCATCGCCGCGGTCGTGCCCAATATTGTTGCCGCGGGATTCTCAAAGATCTTTGTTGATGACATTTTGATCCAGCACACGCGCGGCTGGCTTGCGCCGCTCCTGATCGGCATGGCGCTGACGGCGGCCTTCCGGGCCTCTCTGACCATCCTACGCCAATCGCTGCTATTGCGGCTGCAGACCAAGCTCGCCGTCGTGATGACCAGCCGCTTTCTGTGGCGCGTCATGACGCTGCCGCTGGAATTCTTCACCCAACGTCACGCCGGCGATATTGCGAACCGTATTGCAGGCAACGAACAGATCGCCCAGCTGCTTTCAAGCGGCATTGCCGCCAATGCGCTCAGCCTGATGTCGGTAGTCATGTTCGCCGCGGCTATGGCTGTCTACGACGTCGCCCTGACCGCGCTTTGCGTCGCAATCTCTTTGATCAATGTTCTTATCCTGCGGCTTGTCGCTCCACGCCGCCAGGAACTGAGCTATCGGCTGGGGCTCGAACAGGGAAAGCTGCTCGCGGCGACCGTGGGCATGGTACGAACCATCGAAACAGTCAAGGCAAGTGGGTTGGAAGACGACGCCTTCGGCAGGTGGGCCGGCCTTCAGGCCAAAAACCTCAACGCAGAACAGAGAATCGGCGCCTCCGCCATCATATTGGACATGGTCCCGACCCTGCTCACCGGCCTCATGATCGCCGCGATTCTTGGTTTCGGAGGCTGGCGGGTCATTCAGGGCTCGCTGACATTGGGAGGGCTCGTGGCCTTCCAAACCCTGGCAATGAGTTTCTCCGAACCTTTTGTCGGTCTCGTGAACTATTTCGGCGGCCTGCAAACCATGAAGGGAGCGCTCGAAAGGCTCGAGGATGTCTACCGGTACCCGCTAGCGCCGCCAATGCCGACACATGTGGATGCGTTCCCGCCCAAGCTTGCCGGCCGACTCGAACTTCACAACGTCAGCTTCGGCTATTCGGTGCTCGAGCCGCCGCTTCTGGCGGATCTTTCGCTAGTGATCCCTGCCGGTTCACGGGTCGCGCTCGTCGGTGTGTCGGGCAGCGGAAAGTCAACCCTCGGCAAACTGATCTGCGGACTGTACAGACCCTGGTCGGGCGAGATTCGTTTTGATGGATGGAAGCTGACAGATGTTCCTGCGGACGTTTTCGCGAACTCCGTCGCCTATGTCGACCAGGACATCTTTATGTTCGAGGGAACCGCGCGAGACAATTTGACGCTCTGGGATTCAACAACCGATGAGCGCCACCTGCTGACGGCGGCCAAGGACGCGCTGATTCATCAAGACCTCGCGACCAGACCGGGCAATTATGACTGCTACGTCAATGAAGGCGGTACGAACTTCAGCGGTGGTCAGCGTCAGCGCATCGAAATCGCCCGAGCTCTGGTTTGCAATCCCTCGATCCTTGTCTTGGATGAAGCGACGGCTGCACTTGATCCGATCACCGAAAAATCCATCGACGACAACTTGCGGCGCCGAGGCTGCAGCTGCATCATCATCGCCCACCGCCTGAGCACGATACGCGATTGCGACGAAATCATCGTGCTCGAACGCGGTCGCATCGTTGAACGCGGCACGCATGAAGAGCTTCTTGCGCTTCAGGCCTCCTATGCCAAACTGGTGGCGCGCGGATGACGGATCGATTTGCCAGCGAAAATTTCGTTGGGCATCAACGCGAGGTGCCGATCGGCCTGTTGCAGCGGACTGCGCTCGATGCGCGTCGCCCGATGCTTCTCAGCGACCACGAACACATTCTTCAGGTGGCCGCCGGTCACGTCGATTTGTTTGCAGTTCAGCCGACAGGCACGCGCCAGCATTTGTTTCGTGTCGAAACCGGCGACGGCATTCTGGACCTGCACAATGCCTGCGAAACCTCAGGCAGCCGGTTGCAAATCATCGCGGTCGGAGCCCCTGGGACAGAGGTTTTGGAGGTGCCGCGCAGTGCCGCGTCCTTTGAACGTGTGTCTGGCTGGATTGCCCACTTGGCGACGTTCATGGCCCGCTCGGCGGCAAGCGAGACCATTTCCGAGCAGGTGATCGGTGAAGCGATTGAACTGCAGCCGGGCGAGCGCCGTCGCAGTCCGATGCGGGACCTCGTATGGGCACACCTCGAAACCGGGACGGCAAAGCTCATGAGCCTTGGCCCGAGCTTCGCTCCCGGGCAGCCTCCTCTCCCTTTGACCGGTGGAGTGTGGGTGGAAGCCGGCGAGCACGGGTGCAAATTGCGTCTCGACGCGAATCCGCCGGATGCCCTGCTCCTCTGGCCCGCGATTGATCGATTCCAGCTGGCAGTTATTGGCCATCTTGAGTGCAGCCTGGCAGAGGGCGCCATTCGAGAGCGGGAACAGCTGGCCCGGCGTGGCGAACTCATTGCGTCGCAAACGCTCGATTCGTTTGAGCGCCTCTCTGATATCGTGGTCAGAAAACGCGATCGCGCGCAATCCGAGTGGGACCCGGCGGACCCGCTGCTTTGCAGTTGCCGCATCGTCGGAGAAGAACTGGGAATACCGATTCCGCTCTCTCAGCGAGCTCAGCCCGCAGGACAGGCCTTCAGCGAGATTTTGGACATCGCTCGCACGGCCCAACTGCGGGTCCGCCGTGTGGTCCTGCGCGATGTCTGGTGGAAGACCGATGTTGGACCGCTCCTCGGTTGGCTTGGAGACCAACGCAGTCCAGTGGCGCTGGTGCGCAATCGGGCGAACACCTACACGATGTTCGATCCGAAAGGCGGAAGGCATCGCTTGGTCGATCGCTCCGTTGCCGGCGAGCTCAATCCGGAGGCCATCGCTTTCTATCCAGCGTTGCCACCCCACCCTCTTCGATACCGCGATCTGCTTACCTTCGCGTGGCGAGGCGTCTCAGGTAGCATCGCGCGCATCGCGTTGGCTGTTCTGGTAATCGGGCTACTGTCGCTGGTGCCGCCATTGCTGACGAATGTCCTGGTCAGTTCGGTTATCCCGCGCACCGAGATCGATCAGCTCGTTGTTTGTGCGCTTGCGCTGACGGTCACCGCTATGGCGATGGCCAGTCTGCAGATGATGCAAGGACGGGTCACGTTAAGGCTCGAAGGTCTGCTCGACTATAAACTGCAGGCCGCGCTGATCGACCGACTGCTCCGCCTACCCACTTCTCTGTTTCGCGAACATACAAGCGGCGACTTGGTCGATCGCGCCATGGGCATCAACGCCGCTCGCCGGATCTTCACCGGACGCGTGCTGCGCGGCTTTACGGCCTCGTTCTTTTGTCTCTTCAGCATTGGGCTGATGCTCTACTATGACCTCCGTCTGGGCACCATTGCACTGCTGCTCACGATGATTAGAGCGGCTGTGATTCTTGCCACGAGCGCCCTGCGACTCTACTATGAAACCAGGCATTTCAACCTGCAAGGCACGGCCAACGGCTTTGTGCTGCAGTTGATTACGGGAGTCAGCAAGTTGCGCGTGGCAGGCGCAACGGCGCGCGCGTTAGCGCGATGGTCGCAACAATTTGCCGTACAGAGGCGCTATTTCATCGTCTCGCAGCAAGCGGCCAACGCGCTGAGCACCTTTGACTCCGCCTTTCCGATGCTGGCGACATTGACCATCTTTGCGCTTGCCTCCTACACAAACAGTCGCGTCCTGCTCGATCTCGGCGCTTTTCTCGGCTTTCTGGCGGCGTTCGGACAGACCATGGCCGCGATCGGCACTTGGGCCTCGAGCGTCAGCGAATCGCTGGTGGCGATTCCACACCTCACCCGCCTGAAGCCCGTGATTTCCACCTCGGCCGAGATCTCCGGGGAACGGCGATCGCCTGGAGAACTATCCGGAGAGATCGAACTTTCCGGCGTGGTCTTCCGCTATGCGCGAGGCGGGCCGAAGGTCCTCGATGACGTCAGCCTAAGCATTGCGACCGGTGACTACGTCGCGATCGTCGGCCCCTCCGGCAGCGGGAAATCGTCGCTCTTTCGTTTGCTGCTCGGTTTTGAGCGGGCGGAAGCCGGCACGGTGTTTTACGACGGCAAGGCGCTCAACACGCTCGACATCAGCGCGGTACGCCGTCAGCTTGGGGTGGTGCTGCAAGATACCAAGCTCGCAACCGGAAGCCTTTACGAAAACATCTGCGGCGGCGTTGATTTGCCGCTGGAGAAGGCGTGGGAGGCCGCCCGACTGGCGGCGCTGGATGCCGACATCGTGCAGATGCCGATGGGCATGCATACGCTGGTTGCGGAAGGCGTGAGTACGCTGTCAGGCGGTCAGCGGCAGCGACTATTGATCGCCCGGGCTCTTGCGCGTTCGCCACGGATTCTTCTGTTTGATGAGGCAACCAGCGCGCTCGACAACCAAACCCAAAGCATCGTCGGCGCCTCGCTGGAACGACTGAGCATCACGCGGATTGTGATTGCGCACCGCCTCAGCACCGTCCGCAATGCAGATCGTATTGTCATGCTCTCGCGCGGCAAAATCGTGCAAACGGGAAGCTTCGCAGAGCTCATGAGCGAGCCGGGGCCGTTTTCGGATTTTGCCGAGCGGCAATTGGTCGAACCGGCTCATCGCTAGCCTAACGGCGGGGACAACGATCCTGAAACATCATGTGCACTTCACAGTCCTACGAACCGAAATAGGGACTAGCAAGAGCCCACATGAGCGAGGTCGTCTGGGAGGCCACACGGCGACCTCCAGAAGAGCACAGCGGTTGTGTGGAGCGGACCTGGGGCGGAAGATCTCTCACCTTCCAGGACTTACAGGGTTTCCTGATCGCGTTTGATGGATCCGGCCGGGCCATCCCCTGTGTGATGAGCATCTCTCGGCAGGCAGGCGCGGGTACGCGCGTAGCGCATCGACACCGTGTCGAGACCCTCTTCCAGTAATTCCCTGAGCGAGGGTGCTCGCGTCCAAAAATTGTCGATTGAAATGAATACCCACACACCCCGGGAGCAGCCAGGGGTGTGCGGGCTTCCGTAAGTTAGCCGATCGAGCTGGTGTTCGACTGCCCGAGC
>NZ_LLXZ01000002.1 GCF_001440395.1 Bradyrhizobium jicamae | reverse complement strand
AGCATGGCGAGCATGGGCCCGCGCGGCGGCATGGCCATGGCCGGACGGGGCGGAGGTTTCGGCGGTCGAGCGGCGATGGGAGGTGGCGGCGGCTTCCGCGGCGGTGGCGGCGGAGGCTTCCGGGGCGGCGGCGGACGACGGTCCGACATCGGGCTGAAGCACGACATCGTTCAGCTCGGCTATCTCGCGAATGGCCTCGGCTATTACCGCTTCAGCTATCTCGGCAGCACCAAGTCCTATGTCGGCGTGATGGCGCAGGAAGTGCAGATGGTGAAGCCGGACGCAGTGACCCGCGGCGGCGATGGCTATCTGCGCGTCCACTACGACAGGCTCGGACTGAAATTCCGCACCTACCGCGACTGGGTAGCGTCAGGCGCACAGATTCCGACGCAATCGAGGATGTGACCATGACGATCCGCCATTCGGTCGGCCCCGTTCGCACCCGGTGTTTCGTTCCGGCTGCCGCGGTCATGCTGTGTCTGCTGTCGTTTCCGGCCGGCGCGCAACAAACCTTCAAGACGCCCGATGAGGCGGCGACTACGTTGGCAGATGCCGTCAAGTCGGGGGCCGAGAAAAGCATCCTGCAGGTGCTTGGCCCTGGTGGAGCGGACATCGTCTCCTCCGGCGACGATGTCGCCGACAAGGAAACGCTCGAGCGCTTCACCACCGCCTGGACTGCGAAGCACTCGATCAAGAGCGAGGGCGACAACAAGGCGACGATAATCCTCGGCAATGACGATTTCCCGTTTCCGATTCCGCTGGTGAAGAACAAGGCCGGATGGGAATTCGACACCGCGGCGGGACGCCTCGAAATCCTGTACCGCCGCATCGGCCGCAACGAGCTCGCTGCGATCCAGACCGCTCTCGCTGTTGTCGACGCGGAGAACGAATATGCGGAAAAGGATCGGGGCGCGGGTGTTGGCGTCTATGCGCAGCGCATCGTCAGCGCATCGGGCAAAAAGGATGGGCTCTACTGGCCGGGTGACGACAGTCCACTCGGCGAACTCGCCGCGAAGGCGTCCGCCGAGGGATACAAGGCCGGAGAGGAGGCCACTCCCTATCACGGCTATTATTTCAAGATCCTGACGCAGCAGGGGGCGAATGCGCCGGGCGGTGAACTCAACTACATCGTGAAGGGAAAGATGATCGGCGGCTTCGCGCTGCTCGCCTGGCCTGCCGAATACGGCAATTCGGGCGTGATGACCTTCCTGGTCAACCACAATGGCGTGGTCTACCAGAAAGACCTCGGCGCCCGCACCACCCCGCTCGCCCTGCGTATCACGCGGTTCAACCCCGACCAGACCTGGAAGAAGGTCGATACGTCCTCGAACTAGGACGCGGACTCATTAACGCGCAGCCATAGCGCTGGGAGTGAGCACGAAGGCGGACCCCCGGCATAGTGGCTCGAAGGACGACTCATGGAGGTTCGGATGATCCGTCCTAATCTTCTTGCGGCCACCGCTCTGATGATGACGCTCTCGGCATCGGCGCATGGGCAATCCAAGTCCGGTGCGACTGGTGATGATTCCAGAACCGTCTTGCCCCGTTCGGCAACGCCGTTTGCAGGACAGATTGGACAGACGTGGCAGCAATCGAGGCCGGATTTTCCCAAGCCTCTCGCGGCCCCGGAGGGAGCGCCCAAC
This sequence comes from Bradyrhizobium jicamae, assembly GCF_001440395.1. Lineage (GTDB taxonomy): Bacteria > Pseudomonadota > Alphaproteobacteria > Rhizobiales > Xanthobacteraceae > Bradyrhizobium > Bradyrhizobium jicamae. The sequence goes on along the minus strand of NZ_LLXZ01000002.1, from coordinate 38,842 downwards.
GTACTCCTCATCCTCACCGACGATACGGGCTTCGGACACGCGTCAACATTCGGCGGAGGCGCCGCTACTCCGGTGCTGGAGCAGTTGGCTCGCGATGGCTTGCGGTACAACCGCTTCCACACGACCGCGCTCTGCTCGCCCACCCGCGCCGCCCTCCTGACCGGCCGCAATCATCACTCGGTAGGGACCGGCGTGATCATGGAAATGGCCACGGGTTATCCGGGCTATACCGGCATCGTGCCCGACAGCACCGTAGGCGTTCCCGAAATCCTGCGCCTCAATGGCTATGCAACCGGCTGCTTCGGTAAGTGGCACAACACGCCTGCGACGGAAGTCAGCGCTGCCGGACCGTTCGAGCGGTGGCCCACCGGCAGCACGTGGGGCTGTAATACTTTCTACGGCTTCATGGCCGGTGAGACCGATCAGTACTATCCGGTGCTCTACCGCAATACGACTCCTCTCAACCCGCCGCGCACGCCCGAGCAAGGCTACAGTTTCAGCGAGGACATGGCTGACGAAACGATTGCCTGGATCAACAATGTCAGTGCGACCGATCCGAAGAAACCGTGGTTCGTCTATCTGGCAACCCCCGGCGTGCATGAACCGCACCAGGCGCCAAAGGGGTATCGCGACAAATACAAAGGCAGGTTCGACGCCGGCTGGGACAAATATCGCGAAGAAACATTCGCACGGCAGAAACGGCTTGGTGTCGTTCCGGCTGAGGCCAAGCTCCCGCCGCTTCCGAAGGAAGTTCCCGCATGGGAAGGCCTCTCGCAAGATGCGAAGAAAGTCTATGCGCGGATGATGGAGAACTACTCGGCCTACCTTGAATATACCGACGCCCAGATCGGACGCGTGATCGGGGCCATTGCTGCGAAAGGCCAACTCGACAATACGCTGATCATCTACATCGTCGGCGACAATGGCGCCTCTGCCGAAGGCGGTCTGGAGGGCACGGTCAACGGCATTGCGGGTCTGAACGGCATCCAGCTCGGCTTGCCTGGCCTGTTGGCCAAGTACGACGATATTGGCGGCCCGGAGACCGAGCCGAATATCCCGGTTGGTTGGGCGATTGCCGCGGACACTCCGTTCCAGTGGACCAAGCAGGTGGCGTCGCACTTCGGCGGAACGCGCAACCCGATGGTGATCAGTTGGCCGAAACGCATCCGCGACAAGGGTGGACTGCGTTCTCAATTCCTTCACTGCATCGACGTCGTCCCTACCATCTTGCAGGCAGTTGGCCTGCCGCAGCCACAGGTCGTCAATGGGGTGCAGCAGAAACCGATTGAAGGTGTCACCTTCCTGTCTACCTTCGATTCTTCAGGCGCGCCCGAGGTCCGCACGACCCAGTATTTCGAGATGATGGGAAACCGGGCGATCTACAAAGAAGGTTGGTTCGCCGCGACGCGGCACGGCATCCCCTGGATGACCGCTGGCCAAGCCACCGGCTTCGAGAGCGACGTGTGGCAGCTTTACGATCTCACCAAGGACTTCACCCAAGCCGACAGCGTTGCAGCGCTATACCCCGAGAAGCTGAAGGAGCTTCAGGCTGTGTTCGACGAGGAGGCGCGCAAGTACAACGTCTTTCCTCTGGATGACCGCATGGCCGGCCGCTTCGACCTGTCGAATCGGCCGAACCCGCTCACCGGGCTCACGAGCTTCACCTATGGCCCTGGCGTCGGCTACATCCAGGAGAGCGCCGCGATCAATACGCACCAAGGGTTTTCGATCACCGCGGAAGTTGAACGCAGTTCGGGCTCTGCCGAGGGCGTGATCGCGTCCATGGGCGGAAAGACGTCCGGATGGTCGCTTTACCTTCGGAACGGGCGGCCGATTTTCTACTACAACTTCTTCAGTATTGCCGGATACCGTGCGGAATCTCCTGGACCCTTGCCGGAGGGCAAGAGCACGGTGCGCGTGGAGTTCACTCCCGAGGAGAAGGGCTACGGAAAGCCCGCAGTCGCAAGACTCCTCATTGACGGGAAGCAGACGGCAACCGTTCGTGTCGAGAGGACGGTTCCTGTCGGCTACAGCGGTGAAGGGTTCGATGTCGGCGCCGATAATATCTCGGCGGTGAGCCCCGACTACAAGTCGCCGTTCTCATTCAACGGAAAAATCCAGAGTGTCACAATCGCAATGGAGAAATAGGCGGCGCCGGCCCCGTGAACTAACGTCGGACTCATGTCTCCTTGTGGCACATCGCGTCATTTCGCTATGACAAGGCTATTCGGTCGCTTTTGGATCGAAGCGGACAGCGCGCCGGATTTATGAGTACACGGCCTGGTCGCAGTGCGTCGCGGGGTGGTGCGACTAAGGCTGTCGTTCGACGTGGGCACGGATTGCATCTGTTTCTGCCTCGATCCACCCGTGCTCGCGCGCTTTCGTGACCATCTCGGCGAAGCTCTGCTCCCACGTGCTGTCATCGGGGCGGCCGTTCAACGTGGGCACCAGCTGGATAGGAACGAGGGCATTGCGGTCATCCACAAAAGTGATCCCCTGCCATGGCTGATCGACGCTTGCTTCGCCTTTCAGCACGAGCTTGAACCTGCGGAAATCAAGCGGCTCGATCAGTCGGATTCCGCCTTCCAATGAGCATTCGATGATCATGCGTCGGTCCGTTCCGTGGCAAGCTTGCTGATGCCCGCGCGCGTCGAAAGAAAATTTGCACTAGAGCATGATCCAGAAAAGTGTGTAGCGGTTTTCCGAAAAGATCATGCTCAAACAAAAAGATAAAGCGGGATGACGATTCGAAGAAAAGTTATCACGCTTTAGAGCTGCGGCAATGTCCGTAGCGCGCCTTTAAAGTTAACCAAAGGATCGCCCTTGCCCCCGCGCGTGGCCACGATCCTTCCGATGAAGAGGCCGTGGGTGCCGACCACGTGGTGGTGGTGCAGCACGCACTCCAGCGCGCCGATGGCGGATCGCAACAGCGGCACGTCGAGGATGCCTTGCTCCCAGGCCGCCGTCTCGAAGCGTTGGACACCTTTGACGCCGTCCCGGCCGGCGAAACGCAGGGCCAGGTCCTGCTGCCCGTCGCCAAGCAGGCTCACACCGAAACGACCGGTGGCGAGGATCGCATCATGCGTTTCCGATGTCAGGTTGACGCCCACAAGGAGGCAGGGCGGATCCATGCACAGCGATGTGACCGAACTGACGGTCAGACCGCGTCGCTCGGTCTCGGTTCCCGTCGCGACGACGGCAACGCCGCTCGCCAGATTCCGCATGGCCTCGCGAAACTCCGCCGCCTCGACGGAGCGGACGTCGCTCATCGGGAGAAATTGACAGCCCATATGGTCCTCCAGGGTCGCCACCATCCTGACGACTGCTCTACGCCGGGGCTGCTTCGCCGGCGATCTTGCTCTCGTCAGACCGGCTTGAGCGGAGTTCGCGCCGGATTGCCGGAATGATCTTGCTGCCCCACAGATCGATCTGACGGAGCATCGTGCGCTGGTCGAAATCGCCGAGTTGGGTCTGGAGCGCGATGTGGGAAGGCTTGAGGACGCTGATCTCTTCCAGCATCCGATCGATCACCTGGTTGACGCTGCCGACCGGAAGGTTCTTGCGCATTGTCTCCAGGCTCATGTCGTTCGGTCCGGCTTCCTCCTTGATCAGGTAACCGTCGTCGCTTTGGGCGCGTCGGAATTTCAGGCTTTCCGACAGCCGACGCTGGAAGCGGGCATTGTCGAGATAGGCGTGAATTTCGTTCTCATTGTCGCTGGCATAGGCGCAGCGCAGGAAGCCGAAATGCGTATCGTCGATCGAGCGTCCTTCCTTGGATGCAATGCCCTCGAGTCGTTCGCGCAGCGCCTTGATGGCGTCGAGACCATTGAGAAGGGCGGTCACGAACAGGTTGTGATGGTCGCTGATGGCGCGGCCCAGCGTTTCCGCATGCCCTGATGTCACCCAGATCGGCGGCATCGGCTTCTGTATCGTGCGAACGGCGATCGCCGTCGGCGGCATCTGAAGGTGCTTGCCGGAGTACGAGAATATGCGTTCCTTCATGCCCGCCTGAAGGACATCGTAGAACTCCGCGAACAGCGAATGCGAGTCCTTCAGGTCGACGCCGAAGCGGTCGAACTCGAACTGCTGGTATCCCGAACCGATGCCGAGATCGAGCCGGCCGTTCGAGACCGTGTCGGCAAAGCCGATCTCGCCCAACAGCCGCGCCGGATTGTAAAGCGGCAGCACGCAGACCGCGGAGCCGAGCCGGATCCGCTTGGTCAGGCCGGCGCAATGCGACACCATCATCAGCGGCGAGGGGCACAGGCTGTAATTGTTGAAATGATGTTCGGCGTACCACGCCGTATCGAAGCCGGCCGCCTCGGCGGCGACGGTCTGTTCGACGGCATTGTTGATGACCTGCTGCGAGGTTTGGTGATAGCCGCGCTGCTGCGCCAGAATGAATACGCCGAATTCCATCGGATGCGTTCCTCGCCATTTGCGTTCCGGCCCGTGCGGCCGCTTCAGGCAAAGTTATGGCCTTGTGGTTTTTCGAACAATTGGCGTAATCTGAGCATGTCTTTTGCAGAATCTGAAAAGATCGATGAATCGCCTCCAGGCCATGGAATTGTTCGTCAGCACCGTCCGCGAGGGCAGCTTTTCCGCGGCGGGACGAAAAGCGGGGCTCTCTCCGGCGTCGGTGTCGCGCTATGTCGGAGAGCTCGAGGCCCTGCTCGGGGTGCAGTTGATCAATCGCAGCACCCGCCATCTGGGACTGACCGAAGCGGGCAAGATCTTCTTTCAGCGCACCGAGCAGGTGCTGCACGGCATCGAGGATGCCGAGGCCGCGGCCCTTGCCTTGCAGAGCACGCCGCGCGGAACGCTCCGGGTTCATTCGCGAACGCTGTTTGGAATCAAGGTGCTGTCGCCATTGATTCCGCAATTCCAGAAGCTTTACCCGGAGTTGAAGGTCGAGCTCCGTCTGTCGGAGCGGCGCGTCCAGCTTCGCGAGGAGGAGTTCGACATCGATTTCCAGATCGCCGCGCCGAAGGATCCGGGCCTGATGCAGCGCCGGCTGGTGAGAAGCGAACGCATTCTGGTGGCATCGCCGGACTATGCCGGGCGAATGCCAAAGCTGCGCGGCCCGGAAGACCTGACGGGGCACAACTGCCTGACCTACTGGATGGGACCCGAGGACGTGGTCTGGAAGTTCATGCGCAAGAACAGGCTTCGCGAGATCGTCGTGCCGTCCTCGTTCAGCAGCAATAACGGCATCATCCTGTGCGATCTCGCCGCGCAGGGACACGGCATTGCGTTGCTCGACGACTACACGGTTGCGGACGAGTTGAAGAGCGGAAGGCTGATGCGCCTGCTGCCGGGTTTTCGCGTGACCAACTCGACCTTCGACGAGGGCATCTACGCCACGTTCCAGCAGAGCAGCTATCTACCGGAAAAGATCAGGGTGTTTGTCGATTACATGGCCGAGAGCGTACCGCGGCAGATCAGGCGATCTGCCTAGCGTCAGCCGAACCTCTCGGCCGGCAATCCGTTCACGCCGAGATCCTCGACGGCGAACAATCCTCCGGCATCCGGACCGTCGTCCGCAAGGTTCGTGCTGCGCGAGATTGACGTCACATAGAGGACATCGAGGCCGGGGCCGCCGAACGCCACGCTGGTCGGATGACGGACCGGCATCTCGACAAGCCGGTCCATCGTTCCATTCGGCGCGAATCGTGCAATCGAGCCGATGCGCACCAGCACGGTCCACAGATAACCTTCCGCATCGACCGTCGCCCCATCGGCGCCCGAGCCCAGTGCGTCCGTGTTGACGAAGACGCGCTTGTTCACAAGCGGACCCTCGCGGCGATAGTCATAGGCCCAGGTGACGTGCCGCGCCGAATCCGCGAGATAGAACGTCCTGCCGTCCGGACTGAAACACGGGCCATTGGTCACGGCGAGATCGTCCTCGATCAGTTCGATCGCGCCCGAGGCGTCGGTGCGATAGAGGCCGCCAAGCGGCCTTTCACTCTCCGCCCGGCCGCCATGCAGGGTCCCGGCCACGAAGCGCCCGAAAGGATCGACCTTGCCGTCGTTCAGCCGCACCATGGGGTGTTCGACGTCGATCGAGGGACCCATGGTCAATCCGTGCGTGCTGAAATCGTACTGCGCAAAGCCATGGCGCAGCGCCAGCACCGCGCCGCCACCTTGCGTCAGGGCGAGTGACCCGATCGGAGCCGGCACCTCGAATTCCTCGATCGCGCCGGTTGCGGGAGACAGTTTGCGGATCGCTCCCGCAAGGGAATCGATCCAGACCAGCGCCTGCGTGCGCTCGTCCCACACTGGGCTCTCGCCGAGCTGGTCCTTGGTTCCTCCGATACGGGTGATGCGCGGGGCTTTATTCATCGCGTTATACCTTGTTGGGCAGCAAGGGCTGAGCGGGCTTGACCGGTCGGTCGGTGAAAATCTACGGTCGTTTTCGAATGGCGGTCACTGCGGTTCAGGTTCGGACGCGCCAAGGCAGATTGCGGGTTCGATGGTTGAATTATCGACGACAAAGGACGGAATCCCGAATCAGGCGGAGGCGTCCGACCGTGTCCTGCAGATCCTTTCGGAAGCCGGGCGGCTGTTCGCGACCAAGGGATATGACGGAACGTCGATGCGCGACATTGCCGTAGCCTGCGGCATCTCGAAGTCGCTGCTGTATCATCATTTCTCCAACAAGGACGAGATCTACGCCCGCGTGGCCGTCGGCTCCACGCTCGAACTGTACCTGTTCGTGCGCGACCGGGTTCCGGACGGGCCGCCGTCGCAGAAGATCCGCGCCTTCATGGTCGCGACCGCCGAGTATTTCCGGCGATATCGCTGGGCCTGGATCGCATCGACGACCGCCTTCTGGAACGATCCGGATCGTCACCGGCAGAAGGAAAGACTCACGCGCCGCGACCGGTTCGAAAACTTCCTGCGCGGCCTGATCCAGGAAGCGATCGACGCGGGCGAAATTCGAAAGGTCGATGTTCCCATGACCGGGCGGCTGATCCTGTCGTCGCTCAACTGGATGCATCGGTGGTACAATCCCAACAAGAGCGCAACGCCGGAGCAGATCGCCGACATCTTCTTCGACATGGTGTTCAACGGCCTTCGCAGCGGTGATGCTGCGGCACCGCCGCCGGCGGAGCCGCCCAAATCCTCCCGGCGGAAGGCGCGTCAGACGTCGAGATCCTGACGATCGAACGGCCGGGCGAAGACCCGGCTCATTCGAGCGATATATTCTGCGCCGTGATCACCGGTCCCCAAAGGGCCGCGTCCTTGCCCAGTTGGGAATCGAGCAATTGCGGTGCGCCGATGTCGGCTTGCAATCCGTCGGTTTCCAGTTGCTTTGCGATCTCCGGCTTCTGCATCGCGGCGTTGGCCGCCGCGTTCAGCCGTTCAATCACGTCGCGCGGGGTGCCGGCGGGTGCGTGCAGCGCGGTCCAGAACGATGCGGAGAGCTCCGGATAGCCTGACTCGGCGAGCGTCGGGACATCGGGAATGTTCGCCATGCGCTTGGCCGACGAAACCGCGAGAATGCGCAGTTGCCCGGTCTTGGCGTGCTCGGCCACGGCGGCCGGCGTTGCGAAATTGAGGTCGCACGCGCCCGACAGCAGCTCCATGACGGAAAGCGGATTGTTGCGATAGGCGACGTCGGTGACGGCGAACCCCATCGATTTCCCCATCATGATCCCGAACAGATGCGTCACGCTGCCGGGGCCGAGGGTGGCGTAGAACAGCGGCTTGTCGCGGCCCTTGGCATAGCTAACGAAACTCTTCACATCGGTAACCGGCATCTTGGCGTTCACGGTCAGCGACAGCGGGCCGTTGCAGAGCATGGCGACCGAAGCGAAATGCGAAAGCTTGTAGGGCAGGTTCTTGCGCAAGAGGACATTCAACGAGATCGGGCCGGTGCCGCCGGCGAGCAGGACGGTGCCGTCCTTGGCGGCGCGTGCCACATATTGCGATCCGACGATGCCGTTGGCGCCGGGCTTGTTGTCGACCAGAACGGGCTGATCGAGCGCTTCCGACATTCCCTTGGCGACCGTGCGCATCAGGCTGTCGATCGAGCCGCCGCTCGCATAGGGCACGATGATGAAGATGGTTTGCGACGAGCGCGCTCTGACGATCGCGGGCGCGGCAAACGGCGCGATGATGGCGCCGGCCACGAGCGTCGTGAACTGACGTCGGCTGATTTTTGCCATGGCGAATTCTCCCGGATTTTGTTGTCGGTTGGGCAGCAACCTAATACCTGACCGATCGGTCAGTCAACTGATCTGTGCGAACGGCTCTTGCAAGCAAACAATCTTGGTGCTATTTGCGAAAAAACTGACCGATCGGTCAGGCGTCTGAAGCCGACGCCGGCGTCGAGGATCGCGTCGTCAAGATCAAGCAAATCAGGAGGAAGCCATGTCCGGCGACATCATCACGCTCGAAGTATCCGATCACATCGCATTGGTGACGCTGAACCGCCCGCCGGTGAATGCGCTCAATCGTGCGATGCGGGATCGTATCGTCAGCGTGTTCGACGAGATATCCGAGCGCAGCGATGTCCGCGTTGCGATTCTGACCGGTGCCGGGAAGGTATTTTGCAGCGGCGCCGATCTGAAGGATCGTCCGGATCCGACGAAGGTCGGTGCGTTTCACGACCACAACCGCATCACCCGCGAAACCGGTAACTGCATCCGCGAGTGCTCCAAGCCGGTGATTGCCGCGATCAACGGTGTCGCGCTCGGCGCCGGCCTCGGCCTGATGGCGTCCTGCGACATCTTCTACGCTTCCGAAGAGGCCGTGTTCGGCATGCCCGAGATCAATGTCGGCCTCGCCGGCGGCGCGGCGATGCTGAACACACTGTTCGGCCGCTCGCTGATGCGCCGCATGTTCTTCACGGGCTACCGGGTTCCTGCAGCCGAGCTTTATCGGCTCGGCATCATCGAAGCCTGTACCACCCGCGAAAACCTGATTCCGGAAGCGATGAAGATCGCGCGCGAGATCGCCGAGAAGAGCCCGGTCGCGATCGAGTATGCCAAGCAGGCCACCAACATGGTCGAACTGATGCCGCCGCGCGATGCCTATCGCTTCGAGCAGAACATCACCATGGCGCTGTCGAAGACCGAGGACGCCAAGGAAGCGCGCATGGCGTTCCTGGAAAAGCGCGCGCCGGTGTTCAAGGGACGCTGACGATGCGGCCGGGAGAGGGTCTCGACGCGTTGATGGCGCCGCGCTCGATCGCCATCATCGGTGCATCGCAGGACGCCACCAAGATCGGCGGTCGGCCGGTGGATCTGTTGCGCCGCTACAGCTATGCGGGGCAGATCTATCCGGTCAATCCGAAGGCGTCGGTAGTGCAGGGGCTTCAGGCCTATGCGTCGCTCGACGAGCTGCCGGAAGCGCCGGACCTTGCCATCATCGCGGTTGATGCCGAGAAGGCACCTGAAGCGGTGGAGCAATGCGCCGGACGCGGCGTCCGCAGCGTGGTCGTGTTCTCCTCGGGCTTTGCCGAGCTGGGCGAGAAGGGGCGCGCCATGCAGGATCGGCTGCGCGTGGCCGCGCGCCGGACCGGCATGCGGCTGCTGGGGCCGAATTGTCTCGGCGCGGTCAGCGTCGCCGATCGGGCGATCGCCACCTTCTCGATCGTGCTCGAGCACAGCCTGCCGGCCGCCGGCTCGCTCGGCATCGTGTCGCAAAGCGGCAATCTCGGCAGCTTTACCATGCGGATGGCGAGCGACCGCGGTGTCGGCGTCAGCCGCTTCATGACCACCGGCAATGAATGCGACATCGATATTGCCGACGGAATTGCCTGGCTTGCCCGCGATCCCGCCACCAAGGTCATCCTGTGCTGTGTGGAAGCCTGCCGGGATGCAGGTCGACTGATTGCGGCGCTGACCGAGGCGCGCGAGGCAGGAAAGCCGGTCCTTGTGCTGAAGATCGGCACCTCGGCGGCGGGGCAGGCGGCGGCTGCTTCCCACACCGGCGCCCTGGCGGGATCGGATGCGGTGTTTGATGCCTTGCTTGTACGCTATGGCGCGGTGCGGGTGCGCAGCATCGAGGAGCTGATCGAGCTTGGCCACGCCGCATCCATCCTGTTGCCGGACCGGTTGCCGAAGGGGCCGCGCCTGGCGGTTGTGACCGCGTCGGGCGGGTTCGGCGTCCTGCTGGCGGATGCCGCGCAGGCTGTCGGCTTGTCGTTGCCGGAGCTGAGCGAAGCGACGCAGCGCACGATCCTCGAACTCGTCCCGTTTGCGTCCGCGCGCAATCCGGTGGACGCGACCGCGCAGATGTCCAGCCGGCCCGATCTGCTGCAGAAGATTCTATCGGCAGTCGTGGCCGACGATCGCAGCGACGTGATCGTGCTGCCGCTTCCGTTCTCGCTGCACATGCCGCGCCTGCGCTCCGTCTACATGGAGGCCCTACGCCACATCCGTGCGCACTTTCCCGATCGTCCTGTCATTCTCTGCGTCGATGGCCCGCCCGATGCGCTCGCTGAGTTGCATGCCATGGGCTATCCGACCATCGCGAGCTTTGACGGCTGCTGCGCGGTGGTCGCGGCGCTGGCGCGGCTGCAGACGGCCGCGAAAGTTCCAAAGGATGCAAGCCCGTCAGCCATTGCGAAAGCCTCGCCGCTTTCCACCGAGGCGTTTCGCCATGAACTCGGCGCCAAGCGCGCGCTTGCGGACGCCGGCATTCCGGTGCTTGCCGAGCAGCTGGTCTCGAATGCCGATGCCGCAGCATGCGCCGCCAGCGAGATGGGCTTTCCGGTCGTCTTGAAAATCGCCTCGCCCGATCTGCCGCACAAGACGGAAGTCGGAGGTGTTGCCGTCGGGCTTCGGTCTGAAGCCGAGGTGCGAGCGGCTCACGCCGAGATGCTTTCGCGGGTCGCTGCGAAAGCACCGCATGCGGCGATCGATGGCGTGATCGTTGCCCCGATGGCACAAGGCCTGTCCGAACTCATCCTCGGCAGCCGGATCGATCCGGTGTTCGGCCCGGTCGTCATGGTTGGCCTCGGCGGCATCTTTGCCGAAATCGTCCAGGATACCGCCGTGCAGATGGCGCCGGTGAGCGAGACGCAGGCCATGGCGATGCTGACATCGCTTAGGGCGTTCGCGGTCCTTAACGGCGCGCGGGGCCGGCGGCGCGCCGATCTCGCGGCGGCGGCCCGGGCCATCGCCGCGTTGTCGCGCTTTGCAGTCGCGCATGCGGAATCGGTGTCCGAAATCGACATCAATCCGTTGCTGTTGAAGGCGGAAGGCGAGGGCGCGGTCGCGCTCGACGCGCTCCTGGTCCCGCGCACAAGCGGTCCGCAACACTGAAGGCATCAATCAACAAGAACCGCGAAGTCGGCTCAATCACTGCAGGGAGGTACTGATGATGAAGGGGAATACTCGTTTTCTCAACGCCGTCGTTGCGTTGGCCGTCGTCCTGTTCGCGACGGTCCCGCTGCGCGCGCAAGGCATCTCCGGCGACGTGATCAAGATCGGGATCATGAACGACCAGAACGGCCCGTATGCCGACAATTGCGGACCGGGTTCGGTCGCCTCGGCGAAGCTCGCGATCTCTGATGTCGGTGGCGCCGTCAACGGCAAGAAGATCGAGCTCGTCGTCGCCGACGACCAGAACAAGCCCGACATCGGGGTCGCCGTCGCGCTGCGCTGGCTCGACAATGAAGGCGTCGATGCCATCGTGGGCTGCTCGGCTTCCTCGATCGCGCTCGCCGTGCAGGACATCATGAAGGCGCGGAAGAAGCCGTATCTTCTGGCGGGAACGGCAGGATCGTTCTTCACCAACGACAAGTGCTCGCCCATGACCACGCAATGGATGGTGGACACCTATGCGCAGCCGAAGGCCACGGTGAAGGCCCTGCTGGGGCAGGGCGTGGACACATGGTTCTTCTTGACCGTCGACTACGCCTTCGGCAAGGGGTGGCAGGCCGACACCACCAACTTCATCAAGGCGGGCGGCGGCAAGGTCGTGGGCTCGGTGCTGCATCCGCTGAACTCATCGGATTTCTCCTCGTTCCTGCTCACCGCGCAGGCAAGCGGCGCCAAGGCGATTGCGCTGGCCAATTCGGGAGCGGATTTCGGCAACGCCATCAAGCAGGCGCAGGAGTTCGGATTGCCGCAGAAGCAGTTGCTCGTGCCGCTGGGCTTGATGATCAATCAGGCGCACGGGATCGGTCTGCGCGACCTGCAGAACGTCCGCTTGACCACGCCGTTCTACTGGGACCTCACCGCCGAAACCCGCGCCTTCGCCAAGCGCTTTGCCGAAGCGTCTAACGGCCAGATCCTGAACGAGGCAAAGTCCGCCACCTACAGTGCCATCACGCACTACCTCAAGGCGGTTGCCGCTGCCGGTACCGACGAGGGCGATGCGGTGACGCGGCAGATGAAGAGTACGCCGGTCAACGATTTCGCGATGAAGAATATCAGCATCCGCGCCGACGGGCAGGTGATGCGTCCGCTCTACGTGGCCCGCATCAAGACGCCGGCCGAGTCGAAATACGCCTACGACTATTACGAGATCACCGGGACCATTCCCGCCGAGGAGGCGTGGCGCCCGGTCTCGGAAAGCGCGTGCGATCTGCTCAAATCGCCATGATCGGAAAAATCCGAGGAGCGATCCGGTCGATTGCGGCCGGCATCGCTCCCGGTTCAGTTGAAGCGGGAAGTCGACGATGACAGTGATTGAAACAGAGCCGCCTGTAGCCGCAACCGGCGATCTTTCCGGTGAGGCCTATCGGGTCGCGATGCGTCGTTGGCTTCGGGCCAATCTGCCTGCGAGCTTTCGCAGCGACAGCGCGGCCTTCTCGCCGCCGACCTTGCCGCAATCGATTGCGTGGGAGGCGGCGATGTATCGCGCCGGGCTCGCCGGCATCATCTGGCCGCAGGCCTATGGCGGGCACGGCCGGACCTTGCGCGAACACCTGATCGCGAACCAGGAGATCGGCGCGCTCGCGATGCCCGAAAGCGTCAATTCGATCGGCAAGGAACTCGCGGGCCCGATCATTCTCGCTGTCGGCACCGAGGAGCAGAAGCGCCGCTTCCTGCCGGCGATCCTGGAGATGCGGGATATCTGGTGCCAGGGTTTTTCCGAGCCCGAAGCCGGATCGGATCTTGCGGGCCTGCGGACGCGCGCCACCCGCAGCGGCGACATTTGGCGGATCAACGGCCAGAAGATCTGGACCAGCGGCGCGTATCGCGCCCAGCGCTGTCTGGTGCTGGCGCGAACGGGCCCGCTGGAGGACCGGCATCGTGGGCTAGCGATGTTTGCCGTGCGGCTCGACGCCAAGGGTGTGCGCGTGCGGCCGATCAAATCGATCGACGGACGCGAGAGTTTCTGCGAGGTCTTTTTCGACGACGTCGAGGTCTTGCAGTCCGATGCGCTCGGCGCGCCGGATGAAGGCTGGGCTGCCGCAATCCGGGTGCTCGAGATCGAGCGGGCGACCAACCGCATGTATCGCGCCTGGCGCTTCGAGAACGAGCTTCGCCACTTGATTGCCGCCTGCAAGAGCGATCCCGTGCTGGCGCAACTGGTCGCGGAGCGGCACTACGAAGTCAGGCTTGGCGAGGTTGTCGTCGATATCGAGGTGCTGAAGGCGCATGTCGAGACGGCGGTGGACGCGCTGGTGAACGGCGACAGGATCGGCGCGCGCGGGAGTCTTGCGAAGCTGCATTGGAGCGAGGCGCACCAGCGCTTTGCAGCGCTCACGCTCGAACTGCTGGCGCAGGCGTCGTTGCCGCTGCAGCCTGCCGTGCAGGTCGCCCGCCGCCGCTTCGAGGCGATCTATCTGCAGGCGCGGGCCGAGACCATCTATGCCGGCACCACCGAAATTCAGCTCGGCATCATCGCCGATCGGATTTTGCAGCTTTCGAAAGGCAAGTGATGACATTGACCGGCGAAGGGTTGCAGCCGAGCGAGTTCGCCGTCACCGCGGCGCGCGCGGTTGCGGATTGTGCGGATTTGAGTTTGCGGGAGCAGGCAAGGCATTTGGCCAATGACGGCCTGCTCGGGGTGATTGCGGCCCACGACGTCGGCGGGCTGGATTTGCCGCTGGCCCTTGCGGTCCCGGTGGTCGCTGCCGCAGGGGCGGGCCTGCTCGGCTTTCCCTTGATGGAGGCGCTGCTCCTCGGCCGCGCGCTGCAAGAATCGTTGCCACGGACGGCCGAGGCCGTGGTGTCCGGCGAAATGCTGGCGACGATCGCCTGGCAAGGAAGTGTCAGCGCCGCGCGTGAAGGTGATTCGGTTGTACTCAACGGCTGGGTTGCCCGGGCGGCTTGCACGCGCGAGGCTGACTGCCTCCTGGTCCGCATCGGCACGAGCGGGGCGGCGCTGGTTTCGACCAACAGCAACGGGATCGTCGTCGAGGACGCGGCGGGCCTGGATCTGGCGGTGCCCGAACACGCCGTCCGCATGGAGGGCGTTACCATACCGGCGGCAAACATTCTGCCTGAAAATACCTGGAGCGTTTTGTGCTCTGACGCCAACGTCCTGCGCGCCGCCGCCATCCTGGGTTCTGCCGAGACGTGCCTGACGTTGGCGCAGGAACACGCATCGACGCGTCGCCAGTTCGGCCGTGCGCTATCCTATAACCAGGCCATACGACACGCCTTGGCCCGCCAGAAACTCGGGCTTGAGGGCATACGACACGCCATCACACGCAGCGTAGGCGACGAAGCCGGCGCGCTGCAGCGTGATGCTGCGTTTCTCGCCGCGGGCGTCTATGGCAGCGCGATCAGCGAGGGCGCGCTCCAGATTCATGGCGGCATGGGATTCACCTGGGACGTCCCGGTGCACCGGCACTTGCGCCGTGTCCGTGCCTTGCAGGCACAGGGCGATGCCAGCGGGGTCCTGGCCGCGCTCGGTCGCCGCTATGTCGGTGCGATCGCGCCGGCTTCCGATGTCACCGCGTCACGATAGGGAAGGAAAACCGCAATGACGGAAGTCAAAGACAAGCCCCTTGCAAATCGTGTCGCGCTCGTGACCGGCGCCGGGAACGGGATCGGCCGCGCGACGGCGTTACTTCTGGCGTCACGCGGCGCCATCGTCGGCGTCAACGACCTGAAGCCGGAGTTCGTCAATTCGACGTTGGACGCGATCAAGGCGGCCGGCGGCAGTGCGGTTGCCGTCACGCAGGACGTCTCGACCCGCGACGGAATGCGCGCCGCTGTCCTTGGCCTCGCCGAGAAGCAGGGGCGTCTCGACATCCTCGTCAACAATGCGGCCTGGGTCCGCTACCAGTCGGTGCCCGACATCGCGCCGGAGACCGTGGATCGCATGCTCAATATCGGCTTCAAGGCGATCATCTGGGGAATTCAGGCGGCGGCCGAGGCGATGGACGGCGAGCGCGGCGGCGCGATCATCAATGTGGCCTCGGTTGCCGGATTGATCTCCGCGAAAAACAGCATCGTCTATAGCGGTATCAAGGCCGGCGTGATGGGCATCACGCGCGCCGCGGCGGCGGAGCTCGGCGCGCGCAGGATCAGGGTGAATGCGGTAGCGCCATCGGCCATTCCGACCGAAGGGACGATGCGAAACCGCAATGCGGAGCTCGACGCGCGGCGGATCGCGCGAACGCCGCTGGGACGGCTCGGCACGGTCGACGATATCGCCAACACCATCGCCTTCCTGGCCGGGGACGACAGCAGCTTCATGTCGGCGCAGGTGCTGACGGTCGACGGCGGGATCACGGTCACGAATATCGCCTAGCGCACACGGCACAATGCATTGCGAGGACCGGCTGTGAGGCGAGCGGAACGGAAAGCCGAACTGAGCGGACGCGTCGTCCTGATCACGGGGGCGGCTGCCGGAATCGGTTGGGCGGCCGCGCAGCGCTTTGCAGCCGAGGGCGCTCGGGTGCTGATCGCCGATATCGACGCAGACAGAGCCGCTAATCGCGTCGGCGAGCTTGGTGCAGCGCATGGCTTTTTCGGTGTCGACATGGCGCAGCCGGAGCAGGTGGCCGAGATGGTGCGCTACTGCGTCAGCCGGCTCGGTGGCCTCGATATCCTGGTCAACAATGCAGGGCGTACCGATACGGACGGGCTCGGTGTGGTTGATCAGCCGGTTTCCGTCTTCGAAAATCTCGTGGCGGTCAATTTGCGCGGCAGCCTGGTCGCCGCGGAGCAAGCTGCCGCGGTGATGCGGCGTTCCGGCGGAGGCGCCATCGTCAACGTCGCGTCCGGCGCGGCGTTGCGGCCGCTGCCGTTTCGAAACGGTTACAGCGCTTCCAAGGCGGGCGTGCTGGCGATGACGCGACATCACGCCTGTGCATGGGCGCGCGATGGAATCAGGGTCAACGCGGTCGCGCCGGGCTATACACGTACCGAGCTGGTCGAAGCGCTGATTGCGCGCGGCCGTATCGATCCGGTCGCCGTAGCGCGTCGAATTCCACTCGGCCGCATGGCAATGCCTGAGGAAATAGCCGCGGCCATCGCCTTTCTGGCCTCGCCTCGCGCCTCGTTTGTCACGGGCTCTACCTTTCTTGTCGATGGGGGATCGCAACTTGGCGGCGGGCAGGCGCCCGCGCCCGAAGCCGGCAATCGTGCGACGCCACCCGGGCGGCCAACCTATGCCGTCGTCGGCGCCTGCGGTTTGCTTGGGCAGGCGCTGGTCGGCAGGCTAGCTGATGAAGATGCGACGGTGGTGGCGATCGGTGCCGATGCCAGGAAATTGGCCGGGCTTGCAGCGGTCGAATGCGCAATTCTCGTTGAGCTTTCGGACGAGCATGCCATGGCGAAGGCGATCGCCGATATCGCGCGCCGCTTCGGTCGCATCGACGGAATCGTGAATGCCGTTGGCGCGGATGCCGTAATAGCTGGCAATTCCGGTGAGGCCGGTGGCGACATCGTGGCGGGCCATCTGACGGGGGCGCTGCGCGTGGCGAAAGCGTGCGGGCCAATCCTGCAGCAACAAGGCTTCGGCGCGCTGCTCAACCTGACATCGATCGGCGGCGAGATCGCGCTTGGCGGCGATGTCGCGGCTGCCGCCAGCGCCGCGGCGGTCGCGATGTTCACGCGTACGCTGGCGTGCGAATGGAGCGGGCACGGCATTCGCATCAACGCGGTCGCCGCAGGGCCGCTCGAGGGGGCGCCGTCGAGTATCATTGGCCGGATACCGCTGGGGCGTGCGGCATCGGCCGAGGAAATTGCCGAAACCGCAGCGTTTCTGCTCAGCCCCGAGGCCGGCTATGTCACCGGCAGCGTCATCGCTGTCGATGGTGGGCTTGGCGTCCATGCGGGTCCCGATCGTACCGTTGCAGGACACGCCGCATGAGTCTCACCTCTGACGAACAGGCCCTAAAGGAAGCTTTCATTCGCGCCCGCGGTTACTGGCGGCCATGGACGGAGGGCCTGCTGCGGCTCGATCCGGCTTTTCTCGCAACCTATGCCCGCTATGGCGGCTATCCTGCCGAAACCGGTCCGCTGTCGCGCAAGATGTGCGAATTGATCTATGTGGCGCTGGATGGATCGGCGACGCATCTGTTCCGCTCCGGGCTCGCGTTGCACGTGCAGCTGGCACTTGAACAAGGCGCCACCGCTCAGGAGATCGTCGATGTGTTGCGGCTGGCCACGGCGCAAGGACTCGATGGCAGCAATCTTGGAGTCGGCATTCTCGCCGAGGAGCTTGCTCTTGCCGGACTCGATTCACGCCAAGCGGCGCTTTCGAACGAGCAGACGGCGCTTCGCGACGCCTATGTCGCGCAATTCGGCGACTGGCCGGATTTCTGCGAACTGTGGCTGCGGGCCGATCCCGGTTATTTCGCCGCGATGCTGGACTTGTTGACGTTGGGGCGCCAGGCGGGCGGACTCGACGAGCCGTCGCGCTGCATGATCTCGCTGGCGTTGAACGCCTGCTTCACCGCGCTCAATCCGCATGGCCTGCGCTTGCAGATCAGGCGAGCCTTGCGACTCGGGATCGACAGGCGTGAGATCCTTCAGGTGCTGCAGATGACGGCCCATCTGGGCGTGCATGCCTGCGCTATTGGCGTGCCGATCCTGATGGACGCGATCGATCAGACGACACGCGCAGACGTAACAGCAGGAGGTCAGGGATGACAGGGCCGGCCATCCGCGATCAGCGCGCCTTTGCTGCGGGCGCGTTGTTCCTTGCCTTTGCGATCTTCTTCTTTGTGACGGCGCTGAACTATCCCGCTGGCACCGCGGCGCGGATGGGGCCGGGCTATTTCCCCCGCATGCTCGCGATCGTGCTTGCCGCTATCGGGCTTGCGGTGATGGTGCGGGCGATGCGATCGACGGCAGAACGGCAGCCGTTGCGGCAGTGGGACTGGAAGGGCCTCGCATGGGTCACGGGTTCAGTGATCCTGTTTGCGCTTCTGCTCTTTCCGGCCGGTCTGATCGGCTCGCTTTTCGTTCTGATCGTGATGTCGAGCAAGGCCAGTCCCGAATTCACCTGGAAGGGAGCGCTGACAAATGCGGCGGTGCTGATCGTGCTGTGCCTGCTCGTGTTCGTCTACGGCCTCGGGCTGCGGCTCCCGGTATGGCCGGCGCTCTTCAACTGAAGGCGAACTGCGATGGATCTCTTTCACAATCTGGCAATCGGCTTCTCCACCGCGGCCCAACCGGCCAATCTGCTCTACGCCTTTTCGGGATGCCTGCTCGGCACCTTGATCGGCGTGCTCCCGGGTCTCGGCCCGCTCGCCACCATCGCAATGCTGCTTCCCATCACCTACGCGCTGCCGCCGGATGCGGCGCTGATCATGCTGGCGGGCATCTATTACGGCGCGCAGTATGGCGGCTCGACCACGGCCATCGTGGTCAACCTGCCCGGTGAGTCGTCCTCCGTCGTCACCACGATCGACGGCTACCAGATGGCGAAGCAGGGCCGGGCCGGTGTTGCGCTCTCGACGGCGGCGATCGGTTCGTTCTTCGCGGGCTGCGTCGCCACGCTGGCGCTGGCGGCGCTGGCCGGGCCGCTGACGGCGACAGCCTTGCTGTTCGGCCCCAAGGAATTCTTCGCCCTGATGATCCTGGGCCTGATCCTCGCTTCGGTGCTGTCGAGCGGCCCCTTCATCGAAGGCATCGGCATGGTCGTGCTCGGCATGCTGCTCAGCCTCGTCGGCACCGACCTCAATAGCGGAACGCAGCGCTTCGCCTTCGGCGTCCCGCAACTCTTCGATGGCCTTGATTTCGTGCCGCTGGCGATGGGCATCTTCGGCTTTGCCGAGATCGTGAAGAACCTCGAGCAGGACGACAAGCTCTCGCTGGTGACGCAGAAGATCGCCAACCTGTTTCCGACGCGTGAGGATTTCCGGCGCATGATCCCGGCGGTGCTGCGTGGCACCACGCTCGGCACGCTGCTCGGTGTGCTGCCGGGCGGCGGCGCGGTGCTCTCGTCGTTCGCCTCCTACACGCTGGAAAAGAAGCTGTCGAAACATCCGGAAGAGTTCGGCAAGGGCGCGATCGAAGGCATCGCGGGTCCGGAATCCGCCAACAATGCGGGAGCCCAGACCTCCTTCATTCCGCTTCTGACGCTCGGCGTGCCGGCCAACGTCGTGATGGCGCTGATGGCGGGCGCCATGAACATTCACAACATCCAGCCCGGCCCGGAAGTCATGACCAAGAATCCGGCCCTGTTCTGGGGGCTGATTGCCTCGATGTGGGTCGGCAACCTGATGCTGCTGGTCCTCAACCTTCCGCTGGTCGGATTGTGGGTCAAGCTTCTCACCATTCCCTATCGCTACCTGTTTCCGGCGATCATGGTGTTCTGCTCGATCGGCGTCTATTCGATCAACGGCGGGACCTTCGAGATCCATGAAGCGGCCGCGTTTTGCGTGTTCGGCTACGTCCTGATCAAGCTGCAACTGCCGGCCGCGCCGCTGTTGCTGGGACTGGTGCTGGGGCCGGCGATCGAGGAGAATTTCCGCCGTGCGATGGTGCTCTCGCGCGGCGACGCGACCGTGTTTCTGACCTCGCCATTGTCGGCCAGTCTTCTGGCCGCAGCCGCCGTCGCCATCATTTTGATCACGCTGCCCGCGATCCGCGCGCGGCGCGAGGAGGCGCTGCAGGAGTGACGGCGGTTCAGCGTCTGCCAGACCGGTGCGATATCACAAGCCGGTATCGGCTGACGCGTCGTTTGCTTTGACCGATCGGGCGGCCTGCTGCAGGACGCTCAAATAGCGGCTGGCGTTTTGCCTGATCCGCTCGGCAGCACCGCCAAGTCCCAGCGCCACGGGTTGATTCTGAATGGTGGTTGGCAGCAGCACGCAGATGGTGGCGCCGCCCAGAATTGGAACGTTCTCCGCGGAGCAATAGCCTTTGCCGCGGATCTGGCGGATGCGCTTCATCATCTCCGGCAGCTTGACCCTATGGGCCGCGTTCGGCGTGGCGATGTTCGCGCGGCGAACGATGTTGTCCACTTTCTCGTCCGGCATCGTCGACATCAGCAGCCATCCGAGCGCGGACTGTGTCAGCGGTCTGAGCGTGCCCTCGTCGACATGAAAGCGAAGCGGGTGAATAGATTGGAGGATCTTGACGTACTGCAGATACACGTCGTTCGTGGTGCCGATCGCAACGGCTTCACCCGTTGCCGCATGAACGTCGCGCATCGCCTCGAGCAGGCGGCTGCTGCCGAACAGGGCGCTCGGGATCCAGTCACCCAGTGAGGTCACTTTCGGCGTCGGGAAATACACCCGCGTCTTGCGATCGAAATTCAGGTAGCCGAGGCCGACCAGCGTCTTGAGCAAAACCGTGGCGCTGGACGGCGGATAGCCAAGCGCAACGCCGATTTCCGACATGGCCCGCGGCTGCCGCTCCCGCATGAAGAATTCGAGGATCTCAATGGCGCGGAGTGCGGATTTGACCGTGGATCCGGCTGCGGAAATGGAGGCGGATGTCGTCTGCTGCGGTGCCACAACGCCCCTCCCTTAGCCGGAGAAAATTCAAGAATGTGAAATTGAGCTTCACATATGAAGTTTTGTTGGTTGCTTCCACTGCACATGAGATGGTTGCCGCCGTCAAGGAGGGGCCGATGCGCGCGTGCGCATCGAGCCGGAGCTTGGACGGGGCACGATATGACCATAGCTCAAGCGAGGATTGCCGAACTGCTCGACCGGGAGGCGATCCGCGACTGCATCTACCGCTACTGCCGCGGGGTTGATCGCGCCGATGAAGCGGTGCTTCGCAGCGCGTACTGGCCGGACGCAACGGACGAGCACGGCCCATATTCAGGTCCGGTCGAAGGGTTCTTTCAATGGGCGAATGGAATCTTCGCAAGCGGTGCACGCAACGTTCATATGGTCGGCAACATCCTGATCGAGTTCACTGCACCCAATGAGGCCGTTGTCGAAACCTACTTCCTCGCGCTGCAGCGCGGGCCGGGCCGGGATGACGTCGTTCGCCAGTTTCTGATTGCCGGCCGCTACTGCGACGTCTTTCAGCAGCGGGACGGTGAGTGGCGGGTCTTCCGACGCGTCGTCGTCTACGACTGGGTGGACGAGCAGGTGGCCGCAACCGAGCCCGAAGCGATCCGCTTTGGACCGCGGCTGCCATTGGGCGCGCAGTTTCCCGACGATCCCATCTACCGTCTTCTGCGTCCGCGCTAGCGGATGCAGTTTTCAAAGAGCCAAGCACCAAATCGAGGAAGCGCCGACATGAAGAATGGGAATGCAGGGCAGCGTGTTGATTTGGTCGTCGTCGGCGCCGGATTCGGCGGCCTGTACGCCGTCTACAAATTTCGCGAAATGGGCCTCAGGATCGCGGCCTTCGAGGCCGGTGGCGATGTCGGCGGTGTTTGGTACTGGAATCGCTACCCCGGTGCGCGCGTCGATCTTCCGAGCATCGACTACAGCTATTCTTTTTCGCCCGAGGTCGAGCAGGAATGGACCTGGTCAGAAGAGTTCGCGTCGCAGCCGGAGCTGCTGGCCTACTTCAACTTCGTCGCCGACCGGCTCGACTTGCGTAAGCACTACCAGTTCAATACGCGGGTCACGCGTGCCGTCTGGGATGAAGTGCGCAAGCTCTGGAAAGTGACGACCGATCGCGGCGAGACGATCGAGGCGACCTACTGCGTGATGGCGACCGGCCCTTTGTCGATTCCGAGGGATCCCGAAATTCCCGGTATCGATTCCTACAAGGGCCAATTGTTGCGCGCGGGTAAATGGCCGCACCATCCCGTTGACTTCACCGGCAAGCGCGTTGGCGTGATCGGCACGGGATCGACCGGCATCCAGATCGTGCAGGAGGTCGGCCGGCAGGCCGATGAGCTGTTCGTGTTCCAGCGCACGCCGAGCTTCACCATGCCCATGCGCAACCAGAAGCTCGATCCCGATTACGTGGCGGATGTCAAACGCAACTACGCCGGTATTCGCGAGGCGGCGCGCAACAGTCCGAACGGCGGTGTGCGCCCGTGGACGACCCGCGCTTTCTTCAGCGTGACGCCGTCGCGTCGTCGCGAACTTCTGGAGGATGCCTGGAAGTCCGGCGGACTGACCATGCTCGGCACCTTCACGGACCTCCTGAGCAACGAGGAGGCCAATGAGCACGTCGCCGAATTCGTGCGGGGCAAGATCGACGGCGTCGTCACGGATTCCGTCACCGCGGAAAAGCTGAAGCCCCGCGGCTACCCGATCTTCGCGCGTCGTCCGTGCCTCGACACCGGCTACTATGAAACGTTCAACCAGCCGAATGTGCGCCTGATCGACTGCGTCACCGACCCGATCGTGGAGATCACGGAGCATGGCGTGCGCACGCAGTCTGGCGAGACCGAACTCGACATGCTCATCTTTGCGACCGGCTATGACGGGCTGACGGGCGCACTGACAGCCTTCGATGTCGTCGGTCGCAACGGCTGCACCGTGAACGAGAAATGGAAGGAGGGAGCCCGGTCATATCTGGGCCTCATGATGGAGGGATTTCCGAATCTCTTCATGACGACCGGACCTAACGGCCCGGCGGCGCTGGCCAACATCGTCAGGATCAGCGAGAACGATGTCGACTGGATCGCCAATGCCATCACGCATATGGCCGACCATGGCCTCGATACGATCGAGCCGACCAGGAAGGCGGAAGACGACTGGATGGCGCTCGTGTTGAAGCTCGCGCAGCGCTCGCTCCTGTCCAAGGCGAAAACCTGGTATGTCGGCACCAACGTCAAGGACAAGGCTCAGGGACTGACGCTGTTCACGGGCGGATTTCCCAGGTACCGGGAGTATTGCGCGGCCGCCATACAAAACGGCTACCGCGACTTCGTCTTTGAACGTGGACGAAAACCGGTCGCCGCCGCTTGACGGTCGAAGTGCGCGTGCGTGCATGGCGCCATGTCTGGCGCCCCGGCTTTCGATCAGCCAGCCGTCAAAACGTCTCGGTGATCTTGCTCAGGCGAGGGGGACGATCCGGGTCGAATCCGCAGGCGCGCGCGGTCTGCTCGATCATCCGATAGGCCGGAACGAGCATGGTGATCGGGTCGGTGGCGGGGTCATCCTCGGCCAGCCAGGGCAGCGAGCCATGCGGTCCGCCGCATAGATGCAGCGCGATCTTCTGCTCGCGCAATTCGTCTGCCAGCGCGTCCACCGTGATGGCCGTTTCATCCATGAGGCGCATCATGACGACCGGCGTGCGCGACGATAACGCGGCGCGCGGCCCATGCTGCAGTTCGGCGGCGCTCAGACCAATGGAAGGCAGGCGCAGGATTTCCGAAAGCTTGAGCGCGATCTCCCGCGCCGAGCCGAGGCCCAGGCCCCGCGCCGCCACAAACACCGCTGATGCCTTGGCGAGATCATCGGCAACCGCGGACCAGTCGAGCGCCAGCGCGCGGTGCAGGCGCTCGGGCAGCCTGTCGAGGGCCGACCGCAGCGCACGATCTTCCGCCAGCTCGGCAACAAGTTCGGCGCTGGCCGCCATCGAGCCGATCACGGTCTTGGTCGCCGCGACGGAGTGCTCGGTGCCTGCTTCGATCGGAACGACGAACTCTGCTTGGTCGGCCACCGGCGATGATGTCGCATTGACGATGGCGATGGTGCGGGCGCCCGCGGCGCGCGCCGACCTGGTTGCCGCGACAAGATCCGGGCTGCGCCCGGACTGCGAGATTACGATGAACAGTGCGTCGCGCAGCATCAAGGGCGTGCGGAATGCCGTGATCACCGAAGGCGCGCTGGCTGAGACGGGAAGGCGAAGCCGCGTCTCGATGAGGTATCTCAGGAAAACCCCGGCATGCCCGGAGCTTCCGCGGCCGCACACGACGCACAGGGGGGCTGAGCCAATCCCGATCCGCTGCGCGATGTCGCGCATTGCGGGACGGTTGCGAACGATTTTGGCGACAACATCCGGGCTTTCGCCGATTTCGCTCGCCATTGCGGATGACGTCACGGCTCAACCGCTCCGCCTTGCTTGCGGGCCGGCGCTGGCTTGGGATGTCGGTCTTGATCCTTGGTCAACTCGGCGAACACGCGCCGAAGGTTGCCGTCACAGTTTTTCAGAATGATCTCGGCATCAGCCCTGTCGACACCCAACGCCAGAAGGCTTGCCGTCTTGATGTCACCCTCGGCCTCTTCGAGCGAGCGCGCCGCCTGCGACGGATCGCAGTGCGCGATCTGCGCCACCATGGCCTCGGCGCGCCGCTTCAGCTTGGCATTGGTCGGCGGCATGTTCACCATCATGCCGCGATACACCCGGCCAAGGCGCAGCATGATCCCCGAGGAAATCAGGTTGAGCACGACCTTCTGCGCGGTGCCCGCCTTCATCCGCGTGGAGCCGGCGATCAGCTCGCGGCCGGTCTCGATCAGGATCGGAAACTTTGCCGATTCCAGCAATGCGGTGCCGGGATTGTTGGCGACGCCGATCGTCACGGCACCGCCGGCGCCTCCCTGCTGCAGCGCCGCGACCGTGAAGGGCGTTGTGCCGCTGGCGGCAACGGCGATCACCACGTCGTGCGGTGTGAGGCGCGCGGCATTGATTTGCATGACCGCATCATCGACGTCGTCCTCCGCACCCTCGATGCTGGTGACGAACGCGCTGTCGCCGCCGGCGACGATGAAGCGGACGCGCTCCCTCGGCCAGGCGAAGGTCGGCGTCAGTTCGGCGCCGTCCTGGACCGCGACCCGGCCGGAGGTGCCGGCGCCGACATATACGATGCGCCCGCGATCGCCCAGCGCCGCCTTCGCCGCTTCGGTCGCAGCCGTAATCGCGGGAAGGGCGTGACCAATCGCCGCGACGGCCGCAAGCTGGCCCTCCCACATCGCTTCCATCGCTGAGGTCAGCGACCATGCATCAAGATCGGCAAAGCGGGGATCGACTTCTTCGGTGGCCATGTTGTTGATCCAAGCGCCATCAAACGCGGAACTTCGAAGCCTGTTCATGGTCAGTGTCTCTGTCCATTTCTCCGTCCAATTCTCTCTTGGGTAGGTCAAGCCGCCCTCGCGCCACCAGCAGCGCGCCGGCCGCCGCGTCGGCGTCAGGACGCTTCAGGCGGGCGCGCAGGTCAGGCGTGAGCCAGGGCGTCATGGCTTCGGCTAGCCCGCCCACCAGCGAGAGCCGATCAATTCCTTTCGCCAGGAACAGATCGAGCAGATCGCCAATGGCATCAGCCGCGCGTTCGACGATGCGACGGCCGACCGGATCGCCCTGATTGGCGTGTCGCATCACGATCGGCGCAAATGCCGCATAGTCTGTGGCCCTGGCTTCTTCAGACCAGGCCACCGCCTGATAGGGATCTGAATCGAAGGCGCCCAGCACCTCTGAAAGCAATGGGGTCAGCTCGCCGCGGCGATCCGCGGCACGGAGCGCCAGTCGAACGACCTGGAGGCCGATATCGGCGCCGCTGCCTTCGTCCGATACGGGAAAACCGTAACCGGCGATGCGGATTTCGCGGCCGTCGATCAGGCCGACGCCCACCGAGCCTGTGCCGGCGACCACGATGGCCCCGTCCGCGCCGCCATGCGCGCCGAGACAGGCCGCCAGGCCGTCGCTGATGAAGACGACGGAAGCAAAGGGATGCGCGATCTGGTTGAGTGCCGCTTCCGCGCCCCGGCGACCGAGACCGGCAAGGCCAATTCCGGCGTGCATCTGCGCGAAATCCTCGCGCGTCAGTCCGGCCTGCGCGGCCGCCGCTTCAGTGGCCTCCATGATGGAGCGCCAGGCCTTCTCGAAGCCAATCCGCGTCGTCGCAGGTCCGGAGCTCGCTGTTCCGAGTACCCTGCCGTTTTCGTCTTCGATCCGGGCGCGGCAGCGGGTTCCACCGCCATCGATGCCGAGATACGTGGTAGCTTTTGTTACCATGGAACGCTAACGCGAAGGTTTCGCTCCGGGTCCTCTTCGAGGCGCTTCAGTGTACATATGAAGTCCTGTACGGGACTCACCTCACGAGTCCGTGACTGCCAATTCTCGGATCAATGCTGATGGGCCACGCCGGTTCTTCCTCCCTCACGATTGCCGCGCGGCACATCTTTGATGGTGCCGACATGCGCGGGCCGGGGTCGGTCAGGATCTCGCAGGGGCGGATTGAGAGCATCACTTTCGGCGAGGCCACGGCGCGGGCCTCAATCCAGCTTCCCGCCGACGCGATCCTTGCACCGGGATTCATCGACATCCAGGTGAACGGAGGCGGGGGCGTTCTTCTCAATGACCAGCCGACGGAGGCCGGCGTTCGGCGTATCGTCGAGGCACACCGCAAGGCGGGAACCACGGGCTGCTTGCCGACCCTCATCACCGATCGCGGCGAGGTCATCGAACGCTTGGCCGCGGCCGCCGAGGCTAGCCTGAAGATTCCCGGCGTTCTCGGCTTTCATCTGGAAGGGCCGGCCCTCAACCGGTCGCGCAAGGGCATTCATCCGGAAGCCGAGATACGCGTGCCCGCTCGGCGCGATCTCGCCGCGATCAAAAGCTTTGGGGGCCGCGGCCGCTCCATGGTGACCCTGGCCCCGGAATGCGTGCCCGCATCCATGATCGATGAACTGATCGGCGCCGGATTGCGTATCGCGGCCGGCCACAGCGACGCCACCGCCGCCGAAATCGGGCAGGCGGTCGATCGCGGTGTTTCGGGGGTGACCCATCTGTTCAACGCCATGTCGCAGTTGAGCGCAAGGGCACCAGGCCTGGTGGGCGCCGCGCTTGATGATGACCGGCTGTTTGCCGGGATCATCTGCGACGGCATCCACGTTGACCGCGCCGCGTTGCGTGTCGCCTTCCGCTGCAAGGGACGCGACCGATTGATGCTGGTCACCGATGCCATGCCGTTGGTGGGCACGAACGATCGGCAATTCATGCTG
This sequence comes from Bradyrhizobium jicamae, assembly GCF_001440395.1. GTDB lineage: Bacteria > Pseudomonadota > Alphaproteobacteria > Rhizobiales > Xanthobacteraceae > Bradyrhizobium > Bradyrhizobium jicamae. The sequence continues at coordinate 11,661 of NZ_LLXZ01000002.1, read as the reverse complement.
CAGGGAAGGCCGATCACGTTGCGCGAAAATCGCCTGACCGGTCCCGATGGCACGCTCGCGGGCGCCCACCTCACCATGATCGAGGCGGTGCGCAACGCTGTTGCGCTGCTCGGAATCGCCCTTGTCGATGCGCTCATCATGGCCTCCAGGACGCCGGCGGCATTTCTCGGCCTTGAGTCCGAGCTTGGACGGATCGCGCCCGGATATCGCGCCGACCTTGTCGCCTTCAATCCGAACTTTGAAGTCGTCGGCACGTGGATAGGCGGTGCCGGTGCGATGGACGACGCGAGCGAGGCTTCTCAGCGAGGTTAGATGCGCAACCATTCCATCATCGTGCAGAAATATGGCGGTGTCTGTCTTGAGACACCGGCGAAAATTCGCAGCGTCGCGCGCAGTCTCGCCGACCTGCATGGCCGTGGTCATCGTGTCGTGGCGATCGTCTCCGCCATGGGCAAGACCACCGACCAATTGATCCAGATGGCCTATCAGGTCAGCCCTGCGCCCAATCGCCGCGAACTCGACATGCTGCTGACGACCGGCGAGCGCATCAGCATGTCGCTGATGAGCATGGCGCTCGCCGATCTCGGCGTGCCCGCGATCAGCTTCACTGGCAGCCAGGCCGGCGTGATGACCGACGACTCTCATTCCTCGGCGCGGATTCTGGATGTACGGCCGATTCGCGTGCGTGAGGAACTTGATCGTGGGCGCGTCGTGGTGCTGGCGGGATTTCAGGGGGTGAACCCGGCGACCCGGGAAATCACCACGCTCGGCCGGGGCGGCAGCGACACCACGGCCGTCGCGATGGCCGCGGCATTGAAGGCCGAGCGCTGTGAAATCATCAAGGAGGTCGACGGAATTTGTTCGGCCGATCCGCGCATCGTGCCGGACGCGAAATCCCTGCGGCAAGTGGACTTCGCATCGTTGTCGGAGATGTGCTTCTGGGGAGCAAAGGTCCTGCATTTTCGCAGCATAGAGCTGGCGCAAAGCCAGGACGTGCCGCTGGTGATCAAGCAGTGGGGCGGCGTCGAACACAGCACGCAAGTGGTGAAAGAGGGTGCAGGCATGGAAAACGGAAAGGCTCTGGCCGTCAATTCGATCGCGCGCATCGAGCATGTGGAAATCGATTCCAGGGATCTCAGTCACGGCTTCGAGAAATTCGCGCAGCATCTCAAGCAGAACAGCCTGTCCTGGCCGCAGCTCCTCGACTCCGGCTTCGCCGCGGGAAAAACCAGCATGACGGTGGCTTGCGATTCGGAGTGGCTGGATGCCCTGTCGCGCACGCTGGAGCAGAGCCAGGATCTGCGCAAGCCGCGCGAGGCTTCAAGTTCGGTCAGTCTCACCTGCTTCGGCGCCGTTTCGCCGGAATTGCCGCTCACGGCATTGCAGGTTCTCGCACATCACGGAATCGTCCCCGACAAATATGTGATGTCGCCGAATTCGGTCAGCCTGTTTGTCCCCGTGGAGAACCGGGAGGCTGCGGTCAAGGCGTTGCACTCGCTTGTCCAGCAAACATAGCTTCGAGAGGCTCGGATCGGACGAAAGGCTGGCCGTCAAAGCTTGTGCGGCGACCCCCGATAGCGCTCGATGTCGGCGTACTCGAAGAATTTGCGAGCCTCGTCGAGGCATTCCTCGTTGGTAAGCAAGCGTTGCAGCGGCTCGGTTCGGGGCGGACCCTGCTCCGGAAAGGGATGCTTCTTGTATTGAAGCACCATCTTGTCGAACTCGTCGCCACCTTCCTTCTTCCAGTGACGGAGGCTCACGACCTTGCGCCAGCGCCGCGGGTGCCGCGCCCACCAGCGTACCACCGGCGCCTGCGCTCCCGGCGAGAAACTTCCGCCGGTCCATTTCTCCGCCAGCGCTCATTGAAGCCTCCCGGTCCGTCCATGATGATCATTCTAAAATTGTATGGAGAGATAATACTATCAAAGCGTGAAGCGACAGCAATCCTTACGCGAGTACTGCGCGGGCTGACATGGCCGTCACGAGACGCGATGCGATGTGCGGACGCAGGAGCCAAACGCCCCGAAGATGCTTTTCTGGTTAAATTGATGCTTCGTGATTTTCCCAATCGAGAATATTGGGAAGAGGGCGGCTGAGCTGTTTCTCGCGAGGCAAAGGTTCGAGCAGGCGTCGCCGGCTCGCGTTCGCGAGCTGGACGCAAAGAGCCATCCGCGGTGCCAGCCAGAAATTGATCGTAATTCGCGGAAGTTTGATCGCCTTTCCTATTGGCGATATCGTTTACTTGCCGGGCCCTTTACGATTTCACTTTGTTTCGAGGTGCTCATGGAATGGTCGACCACGCCGAGTCGCCCGGATCAGCCCTTTGGAAGCTGGGCTGACGACCTTGCGGCTGCTTTCGTTCGACTTGAGCCACGCAGGATTGCTGACCTGCCCTTCGGAGGCGCAATTTCGAGGGTTGATGCTGCTCCGATTCAGGTATCGCTGGTCACAGCCACCGGGCATACGGTGCTTCGCCTCGCTTCGCACATTGCCTCGAGCACGGACGATCTTTGCTTTGTCAACCTGCAGCTCGGAGGGTTGGGGCGTACCACGCAGCGGGGCCACGAGCAGATCAGCACGCCCGGTGACCTGGCGCTTGTGGATACGACAGAGCCGTTCGAGATCGCCAACTACCGCGATTTCAAACTGTTCTGCTTTGCTGTACCACGACGACTATTGCCGATAGCGCTGCTGGATCGCCCGCGACTGAACCTGTCCGCGACGGAAACTGGCCGCGCTCTCTCCCGGACGCTCGCCAGCTACGCCGAACTCAGCTTGAGTGGTTCTCAACTCCCGAGAACCCTGACACTGATCGGCATGCACGTAACCGATCTCATTTCGTGCGCGCCGGAAATTTTGTCGGATATCTCCGTCGAGCGCGTCCATACTCCCGTGCTGCTGTCGATGATGCTTGACCATATCGATCGCTATAGCAACGACCCCAAGCTGGGCGCTGCAGCACTCGCCGCACGATTCCGTTGCTCTGAGCGCTACGTACACCGTTTGTTTGCGGCAACCGGTCGCTCAGTGGGAGAGCACCTCAACGAGAAGCGGATTGCCGCCTGCACGCGCAAGCTCCTTGATCGAAATTCCGCTCAGGAGACCATTGCCGAGATCGCCTTTGCCGCGGGCTTCCGCGACATCTCGCATTTCAACCGCCTGTTCAAGCGTTGCAATGGATTGGCCCCGCGGGAGTTCCGCCGCGCCGCCGCACGCTAATCAATCTGGTTCACTCCACGCCAGGAAATCGGGCGCCACCGTCCAAGATTTTATCTCGTGGTTGGGATAGCCATTGCCTGACGGCCAACACCCGGACCAGAGGGCATTGCGATGGCGATCGACTTTACGCTCACTGCGCAACAGCGCGAGCTGCGGCGCGCTTCCCGCAAGTTCGCGAAGGAGGTGCTTGGCGAGGCCAGGAAGGCTGAGTTGCTGGCAACGCCGGAAGAGCGCTTCCTTGCGACCAAGCCGACCTACGAGGCGATGGTGGCTGCCGGCTATTTGCGAAAGTGCATCCCGGTGCCTGCGGGCGGCGACAATGCCGGGTTGGTGGATATGGCGATCCTGGCTGAAGAATTTTACAGCGTGAATCCCAGCGTGACGCTCACGATGCTTGGCACCGTGCTTGGTCTGCTGCCGATTCTGCTCGGCGGCACACCCGACCAATGCAAGCGCCTGCTCGCACCCTTTCTGAAGGCAAGCGGTGCGCCGCTTGCCGGATTCTGCTCCAGCGAACCGGGCGGTAGCGCCAACGCCGCCTCGCCTCCGCCCGGCGAGGGCGTCCGCACGACAGCACGGCGAGAGGGTGACAACTGGGTCATCAACGGTCACAAGAAATGGGTGTCCTCCGCCACGGGTTGGAACCGCGAAGGCGCCAATGTTCTGTGCGTGGTGTGCCGGTCCGACGCGGCGGCGGCGCCTGACGCAGCGATCTCCATCATTGCGGTAGAAGGACCGATGGCGGGCCTTGTATTCGAACGTGCAATCGACACGATCGGTCATCGGGCGCATCTCGTTCCGCAATTCGCGTTTCAGAACGTCGTGACGCCTGGCCACAATTTGCTCGGACAGGAGGGCTCAGGCCTCGCGTTGACGGCTGCGGCCTTCACGGGCACCGCGGCACTCGTCGGCATCTTCGGCGTCGCGTTGATGCGTGCGGCGTTCGATTTTGCGCTGCATTTCGCCCGTACCGAGAAGCGTGGCGGCGTTCACGCGATCATTGAGCATCAGGCGGTCGGATACGCTTTGGCCGATGCAAAAACCACGATTGAAGCAGCGCGTTATCTGAGTTGGCGCGCCTGTCACGCGCTTGATACCCAGTCGCCGGCGGCCGAGGAGCTTGCAGCAGAGGCGAAGATTTTCGGTTCCGAGGCCGCGGTGCGCGTGATCACCGATCTCATGCGCGTGGTCGGCATCGAAAGCTACGATCATGAAGCTCCTTTCGCTCGTCTGCTGCAGGATGCGCTCGCGCTGCCGATCTTCGACGGCGGCAATATGGGTATCCGTCGGCGACAGCTGCACACGATATTGAAGCGAAGCGACTATGATCCGTTTGCTGCCAGCGGAACGGCGTAACCGAGGTTCAGCATCGGGACACACCAAGATTGGAGTTTTCGATTGAGAGGTCGGGATCATGAGTGCTGAGCAAAGAGTGGTCGTTGTGACGGGAGCTTCGCAGGGCATCGGTGCCGGTATCGTTCAAGCTTTCAGGGACCGGAACTGCCGGGTTGTTGCAACGTCGCGGTCGATAACGCCCGTCGCTGATTCGGGCGTCGTGACGGTGCAAGGTGATGTTGGCGCTCGCGACACGGCTGAGAAGGTCTTCAAGACGGCGTTGGAGCGCTTCGGTCGTGTCGATACACTAGTCAACAACGCTGGCATGTTCATGGCAAAGCCCTTTGCGGCTTACTCGCAGGACGACTACGACATCTATTTGTCGACCAACGTAACGGGCTTCTTTCATATGACCCAGCGTGCGCTGGAGTTGATGAGCAAACAAGGGCATGGTCACATAGTCACGATAACGACAAGTCTCGTTGACCAGCCGATGACTAGCGTTCCCGCCGCGCTGACCTCTCTCACCAAAGGGGCGTTGAGCGCGACGACCAGGGCGCTCGCCATCGAGTATGCGAAGACCGGAATCCGCATAAACGCCGTGTCGCCGGGAATAATCAGGACCCCAATGCATCCGCCCGAAGCGCATCAGGCTTTGGCGGCACTTCATCCAATGGGGCGCATGGGAGATGTTTCCGACATCGTGGACGCGGTGCTCTACCTCGATGGCGCTGGATTTGTCACGGGAGAGATACTTCACGTCGACGGAGGACAGGCCGCTGGCCACCACCTGCCGTAGAGCCAGAAGCTACTTTGGCGGCGACGGTCGGCTACTTTGCATGGGGTTGTTTTCGATATTTTGGTTGGGGCTGGCTGGCCTGGCCGTAGCTCGCAGGCCGGAAGCCCGCCTTCGCCAAGCTGCCAAGATCGTGGGTTCAACCCAAAAGCGCTGACCGACGGAATGGCTCCCTAACCACGCCGGCGCTCGCGCAGCCTGCGGAAGTCATCGCCCGCGTGATGTGATGAGCGCGTCAGCGGCGTGGCCGACACCATCAGGAAGCCCTTGGTATAAGCGACCTTCTCATAGGCATCGAACTCGTCAGGCGGCACGAAGCTTACGACAGCGTGGTGCTTGCGCGTCGGTTGCAGATACTGGCCCATGGTCAGGAAATCGACGTCGGCGGAACGCAGATCATCCATCAACTGCAGCACCTCGTGCCGCTGTTCGCCGAGGCCAACCATGATCCCGGACTTGGTGAATATCTCCCCGTCAAGCTCCTTCACGCGCTGCAGCAGCCGGACCGAATGGAAATAGCGCGCGCCGGGCCGCACCGTCAGGTACTTCGACGGCACTGTCTCCAGATTGTGGTTGAACACGTCGGGTTTCGCCGCAACGACTTTTTCAAGCGCGCCCGGTTTGCGCAGGAAATCCGGCGTCAGGATTTCGATCGTCGTACCCGGGCTCGCGAGCCGGATCGCGGCGATGGTCGCGGCGAAATGCGCGGCGCCTCCGTCGGCAAGGTCATCGCGATCGACCGAGGTGACGACCACGTGTTCGAGCCCCAGCTTGGCGACCGCGTCGGCGACCTTGGCCGGCTCGTCGGCGTCGAGCGGGCCGGGGAGGCCGGTGCGCACGTTGCAGAAAGCGCAGGCGCGTGTGCAGGTATCGCCCATGATCATGAAGGTCGCGTGCTTCTTGCTCCAGCACTCACCGATGTTGGGGCAGCTTGCTTCCTCGCAAACGGTCACGAGCTTGTTCTCGCGCACGATGCGCTTCGTCTCCGCCCATGCAGCAGAGCCGGGCGCCTTCACACGGATCCATGCAGGCTTGCTTAGGATGGGCGTGTCGGGGCGGTTGACTTTCTCGGGGTGACGCGGCGTGGCCCGGATCTTCGCGCGCGGATCGTTGTTGAGGAGATCAAGTACAACGGTCATTTGGTCGACCTCATGGTCTGCGAGAAGGTAGCGGCGCCGAGAATTCGCTCGCGCTGCCGCACGCGACGAAAGTGCAGGAACGTATTCGGTCGCAGACATTCGCTATCCGAACGAAATTCGTCAACTCGATTGTCACCTCCACATTTGTCGACCATTGCGCTCGGCTTTCGAGGCCGAACGACGGCAACGTTTGTAGCGGTGCGGGGCGCGCCCGCCGGACGATCCGATCTTTCGGGCGGAACCTGCGGCCTGTTTCCGGCGCGTCAGACAGATTCCGGCCGGACATCCCGGCGCCGCCGACGAGGTTTCGAGCAATCCTCAGCAAAATGAATGGCATGCGAGCGATTGGCAGGCATTTCCGCGATCTGGCACGAATGCTGCTTAGATGTCTGCAAAAGAAGAAGCAGCTCGAAAAAAGGGCGGCTCCAAGTAAACAGCGTGAGGGGACGTTCAGATGCCAGCCAGCATTCAGTCTTTGACCTGACACGACAGGCGATACCGCCTGCGTGGCATTGCGCGCTTCCGCTTGAAGGCGAGGCGCAATGAACGATGACGCCTGCTTGGCATGCAAGGGAGAGAGTAATGACAGTCGTGGACGCGCACGATCTGGATCCGCAGGAAACCCGGGAGTGGCTGGATGCCCTGTCGGCGATCCGAGGCCACCGCGGCAATGAGCGGGCCGAATTCGTCGTCAACACAATGATTGACGCTGCGCGCAGCGGCGGCCTCAGCATTCAGCAGACGTTGACGACGCCCTACTGCAACACGATTCCGCTGGACCAGCAGCCGGCGCTGCCGGGCGACCGCGCCATCGAGCACAAGCTGCGCTCCATCATCCGGTGGAACGCTCTCGCGATCGTCTTGCGTGCCAACAAGGAGAGTTCTGAGCTTGGCGGTCACATCGCGAGCTTTCAATCCGCCGCCACGCTCTACGACATCGGGTTCGGTCACTTCTGGCACGCGCCGACGGAAGCGCATGGTGGCGATCTGATCTTTGTCCAGGGGCACTGCTCGCCCGGCATCTATGCGCGCGCCTTCCTCGAGGGACGGCTGAGCGAGGAGCAGCTCCTCGGCTTTAGGCAGGAGACCGGCGGCGCAGGGCTATCGAGCTATCCGCATCCCTGGCTGATGCCGGACTTCTGGCAGTTCCCGACGGTGTCGATGGGGCTGGGACCCCTGATGGCGATCTATCAGGCGCGATTCCTGAAGTATCTGCAGAACCACAAGCTGGCCGAAACATCCAATCGCAAGGTTTGGGCCTTCATGGGCGACGGCGAAACCGACGAGCCGGAATCGCTCGGCGCAATCTCGCTCGCCGGCCGCGAAAATCTCGACAACCTGATCTTCGTCATCAACTGCAACCTCCAGCGGCTCGACGGGCCGGTCCGCGGCAACGGCAAGATCGTTCAGGAGCTCGAAAGCGTTTTCCGCGGCGCCGGCTGGAACGTCATCAAGGTGCTGTGGGGCTCCGGCTGGGACCGGTTGCTCGAGAAAGACCAGAGCGGGCTGTTGCTGAAGCGCATGGAGGAATGCGTCGATGGCGAGTACCAGGATTTCAAGAGCAAGAGCGGCGCCTATATCCGCGAGCACTTCTTCGGCAGGTATGACGAGCTGAAGCAGCTCGTCGCCGACATGAGCGACGATGAAATCTGGCAGCTGGCGCGCGGCGGCCACGATCCCGAGAAGGTCTTTGCGGCCTATACAGCGGCCGTGAACCACAAGGGGCAGCCGACGGTCATCCTGCCGAAGACCGTCAAGGGCTACGGCATGGGCGAGTCCGGCGAAGGCCAGATGATCGCGCACCAGGCCAAGAAGATGACGCAGGATGCACTGCGCGGTTTCCGCGACCGTTTTCAGGTCCCGGTCGCTGACGAAGACCTAGCGAAAGTCCCGTTCATTCGCTTGCCGGACGACAGCCCGGAGATGAAGTATTTCCGGGCGCAGCGCGAAAAGCTCGGCGGCAGCCTGCCGCAGCGCCGGCGCAAGTCGGCGTCCCTGCAGATTCCGCCGCTGTCGACGTTCCAGCGGCTGCTCGACGCTACGGGCGATCGCGAAATCTCGACCACGATGGCGTTCGTGCAGATGCTCGGCACCCTCGTGCGCGACAAGGCGATCGGCAAGCACATCGTGCCGATCGTGCCGGACGAATCCCGCACCTTCGGCATGGAGGGCATGTTCCGGCAGCTCGGGATCTATTCATCGGTCGGCCAGCTCTACCGGCCGCAGGACGCCGATCAGCTGATGTACTACCGCGAGGACAAGAGCGGGCAGGTGCTGCAGGAAGGCATCAACGAAGGCGGCGCGATGTCGAGCTGGATCGTCGCGGCGACGTCCTACTCTACGAACAACGTGCCGATGATCCCGTTCTACATCTACTACTCGATGTTCGGCCTTCAGCGCGTCGGCGACCTCGCCTGGCTCGCGGGCGACATGCGCGCGCGCGGCTTCCTGCTCGGCGGCACCGCCGGGCGCACCACGCTCAACGGCGAAGGATTGCAGCATGAGGACGGCCACAGCCACGTGCTGGCCGGCACTATCCCGAACTGCGTGTCCTACGATCCGACCTTTGCCTATGAGGTCGTGACCATCGTTCGCGAAGGCATGCGCCGCATGTATGAGGCGCAGGAAGACGTCTACTACTACATCACACTGATGAATGAGAACTATCCGCATCCCTCTCTCGCCGAGGCGGGTAAGGGGGCGGAGGAGGGGATCCTCAAGGGGCTCTATCTCCTGAAGCGTGGCAGCGAGACGACGAAGAAGGGATTGCGCGTCCAACTCGTCGGCTCGGGCACGATCCTGCGTGAAGTGATCGCAGCCGCCGACCTGCTCAAGGCGGACTTCGGCGTGACCGCCGACGTGTGGAGCGCGACCAGCTTCAACGAGCTGCGCCGCGACGGCATGGCGGCGGAGCGTTGGAACCTGCTGCACCCGACCGAGCCGCGTCGCAAGAGCTGGGTGGAGACGCAGCTCGACGGTCACCCGGGGCCGGTCGTGGCGTCGACCGACTACATGCGCAACTACCCCGACCAGATCCGCGAGTATGTGCAGGCGGCTGGCCGTCGCTACGTCGTGCTCGGCACGGACGGCTTTGGCCGCAGCGACTATCGCGTGAAGCTGCGGAAGTTCTTCGAGGTCGACCGGCATTACGTCGCCGTTGCGGCGCTCAAGGCACTCGCCGATGACGGCGCGATCAAGCCGGCGATCGTGGCCGAAGCCATCGCCAAATACAAAATCGACGCCGGGCGCGCTGCGCCCTGGACCGTGTGAGGCAGCGGAGCCGAGGACAGAGCGATGAGTGGTCTGATCGACATCAAGGTTCCCGACATCGGCGACTTCAAGGACGTCCCGGTCATCGAGGTTTTCGTCAAGCCGGGCGACAAGGTGAAGGCCGAGGACCCCTTGGTCGCGCTGGAGTCCGACAAGGCGACCATGGAGGTGCCCGCGCCCCGCGAAGGCGTCGTGAAATCGGTGGTCGTCAAGGTCGGCGACAAGGTGAGCGAAGGCGCTGTGATCGTGCAGTTCGTGGGCGCTGGCGCCGAGCAGGGCGAAGCGCGCCCGGTCGTGAGCGCTCCGCCGTCGCCTGTCAGCGCACCGGCGGGTGTCGCGGAAGTCCGGGTTCCCGATATCGGCGACTTCAAGGACGTTCCCGTCATCGAGATATTCGTGAAGCCCGGCGACAGCGTGAAAGCAGAGGATCCGCTCATTGCTTTGGAGTCGGACAAGGCGACGATGGAGGTACCGGCTCCTCTTGCGGGCACAGTGCGCGAGATCAAGGTCAAGACCGGCGATAAGGTCAGCGAGGGCTCGATCATCCTTTCGCTCGCCACCGGAGCATCACCTGTGCAGGCCGACATCCCTCCCGTGTCGCCGCCTGCGTCCTCGTCGGCCACCGCCGCTGGAACGGCGGTGGTCGGCGCCTTTGACGAGAAAAGCTTCGAGCTCGCCTATGCCGGCCCGGCGGTGCGCAAGCTGGCGCGCGAACTGGGCGCCGATCTCGGCAAGATCAAGGGATCGGGCAATCACGGCCGCATCCTTCGCGAAGACGTCGAGGCCTTCATCAAGGGCGGGGCGGTGCCTGCCAAGCCGCAAGTCGCGTCTGCAAGTGGAGGCGGCGTAGGCGGCATCGACCTTCTGCCCTGGCCGAAGGTCGACTTCGCAAAATTCGGACCGGTCGAGCGCAAGGAACTCGGCCGTATCAAGAAGATTTCCGCTGCCAATCTTCACCGCAACTGGGTCGTCATCCCGCACGTCACGACCCACGACGAAGCTGACATCACCGACCTCGAACAGTTCCGCGTCCAGATGAACAAGGAGCTGGAGAAGAGCGGCGTAAAACTCTCGCTGCTGCCGTTCATGGTCAAAGCCGCGGTCGCGACGCTGCAGAAATTCCCGGAGTTCAATGCCAGCCTCGATGGCGACGCGCTGGTCTACAAGAACTACTGGCACATCGGCTTTGCCGCCGACACACCGAACGGCTTGATGGTGCCTGTCATCCGCGATGCCGACAAGAAATCGGTGCCTGAGATCGCCAAGGAGATGAATGCGCTCGCCAAGCTCGCGCGCGAAGGCAAGATCAAGCCCGACCAGATGCAGGGTGGTACGTTCTCGATCTCATCGCTCGGCGGCATCGGCGGCATCTATTTCACGCCGATCATCAACGCGCCCGAAGTCGCGATCATGGGCGTCTGCAAGGGTTACTGGAAGCAGCACTCCGCCGACGGCAAGACATCGAACTGGCGGCTGACGCTGCCGCTTTCGCTGTCATGGGACCACCGCGTCATCGATGGCGCGGCGGCGGCCCGCTTCAACGTCTATTTCGCCAACGTGCTCGCCGATCTGCGGCGCGTGCTGTTCTGAGATTGGGGGGCGCAGCATGGCTCAGATCGAAGTGAAGGTTCCTGATATCGGTGACTTCAAGGACGTCGCTGTCATCGAGGTGATGGTGAAACCAGGCGAGACCGTCGCGGTCGACACCAGCCTGATCATGGTCGAGTCCGACAAGGCGTCGATGGAGATCCCGTCCTCTCACGCCGGCGTCGTCAAGCAAGTGAAGGTCAAGACCGGCGACAAGGTAAGTGAAGGCTCGATGATCCTTGTGCTGGAGGCGGAGGGGGCGGCGGCCGCGCCGAAACCCGCGCCAGCATCGCAGCCGGCGGCGACCGCCAGCCC
>NZ_LLXZ01000001.1 GCF_001440395.1 Bradyrhizobium jicamae | reverse complement strand
AAAAGGGCAAGGCCGGCATCGTCGTCCCGTCCAAGGACAAGCTTCCGACCGTGATCTATACCCTGATCGCCGCAGTCCGCGCCGGAGAGTTGGACGATTTGTTCAGCTAGGCCGCCAAGAGCGGCACCATTGGCAAGGCGCGCAAGGCCGCCTGATCCTCTGAGCCGGGTGATGGCTGGGCCCCGTCGCCCGGCATTGTTGTCGTCTCTACACGCGGGGTACGCAGACGACGGCGTCCGGCAGTTCCCAGGTGGCGAGCAGACCCAGCTCGTACGCTTCGAAGACCCGCAACTGATGATGATGTATCGTCCCCTCAGAGACCTTGGCAGACAGAAAGAGTTCGACGTCGGTGACGGCTTAAGCCGCAACTACCGGAATGCATGTTTCTAGCCAGCCGATCTGAGCCGCGATGGCTCTGACCTTGGCAACTGCTTCTACCGATGTGTTTTCAGCCATCACCCGAGCCTTTGAGAACAGCTTTGGCGCCATGAGAGCGGTGTCATGCTCTGTTGACCGAACTTATCCAGCGATCCGACTCCCAAGGACGGCTGCTGAATTTAAGCGATCATCCTCAGCATACGCCTGCGGTCCGGCACGTCGCCACAAATGCGCGTCACCCATTTGAAGCAGCGCGTCCAAGCCGAGCCGCTTGAGATTGTCGAAAGCATCTCTCGCATCAGTCCGCCATTTTATAACGGGAGGGTTGGCGCAACCCTGCGTCATCGCGAATGAGGCGCTCAATGCTCGCCGTGTCGGCTCGTCCGTCGGTCGCGTTGGCTCGCCGGGCACGATCGAGGAGTGACCGGGTCAGAGGATACCACGGAGGCGTCTTGTCACGCGTAGTCGCGTCAGTCCGGCAACAAGCAACTGCGGGTTCGGACAAACCTGTCAGGGTCAGGCAAGCCGAACCAGCCAATAGCTTCCTACGGTCGATGTCCATCCGACCCTCTATTCGTCCAGGAAGGTCGGCCGTAAACTGAAATCGCGGCGAAGGACATGTTGGCCCAGCCGGACCCAAGAGACCAGCGACGCTGGCAGAAGACCCAATGGGCCTTCCTACGATAGCCGGACTTGGATGGCCGGCGGAAGAACTCGGCCGGATCCACCTCCAGAATGATTGCCAGTTCCCGATGATTCCCAACCCAACGTAGGCGACTGCCGCTCGACCCGGCTGAGCTAGGCCCGGTTGATCTCGGCATCGTAGGCCAACTGTTCCTGCGAAAGCTTCCTCTCGTGCCGAAGGCGGCGAAGGTTCGGCGCGGATCGATCGCCGAGGTCCATGCCCCCCAGCCAGCCCGTAGCCGGTCTTTTAACGCACGGCTTTGCAACCGAAGAACAAGTGCCATAGATCACAAACTGTACAGCGCTTACAGCAGCCTACTCTCGGTTCGATTCTCGAGTACCTCGCTCAGTATTTGTCCGCAGTTTCAGAGACCGCGCCGAACGCGATCCCCGCGTGCAATTTAAGTGGGGCGACTTGCCAAGATGACAGGTCACCCGCTTTTCAGATCCGGGGATGCATTCTTATCCTATCACAGCGAGAAGCGCTCCGTGCCGTTAGCTCGCCGCGAACGTAGGTACCAGGAAGCATTTTCTGCTCCAAGATCAGATTGAAATTCTGAATTTGAACAATCGGAAATGGTTCACCGCTTCTGGAGGCAATCAGCCATCCACGTGTCAGAGCCAGACAGGCAAGGTCACTTGGTTCACCACGGCGGGCTTTGGTTCTCGGGGGTCTCTCGCCGCAGACCACGCGTTGATCATATCTTTAAATCAGATGCGCAACCTGTAGCTTTACGAGACTCGCCTTTCATGTTGAATTTGGATCGCTGACGCCACGTTCACAGATTGATAGGTAACATTAAATTGGAGCGGGAAACGTGACTGCTACTCTTAATGACCAAGAGCTTTCTGCGCTGTTTAGTGGACCTTTCGGTGAGTATCGAGCCGAGGACCGGGTCGCAGAATGGCGGAAACGATACGTTAATCACGTTGAACTCGTGCGCAATGCGGACGAAGCTCAATGGGTGGCTCCGAAATTCCAGCAAATGTTGTGGGATGACAATCCGGTGTCCAATATCGGGCCGGGCACGTCCGTTACTGTAACGGGGGCCTACAATGATAAAGGCTTGGCGAAACGGCTCCTGGAAATGCGGGATTCTTTGGAGGGATTAGATCTCGTTGCGCGCTCCACGGTCCTGCAAAACGGATTTGATGAAATCCTATCACGAGTGCATCCAACCTATGCCAAGCGACGCCCCAAGGCGCGGATCATTCGTTTGCTTGCGTTGATGTATCCGCACGACATAACGTGCTTAATGGATGGTCCACGGGTTTGGGGGGTTCAGCGTCTTATTGGGGCCCAGCGGCTTGCAGGAGATTTCGTAGCGCAACATGCGGCTCTACGTCACCGACTTCGGGAAGTACTGGGTGATCCCATCGATCTATCTGGCGAAGTAGACCAATCGATATTCACTTGGTTTTTATGGGAGAAAAAAGTCAAGCGGATTGAAGACGGTGCGATTACATTGGAGGCGGGACCAGGTGAGCCAAGCAATCTTCCGACCATTTCGCTGCTGCCGGCAAACGCTCAACGTCGCAGTCTAACCTATGTTCGTGACAACGTTCGTCTTCTCTTGGCAATTGTACGGGAAGCCGAACACGGTATTAGCCGAGAGGATCTTGTTGGCGTTATCCTGACTGAAGCCACGCAACTCAACGTCAGCAGCGCCGGGAACATCATTTCGCAGGCGCAAGGGGGCTTGGGCTTAATCGACCTGGATAACGGAGCTTATCGGCCCACAGAACGGGGTCTCGAACTTCTCACTGCCGATAATCCAGCGGAAGTATTGCGCGCGCCACTCGTCGGGCGCGTCTTTGGTATGGGCCATCTCCTTTCTATCTTACGAGACAATCCGGAGGGCCTTGCACAAACTGTGCTTTCTCAGCAGCTCCAATCATTAGTCCCGACATGGACGACTGCTCAACCGGGTTCGCATATTATATCTTGGGCAAAGTTAGTCGGTCTGGCTCAGACTTCCACTATCAACGGCGTTTCTCACTTGTCTCTCACTGAAGATGGTGACGACTACGCTGCAGCATTACCCAAAGACTTCATGGAGCGCTGGGTCATAGGCGGTCCTGCAGCTGGCGACAATGCCACCTTGCAGGAAGACAAAAGTAAATCTGTCGAGACTCTCGGTCAGCCCTACACAATCGATTCTATCATCAACGATGGTTGCTTCTTAGAACGGGCCGAGATTGAAACGGCGATTGCGTTGCTGAGCCGAAAGAGGAACATAATATTGCAAGGACCACCTGGAACTGGGAAAACCTGGCTTGCCAAACGATTAGCATTTGCTCTGGTCGGCGAAAGGGATGATTCCAGACTGATGGCGGTTCAGTTTCAACCATCCCTGTCATATGAAGATTTTGTTCGGGGCTGGCGTCCAGACGGGAGGGGCGGATTGGCGCTCGCCGATGGAGCGTTCTTAGAAGCAATCAGATCTGCGGATAAAGAGAAAAACCGACCATTCGTTCTCGTCATAGAGGAAATCAATCGGGGCAATCCGGCGCAAATATTCGGGGAGTTGTTGACACTAATTGAGACGGACAAAAGAACAGAGGCTGAAGGGCTACGACTCGCTTATCCAAGAACAGACGACGAGCGCGTCCACGTACCCGAGAATCTCTACATTATCGGTACGATGAATCTTGCCGATCGTTCGTTAGCGCTCGTCGACCTCGCTTTGAGGCGTCGGTTTTCCTTCCTCTCGCTTGCACCTGCACTAGGAGGGCCATGGCGAGCTTGGTGCCGTAAGTTGGGCGTACCCATCGAGCTAATTATTGAAATTGAAAATAAGCTCACGAAGTTGAACGATGAGATCGCGAATGATCGCGCGCTGGGACCTCAATATAGAGTCGGCCATAGTTATGTTACACCGCTAGTCGGAGAGCCAATTTTGAACGTTGAAACCTGGCGAAGGTGGTACAACGAAATAGTAGAAAGTGAAATTGCGCCTCTCGTGGCAGAATATTGGTACGATAACGAGGAGAAATATAAGGCGGCAGTCAAATCCTTGCGGCTAGATCATTGAGTGGCGCTCTAAGCGATTTCAGTAGTTCACCCGATATGTGGCGATCCGAATACGGCATTCCAGTCCGTAATTTGTGGGTGCTTCTCGCCTATGCTTCTGATTTAGCCGTTTTCCTAGATCGCGTCGATGTAGGCCTGGACGATGCCGCTGAGCTGCCTGACGTATTGGCTCGCCTACTGATCGAAGCAGTGGAGCGACGTCTACAACGCAACCTTTCTCGGGGGTATGAATCTCGTCAAGCAATCATTTCCCGGGTGCGGGGACGGATTGATTGGCTTGAGACGTTGACAGGGATGCAGCTCGAACGCGGACGAATCGCTTGCCGGTTTGAGGAGCAGACTTTTGACACGCCGCGCAACCGATACGTCCGGGCTGCTCTAGTTGCGATGGCTGCGGGAGTGCGCAACAAAAAGGTGGGATCAGACTGCCGCCGGCTAGCAAAGAGGCTGCACTTGCTAGGCGTCGGAACTATTCGACCGACTCGGCGTGAACTATCTCGCGACCAAATCGCAAGCCACCAGTCCGACGATCGCCTCATGGTTTCCGTCGCTCGCATCGCGCTAGACCTAGTTCTACCCAATGAAGCAAGCGGAAGCGTGGCATCGAGTAGATTGAGTCGAGATGAGGCCTTACTTCGGAGCATATTTGAGAAGGCTGTGGCGGGATTCTACAAACACGAATTTCACGGACGCGATGGCTGGAAGGTTCATCCACAAAGCTGGATGGACTGGGATGTAATTTCTTCATCGACCGGAGCGCACGCACTTTTGCCTCGTATGAAGCCAGATCTGAAACTTGACAAAGGGATCGAACGACGAATTGTGATGGATACGAAGTTTACAAATGTGCTGACCCCTCGCATGCATGGCGGGGATTCCTTTAAGAGTGAACATATCTACCAACTTTATGCATACCTGCGCTCTCAGGCGGACCGTAAAACGGATCCGCTTAGCCGCATCGCCGAAGGTATTCTCCTTTATCCCTCTGTTGATCGCGACCTCGACGAGTTCGTGATCGTTCAAGGCCAAAAAATTCGATTTGCTACCGTCGATCTAATGCAGCCCGCCACCGCGCTTTTGAACCGGCTCCGCTCGCTTCTCGAAACTCCATTGGAACAGGCGACAAAGCGCGAGCCGGAAGACTAAGCATTGGAGCATACTTTAGCTAAGGAACGACGAATAACTCGAGATATTTGATCTCTTCTATGATCAGATCAGGCAAGCGGTTGCCAGTGTTTGCCTTTCCCAACGACTAGCGAAATGGCCTTCCGAGAACTGATGATACTTGGCTAACCGGTTGCTCGATCCTAATCAGTCTCGTAGCATGGGCTACTGCCACAGCTTGGCATTGGAAGCCGTTTTACTCAGTAAAACTGGCGCCACTATTGGACGACCAACCGCTGCCCGTTTCAAGCCGACGTGATGTGAGCTCATCCCGCGTAGATACGTAAGCCTGCCACATATTTATTCTTCGAGGCACGATTTTTTGTGATGCGCTTGAGGCTACCCACGGTAGTTGCGCGAACGGTTAACTTGTATCTTCGCGCTTCCAGCTTTTGGTAAGTTCTGTTGCCATACGGGGATCGCGCATCCGTTTCTTGCCATAGAAGTCTTCCAGCATCTCGAAGGACGTCCCCGTGTTGGCCGCGAGCTAGAAACCGCTCACCCCTTCCGAGGCCACCACGGCCGAGCCTGCTCCAACCTTCAAGAACTCTCGTCTCTGCATAGCCCCCATCCTCCGTCCCTTGGGAAGGTCGGCCATAAACTGAGATCTGGACTTAGGACATGTAGGGTTCGACCGGGCCGAGGAGGCGGGCGGGCTCGGCAGAAGTCTAACCGCCCTTCTTGCGGGTCCGGGTGGGCCGCCGGAAGAACTCAGCTGGATCCACCTCCAGGATGGCCGCCAGTTTCTCGATGATCTCCAACCCAACGTAGGTCACTGCCCGTTCGACCCGGCTGAGATAAGCCCGATCTATCCCTGCATCGTGGGCCAGCTGCTCCTGCGAGACCTTCCTCTCGTGTCGGAGGCGGCGAAGGTTCGTCGCAAAAAGTTGGCGAAAGTCCATGTACGGACCCGACCAGCCTGTGGTTTATTAGCCCACGGCTTTAAAGCCTCAAACGGCATTGAGGCGACCTAGACTAGTGGGGCAGAGAATGTTTCGGTACTTCTTCGTGCTTGTAATAGCGGGCGGCGTAATTTACGCGGCGCAGCATCCCGAAGCGATGCGATTCTTGGATGGTCCTCCCGATTTCAAGGTCTGGATAGAGCAAACGCGCATTTCACCGAACAACGCGCGCTACGATATCCTGAACGTCCAGTCACGAGAAGAAAAGCCCATCATCGTCAAAAGCGTCTTGATGAACGACGATCCAAAGTGCGTAAATCTCTCGAATGCCATTCCAAAAAAGGACGGTGCACCAATGGTGCTGGGCGAGACCCAACGAATTGGTCTAGGACTATACGGGGTCACGGCGTGCAACCCTGTGAAAGTCGTCATATCAACCGACCGCGGAGATTCCACTTATCGTTTCGAATAAGGGAGTAGGCCGATACGGGTGGTCGAGATGCTGCCGCGGCGCAACATAGCTTTCATCTGACGGAATGCGTTCTAATTGAAGTCCGTCAAGGACTGGCAAACCCGAGGGATTCATCGGCTGGCTTGCAATGAATAAGGTGCCGACGAAGCCGTCATGGACTAACGGACCCGAATCGCCGTCCAAAAGAGTGGTGTGCGCATACCTACTCTAGCTGAGGCTGGTCAAGACGGCGGCAGCGGGGCGCGCGTACGCCACCTACGGCGGCATCTACATTGTAGTGTTGCTTGTCTGGCTGTGAGAGCGCGCGCCCGGATCGCTGGGATATCGCGGGCGCATACATCTGTATAATCGGTGCCGCCGTCATTCTCTGGGGGCAGCGCGGTTAAACCCCCACAGAGCCCTAAGAGGCTAACGAATGCTATCGGGATCGGCACTACCTTCACGGGGTTAGATAGTTAGGTCAACAATTAGACCCCATCTGCCGACCATCCGCGCCGTATTCAGAGACATCGACCTCTCATACCGATTTCCGTCAATCCAAACTTACCCGGCCATATGCCTCATCAGGGATGAGGCCGAGCAGGAGAACACCGTGAAACTGCGGCCACCTCTTGACAGCTGACTTAAATCTCTCAACCTATAAGCGTTTCAACTTATGGGAGTATAACGATGAAACGATTGCTGTGTGTCCTAGCTTCCTTTGTAGCCCTGGCAGTGCCGGCATTTGGTCAATCAGCGGCTGCTGTCAAGGTAAGGCTGAACATAGTCTATTCGGACTTGGCGCCAGTTGCGGGAGCCAAAGTATTCAATCACGAGACCAATACCTCGCTAGGGGAAACCAACGCTCAGGGGGCCTTCGAGTTCTCCGTCCCTGCTGGAACGACGATCCGGGTGGTAGATCCAAAGTATGGAACAACTCAACTGCTGCATAAGGTAGATCCGACAGCTGCTGCATCATCGATGAAGAACGGGATCTATCCCCTCTCGGCTTCTTGGCCAATTGGATCCGCCGCATAAGGTCCAAGAGCTTTGGGCGGACTTGATAAACAGAGAACAACAAAGGCGCTGCTTTGCGCCTTTGCCATATCCCTTGTTCTCGTTCACTCGAGCGAAAGCACAGAAGTGCAGATTGGGGAGTTGCTGTTCCAAAGTAAGCTGTTGGGCAAGTCTCCCGGCCTAGCTTGCAGCTCTTGTCACGATCCAAATCGCGCTTTTCAAGACGGATATGAAAGGTCACTTGCTAGAATAATTGTTCTTCGGCGCAATGCTCCGTCTCTTCTAAACGTCAACCGCCACACCTCGTTCACATGGGACGGTCGCCACGCGAGCTTAAAGCAGCAGATTCTCGAGCCGCTGCTCAGCCAACAAGAGGTGGGCGCAACAGAGGCAAGTCTGCAAAGATACCTTTCTACGGAACCATTATTGAAGATAGATTTTGAAGCCGCCGCGGCCAAGGCCAAGACATCCGCAGCCGAGTATGTCGCATACTCCTTGGAGCGGTATTTGTTGGAGGTGGTCGCTACGAAAGAGACCAAATTCGAAGAAATCGTCCGAAAAGGGCTTACGTTACCTAGAGCCGCAGAAGCTGGGTTTGCGCTGTTCACTGGTAAGGCAGGTTGCTCCGAATGCCACGCGCCTCCTCTCTTCACCGATAATCTTTTTCATGACATTGGATTGCCGCGACGACAGATCATTTTGCAAGCAACGGGAGCCGACTCGTATAGTCTTGGCTTCGACTACGGAAGAGGCGATATCCAGCCCGGCACCGAAAATCTTCATGCCTTTCGGACGCCATCACTAGTGAATTCCGCAATCACGGCACCCTACATGCACGACGGTTCCTTTAGGAGCTTACGTGAGGTAATCGATTTTTATGACCGGGGTAGGCGAGGCTCTGCACCCCTCAACCTCACCCCCGCGGAGAAGCACGACATAATTGAATTCTTGTGCACACTTGTAGACGTCCGCTATCAGCTGCCATGCTCGCGCTAGCGGGCGCTGCGGCTTTTCCCCTCCAGGATGCGCATAGCGAATGAGGTGTATGGCTTTTCGGGACCCCTCTCTCGTCTGGGCTTCGGTCTATTAAAAAGTGCCTTCAAGGGTGGCATCACCCCCCTTGTTTTGGTGTTTATTTGAGGTAGAATTTCTCCAGATTGCACTTATGAATTTTCAGGAGGGAATCGAATGTTTGCAGATTCCAGGCGTCGTTTTGGCGCAACTCTCGCAATTTCAATTGCGAGCGCGCTGAGTTTTTCCGGCATCGTTGCGTTGCATGCGCAGTCTCCCGCGGATCTGGATAGCAGGTTAGACGCCGCCCTTAAGGCAGCCGGGTTCACGGGCCGAATTAAAGACAAGCTCCCGACCCTCGACCAGGAAAAGGTGCTGCTGGGGCGTGACCTGTTCTTTGACAAAATCCTAGCCTTGCACGGAGATAACAGCTGTTCTGGTTGCCATGCTCCTCAACGTGCGTATGGCGATACTCAATCAATTGCGATCGGTGTCGACAATAACGACATCGTCGGAGAGGGACGAAAGGGACCTAGAAATCAGCGCCGCAGTCCGATCCTCGTTAATACCGCTTTCTATCCAAAATTGATGTGGAATGGTCGCTTTAGTTCGCTAAGTGGCAACCCCTTCGACAACAGCAAGGGGTTTCTATTTCCGAGTCCCGAAGGCTCCGAGAAATTTGGAGCCCACGATCAAACTGTGAAGAGTCTCCTCGCTGCTCAAGGCCATATACCTTCGACCGAAATGCCGGAAATGGCGGGCTTTAGAGGAGCGGAGGGGCAAGTTGTAGCGTTTTCTCGATTCGGTGGTGATTTCGTCCTGGTGGATAGCAAGGCCGTAAGTAGGTTGCCAGCGCCCGTATCAAAGTCCGAAGCAAGGACGATCAATGCAATGCGCATTGCACCGATGAGCAACGTCAATGATGGAGACAAACTTCCAGATCCCGACTTCAATGGATCCCGCAACGAAGCGATCCGGACTCAAGTGCTGGAGAAGGTTCAAAACTCTGCTTACAAAGATCGTTTTGCCAAGGCATTCCCTGAATCGGCAGGAAAGGCAATCAGCTTCGGCATGATTGGAACAGCCCTCGCCGAGTTTCAGTTTAGCCTTACTATGGCTGATGCTCCCCTCGATCGGTTCGCTCGCGGTGACCGAACGGCAATGTCAGCCCAGGCGAAAGAAGGTGCGCTGATCTTTTTTGGCAAAGGCCAGTGCGTCGGATGCCACGCGGTCGCGGGACAGTCGAACGAAATGTTCAGTGACTTTGAAAATCACAACATAGGAGTTCCGCCCTTATTTCCTGGTGTCGGCGGTCAGTTTATCAAGCATGAGACTGGCAATGTGGTCTTTGATTTCAATACCGGTGATGTCGGGCTAGCCGATATCTTAAAGGAAGATCCTTCAGCTAAATATAAGTTCAGAACGTCGCCGCTGCGCAATATCGCTCGTCAAAAGACATTCATGCACAACGGCACATTCACGTCCATCAGGAGTGCGGTCGTCCACCATCTCGACGTTCGAAAGTCGATGCAGTCTTACTCGGCCGATACGGAAAAGGTTGCGGCCGACATCCGCAACATGGGGCCGAAACATCTGGTCCTTCAGGATCTCTCGCCAAAGATAGCGAACCCGATACAGCTTTCATCCACTGAAATAGATGCCCTGGTCGCTTTCATAGAGCAAGGGTTGACGGATCCGAAAACGGAGCCAGCCAACCTATGTAAGGATATTCCAGTGCAGCTACCAAGTGGGAATGCCCCACATAAGTTTGAGGGGTGCTGATAACAAGGCGAGGCGAGGACACTGGGCTGAAAGATTCAGCGACCAATGGGGCTAACAAAATTTTTCGATTGGGCTCCTCAAAGGTGTTTGGAGCGATGCGAATCGTGACAGCCTCTGGGCGTTAGACAGATTGTTCTCATCTTTTTCATCAAAGAATTTGAGACACGCCATGGATCCAAGTCTGATCGACGTAATCAAGGTTTATCCGCCGCTTGGAATCGCCCGCATCGGCAACGCCAGGGGACCTGAAGATTATATCGTCGGCCCCGAGGTAATCGGTGGTTGGTCTACACTTCCGGACGGGTCGCCTGCAGTATATGCTGAGCATTTCCGGACGGCTGATGGAAGCATCAAGCGGCAAGCCGCAAGGTTCCGCGTTTATGCTCACTTCAAGGATGGAAGTGTCGCGGAAATCACGGCCGACCACGCGCGCATCGAATGGCGTATTGCCGTCGCTAACCTCAAGGCGGGGTGGTACGAGTTTAATCAGGCCATGGATCTGCCGGATGGCCTGAGCAAACCGGCACTCAAGCGCAACCGCGACGTTTCCATCCCTGGTGGACGAAGCAGCCTAGACATCGTGCCAACACCGCTCTCCATCGAGGGTGCAAATGCCCAACCCATAATTTTCGGCGATGGGACGTTTTGGCGCAAAATCGTCCCCTTAGGGGAATTGCGTACGGATTCCGAAGGCCGCTTGCTGTTCCTTGGAGGTCACGGCGCTGCAGCTCCCTTCCGAAAGGGGTTAATCCCCCTAACCTTCGCCAATAATGTGGGCTGGCATGACGATATCTCTGACGGTCCCGTCCGGGCGACTGTGACTTTCGCAGCCGGTCAGAGCATTGAGGCAGAGCCGGGTTATGTGGCGGTTACGCCACCAAATTACGCTCCAGGTCTCACGGGCCTAGTTACGATGGATGACGTCGTTCGTGAAACTTTTCAGGATGAGGGATGGCTTCCCAAGATTACTACGACATCATTCACCAACGACATCTGGCCAATTTTCGACCGACTCACCCGCCTGCAGTGGGTCAACCACGGCCTTTTTGTTGCGCACGGACATGGATCTCCAATCGATGCACGTGATCCGACCATCATCGACAAACTACAGGATGGCGCGAACACTAATGAGGAATGGCGACGGGTTGTCTTCAGACTGTTCCGCAATCCAAACGCACGCGGGGATCTTGTTGAGCCAAAGATTCCCCAGATCTATGGGGACGGCGTAGATACTCTGTGGGACCCGCCAACAAAGCCCGCCCACGCCACGGGACATCTCGCGGTCACTCAGACGCAGTACGATCACCTGCGTCGCTGGGCAGAGGGCGATTTCACGGAGGATTGGCCCGCTTCGATTCCTACGCCACCCCACTTTTCTGCCCTATCGCCTAGAGATCAAGTCGCACATCTCGAGCGCGCCGCCCTCCATGATTGTCTTGGGGGCCCATTCCATCCTGGCATCGAAATCACCTGGGTTATGCGCCTCCCCCGGCTTTGGGCAGGCGCTTATCGGCTCAAAGTCTTACCTGGCGATGGCCCAGCTGAGCAGGACTACGGCCCCGAATTGACGCCCGCTGTTTGCGTTGGTGCTAACGGTCCGTTTGACGGCGTCACCGCGGGAGCCTTGACGCGATTCATGGGCGTACCCTGGCAAACCGATGGTACATCGTGTAATTCTTCAGCAGACTATTTTCCTACAACATTTCTTTCGATGCCGACGTTTTGGGGTGCTCGCGTTCCTGACCAAGTTCTGGCCACAGCAAATTATGAGCGCGCAGCACGCATAGATTTTTCAAAATGGCCGGTCCAGGCGCAAAAGCATTTCATGCTGCGGGTAGACTGGCTTCGCGACGTTCGAGGACCCGATTACTATGCTCGTCTTAATAAGATGATCAGCGATTGGGCAAAGCTCGGAATGGTTCTACCGGTGCAAGACCCTCCGAAACATCTGCCAATGGATGTTCGTGTCGAGCAGGGGCGTGATCCAAGCTTCGCCGGTAGCGACCTTAAGGTCAAACTGATTACTGCGATAGAAGAGTTAGACCGTTTGGAAACGGCGCGGGCCGAGCTCTTTGCCGTTCTCCGTGATGAGGCGGAAGCGTCAGTTCCGCCCGCGCGCAGTTTTCGCCAGGGCGAGATTTGAATCATTGTCCCTCTCGCTGTCAGCGGAGATTGCTGTCGTGGGAGCGGGACCAGCAGGAGCAACGCTCGCACGCCTGCTCGCTCTCCGTGGTAAGCGCGTTGCAGTGCTGGATCCCGGAAACAAGATAACCGACCGACTAGAGTTGCTAGCGCCTTCCGCGCGTTCTGTGCTTCAGGCATTGGCGATAGTCGAACTCGTCGAAAGTTCGGTGATAGGGGTCCCGTGCGCAGGTATTCGGCGTCGTTGGGGTACCCATGAGATCGAGTACGATGACTTCTTGCGTCAACCACACGGTCTAGGAACAGTCGTTGATCGCGCCAAGCTCGATATGCGCCTCCGTGAACTCGCGATCGAAGCTGGAGCTTTTTTTGTTGAAGCTCGTGCTTCCGCTGTACAAAGAAGCAAGCAAGGGTTCGAGATAGTGGCCTCTCAAAAGTTAAACACACTGACGATCGTTGCTCCGATCGTGGTAGACGCCAGCGGCCGACCATCAGTGTTGGCGCGCCGTCTTGATGCTCGTCGAACCTGCAGCGAGCGGCTCCTTGCCGAACGCGTCCTCGTGAACGAATGTGAGGGCCCGCGCCAGGGGCCGGTTTGGCTCGATGTCGAGGGTTCGGCTGGAAGCTGGGACTATACGATGTCCGGCCCCAATGGTCGTCGCGAGAAGTGGACCGTGTATCGTAACAATGGTCGCTTTCAAGACCGTACTAGACACCAGGTAAACGCTTCATCCTCGTGCCTATCGCCCGCCGCGGGCGAAGGTTGGATCGCGATTGGGGATGCCGCGACCGCTTTCGACCCCATCACGTCCCAGGGGCTTATCAACGCTCTCTCATCAGCGCTTGTAGCCGCCGGCGCGATTATGTTTCCAGGTGGACTCTCGATGGAAGCTGCTGCGATCTACTCTGAAGCCGTGGCCGCAACATTTGCGAATACAGAAAGTGGTCGATCAGCGGTCTATCAAGCACTAACGTGACCCTTCCAACAGGGCGAGGGCTGCGTGCAGTTCGGTCGCCCGCCCCCCGATTGCAGATACCTCACCCCGGTTTGGTTAGTTGGCTTGTCAGGGAGGCGTGACAGTGGCGGAGCGCTGTTGAAATCCTAACTGGATCAACGAGCAGAAGCATAGTCTAGATTGACAGCTGACCTACAGTGCATATCGGGTCGCGTAGTTAGAAGTACCATCTCACTCAAAAGACGCTAAGCCGTGAGCAAGCTTCGTCCGTCTGTCTATATCGTCGAGGGATGGATTCTCCTTCTTCACCCAATCAACGATCTCTTGCGCACCTTCTTTGCTGAGTGTCGGTGATAAGACCGTCACTCCACGTTCTTCCGTCATTCCAGCCGCTCCATGGCAACTGGCGTAACACTGAGATTTTCCTTTTCCCCATCGGGGGCCGCCGAACATAACTGCAGCATAAAGTATCTTGGCTTTTATTTCCCCGACGCCTGCTGCACGGCTCGCGTAGTAGAAAACACGGTGGACATCTTGCCAGCGCCTGTCCTTTTTGTCGCAAAACCAATCGTGGATAATTGCAGCGCTACGATAGGGCCCATCAAACGGCCCGCCAACGAAGGACCAGAACACTTGCGGAATCGATGCGCCATTCGTCTGAAATTCCTTCTTGGCCGTCCATTCGCCTCCACCTGGGTCGATATAGGTGAAGTCCTCTAGAAGTCTCATGTCTCGCCCCTTACCCGGACCTTCAACCACAAATTCCAATTTAGGCGAATTTTCGAAACGACCAAAATTCTCTTGGGCTATTGCGAGTGTTCCTACTCCTATCGTGAAAATCGCCAGAAGGAGCTTTGCTTTCATGTCGAGCTTCCTCGAAATTTGCAAGTTTTGGTCACGCGGCTCCGCTAAATTCCTTGAGTTAGACCCTGATGCTTCAACTCCATTTTCGTTATCCAGCGCTAAGCAGTAACGCTGAGAGAAAGAAGGGCCTTGCGAGAAGTGGGGCAATGAACCACCCGGAGTTTCTTCGGGCGCTCCACAAGTTTGTCATCTGCTCACGAGCCGAAAACAAGGGCCGTAGGTTGCAGCGTTGTCGGGCCGAATTTGTTTTTGCATCAGTTCACGGGCAAGGGGACCCAGGTTGAACATTGTCTGGATCGGATCGGTCGCCGAGAAATCGCCGAGGGGAGCGCTTTGGTCTTCCCATGCCGTTCTGAGTTGGCGCAACATGGACGAGTACGAGATATCGAATTGCTCAATAAGAGATCTTACAGCTGAGTCTTGTACGTCAGTCTGTTGATAACCGCTTGTCGGAATATCGGCCATCGGAAAGACGCTTGGCATCAGCACGGGCGCTCCGGTATGGCCCCACGTCATAGTAGCCGAATCTCGAACGTATTTATTCCCGATGTAGACCTCTCGGAATTGGTAAAAATGCGCTAGACGGCCTGACATTCCTTCCTCTTCGGGTGATTGCTTTGATCCCTCGCCCTGATGACGAATGATGTCGATGGCTCGGCGCACATCAGCTAGCTGGCTCATTCTGAAAACGCCCGAAATCGGTTCTTGACGCTGCTTTGTAACATCGAGAGTGGGATTTGCGGCCTCAAACTCTGACAGCAGAGCCGCATAAAATGCTCCAATAGTCTCGAATGTGCGCAGCGCTAACGTGGTGATTGGTCCTCCTTCTGGATACTCAATATCCATGAACACCTTTAATTGCGAAGGGGTAAGTCGCCGGAGCGCGATCGTTAGATCTGGATTCAC
Organism: Bradyrhizobium jicamae; assembly: GCF_001440395.1. Taxonomy (GTDB): domain Bacteria; phylum Pseudomonadota; class Alphaproteobacteria; order Rhizobiales; family Xanthobacteraceae; genus Bradyrhizobium; species Bradyrhizobium jicamae. Next base: position 38,108 of record NZ_LLXZ01000001.1, on the reverse strand, counting down.
GTCGCCAGGTAAAGCGCCCGGGTAAGAAGGGACAAAATCTGGTGCGTCGAGTGCCGGAGTTTCACCTAATGCAACCATCATATTGCACATGAGACCCATGTGCAGCATCTCTTCCACGACCACTTCACGGATTGTTCGTGCCACGGGATCATTGGGGTCCACGATCGACCACATCGCCGTCAAGTATGGCGGAACGGTTGCGAACTCGAGTTTAATTGCGGCCCGGATGCTTTCCTTTAGCCACCTTACGCCGCGCTTGCCGTCAGGCACGGCCATAAGTTCTCGGATCATCATTGGTTTTGCCCGAGTTGCTAATACTACGAAGCGAGTGCCTTTACAGCCTCTGCATCCATGTCCGGGGCGCCATCAGCTATCCATTGTTCGATGAACGTAAGGTCGCCGGCGCTGATGTATGGTCCTCCCGCGGGCATCTGAGCGAAGCCATCGACGGGTCCTTTGAGAATTTTGACAAGGAAGGATTCTTGCGGCTTTCCGGGGTCGATTGGCTTCTTCTGATATATTGGCCCGTTCACAAACTCGTCTCGAGAAAGATTCCAGAAGCGGGCCTTCCCAGAGTGACGTGGTTCCCTGTGCCCATCGGCAAGGCGATTTAGTATCGCGCGCACCTGCGTGATTCTGATTTCCATAGTGTCCCTCTCGTAAAAAACCGCGTAGTTTCACGAGTGGCAGCATATCCGGCGGCAGAATTCTGTTACGTCTGAATCTCCAACCTCAACTCCCCAGCCGTCTGTCGTCTCCGCTAGCTCGGTTCGAAAAGGCTCGCGTTGAATTTGCATTTATTATTGCTTTGAAGCGAAACTCGGTAAGATCATATTTGCCTCGAGAGCCGAGGACTCTTCCGCGTGCGACACACGTCGTGATAGTGATCTATCTCATCCCTGAGATCGCTTGCCGCTTAGGCTAGCAATCAATACTACTTCCAGATGAAGTAGACTGCAACTGACAGTTTAGTGGCCGAAGTGGGCGTGAGCTCGAATGGGTAACTGGGTTAGACGCATTGCGGTATTGATCCGCTAGGCATCCTGTTGTTCGCACTGCAAGGAGACGTTCCGCAGCGTGGCCGCCGAAGCTCCGCCAACGCCCGTATCCCAGCAATATGACCTGCGGGCTTACTCATCTAGGGCACGCAACGATGGCTGTACGGGGACAGTGTCCACGATCCTATAGAACGGGAGATCTCAGCTTCTGAAATGGCGAATCCCCGGATCCGTGCGATGCCATTTTCCACCCTCAACACACACGTGGATTACAGAAATCGCTGATGATCTATGATCTCTTCTATCATCAGATCGGGCAAGCGGCTGCCATTGTTGAACGTTCTCAACGATCAGCGGAATGGCCTTCCGAGACTGATGATACTTGGTTAACCGGTTGCTATCAGCCCCGTAGCACGCGCTACTCCTAAAGGTTGGCATTGGAAGGCCGTTTTACTCGGTAAAAACTGGAAGCGACTGTCGGACGGTCCGCGGCAGAACGTTTAAGCCGCCCCGATGTCAGCTCGTCGCGTGCCCTTGGCAGGATTAATACGCCCTCGTCGTACGAGATGCTGCCCCCCTTTATCGTCTTGAAGACGTAGTCGACCACGCGCGCATAGCCATCTGCCACGGGACGAACATCGATTCTGGAGATTGCCCCGTCCGTCCCATAGAGACGTGCGCAAGCGTGGAAATGATCTTGGAGTGGCTCGCGCAGTCGCGATCGGTCGGGGACCAAGATCATGGCGTGAAAGTGTAGTCCGCCGTTACATCGAACCAAATGCGCTGTAGAGCGGTCAGTCTTGTAAACGGGAAGATCTACCGCACCGATCAAGATTGGAAGTTCATCGGGAGAGGCTGTTCGAGGCTTGCGATGTACTCTCGTGATGAGGGTCGAATAGACGCGTTGGACCTCTTGTTTCATCCGACTGATGATCACTGATCGTGTGCCCGGTAGCTGGGAGAACAGGACGGTCACCAAGTAGCATGACCAGCCTTGTTTGATCCTGTCCGTTATGAGTTGGGCGTATCCGTCGAGTGTTTGTTGGATTTGGTGTTGGTCTGTATTGGGCGTGGTTGACCATCTGCCACGGTAATTGCCGCGCAATCTGCCTCCATAAAGTAGCAGACGCGCTCAAGTGGCGATCCATCGAGATGCGTTAGCCTGCCGAGTATTTATCATCTCTCGGCCCTATTTCTTGATGCTCGCGAGGCTACTCCGGGTAGCTATCGCTGGGATGATTGACCAAGTTCAAAGGGCCGAGGAGGACCACGAAAGTCCAAAGCCATCCAAGAGTAAATGTGGGGCCAAATGTGGTATGAGAAACAGGCTGAGAAAGAAAATCCAACCCGTGCAAGCGCTTATGGATCTTCATGGCGGAGAGGGAGGGATTCGAACCCCCGATAGGCTTGCACCTATGCCGCATTTCGAGTGCGGTGCATTCAACCACTCTGCCACCTCTCCAGGCGCCAAGACGGGCCGGAATCGGCCGCGTGGTCGGGCCGTGTTCTATGCGAGGATGGCGGGACAGACAAGGCGCGGAGCACAAGAATTCCGAGGGCAGAAGCGCAAAAGGGAGCCGGAAATGGAGCATCTGACGGTTCGGGCCAACGGAGCGGCGTTCCATGTCGCACAAACCGGGAGCGGGCGGCCGCTATTGTTGTTGCATGGCTGGCCGGAATTCTGGCTGAGCTGGGAGCCGGTAATGACGCGGCTCGCCGACCGCTTCACACTATACGCCCCGGATCTCCGCGGCTTTGGCGACAGCGACAAGCCGGATGGGCCGCACGGCCCCGATCAGCACGCCGCCGACATTCTGGCGTTGATGGATGCGCTTGGCCTCAAGCAGGCCGGCATCGTCGGCCATGACGTCGGCGGCGGATTGATGCAGCCGCTGGCGCGCACCACGCCAAGTCGCATCGCCGGATTGTTCTTCTTCGACTTCGTCTATCCCGGCATCGGGCCGCGCATGGCGGAACCGGACCGGCTCAACAACATCTGGTACCAGTCGTTCAACCAGCTGGAGATCGCGCCAACGCTGGTCGGCGCGACGCGGGAAAGCTGCCGCGCCTATATCAGCTACTTCCTGAAACACTGGACGCATCGGAAACAGGCGTTCGACGAGGTGATCGAGGCTTTCACCGACAATTTCATGAAGGCCGGCAATCTCGCTGGCGGCTTTGCCTATTATCGCGCGGCCCATGCCGGGCGAATGAAGATGCTGAAAGGCGAAGCGCCTCCGGCGCCGCCGATCGAGCTGCCGACCTGCGTTCGCTGGGCGGAGCATGATCCGCTGTTTCCCTATGCCTGGACCGACCGACTCGGCGAAACCTTCGCCGATCTCGATCTCGCGATGTTTCCTGACGTCGGACATTTCCCGCATCGCGAAGACCCCGATCGCGCAGCGTCGGAGGTTGCAGCGTTCTTCGAACGCGTCGGCTGGCGTTAACCGCGGATGGAAGGTTGATGAAAATGGGGTGGGACCGCCAGACGCGACAAAAACTGACGGTCCCGTGCCGCTGCTTTGAAATTCTGGCCGGGAAGTGCGGCTTCGCCGGTCAGCGGAGCGACGCGGGCGACGGTAGCAAGGCGCCGCGAAACGGCAACGCGAAGTAGATTTTAACCTAACCAGTCAACCTTACTACCCGCGCAAAACGTTAATGCCAGAGCATGATCCGGAAAAGTGGGCACCGGTTTTCCGAAAAGATCATGCTCAAAAAAAGTGATAAAGCGGGATGACGATTCGAAGAAAAGTCATCCCGCTTTGGCGCTAATCCTTGCTCTTCTTGGCTTTTTTCTCGTCTTTCCGCCGGTTGGTGAAGCGCGCATTGCCGAGTCCGGTGCCGATCGTCAGCACGCCCCAACGCTCGACATCCTGCATGAAGGGAACCTCGGAGAGACCCTGCACCACGCCGTCATTGTGCATCAGCACGGCAGTATCGTGATCGCCGATCTGCGGGATCGCCTCCACCAGGCTGGCCGGCAGGTTGAACTTCGAGCTTTCCCAATTGCCAGGCAGATTCTGCGCGCCCTTTTCGATCGAGCCGTCCTCGTTGATGACACCGGGGCACGCGATACCGATGAATGGCGCGAGCTTCAGGCCTTCGGTCTCAGCGGTCGCGATCAGATCCTTCAGCATCTTGACCAGCCGCTTGACCGCGCCTTCGCGCGTCGGCTCATCGTCGGCGTGCCGCCATAGCTCGGACTTCCACACTTCCGCCTTGGAAAGATCGGGTGCCTTCTTCCAGCGCGTTTCCACCACGCCGCAACGAATGTTGGTGCCGCCGATATCGACCGCGAGGATGCTGTCATGGCCCTCGAAGATCCAGGACGGGGCCAGATGCAGCGTCCCGATCAGGCCGGCATTATCGGGATGAAAGCGGATCGGCACCAGATCGACGTCGAAATCCTCCGCCTTGAGAATGATGTCGGTGCGGGCAATCGCGAGCTCGCCGACGCGGCTCTGCCGGAAACCGCCGCCGACCACGATGCACTCGGTATCTGCCCACGTCTTGGTCTTGAGAAACCGCCCCGTCACATAGGCCAGCTCCTGGGCGAATTCCTCGATCGCGCCGTGCACCAGCGCGGCGGCGTCGACATCGTCGCCCGACAATGCCGCGTCCAGCTCGCTTTTCGCGATCTCGCCGCTGGATTTCTTCCCCAAGGGATCGTCGCCGTTTTTCTTCAGCGGCTTGCGGAGGTCGTCCAGAATCTTGCGGAAAGCCCCCTTGCTGGCACGGTCGCCGAGAAAGCCCTCGTCGTCCTTCAATTCGACGTTGAAACTGTCGACCTCGACCGACGGCAGGCGGGTGGCCCCGTGACGGGCGATGCCCGTGGTCGTACCGGTGTCTTCTGCCATTACCCTCGCCCTGCCGGATCTCTCGTCGGCGATAACGGGCGGGGAACCCATTGGTTTCAAACGAGAGGGCGAATGGCGAATAGAACCACTGCTCGCTATTCGCTACTCCCTATTCGCCCTTTTCGGCCCAAATCCTTCATTTTTGGCGGCTTTTTGGGCCATTTCGCCTTGACTCCCGGCATTGTCCGGCTATAAGTCCCCGCATCCGGCGCGGGATTTCTCGCGCCGCTTGTTTTTGCGCGAAATCTCAAGGGGTTTGCTCCCCGGCCGCGCGAAAATCGTACCCATAACGACTGACCAAAAAGCCGACCCGGGCAACCCTGTTGGGAATATGTCCGAGGCCGGGATCGAACACGAAGGAAAAAAACGATGTTCGCAGTCATCAAAACCGGCGGCCGGCAATACCGCGTCGTTCCGGATGATGTGCTCGAGATAGGCAAGATCGCCGGCGACGTCGGCACGATCGTGCAGCTTGGTGAAGTTCTGGTGGTCGGCGGTGACACGCCGGTGCTGGGCACGCCGACCGTGGCAGGCGCTACCGTCGCGGCCGAAGTGCTGGACCACAAGCGCGGCCCCAAGGTGATCGCGTTCAAGAAGCGTCGCCGCAAGAATTCGCGCCGCAAGCGCGGCTATCGCGACGAGATCACGGTGCTTCGCATCACCGAGATCCTGACCGATAATGCCAAGCCTTCGATCGGCCCGCGGCCGAAGAAGGAAAAGGTCGCTGCTCCTGCCGCCGAGGGCGACGAGGCGCCGGCCAAGAAGAAGGCGCCCGCGAAAAAAGCCGCGGCGAAGCCCGCGGCAAAGAAGGCCCCGGCCAAGAAGGCCGCCGCGAAGGGCAAAAGCGAGAAGTAACGCGCCTCTACGAAAAGTTGAGGCGTGAGAAAAAGTGAAATGATTCCGTCAAGGAATTGATCTAGAAATATTCGAGAAGTCGGAGACGGGCCATGGCTCACAAAAAAGCAGGCGGTTCATCGCGCAACGGTCGCGATTCAGCGGGCAAGCGCCTTGGCATCAAGGCGTACGGCGGCGAACACGTGATTCCCGGAAACATTATCGCGCGTCAACGCGGCACCACCTGGCACCCCGGCCTTAATGTCGGCATGGGCACCGACCATACTCTCTTTGCCAAGGTCGAAGGTCATGTCGAGTTTCGCGCAAAAGCCAATGGTCGCACTTTCGTATCGGTAGTCCCGATGACGGAGGCGGCCGAATAGACGGTGGACAAAATTCGAGTCCGCCGGGTCCTGTTGAACCGGCGGAGTCGAAAAGGGCTCCAGGGGAGGCGGGAAACCGGCCTCCCCTTTTTAATTTGCGCATTTTCGCAATCAGGAGCCCGACATGTTGCAGGACATCCCGATCCAAACCTCGCCCTTGCGTCAGACGAGTAGCTGCGTCCTCGAGACCGAGCGGCTGACGTTGCGCCGGCCGACGCTCGCGGACGTAAAAGCGATTGCGCATCTCGCCAATGATCGCCGCATAGCGGAAAACACCCGCCGCCTGCCGTATCCCTATCTGCAGGATCATGCGGTCGAGTTCGTGCGCGCCAAGGCCGCCGACAACAGCGAGACGGTGTTTCTGATCGAACAGAATTATTCGCCGATCGGCATGGTCGGCATCGACGGCAGCGAGCCGGACGCGCCGGAACTCGGCTACTGGCTCGGCGTCGCGCATTGGGGCCAGGGCTTCGGCACCGAAGCCGCGCGCGCGATGATCGATTTCTTCTTCGAGGAGTTCGATGCCGAGCACCTGATTTCAGGCGCCCGCGTCGCCAACCCGGCGTCGCGCAACATCCTGGAGAAATGCGGCTTCCAGTGGAGCGGCGTCGAGTTGCACCGCTTCGAGGCGCTGGGATCGTCAACCCCGGTCGACCGCTTCCGCCTGACGCGCGGCGTGTGGGCATCACTGAAGAACTGGGGAAGCTCGACGCGGAGGTAGCGGGTAGTTCGCACCCTCCCCTGGAGGGGTCCGAGACGAGCGAAGCTCGCTCGTGGGTCGCCGCGAAGCGGCGGGGTGGGGTGACGGTCTCTCCAGACCCAACAGTGCCCGAGTGGAGAGATCACCCCACCCCGTCTCTCATTTCGCTTCGCTCATGCGAGCCGACCCTCCCCCTCCAAGGGAGGGTAAGCAACAGAATCACGCCGGCGGATTGACCACCGCTTCCTCGCGGCCCAACTTCTGCTCGCGCATGAAGATATAGATTCCCGCACCGATGATGATCGCCGCGCCGATCAGCGTCGAGACCGACGGCACGTCGCCCCACACCACGAAGCCGAAGATCACGGCCCATACGATCATCGAATATTGATACGGCACCACGACGCTGGCCGGCGCCAGCTTCAGCGAACGATTGATGCACAACAGCGCAACGACGGAAATCACGCCCGCCGCGGCAAACAGGCCGAGGCTGCCGAGCGTCGGCGTCACCCAGCCGATCGGCGACATCAGCGCGCCGAGCAGAAAGGTGCCGCCGAACTGCGACGTCGTCAGCACGATATCCGGCGTGTTCCGCAGCGAGCGCGTGATCAGCATCAGGAGCGCAAACGACAGGCTGCCGCCGAGCGCGATCATCGCCGGCCAGCTTACCGTCTGCGTCGACGGGCGCAGCGCGATCAGCACGCCGCAGAACCCGATCAGGATTGCAGTCCAGCGCCGCCAGCCGACGCGCTCGCCGAGCACGATGCCTGACAGCGCGGTGACGAAGATCGGCGAAGCCAAATAATATGTGATGACGTCGGCGAGCGGCAAATAGACGGTGGCGAGAAAGAACGCCGCGACCTCGAGCGTCGAGAGCGTCACGCGCAACAACTGCAGCCATGGCCGCTCGATGCGATTGAACTCGGCGCGCTGCTTCCAGATCACCGGCAACAGCACGAGCAGCGCCGCGCAGGCGCGCAGCCACAACAACTGCCCGACCGAATAGGTCGCGACCATGAATTTTCCGAGCGCATCGCCGAACGAGAACATGAAGATCGACAGCAGCATCAAGCCGATGCCGGCCAGCCGCGCCGAACGCTCGTCATAGGTAGAAATTTTGGCGAACAGGCTCATTGGCGGGCGTGACGTTTTCCGGTGGTTCCCAGTGACGGCCGGACGTGCTTCGGCCCTCCACGTTCTTGTGCCGCTGTTTTAAGCAAGTGGACGCCTGGGACAAGCCCGGGCACGACGAATTGAACCAATTGTCGCAGCGGCCGTGCTCTGCGATACCGGTACACCCTCCGAGAAGCGCCACAGGAAATCGACATGACCGACTTCGACCCCGCCCAGCACCGCATGGTAAGCGAACAGCGCTGGTTCGAGGATTTCGTGCTCGGCGAACGCTTCGTGATTCCGAGCCGGACCCAGACGTCGGCGGTGTTCGCCGCGTTCCAGACCGCGAGCGGCGACACCCATCCGATCCACTACGACGTCGAATATTGTCGCGCCCGCGGCATGCCGGACCTGCTCGCGCACGGCTTCCAGACCCTAGTCCACACCGCGCCGGGCGCGGGCCTGTTTCCCTATATCGTCGAGGAATCGCTGGTCGGCTTCCTCGAACAGTCGAGCAAGTTCCTGAAGCCGGTCTATGCCGGCGACACCATCTACCCCGCGCTCGAAGTCATCGAACTCGTCCCCGGCCGCAGCACCGGCGTGGTGACGCTGCGTTCGACCGTGTTCAACCAGCGCAAGGAATTGGTGCTGGAGGGAATGCAGAAATTTTTGATCCGACGGAGGCCTGTCCAGACGTAACGGCCCCACACCACTATCGCCGCGGCGCGTCACTTCGTGGAAATAACCTTTGTGCAGGCGAATGAGGCTGCCCGCGGCGCAGTCGTCTCCGTACCAGGCATACTGCTGAAGATCTCCGAACGGGCAAGAGGCGTCCCGCTAGTCGGTCAGACAGTCAAGGTCGCCGACGGTTCATTTCTGGTCGGCCTGTCGGGCCACGAAGCCGATGGTGCGCGCAATGTGCAGCTTTTGAAGCAACGGCCATGGTTCGATATTCCGATATTCTACGCCAGTCAGCGCCGCGGCATCCTTGCGGTCGAGAAAGGCTATCGTGGCGAGCAGATGTTCCGCGAGGCCATGACCAAATGGGAACGAGCCCAGTGATGATGCAGGGCGCGGCGGAAGCGCCGGCGCTTGCGAAGGTAAACGCGCCTGCTATCGGCTAGAGCCGAAAAAAGCCCGAAAATTAAGGCTTTTTGCCAATGTGGTACCGCTTGAGGGTTGCCGTCCGGCGCCCCCTGCCCTACCTAGTGGCGATCATGAAATTCCTTGACGAAGCAAAGGTCTATATCCGCTCCGGCGACGGCGGCAACGGCTGCGTGGCGTTCCGCCGTGAGAAGTTCATCGAGTTCGGCGGCCCCTCCGGCGGCAATGGCGGCCGTGGCGGCGACGTCATCGTCGAGGTGGTCGACGGGCTGAACACGCTGATCGATTACCGCTACCAGCAGCACTTCAAGGCGCAGAAGGGCACCAATGGCATGGGCAAGGACCGCCATGGCGCCAACGGCAAATCGATCGTGCTCAAGGTGCCGGTCGGTACGCAGATTTTTGACGAGGATCGCGAGACGCTGATCCACGACTTCACCGAGCTCGGCGAAAAGTTCGTGCTGGCGCTGGGCGGCAATGGCGGCTTCGGCAACGCGCATTTCAAATCCTCGACCAACCGCGCGCCGCGCAACGCCAATCCGGGACAGGAAGGCGAGGAGCGCTGGATCTGGCTGCGGCTGAAACTGATTGCGGATGCCGGCCTCGTCGGCCTGCCCAATGCCGGCAAATCGACCCTCCTCTCCGTCGTCAGCGCGGCGAAACCGAAGATCGCCGACTATCCCTTCACCACGCTGCATCCGCAGCTCGGCGTCGTGAACGCGCAGGGCCGCGAATTCGTGCTCGCCGACATTCCCGGCCTGATCGAGGGCGCGCATGAAGGCGCCGGCCTCGGCGACCGCTTTCTCGGCCATGTCGAGCGCTGCCGCGTGCTGCTGCATCTGATCGACGCGACCTGTGAGCATGCGGGCAAGGCCTACAAGACGGTGCGTACCGAGCTCGAGGCCTATGAGGGGCACCTCGCCGACAAGATCGAGATCGTCGCGCTGAACAAGATCGATGCGGTCGCACACGACGAATTGAAGAAGCAGAAGGAGCGGCTGAAGCGCGCCGCGAAGAAGACGCCGCTTCTGCTCTCCGCCGCCACCCGCGAAGGGGTGCAGGAAGCGCTCAACGCGCTGGTCGAGGTGATCGGCGAGGCCCCGGTGTCGCTCAAGGCCAAGAGTGGGCAGGCGCCGTGGGCGCCGGTGACGCCGCCGCAGGGCTAGCTCAAACCTGGCCCTTGCCGCGGCCGCGCCACTTCCAAATCGCGGAACTGGCGCGTATTGCTTCCCGACAATCCCTTTCATTCGACCGCATCATGAAACGCCCCGCGCTCAAAAACTTCCGCCGCATCGTCGTCAAGGTCGGCTCCTCGCTGCTGGTCGATTCTAACGCCGGCGAAGTCCGCGCCAAATGGCTGTCGGCGCTGGTCGCCGATATCGCCAAGCTGCATGGTGAAGGCCGCGACGTTCTGGTGGTTTCATCAGGTTCCATCGCGCTCGGCCGCAGCCGCCTGAAGTTGCCGCGCGGTCCCCTGAAGCTCGAGGAAAGCCAGGGCGCCGCCGCGGTAGGCCAGATCGCGCTCGCGCGGATCTGGTCGGAAGTGCTGGGGGCGCACGGCATCGGCGCCGGGCAGATCCTGGTGACGCTGCAGGATACCGAGGAGCGCAGACGTTATCTCAACGCCCGCTCGACCATCGCCAAACTTCTGGAGTGGCGCGCGGTGCCCGTGATCAACGAAAACGACACGGTCGCCACCAACGAAATCCGCTACGGCGACAATGATCGCCTCGCCGCGCGCGTCGCCACCATGGCGAGCGCCGATTTGCTGATCCTGCTGTCCGACATCGACGGTCTTTATGACGCGCCGCCCGGCGCCAACCCGAACGCAAAACTGATTCCGGTCGTCGAATCCGTCACCTCGGAAATCGAGGGCATGGCAGGCGCGGCCGAATCCGAATTGTCGCGCGGCGGCATGTTCACCAAGATCGAGGCGGCGAAGATCGCGACCACCTCGGGCACGCATATGCTGATTGCCTCCGGCAAGATCGAGCATCCGCTGCAGGCCATTGCGGACGGCGGCCGCTGCACTTGGTTCCTGACGCCCGCCAATCCGGTCACGGCCCGAAAGCGCTGGATCGCGGGCTCACTGGAGCCTAGGGGCACGCTGACCATCGATGCCGGCGCGGTCGCGGCCCTCCGCGCCGGCAAAAGCCTGCTGCCGGCCGGCGTGATCAGGATCGACGGCCAGTTCGCCCGCGGCGATGCGGTAGTGGTGCGCGGACCCGATACCCACGAAATCGGCCGCGGCCTCGTCGCCTACGACGCCGAGGATGCCGAGAAGATCAAGGGCCGCTCGTCGCCGGACGTGATGGCGATCCTCGGCATCAGCGGACGGGCGGAGATGATCCACCGCGACGATCTGGTGGTGGGCCCGGCCGGGACAGTCCCGGTCAAGTAGGCCATTGGCCGAGCTTCGGCCTCCGGAGCCGCCCAGCCATGCCGGTTCCGGACCTCGCAAATGCGGGATTTCCGTGCTAGGACATGGCCTTACTCTAGCTCCTGAGATCTCCGATGACCGCCCCCCTGAAGGCAATCGACGGCAACGCCGATCTGCCCGCTCTGATGACCGACCTCGCTTCGCAAGCGCGCGCCGCCGCGCGGGTGCTGGCGCTGGCGCCGCCGGAGCAGAAGGACCGGGCGCTGGAGGCCATTGCGCGGGCGATCCGCGCCAATTCGGCAAGGATCCTCGCGGCCAATGCCGAGGATGTCGCGGAAGTCCGCGCCGGAGGCGCGACCTCGGCCTTCATCGATCGCCTGACACTGACGCCGGCGCGGATCGATTCCATGGCTGATGGTGTCGCCACGGTGCGCGCCATTCCCGATCCGGTCGGCACCGTGACCGAGAGCTGGCAGCGGCCGAACGGCATGACCATCGAGCGCGTGCGCGTGCCGCTCGGCGTGATCGGCGTGATCTTCGAGAGCCGTCCCAATGTCGCGGCTGATGCCGGCGTCCTGTGCCTGAAGTCCGGCAACGCGGTGATCCTGCGCGGCGGCTCCGACAGTTTTCGCTCGTGCCGCGCGATACACGAATGCCTCTCGCAGGGCCTGCGCGAGGCCGGCCTCCCCGAGGCCGCAATCACGCTGGTGCCGACGCGCGACCGCGCGGCTGTCGGGCTGATGCTGTCGGGATTGAACGGCGGCATCGACGTGATCGTGCCGCGCGGCGGCAAGAGCCTGGTGGCACGCGTCGAAGCGGAAGCGCGCGTGCCGGTGTTTGCGCATCTCGAAGGCGTCAACCACGTCTATGTCGATGCCAGCGCCAAGCTCGACATGGCCAGGTCGATCGTGCTGAACGCCAAGATGCGCCGCACCGGCGTCTGCGGCGCGGCCGAGACGCTGCTGGTCGATCGCGCGGGCGCCGCGACGACGCTCAAGCCGCTGGTCGAGATGCTGCTCGAATCCGGCTGCGAGGTGCGCGGCGACGACGCCGTGCAGAACATCGATGCGCGCGTGAAGCCGGCAACGGACGAGGATTGGGATACCGAGTATCTCGATGCCGTCATCGCCGCGCGCGTCGTCGACGGTGTCGACGGGGCGATCACGCATATCCAGAACCATGGCTCGCGCCACACTGACGCAATCGTGGCCGAAGACGCCAAGGCGGCCGAAAAATTCCTCAGCGAGGTCGACTCGGCGATCGTGCTGCACAACGCCTCGACGCAGTTCGCCGATGGCGGTGAGTTCGGCTTCGGCGCGGAGATCGGGATCGCCACCGGCAAATTCCACGCCCGCGGCCCGGTCGGCGCTGAACAGCTGACGAGCTTCAAATACCGTGTTCACGGCACCGGGCAGACGCGGCCGTGAACCGCAGAGGGTTTTCGAGCGAAGTGGAAACCGGTTCGCGTCAAGAAAACGCGTCAGAACAAGAATCTGGAGCTCCGTTTCGATTCCATCGAAGCGGAAATAGCTCTAGCCCGCGCCCGCGGTGACCTGGCTGATGCAACTGCAATCCGCCGCGCAGGCTATCCCTTTTCACGCCAACGGCATGCGGATCGGCCTGCTCGGCGGCTCGTTCAATCCGCCGCACGCGGCGCATCGCGCGATCAGCCTGTTTGCGATCAAGCGCCTGAAGCTCGATCGCGTCTGGTGGCTGCTGACGCCGGGCAATCCGCTGAAGGATACCGACCGGCTGCACGGTCTGTCCGAGCGCGCGAAAGCCGCACTTGAGGTCGCTGACGATCCGCGCATCGATATCAGCTGTCTCGAAGCTGTCATCGGCACCAGGTACACTGTCGATACGATCATGCAACTGCGGCGCCGCGTTTCTGGCGTGCGCCTCGTCTGGATCATGGGCGCCGACAACCTCGCACAGTTCCATCGCTGGAAGGACTGGCGGCGCATCGCGGCCGAAGTGCCGATCGCCGTGATCGACCGTCCGCCGCAGAGTTTCCGGGCGCTCGCCGCGCCCGCCGCCCAGGCGCTGGCGCGCTACAGATTGCCCGAGAATCAGGCGACCCGGCTAACCGATCAGCAGGCGCCGGCCTGGGTTTTCCTGACCGGCATGAAACTCAAGATGTCATCGACCGGCCTTCGGAACTCTGACGGGAGCTGGAAGGCAAAGAAGTGACAGTTCAGGCTGAACCGGCGGGTGGGGATACTGGAATATTGAAACCATTAACCCCACATGCCTAATATGGTCCGCGACGCCTAAGGATTCGGCGTTCGCGATACAGTGAAAGGAATGGTCCCTGGCCACATCTGTATTGTCCAAGTCGAAGTCTGTTTTACCCAAGGCAACTAGCAAGACTCCCGGCAGCAAGACTCCTGGCAAGTCTGCCAAGACCCCGCGTAAAACATCGACGCAAGCTGCGGCCTTGAAGGCGCAACCCGACGCCGACAAGACGCTGAATATGATCCTCTCCCGCCTCGACGATATGAAGGCGGAAGAAACGGTCACCATCGACCTTCGCGGCAAATCCGCCTTTTCCGATTACATGATCGTCACCACTGGACGCGCCAACCGGCACGTCGGCGCGATCGCGGAAAACGTCACCAAAGCCCTGAAGGAAACCGGCATCAAGAACATCCATGTCGAGGGCTTGCCCAATTGCGATTGGGTGCTGATCGATTCCGGCGATGTGGTCGTGCACGTGTTCAGACCCGAGGTACGCGAATTCTACAACCTTGAAAGGTTGTGGGCGCAGAACCCGGCAGCGGCAGCGATCTGAACGCCCGGCCGATGCGAATCGGCTGAGGCGCATGTAGTTTGCCTGACGCGCGCGGAAAGCGCGCGTGCTGGAAAAGTGCACGCCAGAAACAGCAATCATGCGCGTTGTCGTGGTCTCAATCGGCCGACTGAAACAGGGGCCGGAACAGGAACTGGCCGAACGCTATCGCGAGCGCTTCGAGGACATCGGCCGCAAGCTCGGCTTCCGCGGCCTTGCGATTCATGAAATTCCGGAAAGCCGCGCGCGCGATACCGCGACACGGATCTCGGAGGAAGCCGCGGCGATTTCGGCGGCGATACCGGAGAAGTCGGTGCTGGTGGCGCTGGACGAGCGCGGCAAGAGCATCGATAGCGCGACGTTTGCCCGGCAGCTCGGCCAGTGGCGGGATGAAGGGATCGCCAACACAATTTTCGCCATTGGAGGCGCGGACGGACTTTCGCCCGAATTGCAGCGCAAAGCAAAATCGCGCATTGCGTTCGGATCGGCGACCTGGCCGCATCAAATGGTCCGCGTCATGCTTCTCGAACAGATTTACCGGGCCGCGACCATTTTGGCCGGCCACCCCTACCATCGCGCGTAAGGCACGGTGAGGTGAATACAGACAACGCAGCATAGGCCGGATGCATTCAACGCGGGACATTCATTCATACCCTGGCACCGCCGATCGCGGCGTGTCCCTGATGTCAGCCGTGTCGCTTCCGCTGATCTTGCTTTCCGCAAGCTTCGCCACGGCATCGCCGGCGCTGGCGCAGCAGCCTGCGGCGCCCGCGCAGCAGGCGACGGCAGTTTCTCCCGACGCCCTCAAGCAGCGGGAGCAGGAATTGGAGGCGGCGCGCCAGGAGCAGCGCAAGGCCGCCGAGCTGCAACAGAAACTGAAAGCCGACATCGCGGCAATCGGACAGGACCGCTCCAAGCTCAACCAGCAAATCATCGACATCGCCGCGCAGGTGCGCAGCCTCGAGACCCGCATCGGCGAGACCGAGGGGCGGCTGCGACCGCTCGACAGCCGCGAGATGCAGATCCGCGCTTCGCTCGATTCACGCCGTTCCGAAATCGTCGAGGTGCTGGCGGCACTGCAGCGGGCCGGCCGGCGCACGCCACCGGCGTTGCTGGTTCGGCCCGAGGACGCGCTGCAATCGCTGCGCACGGCCATGCTGCTTGGGTCCGTCGTGCCCGAGTTGCGCGGCCGCGCGGAAAAACTCACGGCCGATCTCACCGAGCTGGTGAATCTGCGCAGGGACATTGCCAACCAGCGCGACGTGCTGGCCCGGGACCGCGACCGGATGAAGGACGATTCCATCAGGCTGGCGGCGCTGGTGGAAGAGCGGCAGCGCAAGCAGAGCGCGATCGAAAAGGACATGGAGGCCGAAGGCGCGCGTGCCATCAACCTGTCCAAGCAGGTCGACAGTTTGCAGGGCCTGATCTCGAAAATGGAGCAGGACCTGAAGAGCGCCGCCAAGGCGGCCGCCACCGCCAGCCTGCAGGGCGCCCCGCCCGCCCCGGGCGGCAAGCCCAATCTGGGGGCACTGAAGGATCCCGCC
Organism: Bradyrhizobium jicamae; assembly: GCF_001440395.1. GTDB lineage: Bacteria > Pseudomonadota > Alphaproteobacteria > Rhizobiales > Xanthobacteraceae > Bradyrhizobium > Bradyrhizobium jicamae. The sequence continues at coordinate 22,407 of NZ_LLXZ01000001.1, read as the reverse complement.
CGGCTCAGTCCGGCGATCGCATTCGCTTCTGCGAAGGGACTGTTCGCCTTTCCGGTTAACGGCCGCAAGATTCGCGATTTTGGCGGTTCCGACGGCGCGGGTGGCGTGGAAAAAGGCATTTCTTTGACCACCCGGGCCGGGGCTCAGGTCACAACCCCGTGTGACGGCTGGGTTGTTTACGCCGGGCCCTTCCGCAGCTACGGACAACTCTTGATCCTCAATGCCGGGGGCGGGTATCATGTCCTGATCGCCGGGATGGAGCGCATTTCGGTAAACATCGGCCAATTTGTACTTACGGGAGAGCCGGTCGCGACCATGGGGACGACGTCCCAGGTCGCATCCATTCTCGCGACGACCGCGAGTCAGCCGGTGCTCTACGTCGAGTTCCGTAAGGACGGCACTCCAATCGACTCAGGCCCATGGTGGGCCGCTAACGAAGGCGAAAAGGTTCGCGGATGATGCGCAAGACTTCTGTAATTCTTCTCAGCGCCGCCACCGGTGCGGCTTTGACGCTTTTCGTCACCCAGCCTCGTTCCGTGCTGATGGGATCGAGTGCGCGTGCCGCAACCTCGGACACCTATCGCCAGCTCAATCTGTTCGGCGACGTGTTCGAGCGCGTGCGCAGCGACTATGTCGAGAAGCCCGACGACGGCAAGCTTGTCGAGTCGGCGATCTCAGGCATGCTGGCCGGCCTCGATCCGCATTCCAGCTACATGGACGCGAAGAGTTTTCGCGACATGCAGGTGCAGACCCGCGGTGAATTCGGCGGGCTCGGCATCGAGGTCACGATGGAAGACGGTCTGATCAAGGTCGTCTCGCCGATCGACGACACGCCGGCGTCGAAGGCCGGCATCATGGCCAACGACATCATCACCAATCTCGACGACGAAGCCGTGCAGGGTCTCACCCTCAACCAGGCGGTCGAGAAGATGCGCGGACCGGTCAACACCAAGATCCGTCTCAAGATCATCCGCAAGGGCCAGGACAATCCGATCGAAGTCACGCTGGTGCGCGACAACATCCGCGTCCGCTCGGTCCGTGCGCGCGTCGAACAGGACGACATCGCCTATATCCGCGTCACCACCTTCAACGAGCAGACCACCGAAGGCCTGAAGCGCGAGATCGGCAACCTCACCAACCAGATCGGTGCTGACAAGCTGAAGGGCTTCATCATCGACCTGCGCAACAATCCCGGCGGTTTGCTGGAGGAGGCGGTGACGGTTTCCGACACCTTCCTCGAGAAGGGCGAGATCGTTTCGACCCGCGGCCGCAATGCCGAGGAAACCCAGCGCCGCGCCGCCCATGCGGGCGACCTGACGAAGGGCAAGCCGATCATCGTACTGGTCAATGGCGGCTCGGCCTCAGCCTCCGAAATCGTCGCCGGCGCGCTGCAGGACCACAAGCGTGCGACGCTGGTCGGCACCCGCTCGTTCGGCAAGGGCTCGGTGCAGACCATCATTCCGCTCGGCAGCGGCAACGGCGCGCTGCGCCTGACCACCGCGCGCTATTACACGCCGTCCGGCAAGTCGATCCAGGCCAAGGGCATCGTGCCCGACATCGAGGTGCTGCAGGATGTGCCGGATGAGCTGAAGTCGCGCACCGACACCAAGGGCGAGGCTTCGCTGCGCGGCCACCTGAAGAACGATGGCGACGAAAAGACCGGATCGCAGTCCTACGTGCCGCCGGACGCCAAGGACGACAAGGCGCTGAAGACCGCGGCCGACCTGCTGCACGGCATCAAGTCGACGGCGAGCGCGCCGGCGACCGGCGACAAGGCGGCAGTCGACAAGCCCGCCACCAAGGCGGCGAACTGATCCGGCGGATTTTCGCCAGACAGGTTTTCGTCAGAACACAAAGGGGCGGCTCTCGGGCCGCCCCTTTTTTCGTTCTCTCCCCTGACCGGTGCTTTTGCGGGCCCGGCGCAGGCGCTCGAATCCGGCCCATCGTGGTATCGTCGGCGTGGTTGATTCGGGGAGGTCCATGACGGAAACGGCCGACGAACTGAGCACGCCGCTCGGGCAGAAAACGGAGCGCAAGAAGCGCCGGTTTCGGCTACCGTTCACCGCGATGCAGGCGCTGGCGGTGCTGCTCGGCCTGTTCCTGGTCGGCTTCCTGACCGTTGCCCTCTTTGTCGACAACCCGCTGGGCGGGGAGCCGAGCGCCCGCGTTGCCTTGCGCACGCCGGCGACGGACGACAGGCAGCCTGTCGCCGAGAAGGCGGCGAAATCGGCGTCCTCGCAGGCCCCGGCTGGCGACAACAAGACCGTCACCATCATCGACGGCTCCAGCGGCAAGCGCCAGGACATCGTGATCGGCGGCGACGCCGGCGACAAGGCAGGCGCGGAATCCGCGCCGGCAAGCCCGATGGCCGGCATCGATCAGCGGCTTCTGGAAAAGTCGCGTTACGGCATGATCCCGGTGGTGGCCGACGGCCTCAAGCCGTTCACGGTCTATGCAGCCGACGCCGACCGCATCAAGGCCGCCAAGATGCCCGTGATCGCCATCGTCGTCGGCGGCCTCGGCGTCGGCGCCGCCAAGACCACCGACGCCATCATGAAACTGCCGCCGGCCGTGACGCTGGCCTTCACGCCTTACGGGGCAGACCCCGCCAAACTGGCCGAGCGGGCGCGGGCGCAGCGCCACGAGATCCTGCTGCAGGTTCCGATGGAGCCGTTCGACTATCCCGATAACGATCCCGGACCGCAAACCCTGCTGACGACGCTGACGTCAGAGCAGAACATCGACCGGCTTTACTGGCACCTCAGCCGCTTTCAAGGCTATGCCGGGATTGCCAACTTCATGGGCGCACGTTTCACGGCAACCGACACCGTGATGCAGCCGATCATCCGCGAGGCGGCCAAGCGCGGCCTCGGCTATCTCGATGACGGCTCCTCGCCGCGCAGCTCCGCCGGATCGCTCACGGCGGCCCAATCGATGCCGTTTGCCAAGGCCGATTTTACCATCGACGCCGTACCGACCTCGGCCGAGATCGACCGGACGCTGGTCAAGCTGGAGACGCTCGCCAAGGAACGCGGAACGGCGGTGGGCGTCGCCTCGGCCCTGCCGATTTCGATCGATCGCCTTGCCGCCTGGATCAAGACGCTGGACAGCCGCGGCATCATGCTTGTGCCATTGACAACGGCGATGCTGAAATCAAAATCAGGCTAGAGATCAAGCTGATGGCGGCGAACCGGGCTTTCCCCGACTGCGCCGGTTAGACCGATTGTGGGTAACTTGATGCAGGCAAGGAAGAGCTGACGGAAATGGCGCGCTACGAAGACCTGCCTTACCGGACCTGCGTCGGCATGATGCTGATCAACGCGGCCGGGCTGGTCTTCATCGGCCGCCGCGCCGGCGGCATCGAACATGTCGATGAAACCCATGTCTGGCAGATGCCGCAGGGCGGGGTCGATCCCGGCGAGGATACCTGGGAGGCCGCCAAGCGCGAGCTTTACGAAGAAACCAGCGTCCGCTCGGTGGAAAAGCTCGGCGAGGTCCCGGACTGGCTGATCTACGACATTCCCCGCACGGTGGCCGGTCGCGCCTGGAAGGGGCGCTATCGCGGCCAACGGCAGAAATGGTACGCGGTGCGCTTCACCGGCAAGGACGCGGAGATCAATGTCGCCAGCCCCGGCGGCGGCGGACACAAGGCCGAATTCGTGAGCTGGCGCTGGGAGCCGATGAAGAATCTCCCGACCCTGATCGTTCCGTTCAAACGGCCGGTCTATGAACGCGTGGTCAAGGAATTTTCCAGCCTCGCGGGCGGTTAGTCCGTTCGCTTCGACGCCTTTTCGCAACGAGAACCGGGTGCTCCCATCGACATGTCCGACAAGCCCTATCGGCCCAATGTGGGAATTGCGCTGTTCAACAGCTCAGGTCACGTGCTGATCGGCCGCCGCTTCCGCGACGACGGGCCGGAAATCATTCTTCCCGGGCTGGAATGGCAGATGCCGCAGGGCGGCATCGATGCCGACGAGAACCCGCGCGATGCGGTGATGCGCGAGCTCTGGGAGGAGACCGGGGCGGCCAGCGCCGAATACCTCGGCGAGACCGATTGGATGAATTATGAATTTCCGCCCTATGACGGTCCGCCCGACCATCGTTTGGCGAAATTCCGCGGCCAGCGACAGAAATGGTTCGCGGTGCGATTCACCGGCCGCGACGAGGAGATCGACCCGCTGACGCCGCGCAACGGCCAACCGGCCGAATTCGATTCCTGGCGCTGGGAGAGGCTGGAACGCGTCGCCGATCTCGTGGTGCCCTTCCGGCGCGACGTCTACCGGACCGTGACCCGGCTGTTTGCAGGTTTCGCCCACTAGGCGCCATCAGGCGCGATGCGCTACCTCTAACCTATGGCCGGTCTTCCCGGTTCATGGAATAGTGGGGACGGGCGCTCGCGTATTCACTTGACAGGGACCATGGCAGCAGACGAGTTGTTATGGAACAAATCGCAACGCGTGGTGTCTCGCCTCATATGAACGACGTGACTGTGACCAAGCGCCGCCGCAGCTTCGAATGGCGGGTGCATGACCGGAATGGCACGCTGATGTTCAGCGGGCGGGAACGCACCCGTCCGGCCGCCAGGTACCAAGGCTACCGGCACCTGTTCATGCTGCTGGCGATCGGCCGGCGGACGGCAGACATTCGGACTCCCGGGATACTGTCGACGTCGGATGAACTGGGCGCAGGCGCGTCATGGACTAGTTCGGCCCGACCGAAAACGGGCCAATCCCGATAACCTGACAATTGCTGTCACGCTTGACGCAATCGGCGAGCGATTCGTTGATCGCCGCTTGTTCGCTCGCCGCCTTCAGCGCCAGTCCCGGCCGGCCGGCCGCGCCGACCGCGACCGCGTTCCAGCCGCTCTGCGCTTCCGACATCCGCCGCGCGACATCGTCGCGTGCGTCAGCGGATATCATCGTGCTGCCGGTGGCCCTGAAGAAGCCGGTGACCTTCAGCGTGGTCGGAATCGGGACCACGAAATCATCATTGATCGCGACGACCATGCATGGCACGCTGGCGATTCCTCCGCACGACTCCAGCGCGCGCCGCACCGCCTCGTCCGCCGTATCGAGCGCGATGGGAAAGAACAATACGCCGCCGCCGGGTCCGATCGCCAGCGCCTTGTTTCTTCGCGCCGGCGCATAAACCGCTTCGAGGCGGGCCTTGGCAGGGTCCCGGGCGAGCGGGACATTCTTCGCGACGAAGGGCTGCTCCGTCGCGGGATCACGCCGGACCCAGGGCAATGGCGGCAGCGGCGGTTTGCCATGGGCATACACGATCGCATCGCCGGCTGCATACAGTTCGCATTTGCGCGGCGATTGCGCGGCTTCCGCGCGCTTCTGACATTGCTCGACCGCCGCGCTCCTCGCCGCCTCCTCGCTCGGCTGCGCAGTGACGAAGGCACTGAACCCGCCGACATTCAGCGCGAATGCCTTGAAGTCGGCCGCCGGCGCGTAGTCGGTGGCGAGCGAGGCGCGCGCCTTGTCGCTGATGAAGGGAATGCTAGCCGCAGCAAACTTGTCGGCCGACGCGACCACCGATGGCGACGGCGGTTGCGGCAATGGGCGCTCCGGGGCTTTGGCTGCGGGCACCGGAGCGGGCACGGCCGCGATCGCTGACGGCGACGGCGCAGGGCTCGCCATGCTGCTGGGAGATGCGACCTTGGTCGCCGAGGTCTCCAGCTTGGTGAGATAGAGAAAGCCGCCGACACCGATCGCGGCGAGGCCGACCACCGTGACGGCGACCGGCCACATCCAGTTCGGCTGTGCGACGCCTGGCGACTTCGCCGGCTTCTTGACCTGCGGCGTCGTGTAGGTGCCGTCCTCGCGGCGCATCGCCACCATATAGGCATGCACCGGCGTCGGGATGTTCTTCACTTCCTGCGCGCCAATGTCGGCGAACTGCACCGACAGCTTGTTGGCGACCTGCTCATGCACCGCGCGCGAGATGCAGATGCCGCCGACTTCGGCGAGTCCCTCGAGCCGCGCGGCGATGTTGACGCCGTCGCCCAGGAGATCGCCGTCACGCTCGACCACGTCGCCGATGGTGATGCCGATGCGAAAGGCCATCTGCCGGCTGGGCGGATAGGCCATGTTACGGGTGCGCAGGCTCTCCTGGATGTCGATTGCGCAACGCACGGCTTCGACCGCGCTGGGGAATTCAGCGAGCACCGCGTCGCCGGCGGTATTGAATATGCGGCCGCCGCCCCTGGCGATGAAATCATCGGTGACCTGACGGTAGGACGCCAGGCGACGCAGCGTCTCCTCTTCGTCCTCGGCAACCAGTCTGGAGTAACCGGCAATATCGGCCGCAAAAATCGCCGCGATCTTGCGCTTCATGAACAGCAGCCCCCGAACCATGTTCCGGTGCGGCAGAATGCCGCCAGAAGTTCCCCGGTGCAACATTGTCGAGGCCAGCCCGACGCCAGCACCGCATGGGCAATCAATGCTTTCGGGCGAGGTCAAAAACAAAGCGCCCGTCACGACGTGACGAGCGCTGATAGCAACCGGGCCTTCATTCCGCCCCGGAGCGATGCCCCGGGGCTTAGTGCATGGCCGTGGCGTTGAGTTCGATCTGGATGCTCTTGTAGTGGTCGAGCCGCTCGATGGCGTGATCGAGCTCTCCACCTTCCTTCTCGGCCAGCTTCGCTTCCATCTCGGCGATGGTCTCGGCGAACTGCGCGCGATCGACATCCTCGATCGAGGTGGCGACGTCGGCGAGCACGGTGAGGCCGTTCTCCGACATTTCCGCAAGGCCGCCGAGCACGATCACCTTTTCACGGGTGCCGCCGGCGATGATGGTCAGGATGCCCGGGCGAACCGCGGCCACGACCGGTGCATGTCCGGCGAGCACGCCGAAATCGCCTTCCAGCCCTGGAATGTCAACCTGATCGACTTCGCCGGAGAAGGCGAGCTTTTCAGGTGAAACGAGATCGAAGTGGAAGGTAGCCATGGAGAACCTGCGAGTAGCGAGTAGCGAACAGCGAGTGGGAAGAACGGGAGCAGCGCTGTTCGCTACTCCCTGTCCACCATTCGCCCCTTAAGCCGCTTCAGCAGCCAGCTTCTTGCCCTTCTCGACGGCTTCTTCGATGGTGCCGACCATGTAGAACGCCGCTTCCGGCAGGTGGTCGTACTTGCCTTCGCAGAGGCCGCGGAAGCCCTTGATGGTGTCGGCGAGGTCGACGAACTTGCCCGGCGAGCCCGTGAACACTTCGGCGACATGGAACGGCTGCGACAGGAAGCGCTCGATCTTGCGGGCGCGGGCCACGGCGATCTTGTCCTCTTCCGACAGTTCGTCCATGCCGAGAATGGCGATGATGTCCTGCAGCGACTTGTACTTCTGCAACACCTGCTGAACCATGCGCGCGGTCTGATAATGATCCTCGCCGACGACGAGCGGGGAGAGCATGCGCGAGGTGGAGTCGAGCGGGTCAACCGCCGGGTAGATGCCCTTTTCCGAGATCGCGCGGCTCAGCACCGTGGTGGCGTCCAAGTGGGCGAACGAGGTGGCGGGCGCCGGGTCGGTCAAGTCGTCGGCCGGCACGTAGATCGCCTGCACCGAGGTGATCGAGCCCTTCTGCGTGGTGGTGATGCGCTCCTGCAGCGCGCCCATGTCGGTGGCGAGCGTCGGCTGATAACCCACCGCCGAAGGAATACGGCCCAAGAGCGCCGACACTTCGGAGCCGGCCTGCGTGAAGCGGAAGATGTTGTCGACGAAGAACAGCACGTCCTGGCCCTGGTCGCGGAAGTGCTCGGCGACGGTCAGGCCGGTGAGGCCGACGCGGGCGCGGGCGCCGGGCGGCTCGTTCATCTGGCCGAACACCAGCGCGCACTTCGACTTCACGCTCGGATCGGGATTCTTCGGATCGGCGTTCACCTTGGACTCGATGAACTCGTGATAGAGGTCGTTGCCTTCGCGGGTACGCTCGCCGACGCCGGCGAACACCGAGTAACCGCCGTGCGCCTTGGCGACGTTGTTGATCAGCTCCTGAATCAGCACGGTCTTGCCGACGCCCGCGCCGCCGAACAGGCCGATCTTGCCGCCCTTTGCGTAGGGCGCGAGCAGATCGACGACCTTGATGCCGGTGACGAGAATTTCAGCTTCGGTCGACTGGTCGGTATAGGTCGGCGCTTCCTGGTGGATGGCGCGCTTGCCTTCGGACTTGATCGGACCGGCTTCGTCGATCGGCTCGCCGATGACGTTCATGATGCGCCCGAGCGTGCCGTCACCGACCGGAATGGCGATCGGCTCGCCGGTGTCGGTCACTTCCTGACCGCGCACCAGACCTTCGGTCGCGTCCATCGCGATCGTGCGCACGGTGGACTCACCGAGGTGCTGCGCGACTTCCAGCACCAGGCGGTTGCCGCCGTTCTTGGTTTCCAGCGAATTGAGAATGGCCGGCAGATGACCTTCGAACTGCACGTCGACAACGGCGCCCATGACTTGGGTGACGCGACCGATCTGGTTAGCTGCTGTGGCCATGAATTGCTCTCCTTCGAAATTCTGTACTTGAACGACCGTCGGTTGGTTCGTGCGCTAGACCGCCTCGGCGCCGGAGATGATCTCGATCAGCTCCTTGGTGATCTGGGCTTGACGGGTTCGGTTATAGACTAGGGTTTGCTTGCGGATCATTTCGCCGGCGTTGCGGGTGGCGTTATCCATCGCGCTCATCTGCGCGCCGTAGAAAGAAGCGTTGTTTTCCAGCAGTGCGCGGAAGATCTGCACCGCCAGATTGCGCGGCAACAGCCGCGTCAGGATCTCGTCTTCTTCCGGCTCATATTCGTAAGAAGTCGACGGACCGGCATTGGCAGCCGGCTCTTCGACGACGAGCGGAATGACCTGCTGGGCGGTCGGGATCTGCGCGATGACGGACTTGAAGCGCGAATAGAACAGCGTGCAGACGTCGAACTCGCCGGCTTCGAACAGGGCCAGCACCTTCTTGGCGACGTCCTCGGCGTTGACGAAGCCGAGCTGACGAACCCCGCGCAGATCGACGTGGTCGATGATCTGCCTGTCGAAGGTGCGGCGAAGCTGGTCGTAGCCCTTGCGGCCGACGCAGAAAATCTTGACCTCCTTGCCCTGGTTCATCAGGGACAGCGCCCGCTCGCGGGCCAGACGCACGATCGCCGAATTGAAGGCGCCGCACAGGCCGCGTTCGCCGGTGCAGACCAGCAGCAGATGCACCTGGTCCCTGCCGGTGCCGCCCAGCAGTGCCGGCGCGCCGGGCGAACCGGCGGCGGCAGCGGCGATGTTGGAAATCACCGCATCCATCTTTTCGGCGTAGGGCCGGGCCGCTTCGGCAGCGGTCTGCGCACGGCGCAGCTTCGATGCCGCGACCATCTGCATCGCCTTGGTGATCTTCTGCGTCGCCTTGGTCGAGGCGATGCGGACCCGCATGTCTTTAAGTGAAGCCATTCTCAGTTCACCCCGGCGATCTGGCCTCAAGGCCCCGATCGCAAGCCACTCTGTTCGTCGGGCCCGGCTGGAAGCCGGGCCTCAACGGCAAATCTTCAAGAAAACGTCTTGGCGTAACCTTCGACCGCGGCCTTCAGCTTGCCGGCGAGATCATCGGAGAGATCGCGGCTGTCACGAATGCCGTTGAGAATGTCGACGTTCTTGCCGCGCAGCAGCGACAGCAGGCCATCCTCGAATGCACGCACCTTGCTGACCGGAAGCGCGTCGAGATAGCCGTTGGTGCCGGCCCAGATCACGCAGACCTGCTCTTCCATCTTCAGCGGCGAGAACTGCGGCTGCTTAAGGAGTTCGGTCAGGCGCGAACCACGGTTGAGCAGGCGCTGCGTCGAAGCATCGAGGTCGGAGCCGAACTGCGCGAACGCCGCCATTTCGCGGTACTGCGCCAGCTCGCCCTTGATCTTGCCGGCGACCTTCTTCATCGCCTTGGTCTGCGCCGACGAACCCACGCGCGACACCGACAGACCGACGTTCACCGCGGGGCGGATGCCCTGGAAGAACAGGTCGGTTTCCAGGAAGATCTGACCGTCGGTAATCGAAATCACGTTGGTCGGGATGTAGGCCGACACGTCGTTGGCCTGGGTTTCGATGACCGGCAGCGCCGTCAGCGATCCCGAGCCATGGTCCTTGCTGAGCTTCGCCGCGCGCTCGAGCAGGCGGGAATGCAGATAGAACACGTCGCCCGGATATGCTTCGCGGCCCGGCGGGCGGCGCAGCAGGAGCGACATCTGGCGGTAGGCGACGGCCTGCTTCGACAGATCGTCATAGATGATGACGGCGTGCATGCCGTTGTCACGGAAGAATTCGCCCATAGTGCAGGCGGTGAACGGCGCAATGTACTGCATCGGCGCCGGATCGGAGGCGGTGGCGGCGACGACGATCGAATATTCCAGCGCGCCCTGCTCTTCCAGCACCTTCACGAACTGGGCAACGGTCGAACGCTTCTGGCCGATCGCGACGTAGACGCAATACAGCTTGATGTTCTCGTCGGGCTGCGCGTTGAGCGGCTTCTGGTTCAGGATGGTGTCGAGCGCGATCGCGGTCTTGCCAGTCTGACGGTCGCCGATGATCAGCTCGCGCTGGCCGCGGCCGACCGGGATCAGCGCATCGATCGCCTTGAGGCCGGTCGCCATCGGCTCGCTCACCGACTTGCGCGGAATGATGCCGGGCGCCTTGACGTCGACGCGCATGCGCTTGTCGGCCTGGATCGGGCCCTTGCCGTCGATCGGGTTACCCAGCGCGTCGACGACGCGGCCGAGCAGACCCTTGCCGACCGGCGTGTCCACGATGGCGCGGGTGCGCTTGACGGTCTGGCCTTCCTTGATTTCACGGTCGGCGCCGAAGATGACGATACCGACGTTGTCGGTTTCGAGGTTCAGCGCCATGCCGCGGGTGCCGTTCTCGAACTCGACCATTTCGCCGGCCTGGACGTTGTCCAGACCGTAGACGCGAGCGATACCGTCGCCGACGGACAGCACCTGTCCGACTTCGGTGACCTCAGCCTCCTGGCCGAAATTCTTGATCTGGTCCTTGAGGATCGCGGAAATTTCCGCGGCGCGGATGTCCATCAGCCTGCCTCTTTCATCGCGTGCTTGATCGAATTGAGTTTGGTGCGAAGCGAACTATCCACCATGCGGCTGCCGAGCTTGACCACAAGGCCGCCGATGATGGAGGGATCGACTTTCACGTTGAGCGCGACGTCCTTGCCCGTCACTGATTTCAGTGCGGTCTTCAGCGCGTCGAGATTCTTTTCATTGAGCTGTTCGGCGACGGTGACGTCGGCGGTCGCCTCGCCCTTGAACTTCGCCACCAGCGCGCGGAAGGCGCGGATCACATCGGCCACGGCGAACAGCCGGCGGTTGGCGGTCAACACTTTAAGGAATTTGGCGGAGGTGCCGGTGATGCCGGCCTTGTCGAGCAGCGCATTGAGCGCCTTGGCCTGCGCCTCTGCCGAGAAGACCGGGCTGCGGACGAGGCGCTTGAGATCGGCGCTTTCGTTCAGCATGGCTTCGAATTTATCGAGATCGGCCTTTACTGCGTCGATGGATTTCTCGTCGCGCGCCAACTCGAACAAGGCCGTAGCATAACGGCCGGACACCCCGGAAACGGACGGATCTTCTGCAGCCACAGACTCGCTCTTTTCAGCTGTCAAATTCGCAAGGGAAAAACCGTCGCCACGGTAGCGGCGCCTAGCGATCCAAGCCCTTGGAATTCAAGCGGGACTTCGATTTTCGACCGGCACGGAAGTGCCGGGATCGGTAAAATCGCGGCTTTGCTATCATAGCAAGCGCGCAGGTGCAACATGACCGCGCGCTCGGGCGATGCCTTGTCGCATGGCGATTTTCAGAACCGGTTGAAGGTTGTTTTGAGACAGCTCAGCGCTCCGGAATTTGGCCGGGCGCCGAACGAGCGGCTGGCACGCGTCAGCAAGCGACGCATTGGTTCCAATCGTATTTGCATGGCGGCCATGAGCAGGCGCCCTCGGAACGAACCAGGCCAATCTCCTCCATTTGGCCATTACTTGCCTAAATCTTTCCACGCCTAAGGATGACTGTATTCGCGAGTAGTAGACAGTATTCAATGGGTTAAAATTCGGTTAAAGCCCAAGATTACGGAATATCGCGTGATTAGTTGCACACGGTAACAAGATATGTCAGCCGCCGATAATAAGGAACTACTGCCCAATTCATGCCTTATTGCGTGACCAAACGGCAACCGCTGAAACTGGGACGGGGGTTCCATTTGTCACGCATGTGGCAATACTCTCTGAGGGATTGGTTTAATGTTGCACACCAATACGATCGTGCCGGGAACTCTAACCCGGTCGCGTACAGCGTTCGCGTTGATCGCCGCAACTCTCCTGGTCGGCGGCAGCGTCACCGAAGCTTCCGCCAAGTCGAGGCATCACCGTCATCACCACCACCATTCCCACCAAGCCAAGACCCAGCCGGCCGGCGACAACTGGATGAACGCCAACGCCTCGATCGGCTCCCAGAGCACGGGGCGCGGCTTCTCGGGAAAGGCTTCCTTCTACGGCAATGAATCCGGCAGCAAGACTGCCTCCGGACAGCGCTTCAACCAGAACGCCATGACCGCAGCCCACCGCTCGCTGCCGTTCGGCACCAAGCTCCGGGTGACCCACCGCGGCCAAAGCGTGATCGTCACGATCAACGACCGCGGCCCCTTCATCAAGGGACGCGTGCTCGACCTCTCCAAGGGCGCTGCCCGTGCCATCGGCCTGACCGGCGCCGGCGTCGGCCACGTCACCGCCGAGGTTATTTCCTAAAGGCGCGCTAATCGCGCCGTTTTCCGGTCCATCAGATCGAGTAGCGTTGCGTTGCGAAAATGGTCGCGGGACTTCCCGCGGCAACAAAGGCCTGCCGTCGCAAATGACGGCAGGCCTTTTTGTTAAAGGCATTCTTGTTGCCGTGCCGCTCTGGCCACCACGGTGCCAGGAGGACCGTGCTAGGTTCTGCGGGAACACAGGCGGGCGGCGTTCCGCGGCTTCAGACCCACCTCACTGACGAGATCGCAATCATGAGCCAGGTCAAAACCGTGGAGCAACTGAGAGGCATCCTCCCCGAGCCCCGCGAGACCACCAGGGCCAAGATACTCCCCTTCCTCGACGAACAGGCGATCGATTTCCTCCGGACGTGCCCGTTTGGGCTGATGGCCACGGCCGGTCGCGACGGGCCGATTGAGGTGTCTCCAAAGGGAGACGAACCCGGGTTCGCCCACGTCGAAAACGACAGAACGGTGCTGCTTCCCGAACGGGCCGGCAACAACCTCGCGTTCGGCCTGCAGAACATCATCGAGACCGGCCGGATCGGCATGATCTTCCTGCGGCCCCGAACCGGCGAGACATTGCGGCTCTCGGGCCGGGCAGAGATGTTTGACGATGCCGAATTGTTGGCCGCGCTTGGGAAGTCAGGCCGCCCGGCGCTGCTTGCCATCCGGATCCACATCGAGCGGAGCTACTTCCACTGCGCGCGTTCGGTGATCCGATCGCACCTCTGGGAACCGGAGCACTGGCCGGAAGCCAAGCGCATCTCGTTCGGAAAGATTTTTGCGGCCCGGACCGGTGGTGACGAGGATCAGGCGGCGAAGATCGACGCCTTCGTCGAGCAGGGATACACGACCAATCTGTGGTCCAATGGTTGACGCGCGCCTTCCCAATTGAAGGGCTCGGCGCTCATAAAAAGCTCTGCGGATCGACGTCGACTTCGAGTTTGAGATTGCCCTTGGTCTTCGGCCCGGCGGCGAGCCATTCGCGCAAATATTCCGACAGATCGACGTTGCGCAGCGACTTCACCAGAATGCGGAACCGGTAGCGGCCCTTGATCACCGCAAGCGGCGCCTCCGCGGGGCCGAGCACCTGGATGCGCTCGTCGATCGGCGCGACGGCGGTAAGTCTGCGGGCAAAACTTTCCGCAGTCGGCCGATCGCCCGCGGAAATGATCAGGCTGGCGAGCCGGCCGAACGGCGGGTAGCCGGTGCGCTCACGCGAGTCGATCTCGCTGGCGTAGAAGGCTTCGCGGTCGCTCGCGACCAAGGCCTTCATCACGGGATGTTCGGGCTGGTGGGTCTGCAGAAAGCCGATGCCGCGGCCCTGCTCGCGCCCGGCGCGGCCGATCACCTGGTTGAGCAATTGGAACGTACGCTCGGCGGCGCGAGGATCGCCATTGCCGAGGCCGAGGTCGGCGTCGACGACGCCGACCAGATTGAGCCGCGGGAAATTATGTCCCTTCGCCACCAGTTGCGTGCCGATGATAATGTCGACGCGTCCCTCGGCGATTTCGTTCAGCTCGCTGCGCATGGTCTCGATCGAGGTGATGAGATCGCTCGACAGCACCATGGTGCGCGCTTCCGGAAACAGCGACGCCGCCTCTTCCTGCAGCCGCTCGACACCCGGACCGATCGCGGCCAGCGATTCCTCCGCCTGGCAATGCGGGCAGATGTTCGGGCGCGGCATCGAGAAGCCGCAATGGTGGCAGACGAGGCGCTGGCGAAACCTGTGGTCCACCAACCAGGCGTCGCAGATGGTGCAGGCGAAGCGATGGCCGCAGGCCCGGCATAGCGTCAGCGGCGCATAGCCGCGGCGGTTGAGGAACAGCAGCGCCTGCTCGCGCTTCTCGATCGCGAACCTGATCTGCTCGGCCAGCGGCGGCGAGATGAAGCGGCCGCGCGGCGGCGGCGCGCGGCGCAGGTCGATCGCCTCGATATGCGGCATGTGCTGGCCGCCGAAACGCGACGGCAGCGCGACGCGCTGATAGCGCCCCTTGCGCGCATTGACTTCGCTCTCGACCGACGGCGTGGCCGACGCCAGCACGATCGGAATCTTTGCAATGTGAGCCCGCACCACCGCCATGTCGCGGGCGTGATAATGCGCGCCCTCATCCTGCTTGTAGGCCTGGTCGTGCTCTTCATCGACGATGATCAGGCCCAAATCCGCGTAAGGCAAAAACAGCGCCGAGCGCGCGCCGACCACGACCGGCGCCTCGCCGGCCGATATCGCGGCCCAATTGCGTTGCCTTGTGCGCGGCGTCAGTTCGGAGTGCCACTCGATCGGGCGCACGCCAAAACGCTGCGCAAAGCGGTCGAGGAATTGTCCTGTCAGCGCGATCTCCGGCATCAGGATCAGCGTCTGCTTGGCCCGCCGGACGACTTCCGCAATCGCCTCGAAATAGACTTCCGTCTTGCCCGAGCCGGTGACGCCGTCGAGCAGCGCGACATGGAACGTACCGTTGGCGGCGAGCGCACGCATCGCGTCCACCGCCGCGCGTTGCTGGGGAGAAAATTCCGGCTGGGCAAAGGCTGGATCGGGCGCCGGCGGCGCCGGCGGTGGCGGCATCGCCTCAATCGCAAGCGTGCCCTCGTCGACCAGACCGTCGACCACACCGGAGCTGACGCCGGCTTCCCGCGCCGCATCCGATTTGCCGTGCAGCAGGCCATCCGACAGCACTTCGATCAGCCGGCGTCGTGCCGGTGTCAGCCGCCGCGGCGGCTCGCCGACCAGCCGCACGCCGAGGCGCATCCGCTCGGGGCCGAGATTTTCGCCCATCCGCAACGCCATGCGCAGCACCATGCCGCGCGCTGACAGCGTGTAGTTGGCGACCCAGTCGACCAGGCTGCGCAGCTCTTCCTTGAGCGGCGGCACGTCGAGCTTTTCACCGACGTCCTTCAGGCGATTATGCAGCCGCGGATCGGGATTGGCGTTCTCCGCCCACACCACTGCCACCACCTCGCGCGGGCCGAGCGGAACGCAGACGACATCGCCCGGCTTCAACTCCATGCCGCGCGGCACGCGGTACGAATAGTTTTGATTGAGCGCGACCGGCACCAGCACGTCGACCACGCGGGTCGACGAGGCCGAGGAACTGGTTTGGCGGGTGGCGTGGTCCATCAGGGGAATCAGGCTCAGGGTATCCAGAGCGAGGCTAGCGCTGCTCCGGCCGGTTAGCGAACGGTAAACCAAAGAGGTGCCATATAATGCGTTGGAGCGCGGCCTCCAAGGCGAACTCCAAAGGCAGGGATGATGGCCAGGGAAGTTCCGACACCGCAAGCGCTTGAGCTCGATTGCGCCGACGAGGCGTTCGCGCGGGAAGTCGGGCGCTGGCTGACGCATTTGCGCGCCGAACGGCGGCTGTCACCGAAGACACGCGAAGCCTACGCCCGCGACCTCCGCCAGTGCCTCACCTTTCTCGCCGAGCATTGGGGAAGCCTTGTCACACTGAAACGGTTCGCCGCGCTGGAAGCCACCGACGTCAGGGCGTTCATGGCGATGCGCCGCGCCGACGATATCGGCGGGCGCTCGCTGATGCGGGCGCTGGCGGGCTTGCGCTCATTCGGGCGCTTTCTGGAGCGGGAAGGCAAAGGCAGGGTCGGCGCCCTCTCCGCCATCCGCGCGCCGAAAATTGCAAAGAGCCTGCCCAAGCCGATCCAGATGCACGCCGCCAAGCGCTTTGCGGATGCCAACGAGCGCGCCGGCGAGGAACGCGAACCCTGGATCCTGGCGCGTGACGCCGCGGTCATGGCGCTGCTCTACGGATCGGGCCTGCGCATCTCCGAGGCGCTCGGACTGAAGCGCCGCGATGTGCCCAAACCCGGCGAAGGCGACGTCATCATCGTCACCGGCAAGGGCAACAAGACCCGAATGGTGCCGGTGCTGCAGAACGTGCTTACCCTGATCGCCGATTACGTTGCGATGTGCCCGCATTCATTGCCTCCGGCCGGGCCGATCTTCGTCGGCGCGCGCGGCGGGCCGCTATCCCCCCGGATCATCCAGCTCACCATGGAGCGGCTGCGCGGCGCGCTGGGGCTGCCCGACAGCGCCACGCCGCATGCGCTGCGGCATTCCTTCGCGACCCATCTGCTCAGCCGCGGCGGCGATTTGCGCGCGATCCAGGAACTGCTCGGCCACGCCTCGCTCTCGACCACCCAAATCTATACCGGGATCGACAGCGAACGGCTGCTGCAAGTGTACAAGAGCGCCCACCCGCGCGGGTGACGCGGTCAGACACAAAATCGCGAAAACAACCCCATGCAAAGTAGAATGGGCCCCGGCTTGTAGTGGCCCGCCGCTTGTGTCCGGGGCTCGAGACGGTCGGTCGTCACGGCCCAGCCTGATCCCATCCTGCTCTAATTAGCGAGATACTCAATCGCATACACGTAGTTCGATCCGCGACCAACCTCCGCGCGGACGACCGGCAGGAGTTTCAGTCGCTCATAGACCGGTGTCGTCACCTTGACTGTGCGACCGGCTATGTCGGCGACGTATTCGCTGTTGTGCCTTCCTCGCGTTCGCACGTTCTGAACGCGGCCTTCGAGAACGATCGGTGACTGGAAGAAGTCCTGAATCAGGATCGTGCCCATCAGGGCCGCAAGGGCGGCACCGCCGAGCATCGCTGCACAGGCCTTCCATATCGATTTCGAAACCGGCCGAAAGAAGCGCCACTCTTGCAATCCGAGCCAGATCAGCCCGAGCCCAACAATGAACAAGAACAGATAAAAGTCGACGACACCGACCAGCGAGCTAGGGCCATAAACCACCCACAGTAGGACGCAAAGCGCAATGAAGAGCCCGATGATGGCGCCGATCCACCGCAACAGCACAGGGTCGCGGACGGTTTTCAGCAGCACGGCGAAAAGAATGACGAGCGGCCAAAAACAGACTGCAAGGAAATCGGCGGTTGTCATATTGAAAGCTTAAAAGGACCGACAAAATAATCCCTTAAAGCAACAGTTCAAATGGCTGCTTGACGCTTGCTTTGAACTGCCCGTTCGGCAATCGTGAATTTTGATCTCACTGGAGAGGGGAAAATATGGGCGCACATGAAAGCATGGAGCATGCGGAGCATGCCGAGCACGCGTCGGGCTCGAACAAGAAGATCGCGTTGCTGATCGCGGTGATCGCCCTGTTTCTGGCGCTGTCGGAAACGCTGGGCAAGGGTGCGCAGACCGAAGCCATCAGCAGGAATGTCGAGGCTTCGAATCTCTGGGCATTCTTCCAGGCCAAGAGCATCCGTCGCACCGTGGTGCAGGCCACCGCCGAGCACGCGAAGCTTAGCATGGGCACCGTCGGCGACGATGCGGCAAAGGCGGCGCTGCAGAAGCAGATCGACGACTGGAACAAGACCGCGCAGCGCTATCGCTCGGAGCCGGAAACCGGCGAGGGTTCGGAGGAGCTGGCAAAACGCGCCAAGCACGCCGAGCACCAGCGCGACGAGGCGACCGCGAAGTATCATCACTATGAAATCGCTTCCGCCGCCTTCCAGATCGGCATCGTGCTGGCGTCCGCCACCATCATCACCGGCATGCTGGTTCTGGCCTGGGTGTCAGGCGCCCTGGCGATCGTGGGCATCGCCATCACCGCGCTCGGCCTCTACGCGCCGCATCTCTTGCATCTGCATTGAGATCCTTCGTTCGTCATCGGTGCGCAACTGCGAACGCCGTGATCCGTAGGGTGGGCAAAGCGCAGCGTGCCCACCATCTCACAGCGATTTCGGTGATGGATGGTGGGCACGTCGCTTTGCTCCTTTGCCCACCCTACGACACCTGTGGTGACGCCACTACCGCGCCTGATGCACGCTCTTGCGGAAGCGTGCGATGGTCCGCAGCATGCGCGATGACCAGCCGGTGCCGTCGCCACGCAGGATGTCGCGGATGCGCTGCTTGATCGGCTGGACCAGCTCCGCCGCCTTGGCGCGCATCGCCATGATGAATTCATAGGCCTTCTTGAACCACGCCATCTGCAGGAGCTTGGCGCGCGTCACGTCGAAGATGAACGCGGTGACGCCGAGGCCTAAGAATTTGCCGAGCACCATGACGATGATGGCGCTGACCCAGTATTCGTTGGCCAACAGCCAGAGGCCTACCAGCTTCAGCGGAAACAGCGGGATGACAGGCACGGCGAAGACGATCAGCGTCATCGCCGGCGACAGCGCATCGACACGATCGGACAGCCATTGCTTGAAGGCGCGGAGCGGGATCAGCGCAACGATGCGCTCGACGATCGGCTCGAGATGATCCCACAGCCAGGCTTCGATCAGGAAGATGATCGCGAGCAGGACCCAGAACGGCTGTAACAGGCGGCGCATCATCGATCGTAATCCCTAGAGCGGAATGACGTCCATTGATTGGTCGCTCCGCTCTATCTCCTCGTTCAAAAGCATGGCCTTTTCGAGAACCGGATATCCGCTTCTTCAGCCATGCTCTACCCGGTATGTCCCGGATCTAGATCACATATGGATCGCGCGTTTTCCGACCGCAAGCGCGGCTTCCTTGACGGCCTCCGAACGGGTCGGATGAGCGTGGCATGTGCGCGCCAGATCTTCGGCGGAGCCACCAAACTCCATCAGAACGCAGGCTTCGTGGATCATTTCGCCGGCTTCACGACCGATGATGTGCACGCCGAGTACGCGATCGGTCTTCGCATCTGCGAGAATCTTCACGAAACCGTCAGTGGTCTGGTTGACCTTGGAACGGCCGTTGGCGGTGAACGGAAACTTGCCCGAGGTGTAGGCGACGCCCGCCTGCTTCAGCTCTTCCTCGGTCTTGCCGACCGACGACACTTCCGGCGTGGTATACACGACGCCTGGGATGACATCGTAGTTCACGTGGCCGGCCTGGCCGGCGATGATCTCGGCACAGGCGACGCCTTCATCCTCGGCCTTGTGCGCGAGCATCGGCCCCGCCACCACGTCGCCGATCGCATAGACGCCCTTCACGCTGGTTGCGAAATGCGAATCGATCTGCACGCGCCCACGGTTGTCGAGCGCGATGCCGGCTTCCTTGAGGCCCAGCCCTTCGGTGTAGGGCACGCGGCCGATGCATACCAGCACCACATCGGTTTCCAGCGTTTCCACCGCTCCGCCCGCCGCCGGTTCGACACTGACCTTCAACATCTTGCCCGATGTATCGACGCCGGTGACCTTGGAGCCGAGATTGAACGCAAAGCCCTGCTTTTCGAGCATGCGCTGGAATTGCTTCGCCACTTCGCCGTCCATGCCGGGCAGGATGCGGTCGAGGAATTCGACGACCATGATCTCCGCCCCCAGCCGGCGCCACACCGAGCCGAGTTCGAGGCCGATCACGCCGGCACCGATGATCAGCATTTTTTCCGGCACTTTTGCCAACGAAAGCGCGCCGGTCGATGACACCACGCGCTTCTCGTCGATCTCGATGCCTTTCAGCCGCGCGATATCGGAGCCGGTGGCAATGACGATGTTTTTGGTCTCGACCGTCTGGGTCTTGCCGTCACCACTGACTTCGACCTTGCCGGCACCGAGGATTTTGCCGGCGCCCTTCAGCACGTCGATCTTGTTCTTCTTCATCAGGAACTCGACGCCCTTGACGTTGCCGTCGATGCCCTGCTGCTTGAAATTCATCATCGCCGGCAGATCGAGCTTCGGCGTGGAAACGCTGACGCCCATCTTGGCAAAGGAATGCGCCGCCTCCTCGAACATTTCGGACGCATGCAGCAGCGCCTTCGACGGCATGCAGCCGACGTTCAGGCAGGTGCCGCCCAGCGTCGCGTTCTTCTCGACCACCGCCACCTTCATGCCGAGTTGCGCCGCGCGCACCGCGCAGACATATCCGCCCGGGCCGGTGCCGATGACGACGAGATCGTAGGTAGCCATGATGAAGTCCTGTAGCTTTCAGAAAGGTGTCAGGGATTACCGCCCACCCGAGACGTCGAGGATGGCGCTGGTGACGTAGGATGCCTCGTCCGAGATCAGCCAGACGATGGCGTTGGCGATTTCTTCCGCGCTGCCGACGCGCTTCATCGGCACCAGATGCGCGAGCCGATGGGCGCGATCGGGCTCGCCGCCCGCGGCGTGGATTTCGGTGTCGATCAGTCCGGGACGGATGCCTGCGACGCGGATGCCTTCACCGGCAACTTCATAGCCAAGTCCGACCGTGAAAGAATCGATCGCGCCCTTGGACGCGGCGTAGTCGACATAGGTGTTCGGCGCGCCGAGTCTCGCTGCGACCGAGGAAAGATTGACGATGACGCCGCCCTTGCCGCCATGCTTGGTCGACATGCGCTTCACCGCCTCACGCGCGCAGAGGATGGAGCCAGTGACGTTAACCGCCATCACGTGCTGGATGCGCTCGGCCGACATCTCGTCGACGCGCACGCCGCTCTTGCCGACAATACCGCCATTATTGACGAGCGCTCCCAACGAGCCGAACTTGTCCGCCGCCTTGAACAGCTCCAGGATATCGCTTTCCTCGGCGACATCGCATTTCACCGCGATCGCCTTGCCGTTCTTGCCCTCGATCAGCGCGACGACCTCATCAGCCGCCGCCTTGTTGCTGGCGTAGCCGACCACGATGCGATAGCCGCGCGCGGCGGCCGCGAGCGCGGTAGCGCGGCCGATGCCGCGGCTGCCGCCGGTGATTACAACGACTTTATCGGTCACATCAGCCTCCGCACATGAGCGCGCATCGATCCACGGCTCGCGACGCCCGGTTTTGACACCGATGCCGACAAGCTTGACGTCTCAGAGATCCAGCACCAGGCGGGCCGGATCCTCCAGGCTTTCCTTGACGCGGACCAGGAAGGTCACGGCTTCCTTGCCGTCGATCACGCGGTGATCGTAGGACAGCGCCAGGTACATCATCGGGCGGACCTCGATCTTGCCGCCGACCACCATCGGCCGCTCCTGGATCTTGTGCATGCCGAGGATGCCGGATTGCGGCGCGTTCAGGATCGGCGTCGACATCAGCGAGCCGTAGATGCCGCCATTGGTGATGGTGAAGGTACCGCCCTGCATTTCGTCGATCTTGAGCTGACCATCGCGGGCGCGGCGGCCGAAATCGGCGATCGACTTTTCGATGTCGGAGATCGATTTGTGGTCGCAGTCGCGCACCACGGGCACGACCAGGCCCTTGTCGGTGCCGACGGCGACGCCGATGTGATAGTAGTTCTTGTAGATCAGGTCGGAGCCGTCGATCTCGGCGTTGACGGCCGGAATGTCCTTGAGCGCCTGCACCACCGCCTTGGTGAAGAAGCCCATGAAGCCGAGCTTGGAGCCGTGCTTCTTCTCGAACACGTCCTTGTATTGCGTGCGCATCGCCATGATGTGGCTCATGTCGACCTCGTTGAAGGTCGTCAGCATCGCGGCCGTGTTCTGCACATCCTTCAGCCGCCGCGCGATGGTCTGGCGCAGCCGCGTCATCTTCACGCGCTCTTCGCGCGCGGCGTCATCGGCCGGCGACGGCGCGCGGACCTGCACCGAAGCGGCCGGCTGATTCACCGGCGTCGGCGCGGAAGCCGCCTTCTCGATCGCGGCCAGCATGTCGCCCTTGGTGACGCGGCCGTCCTTGCCGGAGCCGGGCACGGTCGCGGCATCGATGCCGCTCTCGGCGGAGAGCTTGCGAACCGACGGCGCCAGCGGCGCATCCGCTGCGACAGCCTTCGGAGCCGCG